>CAZCBE010000156.1:0-14685 GCA_964496695.1 uncultured Klebsiella sp.
CAGGTGACGACCTCGTTTCAATGCCAGCACCGGCGGGCGGTTGAACCTTCGCGACGCCGTTGGCTTGTCGCTGCCCGCCCCCTCACCCCGCCCTCTCCCCCTATGGGGGAGAGGGAGAAAAGCGGCGTCGAGCTTCGAGTGGACGGTGATGACAGCGGCGATGGTGCTGTCGTGGAGACGAAGGTTTTTGGAGTGCGGCGACTTGTCACCGCACGCCAAAGCGCGAAGCGACATGAAAGAATTTCCCGCGCCGAGTTTCCGATTGAAAGGGACCGGTGTGCGTCTTACGCTGGCCGCCAAGCAATGGCCCCCGTGTGCAATCCGCTGAGGTTGTGAGTCGTGCGTTACCGCGCTCACCCTCGACGGCCAGCGGGGTGGCGCAGGTCTGGTCGAGCACGGCATGAACGCAGTCCCTTCAAACCTGTCTGAACCGGCCAGCCCGGCCGCAAAGACCAGCCCCGCCACCCTGCGGCTGCTCCTCATTGAAGACAGCCCGGCCGATACGCTCCTGATCCGTGATCTGCTGGGCGAGGATTTCCATCTGACCAACGTGCCGAACCTGCGCGAGGGCATTGCTGCGGCGGCGCAGTCGCCCTTCGACCTGGTGCTGCTGGATTTGTTCCTGCCGGACAGCCGCGGCCTGGACACCTTTGGCCAGTTGCAGGCGCTGCATCCCGAACTGGCCATCCTCGTGATGAGCGGCTTGGATGACGAGCAGGTCGCGGCGTCCGCCGTGCATAATGGGGCACAAGATTACCTGGTGAAGGGCCAGATGGACACGGTGCTGCTGCACCGGGCCGTGCGCTACGCCATCGAGCGCAAGCGGGTGGAGCGCGCGTTGCGGGATTCGGAGGTCTTTTACCAGTCGCTGGTGGAGAACCTGCCGCAATACATTTACCGCAAGGATCTTGAGGGACGGTTCACCTTCGCCAACCGCCGCTTTTGCGTCGAGCTGGGCAAGACCGTCCAGGAAATCCTCGGGCACACGGACTTCGACTTCTTCCCGCCGGAACTGGCGGTGAAGTATCAGGCGGATGACCAGCGGGTGGTGGCGGCGGGCCGGGTGTTTGAGGCGGTGGAGGAGCACACGCCGCCCGGGGGCGAGAAGGAATACGTGCAGGTGGTGAAGTCGCCGGTCTTCGACACGCACGGCAAGATCATCGGCACGCAGGGCATTTTTTGGGACGTGACGGCGCGGGTGCGGGGCGAGGAGAAGCTGAAAAAGGCGCACGCCGACCTCGCCCGGAGCCGCGAGGACCTGCTGCGGACCCTCGCAGACCTGCAGCGCTCGCACAGCCGGTTCAAGGAGGCGCAGCTCCAGATCATCGAGATGGAGAAGATGCAGTCCATCGGCCAGATGGCGGCGGGCATCGCCCACGAGGTGAAGAACCCGCTGGCGGTCATCCGCATGGGGGTGGACTACCTGAGCAGCCACCCCGGGCTGGCGGAAGATGCGGTGGCCGGCACGGTGCTGAAGGACATGCAGGACGCCCTGCACCGCGCCGACGGCATCATCATGGGGCTGCTGGACTTCTCCACGCCGGGCAAGCTCGACCTGCGGCCCGGGGACCTGAACACGCTGCTGCGCAGCTCGATCAACATGGTGAAGCATGAGCTGAAGAGCGCGAACATCACGGTGGTGACCGAACTGGGCGACAATCTTCCCGCCGCGCTGGTGGATGCGAACAAGATCAAGCAGGTGTTCGTAAACGTGCTGACCAACTCCACTCATGCGATGCCGGACGGCGGCACGCTGACGGTGCGGACCTATCTCAAGAAGCTCACACCCGAGGAGGCCCGGCCGAGCCCCGGCGCGCGGCAGACCCACGAGTTTCGCGCCGGCGAGCGGGTGCTGGTCACCGAGATTGATGACACGGGCACCGGCGTGCCGGATGAGAAGCTGGCCCGGGTGTTTGAGCCGTTCTTCACGACGAAGGCCACGGGCAAGGGCACGGGCCTGGGGCTTACGGTTTCGCGAAAGATCGTTGAACTCCACGAGGGCAGCATCCTGCTGCAAAACCTCGACCCCAGCGGGGTGCGGGTGACAGTGACGTTGCGGTCGGAAAGGAACTGATCATGGATCAAAAGCGCATTCTCATCATTGACGACGAAGCGTCGTTCACCCGGATGGTCCGGCTCAACCTGGAGCACACCAAGCGCTATGTGGTGTGCGAAGAGAACCGCGCGCCGCAGGCGCTTACCACCGCACGAGAGTTCAAGCCCGACCTGATCCTGCTGGATGTGATCATGCCAGGGATGGACGGGGGCGAGATCGCCAGCCGGCTCAAGGCGGATCCGTTTTTCAAAGATGTGCCGGTGATCTTCCTCACTGCGACGATCACGAAGAAAGAGGCGGCGGACGGGGTGATCACGGGCGGCTATCTGTTCCTGCCCAAACCGGTGAGCCTGAAGAATCTGGTGGAGACGATGGAGAATGCGTTTGCGACGAAGGCGCATGAGCAGGCGAAGACGGAAGAGGGCAAAACGGCGAAGTGAGGGGTGTGGGACGGATGGGAGGGGCGTTCTGCCGGAGGATCAGGATTAGGATCAGGATTACGAGCAGGAAGGACAGGACGGTGGCTGCTCCGGCTTGTGTCGCCAGCTTTGGGAACAGGTTGGCAAAACACAGCGTGCAGGACTTCGTGGCCGTGCCTGCCTACTCAGATGGCATACACGTTCCTGTCGCCCGTCGTCGGCTAAACCTGACAAATTCTCATGCCCGCTTCGGCACCTTTCTCACCGTCTTCGCTTTGGCCCGCCTTGCTGGGGTAGAAATTCTGGCAGTTGATCCTTCATCCGGGAAAATCCATGGATTTCCGTCAGCCGTTCGATACTCAAACGGGTGCTCCTTCAAATATCGAAACTTGGGCGGAACGGGTCCATCGTTGTCGGACCAAAGCAGATCAAAGCGCAGGCCAGTGAGGCCGTGATGCTCGACCTGCGCCTTAAACTCTCCATCGCGGTAATCCCCCGTGTGCTCCGCACAAAAAAGCCTCGAAAGACTCCAAAGGCCTTGCACTTTGAAGAGCGTAGCCTTTTCTAAACGCTCGGCGAAGAAGCTTGGAACAGCGATCTTTGATGTCTTAAATTTCTTGTTGTATTCCCAAATGGCCCCC
Source organism: uncultured Klebsiella sp. (assembly GCA_964496695.1). Classification (GTDB taxonomy): domain Bacteria; phylum Verrucomicrobiota; class Verrucomicrobiia; order Limisphaerales; family SXTU01; genus SXTU01. The sequence goes on from CAZCBE010000156.1 coordinate 3,117, forward strand.
TGTCGGTTCAGCACATCAACTACGGTGGTGCAGTTGTAGAGGTAGTGCATGCCAGCCTCACCCTTGACTTTCAGGGGCAATAATTCGCCGCTTTGGGAGAGGATGTTGCCGACGAGTTCATGGGCTCTCGCATTGCAGACGTGTTCCAATGCCAGACCGAAGAAGTCGGGGCGAGGAGCGCTGGGATTGAAAACGAACAGCTCGATCTCTTTCCATGTGGTGAAACGCAAACCACGTCCCGTTTGTGAATTGAGAAGCCTGCTGTCGGTGCGCTTGTTGCTGAGACACGCGAACTCACGGCGCTTTGAGCCGGCAGGCTGACCGTGGTTTACCTCGTAAATTTTCATGGCTTAGTAATGCCGGGAAAGTTCCACCAAAGGCAATACCCCCTCCATTTTCCCGCAATAACGGGGATATCCCACTTGGGGGAGGAAAGATGCAGGCCACGTCGGCAGGCCGCGTTCGAGATCCACCAAGCAATAAAAATGCCGCCGGTTTGCACCGGCGGCTGGAAAACTGAGAGCAACGGTCAGGCCTTCGGCAGGAGTTCGGCGACGAAGGCCTTCTCTTCCTGCAGTTCCTTGTTCGTCGCGGCGAGCTTGGACTTGGCGAAGTCGTCCATGGCGTAGCCGGTGAGGACTTCATAGCTGCCTGCGGTGGTGGTGCGCACGGGCATGCCGGCCCAGACGCCTGGATCGAAGCCGTAGAGGCCGTTGGACTTCACGGCGACGGAGTGAATGGCACCTGGAGTCACGAGCGAACGGACGTGGTCCACAAGGGCGTTGGCGGCGGACGCGGCCGAGGAAGCGCCGCGGGCGGCGATGATGGCGGCCCCGCGCTTGCCGACGGTTTCGCAGAACGGCCCTTGGAGCCACGCATCGTCGTTGATGACGGCCGGGGCGGGTTTCCCATCAATGGTCGCGTGGGCGAACGCGGGGAACATCGTCGGGCTGTGGTTGCCGTAGATGAAGATGTCTTTCACGGCGGTCAGGTCCACGCCGGCCTTCTTGGCGAGCTGGGATTGGGCGCGGTTCTGGTCGAGCCGGACCATGGCGGTGAAGCGTTCCGGCGGCAGACGCTTCGCCTGCGAGGCGGCGATCATGCAGTTGGTGTTGGCGGGGTTGCCGACGACGGCCACGCGCGCGTTGTCAGCGGCCACGGCGTCAATGACCTGGCCCTGGCCGATGAAGATCTTGCCGTTGTCCTTGAGCAGATCGGCGCGTTCCATGCCGGGACCGCGCGGCTTGGCACCGACGAGCAGGCACCAGTTCGCGTCTTTAAACCCCACGGCGGGGTCGGAGGTCTGCACGATGCCCTTGAGCAGGGGGAAGGCGCAGTCGTCGAGTTCCATGGCGACGCCTTCGAGGGCCTTGAGGGCCTTCTCCACCGGGGCTTCGATCAACTGGAGGATGACCGGCTGGTCAGGGCCGAACATCGCGCCGGAGGCGATGCGGAAGAGGAGGGAGTAACCGATCTGGCCGGCAGCGCCGGTGACTGCGACACGAATGGGTGCGTTCATAGTTTCAAAGGGGCGGAGTATGGAAACGGAGTGGAGGCGTGGCAAGAACGAGATGGATGAACAACCACGGATGGGTGCATCCGCGCACTGCCCCCGGAGCGCGGCACTCCGGGCCGCAGCGGCCACCCTGCAGAACGGGCTGCGGAGCTTCCCAAGCCTTTCCCTGCTGCCAGCCGCTGCGGCCCAGCGGGCCGCGCTCCGCCGTCGTGCGGGGGCAGTGTCAAGCTGCGCCCACCACGGATGCACACGGATAAAGCCGTCGCCAGTCCCGCTTCATGCTCCATGAACCGAAGGGGGTCAAAAAGATGGGGCCAGAAAAATGGGAAGGGCTTGGTTTGAAATTCTTCTGACTTCAATGCCACACGGGCGGGCGGGTGAACCTTCGTGGCACCGCTGGCTGGTCGCTGCCCGCCCCCTCACCCCGGCCCTCTCCCCCGATGGGGGAGAGGGAGAAGCGGGGCGTCGTCTTCCGAATGATGCGTGACTGGGTGCCCGAAGCAGTTACTCGTCCTCCTTTACGGCGACGAATTTGGCGGCGGTGGCGCGGCGGTCGGTGACGATGGCGCGGAATTGCCAGGTGGCACGGGGATCGAGCATCTGACGGTAATCGGTGGCGGTGCCGACTTTCGCGCCGGCGGCGTCGAGAAGATCGAGTTCCACACGGACGCCGAAGCGTTGGTGGTCGGAGTCGTTTTTCAGGATGCCGGTGACATAAACGAGGCGGCTGCCTTTGGTGCCTTTGGGCTGGTCGAGGGCTACCTGGGTGATTTTCAGGTCGGTGAGGAGCTTGGGGGTTTTGGGCGGGGTGACGGCGGGAGGGGCCATGGCGGCCGGAGGCGGAGTGGGAGATGGGGCGGATGGGACTGATGGAGCGGGCGCGGCGGGCGTATTGGGCGCTGGAGCGAGCGGGATGGGGGTGGACGGGGCTTCTGGCTGAGCAGGACGGTTTTTCAGGTGGTTGCCCAACACGACAAGCACGGCGAGGAGGATGGCGATGTTCAGCGACCAGAGACAAACGCGGGTGAAGGTGCTGCGGCCGGTCCGCGCGGCGGGCTTGATGGCGGAGGGTTCGACGCGTTTGGCGGGAGCGGGGGCGGGCTTCGGAACGGTCGGCGGCGGCGACGGCGAACTGGGGCGGGGGGCCGCGACTGGCGCAGGGGCGGGGGCGGGTTTCGGTGCCGCTGGTTTGGGTGCGGCGGGGACAGGGGCGGGAGCCGGTGCGGCGGCGGCGCGAGGCAGCAGGACGGTCTTGCCGCACTTGCCGCAGGAACTCGCGCCCCCTCCGGCGTAATCAGGATACTGCACTTCCGCGCCGCAGTGGGGGCACTTGCACTTGAGATATGTCTTGCCGGCGCTCACAGGTGGTGACGCGCGGGAGGTTAGCGTCCCCAAGTAGCGGCGGCAAGACAGTCAGGACAGGCACGCGCAAACGTGGAGCTACCAGTCGATAACCGATCGCCGATGGCCAATGGGAAATCGCCGAAGTAAAAACACGACTACTTGATCTCGCGCACCTGCAGGTTCCGAAATTCGAGGGGCGCGCCCTCGGCCTGGATTCCGATGCAGCCTCGCTCGGGGGTCAGGCCGGTGCCTTCCCACGCGGTTTTGCCATTGCACCAGAGGGTGACGCTGCCGCCCTTGACGGTGACGCGCCATTCGTTCCATTCCCCGACGGCTTTTTGCAGGGTCGGCACGGCCTTGGCCCCGTCAATCTTGCCCACGAGAATTGCGCCTTCGGTGCCTTTGTCTATGCGGATCTGGTTGTTGCCACCGTCGGGCTTGCAGCGGATGTAGAAGCCGCTGTTGAACTTGTCCTTGAGCGCACGCCACTCCAGGCGGACCTCGAAGTCCGTGTATTCACGCACGGTGACGAGATGCGGACGCATGGCGCCGGTGAGATAGATGGCTCCGTCCTTCACTTTCCAGTTGTCCGGCCAGGGATCGCCGGCCTTCTGCAGGGAAAAGCGCCAGCCGGTGAAGTCTTTGCCGTTGAACAGTGATTCGAAACCGGCCTCAACAGCCTGTGCGCAGGGCTGGGCGAGCAGCACGGCACTGACAGCAAGGAACGCACGCAGGCGATAAATCATGGCGCTTCGACGGAATGGCGGCTCGCCGCTTCAACCGGAGTGCCCGCGAAACACGCGAAACATGCGAAAGGGAAAATGCGCTGAACGGCAGGTGACGGCTGCGGCGTTGGCGCAGCGATCCGGGGCTGCGCTCCCTGCGATGAACGGAAGGGGGTCAGAAAGATAGGCCAGAAAAATGGGAGGGGCCGGATTGTATTCTCCTGAACCGTCCGGAGCGAAGAACGGTCTGCCGGCTGCAAGCCGGCGAAACAGCAGACTGCAAGTCTGCGCCACAGCATCTGGCCGACTCGACTTCGTGGTTCGGGTTAATATTACTCCACCGCCTAAAACCCGCAGTCCATGTTGCACAGCCTGCCTTGCGGCCGAGTCGCGGTCCTGCGGGCTGGGCGAGTTGCGCGATGCCAGTGTCCAAATCAACCTGACAACTGTCTCCACTCAAACCAATGCTCGGCACAGAGCCGAAATCCATAGCCGATGGCCAATAGCCGATAGCCGATTGGAAACAGAGGCTGATGGAGCAAAGGCTTGGGGCTACTTCAGCTCGCGTAACTGGAGGTTGCGAAATTCCATGGAGGCACCTTCGGCTTGCAGGCCGATGCAGCCTTTTTCGGTTTTGAAGCCGGTGGCTTCCCAGGCCAGCGTGTCGTTGCACCAGAAACTGACTTTTTCACCCTTCACGAGCACGCGCCAGAGGTTCCACTCGCCAGAAGGCTTTTGCAGATCCGGCACGGGCTTGGCCCCGTCCATCTTGCCGCCGACGAGCCCGCCTTCAGCACCTTTGGCCAGGTTGAGCTGGTTGTTGCCCGCGTCCTTGACGCAGCGGAGGTAGAGGCCGCTGTTGTATTCCTCCTTGAGGGCGCGCCACTCGAGCTTGAGTTCGAAGTCGGTAAATTCCCGCACGGTAACCAAGTGCGGGCGGCCGCCGCCGGTGAGGAAGATGACGCCGTCCTTCACCTTCCAGTTGTCGGGCCAGGGGTCGCCCTCCTTCTGGCCCGAGAAGCGCCAGCCGTCAAAGTTGGTGCCGTTGAAGAGGGGTTTGAAGTCGTCCGCCGCGAAAGCGGAGGAAAGCGAGAGACCAATGGCAGCGAGGCCGAGGAGCAGGCGGAGGGAGTGGCGCATGGCGGTTTCGACGCGGGGAGGTGGATGAGAATTGAACGAGATTCCCGAAGGGGTGCCCGCGAAACACGCGAAAAAGCGCGAAAAGAAAGGGCCTTGTGGCAACACCGCCGGACGCCCCCCTCCCCCTCACCCCAACCCCTCCTCCGAGGAAGGGAGAGGGAGCAGACGTGCTCCACAACCCTGCAACTCTTCCACCAATTGCCCTTGGGATTTGGACTCGGCCAACCAAAACCTTGGCAACCCCCTTGGCTATGCGGCGCGGGGGGTGAGGAATTCTTGGATGCGGGCCACGGCTTCACCGGCGGGGATGGCTTGGAGAGCACCACCGCGGGGCTTGAGTTCGACTTCGCCCTTGGCCAGCGATTTCTCACCGATGGCAAGGCGCAGGGGGAAGCCGACGAGGTCGGCGTCCTTGAACTTCACGCCGGGGCGGTCATCGCGGTCGTCGAGGATGACGTCCACGCCGGCAGCGGTGAGGTCGGCGTAGATCTTCTCGGCGAGCTGCATGACGGGAGACTCCGGGGCCACGACGAGCGGGGTGATGCACACGGCGTAGGGCGCGACGGCGAGCGGCCAGACGATGCCGTCCTTGTCGTTGCACTGCTCGATGACGGCCTGGAGAGTGCGGGTGACGCCGATGCCGTAGCAGCCCATGACGCAGGGTTTGGACGTGCTGTCGGAGTCGAGGAAGCGGGCGTTGAGCTTTTCGCTGTATTTGGTGCCGAGTTTGAAGACGTGGCCGACTTCGATGGCGCGCTGGATTTTCAGCGACTTCGCACACTTCGCGCAGGGCTCGCCTTTGGTGACGGTGCGCAGGTCGAACCATGCGGCCACCTTCACGTCGCGGTCCATGGAGACGTTCTTGAGGTGGAAACCGTCTTCGTTCGCGCCGGTGGTCATGTCGTTCGCGCCCTGGAGGCGCTCATCGGCAATGACTTTCGCGCCGGCGGGGACGTTTAGCACGGCGCCAAGGGAGCCGGGCTTCGCACCGAGGAGAGGCACGATTTCCTCGACCGTGGCGGGACGGGCGGCGACGGCCCCGGTCCGGGCCATCAGCTTGGTCTCGTTCAACTGATCGTCGCCCCGGATCAGAATGATGAGGGGCTGGCTGTCGGCGATGTAAACGAGGGTCTTGATCTGGCGGTTGGCGGGGACGCTGTAGGGGGCCTTGCTGAGGGCTTCGATGGTGACGACGCCGGGGGTTGGGAATTTCTCAATCGCCGGCCCGAGGTCGCGCGGGGCGGTTTTGGGCAGGCCGCTCGTGGCTTTTTCGATATTGGCCGCGTAGCCGCAGGCTTCACAGTAAACGACGTCGTTCTCGCCGGTCTCGGCGGGGACCATGAATTCGTGCGAGTGGCTGCCGCCGATGACGCCGGTGTCTGCCTCGACAGGGAAACTCTTCAGGCCGCAGCGGTTGAAGATGCGCGTGTAGGCGTCATACATCTTCCGGTAGCTGGCCATCGCGCCTTCGTCGCTGGCATCAAAGGAGTAGGCGTCCTTCATGATGAATTCCTTGGCGCGCATGAGGCCGAAGCGCGGGCGGATCTCATCGCGGAACTTCACGCTGACCTGGTAGAAGTTCACGGGCAACTGGCGGTAGGAATTGATTTCACCGGCGGCGAGGGTGGTGATGACTTCCTCGGCGGTGGGGCTGAGAATCCATTCCTTGTTGGAACGGTCCTTGGCCTTGTAGAGGACGTCGCGGGCGGTCTCGTAGCGGCCGGATTGCTGCCAGATCTCAGGCGGCTGGAGGGCGGGCATTAGGACTTCGAGGGCACCGGCGCGATTCATCTCCTCGCGGATGATGTCCTCGATCTTGCGCAAGACGCGAAGGCCGATAGGCAGGAAAGTGTAGAGACCGCCGGTGAGCTTGCGGACGAGACCGGCGCGCAGGAGGAGCTTGTGGGAGAGGATTTCCGCCTCGGCGGGGGTTTCCTTGAGGGTCGGGATAAAAGACTGGGTCCAGCGCATGGGAATTGGGGGGAGTTAGCAGCAAAGCCGTCGAGAAGTGATTCCCGACGGCTCAGCAGGAAGAGGGGATGGTTACTTGACGGTGTTGACGAGGGGGGCCAGACCTTGGATGCGGACTTCGAGGCGGTCGCCGGATTCGATGGGACCTACGCCGCTTGGGGTGCCGGTAACGATGACGTCGCCAGGCAGAAGGGTCATGTTGGTGGAGATGAAGCTGACGAGCGCGAAGCAGTTGAAGATCAACTGGCTGGTGTTGGAGTTCTGGCGGAGCTGGCCGTTTTGGAAGAGCTGAATGGTGAGATCGTGCGGGTCGATCTTGGTTTCCACGTAAGGACCAAGGGGAGTGAAGGTGTCGAAGGATTTGCAACGCGCCCACTGGCTTTCCGCATTCTGAATGGTGCGGTCACTGATGTCTTGGGCGGCGGTGTAGCCGAAGATATAGCGCGCGGCGGCGGCGGGGGTGACGTTGCGGACCTTGCGGCCGATGATGATGGCGAGTTCGGCCTCGAAATCGGTGCGATGGTTGGGAAAAGGGACTTCGACTTTGGCACCATCAGGGATGAGGGAGGTCGGGGCCTTTAGCCAGAAGAGCGGTTCCTTTGGCAAAGGTTTGCCAGATTCACGAGCGTGGTCGGCGTAGTTCAGTCCAACGGCAATGACTTTGGAAGGCAGAACAGGGGTAAGGGTCTTGATGCCCTTCACTGACAACGGTTTCTTGTCGAATGAAGGGGAGCCGAAGACGTCTCCATGAAGGCGGAACAGTTCCCCATCCACAACCTTTGCGAAAAAAATCTCGTCACCCTTCTGGAAACGGCCAATGGCTGCCATAAATGATTACCCTTTTTAGCAGAAGGCAGGGATGAGTCGCAAGTTGTTTTTTGGTTCAGGCAGAACGCGGTTAAAAAAAAGGAGCCGGACAAAGTCCGGCTCCTAATTAAAGATTTGGCGGCAACCTACTCTCGCGGAGGCTATACAACCACTACCATCGGCAATGCTGCGTTTGACGGCCGAGTTCGGGATGGGATCGGGTCGGGCCGCAGCTTTGTGGCCACCAAAAAAAATCAAAAAGAGCGCCGGAACAAAAGTTCCCAGAAAACTACACACAAGGCGCATTGTAATACAATCGTTAATTAAAGCGATCAAGCCTCACGACCAATTAGTATCAGTCCGCTAAACGCCTCACAGCGCTTGCACGCCTGACCTATCAAGCGGGTAGTCTGCCCGCGGTCTTTAGGGCCTTGCGGCCGGGAGACAATATCTTGGGAGGAGCTTGGCACTTAGATGCTTTCAGCGCTTATCTCTTCCGCACATGGCTACGCAGCGATGCCCCTGACGGGACAACTGCCACACCAGAAGTGCGTCAAACCCGGTCCTCTCGTACTAAGGTTTGAACCCCACAAGTCTCCTACGCCCACAGTGGATAAGGACCGAACTGTCTCACGACGTTCTGAACCCAGCTCGCGTACCGCTTTAACCGGCGAACAGCCGGACCCTTGGGACCTTCTCCAGCCCCAGGATGCGATGAGCCGACATCGAGGTGCCAAACCGGTTCGTCGATGTGAACTCTTGGAACCGATCAGCCTGTTATCCCTAGCGTACCTTTTGTCCGTTGAGCGATGGCAATTCCACATTAAACCATCGGATCATTTGGGCCTGCTTTCGCATCTGCTCGACTTGTTGGTCTCACAGTTAACCGGGTTTCTAGCCATACCCTCGACGCATGGTTGCCAACCATGCTGAACCCAGCTTCGCGCTCCTCCGTTACCATTTGGGAGGAAGCCGCCCCAGCCAAACTGACCCGCAAGCACTGTCCCCCGCCTGGATGACAGGAATCGGGGTTAGAATCCTAGTTAACGAAGAGTGGTGTTTCACATTGCGACTCAGCGAGAACCAAAGCCCTCGCTTCAAAGTCTCCCACCTACGCTACGCATCATTAACCAGAACACAATACCAGCTTACAGTAAAGGTGCATAGGGTCTTTCCGTCCTACTGCGGGCATGCGGCATCTTCACCGCAATTACAGTTTCGCCGAGATCCTCTCCGAGACAGTCGTTCACTCGTTACACGATTCGTGCAGGTCGGAACTTACCCGACAAGGAATTTCGCTACCTTAGGACCGTTATAGTTACGGCCGACATTCACGGGGACTTGGGCTCACCGCGTCACTTTGCAGCTAACGGCTTACCTTGATCTTTCCGCATTGGTCACGTGTCACTCCCTATACATCGTCTTTACGACTTAGCAGAGAGCTGTGTTTTTGTTAAACAGTCGGTAAACGCAATTTACTGTGACTCTACTTACGTAGAGCACCCCTTTTCCCGAAGTTACGGGGCTAATGTGCCGAGTTCCTTAGAGAGGTCTCTCTCGCGCGCCTTAGTGCACTTACACTCACCCACCTGTGTCGGTTTACGGTACGGGCATTCAAGGAAACATTGAAGAGGTTTTCTAGGCAGATTGTCTGGCAACTCGCTTTGGCCTAAGCCTCGGCTTCGTCTGTCAATGACATTGTTGCTTTTCTTTCTGCGTCACTTTTCAATTTGACCAAAAATGGTGCAGGAATATTAGCCTGCTGTGCATCAATTACGCCTTACGGCCTCATCTTAGCTCCCGACTAACCCTGGGAGGACGAACCTAGCCCAGGAAACCTTGGGTTTACGGCGACCAGAATTCTCATCTGGTTTATCGCTACTCGTGTCTGCATTCTCACTAATCAACTTTCCACTATCCCTTTAGGTTTAGCTTCACCAAATTGATTACGCTCTCCTACCACTCTTAATCAGCGAACTGGTTAAGAATCCGTGGCTTCGGTATATTGTTTGATCGCCAATCATTTTCGGCGCGACATCGCTCGATGAGTCAGCTATTACGCACTGTTTAAATGGTGGCTGCCTCTAAGCCAACATCCTCACTGTCTAAGCAACGTCACATCCTTTCCACTGAACAATATTTTGGCACCTTAGCCGACGGTCTGGGCTGTTGCCCTCTTGGCCACGAAGCTTATCCCTCGCAGCCTGAATGCTGGGCTAATTTTCCAAGGAATTCGGAGTTTGATTGGTTTTGGCAACCTGGTGGGGTCCCTAAGCCATCCAGTGCTCTACCTCCTTGGATTACTTACCCAACGCTCGCCCTCAAGCGATTTCGGAGAGAACCAGCTATCACGGGGTTTGATTAGTCTTTCGCTCCTACTCTCAAGTCATCTCAGAATTTTTCAACATTCACGAGTTCGGTCCTTCACTGTATGTTACTACAGCTTCAACCTGCTCAAGAGTAGATCACCTCCGCTTCGGGTCTATTGCCAGTGACTGAACGCGCTATTCGCACTTGGTTTCCCTTCGCCTTCATCATATTAGATTTAGGCTGGCCACTGACAATAACTCGCAGACTCATTATGCAAAAGGCAAGCAGTCACACCTTACGGTGCTCCTACACATTGTAAGCTTATGGTTTCAGGTTCTGTTTCACTCCCCTAACAGGGGTTCTTTTCGCCTTTCCCTCGCGGTACTAGTTCACTATCGGTTGCTAAGTAGTATTTAGCCTTATCCGGTGGTCCGGACAGATTCGCACAGAGTTTCACTTGCACCGTGCTACTTGGGATACTTTTAGGCGGTTGCCTGCTTTTCTTACCCGGCTGTCACGGTCTTTGGCCTGTTTTTCCAAACAGTTCAGTCAGCATTTAACCTGCCATATTAAAGTCCCGCTACCCTCCAAGAACAAGTTCTTGAAGTTTGGGCTCGTCCGCGTTCGCTCGCCACTACTAGCGGAATCATTTCGTTTTATTTTCCTGTGGTTACTGAGATGTTTCACTTCGCCACGTGTTGCTTTAATGGAATATGAATTTTTCCATTAAAAATGATGTTTGCATCATTGGGTTTCCCCATTCGGAGACCCACGGGTTAAAGCCTGCTTGCGGCTTGCCGTGGCTTATCGCAGCTTGCTGCGTCCTTCATCGCCTCTTAGCACCAAGGCATCCACCATAAGCTCTTAATATCTTGATCACAAATCTACAACGTTCGTTGTATTACTTAATATGCACTGATTGTGTGTAGTTTTCAAAGAACTTTATCGTCTAAGCACTGCTTAGCAGATAAAAGTAGTGGGCCTGACTGGATTCGAACCAGTGACCCTGCGCTTATCAAGCGCATGCTCTAACCAACTGAGCTACAGGCCCAAATTGTGGTGGAGCTGAGGAGATTTGAACTCCTGACCTATAGCTTGCAAAGCTACCGCTCTACCAACTGAGCTACAGCCCCATAGCTGAACCTGCCAGCTTGGACGTAGATGATTAGTTAAAGAACGATCTCTTGAAATTTGAATTGTGCGACAAGTTTTGAGCCGTTTTGCATTTTTGCAAACGACCTAAGTGAATATTATTCACTATTTTCTCCTTAGAAAGGAGGTGATCCAGCCGCAGGTTCCCCTACGGCTACCTTGTTACGACTTCATCCCAATCACCAGCCATACCTTCGGCACCTGTCTCCTTGCGGTTGACGCGGCGACTTCGGGTACGACCGGCTTTCATGATGTGACGGGCGGTGTGTACAAGGCCTGGGAACGTATTCACGGCGCCGTAGCTGATGCGCCATTACTAGCGATTCCAGCTTCATGCCGTCGAGTTGCAGACGACAATCTGAACTGGGCCCGGTTTTTGGAGATTTGCTCCAGCTTGCGCTTTTGCTTCCCTTTGTGCCGGGCATTGTAGTACGTGTGCAGCCCTGGCCGTAAGGGCCATACTGACTTGACGTCATCCCCACCTTCCTCCTCGTTGAAGCGAGGCAGTCTGTCCAGAGTGCTCCCAGTTAAGGGGTGGCAACAGGACACAGGGGTTGCGCTCGTTGCGGGACTTAACCCAACATCTCACGACACGAGCTGACGA
>CAZCBE010000157.1:0-13980 GCA_964496695.1 uncultured Klebsiella sp.
CACCCCTCACCCCAACCCTCTCCCCTTGCTCCGCGCAAAGGGAGAGGGAGTGGAACGCTAACCCCTTCGCAGCCCTGCTTGCTTGCTGCTGCCGTGTTGCCATTGCAACCGCTGGGCTTCGTTTGGACCAACGGACACCGGGTTCAAGCCTGGTGCCAATGAGAGGACTAGAAACTGAGATGCGCCCGCCACCGTAGGTGACGAGGTGACGAGTCTCCATCTGATCTGAATCACCCAACAGTCGAAAGCGGACACGCATTACGCGAACCCTTCGAATTTCCGTCTTCTCCCATTCGCGTCAATTCGCGTAATTCGCATCACCGTCTTCAAAACCAGCCTCAAGCTGCCCGCCGCTTGACCGCGCCGCAATCTCCCAGCACCCTTTCATGGATCGCCCCCGATCCGTCACCGGCCATGCACACCGCCTTCAACCGACGCACCGCCTCGAAAGTCAAAAACGGCCGCGTCCAGCGCAAGCACCGGCATCAGTTCACCACGCGCCAGGGCTATGTATTGGACCGCGAGTCCCCGGGGCGCGGGTTCCGGCATGCCGTCACCAAGCGGGAGGTGCAGGCGTTCATTGACATCATTCCTGAATGGGAACGCCTTTCAGAGCGGCTGGAGCGAATCATCCTGGCGAGCGAGTGCGAGGCCGCAGACGGCCAGCACGCCTTCCATCGCCGTGAGGAAACCGGAACGATCTGGCTGCACGCCTGGCCGGAGGATCTCTGGAGGGAGCTGTCCACGCCCTATTTCGAGGCGCATGCCGACATTTTCCAACGCTTCGGCGTTTCCCACGACCGTCTGAAGACTGGCGTGCTGTGCCGCTTCACGGAGCCACAAGCCCGCGCCTTCATGCTGCTCCACGTCTTCCTGCACGAACTGGGCCATCACCACGACCGCATCCATCAAAAGCACTTCGACGCGAAGAAGGGCGAGGATCACGCGGAACGGTTTGCCACCAGCCGCTTCGAGCAGTTGTTCCCCGCGTATGTGCGCGTGTTCGGGCACCCGGCCCGGACGGTTTGAAGCACATCACCGCCCCGGCCTCAGGCCGCCGGCGGGGCTTCCTCACCCCGCTCCTCGCTGATGACCGGCGCAATCGCCTGGAGCTTGTCGCCAGGGTCAAGGTTCACCAGCTTCACACCCATCGTGTTGCGGCCCGCCTCGCGGACGCCCTGCACGGGGATGCGCACCATCTGGCCGCCGCTGGTGATGAGCATGATCTCGTCCGCGTCCTTCACGGTGAGCGCACCCACCACCCCGCCGGTCTTGTCCCCGGTCTTCATGGTGATGATGCCCTTGCCGCCGCGTGACTGGACGCGGTATTCGCTGAAGTCCGTGCGCTTGCCGATGCCGTTCTCACCCGCCACCAGCAGCGTCGCATCCGGCACGACGATGGCTGCGGCCACCAGGGTGTCGCCCGTATCGAGGCTGATGCCGCGCACGCCCGTGGCGCTGCGGCCCATGCTGCGCACGTCCGATTCGCTGAAGCGGATGCTCATGCCAGAGTGGGTGATGAGCACCACGTCGTCGCCGGGATCAGTCTCGCCGGTGCTGCCGCGCGTGAGCTTCACCTCAATGAGCGTGTCGCCCTCGTCAATGCCGATGGCGATGATGCCGCCCTTGCGGACGTTCCCAAACTCGTTGAGCGATGTCTTCTTCACCGTGCCCTGCTGGGTGGCGAAGAACAGCTCCCCGGGCTGCTGCCAGGTGATGTCGTCCTTGTTCGCGTCAATCTTCGACTGGATGCGGATGAGCGCGGCGACCTTCTCCTCGGCCTGAAGCTCCAGGAGGTTCGCGATGCTCCGGCCCTTCGAGGCGCGGCCCATGTCCGGAATCTCATGCACGCGCTCCACATACACGCGGCCCCGGTTCGTGAAGAACATCAGGTAGTCGTGGGTGCTCGCGGTGAAGAGATGCTCGATGAAATCGCTCTCCTCCGGCGTGTCCGCCTCGCGCGTGCTCATGCCAATGACGCCCTTGCCGCCCCGGCGCTGCGCGCGATAGGCGGAGACGGCCGTGCGCTTGATCAGCCCGGCGTGCGTGAGCGTGATGATGACGCCCTCGTTCGCGATCAGGTCTTCGATGGCAATCTCGCCTTCGTCGGGGACAATCTGGGTCATGCGCGGCGTGGCATGCTTTTCCTTAATCGCCTTCAGCTCGTTCTTGATGATGGCCATGACACGCGACTCCTTCGCGAGGATGTCCATGAGGTCCTTGATGACTTCGAGGAGCGCCTTGTATTCGGCCTCCACCTTGTCGATCTCCAGGCCGGTGAGCTGGTAAAGGCGGAGTTCGAGGATGGCATCCACCTGACGCTCGGCGAGCGAGTAACGCCCGTCCGTGAGCTGGCCCTCGCGACGAATGAGAATGCCCCAGCGCTCGACCTGCTCGCGCGTCCACTCGAACGCGAGCAGTTTTACGCGGGCTTCCTCCTTGTTGTCGCTGCTGCGGATGATGTGGATGAACTCGTCGAGGTTCGCAAGCGCGACGAGGTAGCCTTCCAACAGCTCGGCGCGTTCCTCGGCCTTGCGCAGCTCGAAGCGCGTCCGACGCAGGATGACCTCGCGCCGATGGTCAATGTAGGCGGAGATGAGCTGCTTGAGGTTCAGCGTCTTGGGCTTGCCGTGGTCAATGGCGAGCGCGTTGACGCTGAAGGAAATTTCGAGCTGGGTGTGCTGGAAGAGGTTGTTGATGACCACCTTCGGCAGGGCGTCGCGCTTCAGCTCGATCACCAGCCGGCAGTGCTCGTCCGACTCGTTGCGCATCGCGGAGATGTCCGTGATGATCTTCTGGTTCACGAGGTCGGCGATGCTCGATTCGAGCGCCGCACGGTTCACATTGAAGGGAATCTCGGTGATGACGAGCTGCTCGCGGTTGCCCTTGAGTTCCTCGCTGCCGATCTTGCCGCGCAGCTTGATCGAGCCGCGCCCGGTCTCGAAGTAGTTCTTGATGCCCTCGATGCCGCAGATGAAGCCGCCCGTGGGGAAGTCGGGGCCTTTGATGAACTTCATCAGGCCCGGGATGGTGATGGTCGGGTCCTCGATCTGGGCGCAGATGCCGTCAATGATCTCGCCGAGGTTGTGCGGCGGCATGTTCGTGGCCATGCCGACCGCGATGCCCGTGCCGCCGTTGACGAGCAAGTTCGGAAACGCCGCCGGGAAGACGGTCGGCTCCGTCATGCGCTCGTCGTAGTTCGGGACGAAGTCCACCGTGTCCCGGTCCATGTCCTGCATCAGCGCCGCGCCGAGGTGCGTGAGCCGGGCCTCGGTATAACGCATTGCCGCCGGGGGATCGTCCTCGACGGAGCCGAAGTTGCCCTTGCCATCCACAAGCCGCTCGCGCATGACCCACGGCTGGGCCATGTGGACAAGCGTGGGGTAGATCACCGCTTCGCCGTGCGGGTGGTAATTGCCCGAGGTGTCGCCGCAGATCTTGGCGCACTTGTAGTGCTTGCGTCCGGGGAAGAGCGACAACTCGTGCATCGCGTAGAGGATGCGGCGCTGCGAGGGCTTGAGCCCGTCCCGCACATCGGGCAAGGCACGCGAGATGATGACCGACATCGAGTAGTCGAGGAACGAGTTCTTGATCTCGTCCGCGACATTGATCTTGGTGATCTTCTCGCCCTGCGTGTAGGCAGAACCGGTCTGCGCCGGCGGTGGCGGTGGGGTCGGGGGAATTTCGTCGGGCATGAGGGGAAATCAGGTGGTAGCGGCAGAGTCAGGGGGAAACACGGCGTGACTGAGCAGCTTGGCGGCATCGCGCAAGCGACCGTCGGTCGTAACCAAGGGAAAATCATGGCACAACTCCGCCGTCGCAAGGTGGAACGCGTCGAGCGTGCGGAGCGGCACCTTGGGATGGCAGTGCTCGAGCAGATGCCGGGCTTTCCGCTGCACGGTGGGGTTCAACGGTTCTATCCGAATTTCGCCGCCAGCAATGCGCGCCTCGAGCTCGGCCCAAGCGCGCCGCCGGTCGGGCAGACCGATTTTCCCGGCGCGCTCGCGGGCGAGCAACGCCGAGAAAACCTCGGTCAGCGCGAGTTCAGAGGTGACGAGCGGCTGGCCCTCCAGCGAGCGGACGAACAGTTCGCTGTCCGGCTCTGCCACGAGCAATTTGACCAGGATGCAGGAGTCGAGATACATGAGCTACCAACCCCGCCCATCGCGGTCCTCGCGGATGAGCTCCTCCGCCGTCGGCCCACCCTGCCACGGCGGCATTTTCTTGAGGTGCTCCGATGTGCCGGTGAACACCTTGCGCTGCTCGTGTTTGGCGACCGGTGACAGCACCGCCTTCGGCACGCCATCGCTGGTGATGGTGACCTGCTGGCCACCCGCCACCAACTCGAGCAGGGCCGAGAGCTTGGCCTTTGCCGCGCGCACCGGGATGGACAGCCCCACGCCGGGCAACGCCAGGGTTTCACGAAGCTCCATCGGCTCCGCCTTGTGTTCCGGGAATTTTGTTGTGCGAGCTTTCGCTTTCATGGCGGCAATGTAGTCACGCGTGACTACACCGTCAAATTCTTTTTTCAAACATCCAGATTCCGCACGTTGAGGGCGTTGTCCTCGATGAACTGGCGGCGCGGCTCGACCTCGTCGCCCATGAGGCGCACGAACATCTCCTCGGTCTCGACCGCATCGGTGAGGTCAATGCGCAGGAGCTTGCGCTTCACCGGGTTCATCGTGGTCTCAAACAGCTCTTTCGCGTCCATTTCACCCAAGCCCTTGAAGCGATAGATCTGGATGCCCTTTTTGCCGACCGCTTTCACGCCCTCGAGAATCTCGGGAATGGAGAATAGCGGCGTCACATGCGCGCGCTCGCCTTCGCCCTCGGTCAGTTCAAACAGCGGCTTGTCCTGCGCGGCGTAGTGGTCCACGGCGAGCCCTTTCTTGGACAGCTTGCCCAGCAGTTCACCAATCGCCTTGCTCTCCAGGTGCAGGTCCGCGCCGACCGCGCGACGTGACTGCGTGCGGGACTTCTCGGCCTTCTCGCGCACTTCGCCATCACCGTAGAGATCGGGATTCGCCGCCTTGAACTGCTCCACGTCCGCCAGACTCTCAAAGTAGGAGACCGTCTCCTCGTTGCCCTCGCGCACCTTGATGAGATACACGGGGAAGGACTGGTCCGCGCCGCGCTTCTCGACGTAGTCCGCGAAGTCTCCGCCCTGTCGCCGGATGAACGTGGCGTATTTGTCGAGCGACTCCAGCAGCGTGAGAATCTCCTCCAACTGCTTCGGCGTGAACTCGCGGCCGTCGGCCAGGTTCTTCAAGCGCACTTCCTCCGTGCCGTTTTGCAGCAGGATGCGGTTGAGCTGGTTGTCGTCATCCACGTAGTCCGTGCGTTTCTTGCGCGTGACAGAATAGAGCGGCGGCTGCGCGATATAGACGAAGCCCTGCTTCACGAGCTGCGTCATCTGCCGGTAGAAGAACGTGAGCAGCAGCGTGCGGATGTGCGAGCCGTCCACGTCGGCGTCCGTCATGATGATGATCTTGTGGTAGCGGAGCTTGTTCAGGTCGAACGCACCCTCGCCCTCGCCATCCCCGATGCCCGTGCCGATGGCCGTGATCATCGTCCGGATTTCGTTGTTCTGGAGCACCTTGTCCAGCCGGGCCTTCTCCACGTTGATGAGCTTGCCGCGAATGGGAAGGATCGCCTGAAACTTGCGGTCGCGGCCCTGCTTGGCGGAGCCACCGGCCGAGTCACCCTCGACGATATACAGCTCGGTGTTGACCGGATCGCGGTCGGAGCAGTCGGCCAATTTGCCAGGCAGACCACCGCCGGTAAGGGCCGTCTTGCGCACGGCCTCGCGGGCCTTGCGCGCGGCCTCGCGGGCGCGGGCGGCGTTAAGCGCCTTGTCCACGATGCGTTTGGCAATGGGCGGATTCGCGTCGAAATAGCTCATCAGCCCCTCATACACCACCGAGCCGACGATGCCATCCACCTCGGGCGAGATGAGCTTCACCTTCGTCTGCGACTCGAACTTGGGATCACTGTGCTTCACCGAGACGACGGCGGTCAGCCCCTCACGCACGTCGTCGCCCGTGATTTGCGGGTCCTTGTCCTTCAGCAGCTCGTTGGACTTCGCGTATTGATTGATGGCCCGTGTGACTGCGCTGCGGAAGCCGGACAAGTGTGCGCCGCCGTCAGGATTATGGATCGTGTTGGTGTAGCAGAGGACCTGGTCGTTGTAGCTGTCATTGTATTGCAGCACGGCCTCGACGTGGACCTCGATGTCCTTGTCCTCGTTCTTCTGCCGGGTCTCCTTGTTGAACGCAATCGGCTTGGGATGCAGCGCGGCCTTGCTCTTGTTGAGCTGCTTCACGAACTCGACCACCCCGTCCTTGTAGTAAAACACCTCGCGTTCGCCGGTCTGCTTGCGCTCGTCCAGGAAGGAGATTTCCAACCCGCTGTTCAGAAACGCAAGTTCGCGGAGCCGCTGGGTGATGATCTCGGTTTTGAACTCGGTCGTCTCTTTGAAGATTTCCGAATCCGGCTTGAACGTGATCAGTGTGCCATTGGCCTTGGATTTGCCGATCACCTCGAGCTTCTTCATCGTTTTGCCGCGCTCGAACTCCATGTGGTAAACTTGCGCGTCACGCGACACCTCGACCTCGAACCACTCGCTCACCGCGTTCACGCACTTCGCGCCGACGCCGTGTGTGCCGCCGGAGAACTTGTAGCCGCCCTGGCCATATTTGCCGCCCGAGTGCAACGTCGTGAGCACCAGTTCCACGCCCGGCAGGCCGCTGTCCTTGTTGATGTCCACCGGAATGCCGCGGCCGTTGTCCCGGATGGAAATCGAACCATCCAGATGCAGCGTCACGTCAATGCGCGTGCAATGCCCCGCGAGGTGCTCGTCCACAGAATTGTCCAGCACCTCGGAGACGCAATGGTGAAGCGCACGCTCGTCCGTGCCGCCGATATACATGCCGGGCTTCTTGCGGACCGCTTCGAGGCCCTTGAGCTGGCTTAGTTTTGAGGCGTCGTAGGTCTGGGATTCGTCGGACATTGTATCAGTAAAATCGCGTCCCGAGCGGCGGCAAACTCACCGGAAAACACGGCTGGAAAGCAGCCCGCTGAACTGACTTCGAGACGGCCTGAAAACTATCCGAAAAACCCTGCGGCGACAATGGTTATTTCAAGGCCTGATCGCCTGCAAAACCACCATTAGTTGGGTGCCTCGAATCACAGGGATTCAAGGGCTTGCGGAAACGCGCAAGGATGCCCAATTCCCCTGGCGGTCCGTCTGGCCGCAAACTGGCCGGAGGGCGGATCACCAGAAAGCTGGCAATCCATGCGCAGATCTGGCGGCACTCGATCGGGTGCCAGGGAACTGTCAGCCAGCGCCGCCTGCGTGACCGCCTCCATAACGCAAAAACCGCCTCCCCGATCAAAGGGAGGCGGCTGCGAAGTTCTGGAAGTCAGGCCGCTGACCGCGCGGCTCAGTTAAAGTTCAACACCACGAACCAAGCGGTGTTGTTCTTGTCGTCGCCGCCGAGGACCAGAGCGTCCGCCTTGGCGAGCGAATGGCGGCGGGTGATGGTCTTGCCTTTGCTGATGAGCTTCACCTCGGCGAGATTCTCGGGGAGAATCTTGATCTCCACCGAGCATTCTTCGTTCAGCTTGAGCGTCTGAGGTTTGCTGGCGGTGACGCCGGCGTTGTTGCGGCTGACCTCGAAGTAGTTCTGCCACTTGAAGATCTTGCCAAGCTTCTCGCGGAGCTTCGCATCAACTTCCTTGAGAGTCTTGCCCGTGGGCTTGGTCTCATCGGTGCCCCAGATGAGAACCGCCTGCACTCGTGTTTCCACGGGCACAGACGCAGCCAGCGTTTGGATCAAACCCCACGCAAGCCCCACCAGCAGGACTAGGAAGTGCCAGCGCGACGAGTTACTTGTCGGCTTCAGGCTCATTTTTGGCTTCCTGGCTGACGGGGCTGAAGTTGCCGTTTTCATCGGCAACATACACCACCGACATCTTCTCCGACTCGGAGCGGAAGCTGACCGCGTTCACGTCCTCGGGGACGCTCTCGCTGTCCGACCCATCGGTGCCACGTCCGCCGCTGATGACGAACATGACCGCAACCATCGCCGCCAGACCGGTGGCGGGATAGAGAAACTTGCGCCACCAAGCCTGCTCGACCGGTGCCGCGGCGGCCCGCTTTTCCTCGGCCTCGACGGCGCGGGAGATCTTGCTCCAGTAAAACTCGCGGGTTTCCGGGAGCTTCACCTCGGCCTCGCTGCCGGCGAAGGCCGCCTTCGTCCACTTCAGTTCCTGGACCAGTGCCGCGCCCTGCGCATCCCGCGCCAGAAGGGCCTCCATCTCGCGCGCCTCGCGGGCGTCGAGCTCACCGTCCAACCATGCCTGCAATTTCAGTTCCGTGTTCATAGCTGCCTCAATTTCAGTTTCAAACCGCAATTTCAAACCGTTCAACTTTGCTGGTCCTTCTTCAAACTCTGCAGCAACGACGCCAGCCGTCGCCGCGCATAAAACAGCCGGGACATCACCGTCCCGATCGAGCAGTTCATCACCTTCGCGATCTGCTTGTATTCCATCTCTTCGAACTCATGCAGAATCAGCACGGTGCGGTGCTCGTAAGAAAGCTGGTTCATCGCCTTGTCTATCCGCTTGCGCAGCTCGGCTCGTTCCAGACCTTCCGACGGATTCGTCGCAACTACCGGCATCTGACGTTCGACCCCGCCCAGCTCTTCATCCAGTTGTTCGATTGATTCCGCCCGCGTTCTTTTCTGCCGCCGGAGCTGGTCCAGACACAGATTAATCACGATGCGCGTCATCCAGGTGGCGAAGCTGGAATCCCCCTGAAACTGCTTCAGCCGCTGCCACGCCTTGACCCACGCCTCCTGCGAAAGATCAATCGCCTCCTCCTCGTTGCGCATCATGCTGAACGCACGCGCGTAGATCTTGTCGCGATGCCGCGCCACCAGCTCCTCGAACGCGAGCATGTCCCCGGCCTGCGAAGCCGCCACCAGCTCCACATCCAGCGCCGCCTTATGATCTATCGGCTTCGGCATCGCAGCTAAAGTTTGCCTTTCGTGCTCGGAATCTGACCGGCGATTCGCGCATCCCGCTGGCAGGCGAAGTCCGTCGCCTTGGCAAAGGCCTTGAACAGCCCTTCCACCACATGATGCGGCTCGCCACCATACAACAGTTCCAGATGCAGGTTACACCGGGCCTCGTTCGTGAAGCCCTGAAAAAATTCCCGCGCCAGCCCGAAGCGGAACGCGCTCGACATGTCCTGCGTCCGCTCCGCGCTGGAAATCTTCTTTTGCGAAAGCTCGTCCATGCCGCGCCACACCAAGTATGGCCGGCCGCTGAAGTCTATCACACATCGCGCCAGACACTCATCCATCGGCACGAATGCCTCGCCCCGCGAGCGGGACACTCCTGTCCCGCAGCAGTCCGCCGCTTCCGCCGGATTCTTTGGATCGAACCCCGTGCCATAGCGGCGAATCCCCTTTTTGTCGCCCAAGGCCTGCACAAACGCCTGTCCCAGCGCAATTCCACAGTCCTCCACCGTATGATGCGCGTCCACCTCCAAGTCCCCCTTGCACCGCAGTTTCAGGTCCACCACCGCGTGCTTCGCGAACAGCGTCAGCATGTGATCGAAGAACGGCACACCCGTGCGGATGGCGGACTTCCCCGTCCCATCCACATTCAGTTCGAGACTGATCTGGGTCTCTTTGGTCGCGCGACGAATTCGCGCCCGTCGTTCGTTCATGGGCTTTTTCTAAAGCAATGCCGCCCGAAAAGAAGCTGAAACTACGTCTGCGTAGTGGGGCAGGCGTCTCGCCTGCCCCTCCGGTCGTCTCGCCCGCACTGCTTTTGAGCACCGTTCTCTTTCAGGAACCGATGGCAGACGACTCAATAACGCGCCGCATTCGGGTCCACTTCCAGCGACCAGCCGTCCACCCCGCTGCTGAGGTTGTGCAGATTCGTAAATCCCTGCTGCCGGAGCCAGCCAATCGCCCGTGCGCTGCGCATCCCGTGGTGGCAATACACCACCACCTCCTGATCGCGCCAGCCCGCCAGCTCGCCCACGCGATCAGGCAGCTCGTTCAACGGCACGAGCTTCGCGCCCGGCAGCGCCACGATGGCAAATTCATCCGGCTGCCGCACATCCAGTAGATGCGGCGGGTTCGGCGCGGCCAGGCGCGCGGCAAGTTCAGTAGGAGTCATGTTAAAAGCGAATCCAAACCACCACGAAAAAAAGCACGGCCAGCACCGCCATGCAGCCAGACTTGGCCTGCGCCGTAAATTTCTCCGGGTGCTTGGCCCTTAGCCCGGCCTCAAGCTGCTCCACCGCCTCCTTCGCCTCTTTCAGCCCGCTCCCCGGCTTCACCTGCTCGCGATACAGTTTGATGGCGTCAATCTTCCGGCCCGCAAAGAGCAGTTCCGCAACCGGCGACAGCGCGCCGGCTTCCGGCACGGGTGAAAGCGGCGCGTCCGGCGAAGTCTCCAGCCGCTCCACCCACTCCTTCGCCTCCGCCAGCCCCAGCCCCGTCGCCTCGCGGCACAGCTTGATGGCCCCGATCTTGTTCCCACCCTTGAGTGCCGCAACAATTGCTCCACGCTGATCAGGTGTCATAAGGTCGCGCATCTTCTCCCCCTCCCCTCAACGGGGAGAGGGCCGGGGTGAGGGGTGGGGATACCCTGTGGCATCCGTCCCCCCTGTCCCATTAGTGTCTCTTCGTGTCCATTCGTGGTTAAAAATCACCCGTTCAACGAACCCAGATACCGCTCCGCATCAATCGCCGCCGCGCAGCCCATGCCCGCCGCCGTGATCGCCTGCCGGTAAACATGGTCCGAGCAATCCCCCGCCACGAACACCCCCTCCACCGTTGTCTGCGACCCCTTCTCGCGCACCACGTAGCCGTTCTCATCCAGCGCGATCTGCCCCTTGAAAAGCTGCGTGTTCGGGTAATGTCCGATGGCCACAAACACCCCTGCGCACGGCAGCGTGCTTTCCTCGCCCGTCTTGGTGTTCTTGAGCTTCACCGCCGTCACCTTGCCCGCCGTCACATCCAGCACCTCGGTCACCACCGAGTCCCACACCGGCTTGATCTTGGGATTCGACAGCGCGCGCTCGGCCATGACCTTCGAGGCCCGCAGCGAATCACGCCGATGCACGAGATAAACCACCGAGGCAAAGCGCGTCAGATACGTCGCCTCCTCGCACGCCGAGTCGCCGCCGCCCACCACTACCAGCGCCTGGTTGCGGAACATCGGCAGCGCGCCGTCGCACGTCGCGCAATAGGTCACACCCTTCTTCTCCAGCAAATCCTCGCCCGGCACATCCAGGTGCTTGTGGCCCGCGCCCGTCGCAATGATGATGGACTTCGTCTCCACCTTCTCGCCGTCCACGGTCACCACGAACGGCCGCTTGCTCAAATCCACCGCCTCGACCGTCGAGCCAAACTGCACCCGCGTGCCAAAACGCTCCGCCTGCTGCTGCATCTTCACCATCAGGTCCGTCCCGTCCACGCCCTCGGGGAAGCCGGGGAAATTCTCCACGATGCTCGTGGTGGTCAGCAGCCCGCCCGGCGTCGCGCCGGTGACCACCACCGGGTTCAAATTCGCCCGCGCCGTGTAAAGCGCCGCCGTCCACCCCGCACAGCCCGACCCGATCACAACAACATTTTCCATAGGCGCGGAAAAGTAGGAGTGAACCCCCGCGATGGCAAGCGCATCGGCACGTGGCGTCAGGCGTCCCGCCTGACGTAGCGGCGGCGCGTCCCGCCCGGCGAACCTAGCCATCCGACAACCAGCCCGTTCCCTGCGGCTCACACCCCACGCACAGGAAACCCCGTATTCCGTCCCCATTGCTCCGACCGCATCGTTCTGCCTCTCTCCGGTGCCCTAAACTTCGGCCCTCGGCCCTAAGCCCTCTGTCATCTGAAATCTCGAAGCCGAAACTACCCTCTCACCAACCACCTTCCTCCGGACTGACGCTTCAACCAGCAGCCGAATCTGACGCGGGGAAGCTGACGGGTGAAGTCCGCAGGAGTCACATTGCTCCCCCGCCCTCCGTTTCAACCTGGAAACCGCATTTGAAACCGCTGAATACACGGAACACGCGGAAGAACAGGCGGGTGGAACCGAACGTGCCTTCACCTGCCGGGTGAACGTCCGAAAGTCGGCATCTGCCCCTCAAATCCTTTCCCTTCCGTGTATTCCGCGTCTTCAGCGGTTGCTCAACGGCTGCTTTTAGGTTCCTTCGTCATCCCCATTCGTCAGTCAAAATCCTCCTTGGTCGCCCATCCAACGCCCCCGTCAGCGGCGTCTTCGTCGGCGTCTGTCCAACGGATTTCCTCCTGCTTTGGATACGACAGGCCAGCCGCTGATCACTTTTCCCGCCCTTGACGGGCCTTTTCCCTTGCCAGCATGATGCCTGCGGCGTTTCGGCCTGGGGAATCCAAAGCCCGCACGAGGCGTCGAAACTCCGCCTGAACGCTGTTTGAACTGAATCTGACCATGAAACTTGACGCACTCTACTCCTCGCTGACCATCAAGACCGGCGCGAAGCTCGCGCTGGTGGTGCTCGACGGCCTCGGTGACATCGCCACCGCCGCTACGGGCAACATGACCCCGCTCGAGGCCGCCACCACGCCGAACCTCGACGCCCTCGTGCAGTCCGGCTGCGCCCAGGGCCGCCTGATCCCCGTGGCTCCCGGCATCACGCCCGGCAGCGGCCCCGGCCACCTCGGGCTGTTCGGCTACGACCCGCTGGAGTTTGAGGTCGGCCGCGGCGTCATCGAGGCGCTCGGCCTCGGCATGGAGTTGAAGGCCGGCGACGTCGCCGCGCGCGCGAACTTCTGCACGCTCGACAAGAAGGGCCTCGTCACCGACCGCCGCGCCGGCCGCATCGCCACCGAAGTCTGCGAGGAGCTGTGCGACCTGCTGGCCAAGAAGATCAAAAAGATCGGCGACACGCAGGTGATCGTGAAGGCCGGCAAGGAGCATCGCTTCGTGGTCATCTTCCGGGGCAAGGGCCTCGAAGGCCCAATCAGCTCGACCGATCCGAACCGCGAAGGCTTGAAGCTGCTCGAGGCCAAGCCGGAGGACCCGAAGAACGCCGCGCAGAAGAAGACCGCCAAGCTCATCGCCGAGTTCTACAAGAAGGCGCTGCCCGTGCTGGCCAGCCACCCGAAGGCCAATGGCTTCCTCATGCGCGGCATCGCCCACCAGCCGGAGATTCCCATCTTCGAGCAGCGCTACCAGCTCAAGCCCGCCGCAATCGCGGTGTATCCGATGTATAAGGGCCTCGCGCAGCTCGTGGGCATGACGAAAATCGAAGGCCCGCAGACCATCGCCGAGCAGTGCCAGCGCTACGTGGCCGAATACGACAACTACGACTTCTTCTTCCTCCACTACAAATACACCGACAAATACGGCGAGGACGGCAACTTCGAGGCGAAGAAGAAGGCCATCGAGGACTTCGACGCCGCGCTGCCCATCCTGCTCGGCAAGAAGCCCGACGTGCTCGTCATCACCGGCGACCACTCGACCCCCTGCGCGATGAAGGGCCACTCCTGGCACCCGCAGCCCGTGCTGCTCCACAGCGCGTGCAGCGGCTCGGACAAGCTCGACCGCTTCACCGAGACCGGCTCAAACCTCGGCTCCCTCGGCGTCTTCGAGGCGAAGTATCTCATCCGCCTCATGCAGGCCAACGCCAAGATGTTCGACAAGTTCGGCGCGTAAGCACCGTAGCTCGACATTCCAATGTCGAGGTCCGCAGCGTGCCGA
Source organism: uncultured Klebsiella sp. (assembly GCA_964496695.1). Lineage (GTDB taxonomy): Bacteria > Verrucomicrobiota > Verrucomicrobiia > Limisphaerales > SXTU01 > SXTU01. The sequence continues at coordinate 13,762 of CAZCBE010000157.1, forward strand.
GCCGGAGCGAAGCCACTGGCAACGAACCGTTCCCGTTCAACGCAGAGACGCAGAGAACGCATAGGTTCGCAGAGCTGGCAGCCGAGTCGGGACTCCAAATGATGAACGTGGCAGGGAAGGACAAATCTCTGCGCTTCTTCGCGTCCTCTGCGTCTCTGCGTTAGACCCGAACTCCGAAGTAGCGGCGGCGCAGCCGCCGGGTAGCACAGGCTACCAGCC
>CAZCBE010000158.1:0-13974 GCA_964496695.1 uncultured Klebsiella sp.
CATCTTGGCACTGCCCCCGCACGACGGCGGAGCGCGGCCCTCTGGGCCGCAGCGGTTGGCAGCAGGGAAAGGCGTGGGAAGCTCCGCAGCCCGTTCTACAGGGTTGCCGCTGCGGCCCGGAGTGCCGCGCTCCGGGGGCAGTGCGCGGATGCACCCCGTGGGTTCTCTCGCTTAATCGGTGGGAGCTGCTGCGGCCAATCTCGATGCAAGTCGGCAGCATGCTGCCGGACGATCCCCCTCCCCCCAGCCCTCTCCCCTCATCCGATGAAGGGAGAGGGAGTTCGCGCGTCGTGGTTGAGCGGGGTGCGATTGGACGGACGAGGTCCGGGGGCGGTGGAGCGTGGGAATGCAACAGTGGAGCGGACGTTGAAGCGGCATGAATGCCGCGCGCCGGTTGGCACTGTAACGGCCACGGGGACGTTCTAAAACTCGGCGCTGAAAGACGTGCGCACTCCAGACACTGCGCGAGTTCCAGTGCAGTGGTGGGCGGTGAGTTTCACTTGGACTGTGGATGCGGTGCTGCTGCCGACACCCCTCACCCCCAGCCCTCTCCCCTCATCCGATGAAGGGAGAGGGAGGTCGCGCGTCGTGGTTGAGCGGGGTGCGGCGATTCGATGGGGCTGTCCGGTTGCCGTGGAGCGTGGGATGGCCGAAGTGCAAGACACGTTTCTGCGGCATGAATGCCGCGCTCCTTGGCGCGCGCTGCCCACCTCTCCAATACTGCACCACTCCATCACTCCGCTCTTTTCCCCACCCTCACCGGAGCTGCTCGCGGAGCCATTCGGGGCGGTTGGTGGTGATGCCGTCGGCGCCGTCGGCGAGGAGTTTCTTGGCGATGGCGGCGTCGTCCACGGTCCAGACGTAGAACTTGAGGCCGGCGGCGTGGGTCTTCTTGACGAAGTCGGCGTCGAGCGGGCCTTTGTGGGCGAGGTTGATGCCTTCGAGGCCGGCGGCCTTGGCCTTGGCAATCAAGGAGTCGGGCGTGGGGCTCCATTTGCCGGTGGCCTTGTCTTCCTTGAAGGAGGAGAGGAACAGGACGGGGATTTTGGGGAAGAGCTTCTTGGACTCGGCGCAGACGTCGTATTTGAAGCTGATGATGACAAGCTGCGCGGCGGGCTTGCCGGAGGCTTTGAGGACGCGCTCCAGTTCAGGGAGCACTTCCACGCCGCACTTGATCTCAATGACCAGGCGTTTGCCGTCGGGGATGAGGGCGAGGGCTTCGTCGAGCGTGGGGAGCTTTTCGTTTTTCCACTTGGGGTCTTTCCACGAGCCGGCGTCGAGGGCGCGGAGTTCGGCGAGGGTGCTCTCGGGAATTTTCTTGGCGGTGCCGGTGGTGCGCTTGGTGTCGCCGTCGTGGGAGACGATGATCTTGCCATCCTTGGTGAGCCAGATGTCCAGTTCGACGGCGTCGGCGCGCTGCTGCCAGCCGAGCTTGAAGGCGGCGAGGGTGTTCTCCGGTGCGTCGTGCGATGCGCCGCGGTGCGCGATGATGTCCACGGCGGAAGTCTGGGCGGTGAAGGCCAGGAGAAGCAAAAGCAAAGCGGCGTGTTTCACGGGGGAGAGATAGCGGAAAACGGCGGCAAGGGCAGGAAAATTATGGGCAGAAAAATTGAAGCATGAACCGAAGGTGGTCAGAAAAATTGGGTCAGGAAAATGGAGACGGAGGTGCTTTCGCGAAGGGGCGAACTCTGTTTTTACCGCAGAGGCGGGACGGACGCAGAGGCCGCCGAATACGGCTGTCCCTGAACCGGATGGGGTGGATTTGACTGACGAATGGGGACTGACGAATGAGAACGGGACAGTGGAAGCCAGTGGATGTCGTGGGGTGACAGGCTGCGCGAGCATTCGCGGAATTCGCGTCAAAGGTTTTTTTGTTGTAGCACGACTTGGGTTTTGCCGGGTGCGCCCTGGACTTTGACGGCGACAAGTCACCGCACTCCATAAGGAAGCCGGCGGGACGCCGGCGGCACGGCAAGCCGGAGGCTTGCGCTACGTGAGGGCGTGGCCGAGGCGGGTGATGCCGGCGATGATGTCGCGCTCGCTGGCGCCGCCGAAGCTGAGGCGCATTTCGTGGTCGGGCCGGCGGCGGGCGGAGTCGTCCGCGTAGCAGAGCGCGCCGGGGACGTAGAGGACGTCTTGCTTGAGCGCGGTCTGGAAGAACTTGGACTTGGCACCGGTGCGGATGCGCTTGGGGGCGCGGGCCCAGACGTAGAGGCCGCCGGCGGGTTCGCGCCACTCGACGTCGGCGGGGAAGTGCGTGCGGGTGGAGTCGGTCATGACGCTGGCCTTGAGGGCGTAGCGGCATTGGAGCTGGGCGAGGTGGCGGTCGTAAGCGCCGGTGCTGAGTGCGCGGGCCAGGAGTTGCTGGAGGAGGTTGGCGGTGCCGAAGTCGTGGTTGCCCTTGATGCGGGTGGCGGTGGTAAGAATGGGTTCGGGCAGGACGCCGAAGCCGACGCGCACGCCGGTGGCGAAGGGCTTGCTGAACGTGCCGGCGTAGAGCACGCGGTCGGGACCGCCGGGGGCGGCGAGCGCGGAGGGGATGGCTTCGCCGGCGAAGCGCAGCTCGCGGTAGGCAGCGTCTTCGAGGAGGTAGAGGGGGTGGCCGGCGAACTTCTCGTAGCGGCGCAGGAGTTTCAGGGCGGCGGCTTTCTTCGCGAAGCTCGTGGTGTAGCCGGTGGGGTTTTGGTAGTAGGTGACGAGGTAGAGCAGTTTCACGCGCGACAGGTCGCCGCTGCGGCGGAGTTCTTCCAAGACCTGCTCCAAGTGTTCGAGGTCCAGGCCATCGGGATGCAATCGCACGCCGCGGCAGCGCAGGCCGTGGCTCTGGGCGATGCCGAGATAGACGAAGTAGGTGGGGTCCTCGACGAGGACGATGTCGCCGGGGTCGCAGAGGGTCTCGGTGAGGAGGTAGAGGAGTTGCTGGGAGCCGTGGGTGATGAGGAGGCGGGAGGGCGAAAGAACGCGGCTGGTCTTCGGACGATTTGCCCCCTCACCCCGGCCCTCTCCCCCGATGGGGGAGAGGGAGGAGATGCTCGCTGCGCTCGCCTCGCTCCGCTCGAGATGGGGCTCGACGGAGTCTCGCCCTACCGGGTGTGAGGCGAGGGCGGCGGTGTCGAGTTCGGCCAAGCGCTTCGCGGTCAGTTCACGGAGGAGGGGGTCGCCGGCGGTGGAACCGTATTGGAGGGCGGGCTGGCCGGTGCGGGGGGCGGCGAGGATTTCATCGAGGAGGGCGCGGGCTTCATCTACCGGGAGCGAGAGGTTGTCGGTGAAGCCGGCGGCGAGGGAGATGAGCTTGGGGTGGCCGAGCGTGAGGCTCATCAGCCAGGAGATGGCGGGCGGGGCGGTGCGCTGGCCGAGGGCGGAGAGGGGGGATTTCATCAAGAGAGAGCGGAGTGATGGAGTGGTGGAGTATTGGAGGGATGGCGCTACTCGAACTTTGGAATGGTCGAAGGCGGCTGGACGTCACCCCTCACCCCAACCCTCTCCCCTCCTCCGAGGAAGGGAGAGGGAGCTGAACGTGCGCCGCGTTCGCTCGACTATGCCACTGAGCGTCATTGAGCATTGGTATAGGGACGGTCTGCCGGCTGCAAGCCGACGATACGGCAGTGCAAGTCTGAGCTACGGCGACGGGATGTCGTGGCTGCGAACTTCAGCATTGCTCCAGTGCTCCACTACGCCATCACTCCGTTGGTCTGGCTTTCGCAGCTTCAGCGAGCTGGACGAACTTCTCCGCGCCGGCGGCGAAGGCGGCGCGGTTGGCGAGGAGGGGGTCGTTGTGGTCGCCTTCGATTTCGACGAAGGCCTTGGGTTCGCGGGCGGCGGCGAAGTTTCGTTCGCCGTGGCGGAAGCGGATTGTGGCATCCGCGCGGCTGTGCATGACGACGACGGGGCAGGTGAGGCCGGGCAGACGGCTGTGGGTGTCGTATTTGATGCGGCTGATATACCTCACGGGCAGCCAAGGGAAGAATTCCGCGCCGATGTCCGGGATGTTGGTGAAGGTGCTTTGGAGCATCAATCCGCCAACGGCCTGGGTGGCGGCGACATGGCTGGCGATGCCGCCACCGAGGGACTCGCCCCAGACGAGGATGTGCTCAGGCGGGAAGCCGCGCGCGCGGAGCCAGGCGTAGGCGGTGGCGGCGTCGGTGTAGGTGCCGGGCTCGCTGGGGTGGCCTTCGCTGCGGCCGTAGCCGCGGTAGTCGAAGGTGAGGAGGTTGACGCCGGTTTCGAGGATGACGCGGTAGTAGCCGGGGCGGGAGGTGAGGTTGCCGCCGTTACCGTGGCAGAAGAGCACGGCGAAGCGGGCGCGCGGGGAAGATTTCTCCGCAGGGAAAAACCAGGCGTGGAGGCGGAGATTGTCCGGGGTCTTGAGCCAGAGATCCTCGGCGGGGCGGCCAACATCTTCGGGCGTGTATTCCGCGTCGCGCGTGGGGTGGTAAACTTGGCTGTGCTCGAATTGGTATAGCATCAGGGCGATCACCAGCAGGCCCAGGAGGGGCGCGAGCCAGCGGCGGGTTTTATTAACGCGGGCAAGCAACGGGTGCAAGACGGCCTAATTGGTCTCCTGCTCCTGATCTTGATCCTAATCCTGCTCCGCAAATCCCGAGGAGCAGGATTAGGATCAGGATTACGAGCAGGAGGGGATTTACTTCGCCGCCAACGCTTTCTCGATGGCCTTTATGAGGGCGGAGTCGTCGGGTTCGGTGCCGGTGTCGAAGCGGGCGGCGACTTTGCCGTCGCGACCGACGAGGAACTTGCTGAAGTTCCAGGTCACGGGGCCGGGGTGCGGGGAGCCTTTGCCCGTGAGCGCGGTGAAGAGCGGGTGCTGCTCGGAGCCTTCGCTGATGCGGACTTTCTCGAAGAGGGGGAAGGTGACTTTGTAGTTCGTGGTGCAGAACTGCTTGATCTCCGCAGCGGTGCCGGGTTCCTGTGCGCCGAAGTCATTGCAGGGGAAGCCGAGGACGACCAGGCCGCGCGCGCCGAATTCCTTGTGCAAAGATTCGAGGCCGGCGTATTGCGGCGTGGCCCCACATTGGGAGGCGACGTTGACGATGAGGAGGACCTTGCCGGCGTAGGGCTTGAGCGAGGTGTCCTTGCCGTTGATGTCCTTGAGCGGGATTTCGGTGAGGGGCTTGGTCTGGGCGGAGGCGAGGTGGGTGAGCAGGCAAAGGGCGAGGGACAATGCGAGTTTCATGAGGGGAGAATAGCACGCGCGCGAAGGGTGGGAAGCCTGATGGGGAAAGAGAAACCACGAATGAACACGAAGGGACACGAATGGGGAGGGGGAATTAGCGAACGAGGCGCTTGGAAATTCAGGCGAACGCCCCTCACCCCGGCCCTCTCCCCTCATCCGATGAAGGGAGAGGGGGAGGGAGTGCGGTCGGATGGTTTTTTGCGCAACGAAGCTGTTTTGAATTTGGGCACGAAAGGCCAATTTGGAGCGCCGAGCGGGCGCTCGGCGCTCCGAACGGAGTGGTCAGAAAAACGGGGTCAGAAAGATGGGAGGGAGAGGACCCAAAGATTTGGGAAAGACAAAGATGGACACGCCGGGTCGGAGACCGGCGCTCCGGTGGGGACCGCGAAGGGACACGAATATGGACGGGTGGGCAGTGGAAGCCCGATGAACCGGGAGCCGAGGTGAGAGTAGGATCACCCCGAAAGAACCCAAAGATTCAGGGATGACAAAGATGGCCGCCCGCACCCGCCTTGGTGAACCTCTCAGGCGTCGCTACGCGACGCGCTGGGATTGGTTGCGAACCGTGGGTTGAAACCCACGGCTGCCATCGGGCGTCGCTACGCGACTGGGCGGGGACAGATGCCCGGCGTATCTACCCGCGGCTACGCCGTGCCGTGGAACTGCTCGACGACGCGTTTGAAGTCGTTGGCCTCGACTTTGACGATGCCGAGTTCGCGCCGGGCGTTCTCGACGGCGTCGCTGGCGTGGGCGGCGTTGACCATGATGTTCGAGCCGAACTCGCGGCGGATGGAGCCGGGCGGGGCCTTCGCGGGGTCGGTGGGGCCGAGGACGTCGCGGATCTTGGCGACGGCATTGGTGCCTTCATAGACCAGCGCGATGCACTTCTCGGTGCCGGGGTCGGCGAGCTTGTCCTTGGGGCATTCGGATTCGGCCCGGCCGGACATGAAGCGGACGATGTTGTCGAACTGGTTGTCGCCAAAGACGGGTCCGAGGATTTCGCCGAGCTGGGCTTCGGCCTCGGGGGGGATGGTGAAGCCGATGGTCGGGTCTTTTTCCAGGGCGGCCTTGGCCTTCGCAGCGATGACGGATTTGAGCTTGGTGCGGAGGAAGTCCTTCACCGGGCCATAGAATTCCATGGCCTGCGCGGTGCTCATGTGCAGGACGCGGATGCCGACGATGTAGAGGCCGGTGCGGCTGAAGAAATCAATGACGTTGCCCGGGCGGCCGGTGGCGAAACGGAAGTTGTCCGGCTTGATGAGGACGAGGGTGCGCTCGACTTTCTCGCCGGGCGGGTGCTCGACGCAGTCTTCGAGGATGCCGCCGTCGGCGTCCGAGTAGCGCGCCCAGAGCTTGAGCTTCACGCCGGCTTCTTCGGCATTGGGGGCGGCGAGCACGGCGGGCTCGAAATAGCGGACGTGGTCGTTCTCATCAATCACGTAGTCGCCGAAGGTGTCGCGGATGGTCTCGCCGCCGCGGCGGGAGTGGCTGATGTTGCCGACGACGGAGCGGACCTTGCGCACGGCGTCCTCGCCCCGGAAGAGGAGCATCATGGAGCGACGGCGTCGGTGGGTCTTGGGGTCGGGGCCCAGTTCGTGGACGATGTAATCGTGGATGAGCTGCTGAACGCTGCGGTCCTGGGGGTCGGCGGCGGAGATGACGACCTTGGAGTATTCCTCGACGAGTTCCTGGCACGCGCCGAACATGCGGGCGGCGACGAGTTCAAGTCCCGTGCGGCTGATGAGCCGGGCCAGGATGCCGCCAGTGCGGGACTTGGCCAGGGTATAGGGCGTGACGATTACGTAAGCGAGTTGCTGAGCCATGAAGGGATGATTTGAAAAGGGACACTAAGCGGCCGGAGCGGCGGAGCCGGAACTTTCCGGGGCGGCGGGCGGGACGGGGGCGGCAGGGGCGGGCGGGGCGACGGCTTTGCCGCCCAGTATCTTGAACATGACGGTGGCGCAGGTGGGGCAGCGGCCTTTGATGGCCTTGCGCCCGTTCTTCATCACCTCCTCAACGCCATCGGTGATTTCCTTCTTCGCCTTGCATTTGACGCAGTAACCTTCGGCCATGAGAGCTTTCCGCTGCGTCGCGACAGGCGACGTTGCGGTTATGGAAAAAGCCTACGGGCCGGTGAAGGGGAGCGTCAACGGGGAAATCGGCGTCAAAATGGCAGTGGGTGGGCCTGGGGCGGGCGGGGGATGCGGGTGGTGAGGCGATGGAAAGCGGGTGGGAAAGTTGTTGTAACTGGCTGGTAATCAATGGGAAGTGAGTGGATTGGTGGCTCACCGCTGTTTTCAGTGGAATGGCGGGTGGAAGAAGCTCCAAATCCCAAATTCCAACTTCCGAAGAAACTCCAAAGTCCAAATTCCAAGGGAAAGCGTGGCCTGGCCCCGGGCGGACAAGGCGCACCATCCCAGCCCTTTAATCAAGGTGCCAACCAGGGCGGCACGGCTGGCAGCGCGGCGCGCTGAACGATTGGAATTTGAGGTTTGGGATTTCTTTGGCGCTTGGACCTTGGAGCTTGGAATTTCCCTGCCGGCCTCCCTGTCCACCGAAAACAGCGGAGAACCGGATTGGTGGTTGGTTGGGTGGGAAGCAAGGGGCGGCAGAGGAACGACCCGGGCTCAGCCGGCAATATCCAGTGCGCTGCGCGAACTGAAATGGACGCATCGTTCGCCGGGGGACTGAGGCGAGGGGTTCATTTGCGCCACGCCAATGCGATTGGGCGGAGGAGTGCGAGGGTTTGCGGGTGGCGGCACGAAATTTCAGATTTGAGATTTCAAACCTCAGGGATGGAAGTGGGACCCAAAGATTTGGGAAAGACGAAGATGGGGCGGAAACCACGAATGAACACGAAGGGATACGAATGCGGAAGGGGGCGGAAATTGCGAAACGAAGCCATTGAGAGAATCGGGCGAACACCCCTCACCCCGGCCCTCTCCCCTCATCCGATGAAGGGAGAGGGAGGGGAGGCGTGCGGCCGCCGTGGTGGAGTTCGGTTTTTACGAAACGAAGCCATTTTGAATTGGAGCGCGCCGAGCGGGTGCTCGGCGCTCCGGAGAGAACCCAAAGATTCTGGGAAGACAAAGATGGGGGACACGCCGGGTCGGAGACTGGCGCTCCGGCGGAGGAAACCACGAATGAACACGAAGGGACACGAATACGGAGGGGTGAAAATTGCCAAACGAAGCCATTGGGAAGGTGACCGGAGATCGACGCTGGACTGGCTCAAGCCGTTGGTTTCAAACAAGATGCTGACGACGCGCGGGTGCCCGGGGGCTGGTGGAGGAGGGCTGAATTGTTTTTGCGAAACGAACCCAATTTGTGCCGGGCAGGCTCGTTCTGCCGGGTTGAACCCGGTCGGGGGCAGGTGCTATGGTGGGGCCGCCGCGCGTGCCGATTGATGTCATGCGGAGGCGTCACGATGCCAGCACCCAAGTCCAGTTTCCTCGACAAGGTCCTCGGCCGGATTGGCCGGCTGGATGCAGAGGGGCTGCAGACGGTCATCCAGCGGCTGGCGCGGGAGCGCAGTTTCCTGGAGACGCTGTTTGACGTGATTGAGGACGGGGTGCTGGTGGTGGATGAGCAGGGGCGGATCATCTATTTCAACCAGGCGGTCACGAGCCTGCTCGGGTTGAAGAATGATGCGGACGAGGGGGAGCCGATCACCCGGTTTCTGCCGGGCCTGGACTGGAAGAAGCTCGCGCGGTGGGACAAGGCGGGCGGGCCGCAGGTGTTGCGGCATGAACTGGAGGTGGAATGGCCGCGACCGCGCTTTCTCCGGCTTTACGCCGCGCCACTGGATGGCGAGGCGAGCGGGGCTTCAGGCGTCGCCTTGATTTTGCACGATGCCACGGAGGCACGGCAGAAGACCTTTGAGGCGATCGAGAGCGAGCGGATGCAGGCGCTCACGTTGCTGGCCGCGAGCGTGGCGCATGAGATCGGCAATCCGCTCAACGCGCTGCACATCCATCTGCAGCTCATGGAGCGCGAGTTGAAGAAGCTGCAGACACCGGATGCGGGGCCGAAGCCGTCGCGGCTGACGCGCTACCGGCAGTCCCGCCGAGCGGACGCCGAGACAGTGGCGGTCACGGAGAAGCTGCAAGGCTATCTGAACGTGGCGAAGGGGGAGATCACGCGGCTCGATTACATTGTCTCGCAGTTTCTCCAGGCGATCCGGCCGTCGCCGCCGAAACTGCTGCCGGCGTCGTTGAACGAGGTGATCCGGGAGTCGCTCGAATTACTGGGGCCCGAGCTGAAGAACCGGCATCTGCATGTGGAGCACAAGTTCGCGGCGGGCCTGCCGCTGGCCTCAATGGATGCCGCGCAGATCAAGCAGGTGCTGGTGAACCTCATCAAGAACGCGATGCAGGCGATGACCAAGGGCGGCACGCTGGCGGTCACCACGGGCGAGGGGGCGGGGGGCGTGTGGTTCAGCGTGAACGACACGGGCGGGGGCATCCCGCAGGAGCAGATCAACCGCATCTTCGAGCCGTTTTATACGACCAAGGCCAAGGGCAGCGGGCTGGGGCTGATGATTGTGCAGCGGATTGTGCGCGACCACGGCGGACGCATCGAACTGGAGAGCCGGGTGGACGAGGGGACGCAGTTTCGCGTGTGGCTGCCGCTGCATGACCGGAGGCCGAAGCTGCTGGAGGCGAAGTTGCATGACTAGCGTGGGGCGTGGTCCGTGTTGCGTGTTGCGTGTTGCGTGTTGCGTGTTGCGTGTTGCGGACGGAAGTTCGAGCGCATTGGGTTCAAACACGCAACACGCAATACGCAGCACGGCTCAAGACGCAGCACGATTGGCATTCCTTGTTGCCTCGGCTAACCTTGGCCACGACCGAACGGTGATTTAGCCATGAACCAACCGACCGTCCTCATCGTGGATGACGAGAAGCCGACGCGCGACGGGCTGCGCGCGGCGCTCGAGGACCGCTATGACGTGTATGTGGCGGAGGATGCCGCCACGGCGATGAACCTGCTGGAGCAGGAGAACTTCGCCGTGCTGCTGACGGACCTCCGATTGCCCAAGGAGGACGGCCTGAAGCTCATTGCGCGGGCCAAGTCCCTGCCCAAGCCGCCGGTGTGCATCCTGATGACGGCCTACGGGTCGGAGGATGTGGCGGTGGAGGCGATGAAGCGCGGGGCGGATGACTACATCGCCAAGGGGAAGATGCAGATTGACGAGCTGGAGATGCGCATTGCCCGTGCGCTCAAGGGACAGAAGCTCGAGGAGGAAAACCAGAATTTACGGCAACGGCTCGAACGCAAGTTCGGCGTGGAGCACCTGATCGGCGAATCGGCGGTGATGCAGGAGATTCAGGAGACGATCCAGACGGTCGCGCCGAGCCGGGCGACGGTGCTCATCACCGGCGAGAGCGGCACGGGCAAGGAGATCGTGGCCAAGACGATCCACCAGCTCAGCCCGCGGGCGAAGGCACCGCTCATCACGGTGCATGCGGCGGGCTTGCCGGCGACGCTGCTGGAGAGCGAGCTGTTTGGGCACGAGAAGGGGGCGTTCACGGGGGCGCATGAGCGACGGCTGGGGCGCATCGAGCAGGCGCAGGGCGGGTCGCTGTTTTTCGACGAGATCGGGGAGATTGACGCGACGGTGCAGGTGAAGCTGCTGCGGTTCCTGGGTGAGCGGACGTTTGAGCGGGTCGGGTCCAGCAAGACGATGACGTCCGATGTGCGGCTGATTGCGGCGACGAACAAGAATCTGGTGACGCTGGTGCAGAACGGGGCGTTCCGGGAGGATTTGTTTTTCCGCCTGAAGGTCGTGGAGATTCATCTGCCTCCCCTGCGCGAGCGGGCGAGTGACGTGCCGCTGCTGGCGCAGCATTTCCTGCGGGAGTCGGCGGCGGAGAATGCCAAAGAGGTGAACGCGTTTGCCCCGGAGGCGCTGGAGCTGCTGATGGCCTACAAGTGGCCGGGCAACGTCCGCGAGCTGCGCACGGCCGTCGAGCACGCGGTGGTCTTTGCGCGCAACGCGACGGTGGCGGCGCGCGACCTGCCGCAGAACATCCGCATCGGCCAGAGCAGCCTGCCCACGCCGCCCTCGCAGATGCCGACGAGTGATTTGAACGTGCATGAGGTGGAGAAGGAACTGGTGGTGCGGGCGCTCAAGGAGGCCAACGGCAACCGCACGACGGCGGCCAGGAAGCTGGGCATGAGCCGGCGCACGCTGCACCGGAAGCTGCACGAATTTCATCTGGAGGGATTTTGAAAAGAAGTGACAGGTGCCAAGTGGCGGGTGACGAGGGACAACGGGCGAGCGGGCGCGCCGGGAGCGGCTGGCTTTCCCGGAGCCGAAGCGAGGGCAGAAAGATGAGGGCAGAAAGAGGGGGGAAGGGAGTTTTTGAAGTGCGCGGGGATGTGACCTGCCCGATGAATCCCCAAAGATTTGGGCAAGACAAAGATGGGATGGCGGTGGCTGGTCGGCGTGTGGGCATGCGAGGCCCGCCTTACTCCGCAGCGCGCCCCCTCACCCTGGCCCTCTCCCCCGATGGGGGAGAGGGGATTTGCGTTCGGAGTCCCGGCTTCAGCCGGTGTGGCGGGCGATTTTCCAGGACGCTGCGCGCGAGGCGTCTGGAACTGGGCGGCGTTCTACCGGCTGAAGCCGGGACTCCAAGCGTGGGGCAGGCTTGTGCTCAGCGGCCGGTGAGCGGCGAGTCATGGCAGTTTTTGCCGGCGCACCCGTTGAACCTGACGCCGGTCCGGTCACGCACCACGGACCACGCACCACACTAGCCATGCCCACGCTGCAAGAAATGATTCACTCCTTCGAGGAGGGGGTGGGGGCGCGAATCCTGAAGTGGGTGGGGTTTGTGGTCCTGTTTGTGGCGCTGGCGGTGGCGTATGATTTCCGGGCTTACCGGAACCTGTCGAACCCGGACGCGATGGACGCCGCGCAGGTGGCGCGGAACTTGTCGGAAGGAAAGGGCTTCACCACGCAGTTCATCCGGCCGGCCAGCCTGTATTTCGTCGGGCAGAAGACGGGGGCAGGTTCGCTGACCAATGCCCACCCGGACCTGGCCAATGCCCCTGCCTATCCGGCGCTGCTCGCCGGGGCGATGAAGGTGCTGCCCTTTGACTATACGTTCACGAAGCAGGAGCAATTCCGCATTTGGCAGCCGGAACTGGTCATCGCCGGGGTGAACCAAGGGCTGTTCCTCGTGGCGATGCTGCTCACCTGGCGGCTGGCGCGCCGGCTCTTCGATCCGGTCGTGGCCTGGCTCTCCGTCGCCGTGCTGCTGGGCGCGGACCTGCTCTGGCGGTTCAGCATTTCGGGGCTCTCCACGATGCTCGCCCTCGCGCTGCTGATGCTCGTGGCGAACCTCCTTGCGGCTGCGGAGCGCGGGGCGCGCGAGGCGGACTGGAGCGGGGCGCGGCTCTACTGCACCGCGCTGGTCGCGGGTGCGTTGATGGGGGCGCTCGGGCTGACGCGTTACGCGCTGGGATGCCTCATCCTGCCGGTGATGCTCTACTTCAACATGTTTTTCGCGCCGCGCAGCCTGAGCATGGGCTTTGCGGCGCTGCTGGGCTTCGCGGCGGTGATGGCCCCCTGGCTCATGCGGAATCACGAGCTGAGCGGACGCCTGTTTGGCGTCGCCGGCCTCGCGGTGCATCAGACCACCGACCGTTTCCCCGGGGACCGGGTCGAGCGCCTGCTGGACCCGGAGAACAAGTTCACGCACGAAGATCTGCGGCAGGTCAGCCTCGACGAACATTGGGCGAAGCTGGGCGAGAACCTGCCGGTGATCCTGCAAAACGACCTGCCGCGGCTGGGCGGGAGCTGGGTGGCGGCGTTCTTTCTCGCGGGGCTGCTGGTGCCGTTCCGCAACCCGGGGCTGGGCCGGCTGCGGGTCTTTGTCCTGGCCGCGCTGGGCGTGCTGGTGGTGATGCAGTCGGTCGCCAAGACCCACCTCGCCGCGCTCGTGCCGGACGTGAACTCGGAGAACCTGCTCGTGGTGGCGGCCCCGCTGGTGGTCGTCTTTGGCACGGGCTTGTTCGTGCTGCTGATGGACCAGCTTGAACTGCCGCCGTTTGGCGCGCGGGGGACGGTCATCGGGCTGTTTCTGGTGGTGGCCTGTGCGCCAATTCTGTTCGCGCTCGGCGGCTCGCCGCGGTCGCCGGTGGCCTATCCGCCGTATCATCCGCAGGTCATCCACGAGCGGGCGGGCTGGCTGGGGGAGCGCGAGCTGATGATGAGCGACATGCCGTGGGCGGTGGCCTGGTATGGCCGGCGCGACTGCGTCTGGCTGCCGAGCAATGTCGGGGAGGGCTTTGCCAAGGTGCATACGGTGCGCCCGGTGGCCGCGCTGTATCTCACCGCGCTGACGCTGGACCAGAGGCTCGTCTCGGAACTGCTGCAGGGCGATGACCCGGCGTGGGGTGACTTTGCCGCGAATGCGGTGGTGAAGCGGGAGATTCCCGAGGGGTTCCCGCTGAAATTTGCCTTTATCGAAGGGTTTCCGTATCAGCTTTATCTGGCGGACCGGGAGCGGTGGAAGGTGGTGAAGTGATGCAAACGGGGCTGCTATGGCGGCGGGTGCGGCGGAGGGCTTCACAGAAGCCTGGGGCACAAAATCATGGGAAAAGGATGATTTTGTGAAGCATGATTCCGTGAATTCCCAAAGATTTGGGCCGGACAAAGATGGGGTCGCGACGGTTGGGTGGCGCGAGGCCATGCGCAACCCGCTTTACTCCGCAGCGCGGGGGGGGGGGGGGGGGGGGGCGGGGGGCGGGGGGGCGCGGGGCGGGGCGCGGGGGGGGGG
>CAZCBE010000159.1:0-13804 GCA_964496695.1 uncultured Klebsiella sp.
CCCATGTCTATGCCCTCATTGTCACCCATGTCTATGCCCCGTGCCGTGAGGGGTGACGTCCGCCGGCAGACTACCGATTTACCTTGGGAATTGGTATCAGGCACTCCGGTGCGCAGCGTCTTTGGCCCTCGTCCGCCTCGCCGCCTGAAGGCGGGACTCCGAACTATTTCCGCAAATCCACGCACACCAATTCCTTGTCATTCCTCGCGAAGACGTGCCCGTTCGCAAACGCCGGGTGCGACCACACCACGTCCCGCCCCTGATACGACAGCGTCGGCGCGAGCAGCTTCGTCCGGCTGATCTCCTTCACGCCCGCCGGACTGAGCGTCGCGATGATCAGGTCCCCATTCTCCGCGCACAGAAAGAACCGGTTCCCATTCTTCACGATGAATGCGTTCGCACACTCCAGTTCCTCGTCCTTCGCCACAATCTTCCGATCCTCCCACACGCGCTTGCCCGTGGCCGCTTCGAGGCAGCGGAACTGCCCGTGGTTGCACACCCCATAGATGTGCCCGCCTTCGAGGAACGGCGTGGTCATCAGTGCGTTCAGGTGCGTCGTGTCCTTCTCGCTGATCTTCTGCGTGGCCCAGAGCACCTCCGCGCCGGGCCGCTGCGCATCGAGTTTTACCATCAGCGAGCCGTTGTAGAAGGACGTGACAAAGAGCAGGTCCCCAAGCTGCCGCGGCGTCGCGATGGACACCGCCTGCCGGATCTTCGAGGGCACGCTCCACAGCGGCTTGCCAGTCTCGGGGTCCAGCGCGTTGAGCGAATCCGCGTGCCAGATGATAAGCTGCCGCCGGCCACCGTGCTCGATGATCGTCGGTGCCGCATAGCCCGGCTCCTTCGCCGAAAGCGACCGCCAGATCTCCTTGCCCGTGTCCTTGTGAAACGCCACCGCCACCGTGCCATTCCCGCCGACCAGGCAGATCAGCTTGTCGCCATCGAGCAGCGGATGCGCGGCGAAGCCCCACAGCGGCGTCTTCGCACCAAAGTCTTTCATGAAGGTCCGCGACCAAATGACTTTGCCATCCTTCGCATCCAGACACAGCAGATGCCCCTCCGTGCCCAGCGTGAACACGCGTCCTCCGCTCACCACCGGCGTGGCGCGCGGCCCGGAATTGTAACTCACCCCATAAGCCGCGTCATACTCGTGCTGCCAGACCGCCTTCCCGGTCGCCTCCTCCAGACACAGCACCCGCTCCGTGCCTGCCACCACACTGCGGTCAAACGGGTCCTCCTCATTCACCTTCGCCCCCTTCGCCAGCTTCCGATCAGTGATGAACACCCGCCCGCCCGCGACCACCGGCCCGGAGAACCCCGGATTCACCGGCACCCGCCACCGCACCTTCGGCCCGCCCTCCGGAAACTTCTCCACAATGCCCGCCTCACGCCACACCCCATCCCGCTTCGGCCCCAGCCACTGCGGCCAGTCCTCCGCGTGCAGGCACGGAACGGCGGCCAGCACCGTCAGCCACAGCAACGGTTTGAGCATGAAACGGGAGTGCATTTGCAAGGTGTAATCCTTCAACGAATCAGTGGCAATGCCCCAGCTCGACGGAGGCATGCTGGGCGCGTGCGCTGGGGCAGGGTGGAGATCAGGTGGTTCTGAGTTCGCGTTGAGGCCGGTTCGCCGATCCTTCTCCCTCTCCCTCCATCGGATGAGAGGATTGGGCCGGGGTGAGGGGTGTCGCCCGACTTTCCCAATGGCTTCGTTTTGCAAAAATCGCCCCCCCCTCTGCGCCCGTCCCGCCTCTGCGGTGCCAATCTCCTCTCCCAGATTCGTGTCCATTCGTGGTTTCCCTTCCTCACTCCTTCACCCGTATCACAAACATCTGCCGCGTCTTCCCCGCATCCCCCGCAATCGCCGGGAACACGATCTGATCACTCGCCCGATTCCAACACGGTGCGGGATCGCACCGCAGTTCACCCGACGTCCACCCCGTCACGTCGAAAGTCTCGCTGCGCACCGACACCGCGTCCGCGACCCGGACGAAAGTGTAGGAGTTGCGCCCTTGCTTGCGTGAGCCGTTCACCAGCCAGCGCCCGTCCGGCGAGAGCGCGATGTCCCCCTCCGGGTCCGGCAGGATTTCCGGCGTGCCGATCTGCCCGGCGATCTCCTGCTTGTCCGTGTCGTAGATCACCTGCTGCTTGCCCATCGCGCCGATCATGTTTCGTCCCGCGCCCCACTCTGGATGCCCGCCGATGAACTGCTTCATCCGCACCAGCCCGGTGCCGTCGGGATTCACCAGGAACGGCTCGTTGATCCGCTTCGTGCGGCTGTCGAAGTCCGCGCGGACGAAGAAGTAAATGCGGTCGCTGTCCCGGTTCGACAGCGTGTGGTTGATGAACAGCTCCTGCGCCTCAATGCCCGGGTGCTGCCCGCGCAGGAGGTCCCCCAGTTGCTTGAACGAGACCAGCAGCTCTTTGCGGCCCGTTGCCACGTCCACTTTGAACACCCCGTCGTCCGCCGGATGCGGCACGCCCTTCGTCCAGTCAAAGGCCTGCGGATAGCCTGTCACTGGTCGCAGCCGCGCAAGCCGGGCATAGTTGATGGCGGCGAACCACCCGCCCTGCTGCGCCACCCCGCTGTTCGCCATCGGCGTGTCATCGAAGCGGAACTCCCGGACTCGCTTCCCGTGCTCGCCCACGCTGACATCGAACAACACCGTGAAGAGCCGGCCCGTCGCCGGGTCACGGTCGTTGAAGAAGAACTGCGTCTCCGGTGCCTGCGGATTCCAGTAGAGCATCGTGCCCTGCTGCGGATTCCACGCGCGCGTCCGGTCCACCACGCGCTCCGCGTAGTCCCGCGACGCATCGAGCAGCACAATCTCCGCCGCATCCTCCGCGCGCGGCATCCGATCCTGAAACTCCGTCCGCAGCGCGACCAGATAACGCCCGCTGCGGTTCCACGGGATGTTCTGCACATGCCCGATGTAGCCGAAGAAATGATGCTTCGGCCCCTGCGTGATCTGCCGCACCTCCAGCGACGGTGCGGCATGGCCTAGCGCGCCAAGGCCGGCGAGCACAACCCAGATAAACAGCGGCTTCATGATGAAAGGATGTGCTGTGCGAGGTGTCGAAGCCGAGCGAAATTCTTCACCGCACGGAGGCCTGTCTCCCGTGGCGCGCGGCATTCATGCCGCTTCAACGCACGCCCCGCGGTGACGTCTTTATGTCTCATTGCGTTCGCACGGTGAAGCGGCATAAATGCCGCGCTCCTCTTGCGTTCCGGTTCTGCACCCGCATCGGCAAATGGATTGACGTCAAGAACCCGGCTGGCAAACCTGCGGGCATTGCGTTCCGAGGTTGGGGCTCAGGATTGCCTTGGGGCGCTCAAAATTTCATGCGTTGCTTCCTCTCCATCATTCTTCTGGCGGGCGCACTTGTATTGAACGGTTGCGCCTCCTACTCGCACACGGTCATCGCCAAGCCGCATGGAGAGGTTTCGACCAAGCTCCAGCAGCATCTTACTTCAGGACCGCGAGGGGTTTCCGACGGGATTTACGGTCTGGAGCAAACCTTGAACGCCAAAGTTGCCCGGTTTCGGTTTTCTGAAACGCTTCGCAAGGCCGGGGGCATCGAAACGGACTTATTCGCCTTGCCAGTGGATGGTGGCAACACGCGGATTCTTGTTCGCACGGTTGAAATCAAACCCAAGCTACCCTGGTCGGAAACGACGAGAAGGTCTGATCTCGAAGCCAAGTGGCTGGACCGCATCAAGGAACTGTTCGCGTCGGGAGCCCGTTGAGTTCCTCATGGCTCCACTTTGCGCGTGCCCCAAGTGGGTGCATTCGTCGGTGTCCGAAATGGCTCGTAATCAAAGTGCGATGGCAGTTGTCCGGGCGGGTAGCGCTTCTCAGGCACGCTGTCCGGTTCCCATGGGGCGCGTTCCAACCGCCACATAAAGCCCCAGGCGTAGGCGAAGGTTACTTCATTGGTGCCGGGGGGAATGGTGGTGCGGCCGTAAGCCACGATTTGCTCGCCGTCAATAAACACCTCGTCCAAAACCTGCACGATGCGAACCGGATGCTGAATGGGCAGGGTGGCAAAGATTTGGTCATCATGGCCCGCAGAACCTAGCCACGCACCGCCCTGCTTCGCCACTGCCGCCTTGAGTCCATATTGGGCAGACTGGTGGCTGTGAACGCCTCCAGAACTGCCGGCCGACCACATGCTCCGGCGCTGCACGACCGCGACTGGATAACGAAGCTCCACCGTCTGGCCGACATACGAGGAGAATGGCTCTAATTTCGAGACGTCGGTCGAGGAGCACCCGGCGACGAAAACCAGCACCAAGATGATGGCTGCGGTCTGGATTGTCATGTCCTAGGGAAGGGTTATCGGGCGGCCAGAACCGGTCAATGCGCGAGTGGCTGAGTTTTCCAGTTTGCCTTCCAAAATCGCTCCGACATCCTCCCCGCACGCTATGAAACACGCCCTGCTGCTCCTCTTTGCCCTCGCTTCCCTCTGCTGCTCCGCCCACGCCGCGGATGACTACGTCCCCGGCCCGGACTCGAAGAAGCAGCCCGGCGTGCCCGAGGGCGAGGTGCTCAAGTTCAGCTTCGAGAACAGCAAGATTTTCCCGGGCACCTATCGCGACTACTGGGTTTACGTCCCCAGGCAATACGACCCCGCCAAGCCCGCGTGCGTCCACGTCAACCAGGACGGCGTGCAATACCTCGCGCCCGTCGTCTTCGACAATCTCATCCACCGGAAGGAACTCCCCGTCATCATCGGCGTGTTCGTCATGCACGGGCGCGTGAAGGCGGCGACCACCAACGCGCTCGACCGCTTCAACCGCAGCTACGAATACGACGGGCTCGGCGACAACTACGCCCGCTTCATCCTCGAAGAGTTGCTCCCCGACGTGGAGAAGCGCACCGCTTCGGACGGTCGCCCTATTCGCCTCAGCCAGAGCGGCAACGACCGCGCCATCTCCGGCTCCAGCAGCGGCGCGATTGCCGCCTTCACCGCCGCGTGGGAGCGGCCCGACGCCTTCAGCCGCGTCTTCAGCACCGTGGGCACCTATGTGGACCAGCGCGGCGGAAATGATTACCCCTCGATGATTCGCAAGGCCGAGCCGAAGCCCCTCCGCATCTTCCTCCAGGACGGCAGCAACGACGCCAACGGCGTCGGCGGCAACTGGTTCCTCGCCAATCAGGAGATGTTGAGCGCGCTGGAATTCGCCGGCTACGAGGTCAACCACGCGTGGGGAGATGGCGGCCACAACGGCAAGCACGGCACCGCCATCTTCCCCGACGCGATGCGCTGGCTCTGGAAGGACTGGCCCAAGCCCGTCACCAAGGGCGTCGGTTCCAAGGCCCCCGTCATGAGCGTGCTCGTCGCCGGGGAGGAATGGCAGCTCGTCAGCGAAGGCCACGGCTTCACCGAAGGCCCCGCTGCCAACGCCAAGGGGGAAGTCTTCTTCACCGACATCCCCAAGAGCCGCATCCACAAGGTCGGCCTCGACGGCAAGGTCACCGTCTTCGCCGAGAACACCGGCAACGCGAACGGCCTCGCGTTCGGCCCCGACGGCCGCCTCTACGCCTGCGCGAACGGCAAAAAGCAAATCACCGCCTACGACACCGGCGGCAAGGTCAGCGTCATCGCCGAGGGAATTGATTCCAACGACCTCTGCGTGGGCACCAATGGGAACCTCTACGTCACCGACCCGCCGAACAAGCAGGTTTGGCTCATCAAACCCGGCGGCGCGAAAAGCGTCGTGGACAAAGGCCCGGGCCTCGCCTTCCCGAACGGCGTCCGCCTCACGCCCGATCAGAGCCTCCTGCTCGTCGCGGACATGCGCGGCCAGTTCGTCTGGTCCTATCACATCAAGGCCGACGGCACGCTCGCCGCCAAGCAGGCCTATCACCATCTCCGCCTCCCGGACGGCCGCACCGAGAGCGGCGCGGACGGCATGACCACCGACACTCAGGGCCGCCTCTACGTCACCACGCACGCGGGCATCCAGTTCTGCGACCAGGCGGGCCGCGTGAACGGCATCATCGCCAAGCCGCAGAACAAATGGATCGCCAACGTCGTCTTCGGCGGCCCGAACCTCGACGAACTCTACGTCTGCTGCTCCGACAAGGTTTACAAACGCAAGACGCAGGCAAAGGGCATCCTCTCCTTCCAACCGCCCATCAAGCCACCGATGCCGCGGTTGTAGGATCACGCACCCTGGCCTCCGTTTCCGAGGCCACTTATCAAATTGGAAATGTGCCAGTCCTTGGAAATCAACGGGCGCATGTCCAGGTGCATGGAAAGGGGAGCGGAGGTGCTTCGCTGCGATTCCACCACCACGCCGCCGTTCTGCGTGATGGCCGCCTTCCCCTGCTAACCAGCACGGCGTTCCTGCCACAGAATCATGGTTCACAGAATCATTCCTCCCCCATGATTCTGTGAACCATGATTCTGTTGGTCTCCCCGCCGCTCCCCTTCTGTGGTCGTATGGAATCTGCAGGAAATCCTCGGCCCGCCCCGCTTGGCCCCGTCCGTCCCGTCCTCATTTTTCTGACCCCATCTTTCTGCCCCCTTCCGGTTCAGGGATAGTTTCCGGTTTCGTTTGGACCTGCTCACGGGCGGAGCGCCGGTCTCCGACCCGGCGTGGTCATGCTGTCGGCCAACACGCCGGGTCGGAGACCGGCGCTCCGGTTCAGGGAAAGGGAGAACGGCCACCCAGTGCAATCGGGATGCAAGCCACTCGGGGAGCACTGTTTTGAAGCGGATGCTCCACCTCTCAACTGAGCGCCTTGCGTTTCATCGTTGCGAATTTTGTCTTCGCTCCTATCGTCCGTCCCGCCATGACTAAAAAGACCTTTGTCTTCACTACCTCGCTCGCCGCCACGCTGGTCGCGGCAGCCGTCGCCAACGCCGCTGACTGGCCGCAGTATCGCGGGCCGAACCTGGACGGCTCGACCTCCGAACAGATCGCCTCGAAGTGGCCGGCCGGCGGCCCCAAGGTGGTCTGGAAGGCGGCGACCCCCAGCGGCTTCAGTTCCTTCAGCGTCGCGGGTGGCAAGGCCTTCACGCAGGTGTCGCGCAACCTTGAGGGTGCCGACCGCGAGGTGGTCGTGGCGCTGGACGCCGCGACCGGCAAGGAAGCCTGGGCCTTCCCCGTCGGCGGCACGGCCTACGGCCACAACGGCGGCAACGCCGGCGCGAAGGGCAACGACGGCGGCGATGGCCCGCGCTCCACGCCAACGGTCGTGGGCGGCAAGGTCTATGTGCTGTCCTCCGACCTGGCGCTGTTCTGCGTGGACGCCGCTTCCGGCAAGCAGGTGTGGACGCACGATTTGATGAAGGAGTTCGGGGGCCGCAACATCACTTGGAAGAATGCCGCGTCTCCGCTGGTGGATGGCAATTTGGTTTACGTTGCGGGCGGCGGGGCGGGGCAGTCCATCCTGGCCTTCAACAAGGACACGGGCGCGGTCGCCTGGAAGTCGCAGGATGAGAAGATGACGCACTCGACGCCGGTGGTCGCGACGATCCTCGGTGCGAAGCAGGTGATCTTCTTCATGCAGAGCGGGCTGGTCTCCGTGGGCGCGGCGGATGGCAAGCTGCTCTGGAAGGCGCCGTATCGCTTTAACGTCTCCACGGCCATCACCCCGGTGGTGGCGGGTGACATCGTGTATTGCTCGGCGGGCTACGGCGTGGGCGGCGGCGCGTTCAAGATCAGCAAGGCGGGAGCAGCCTTCAAGGCGGACCCGCTCTGGCAGATCGCAGGCGACAAGGAAGTGGCGAACCACTGGAGCACTCCGGTGCTCAAGGACGGCCACCTCTACGGCATGTTCCAGTTCAAGGAATACGGCTCCGGCCCGCTCAAGTGCGTGGAAGTCGCGACCGGCAAGGTCAAGTGGAGCC
The DNA here is from genome assembly GCA_964496695.1 of uncultured Klebsiella sp. Lineage (GTDB taxonomy): Bacteria > Verrucomicrobiota > Verrucomicrobiia > Limisphaerales > SXTU01 > SXTU01. The sequence continues at coordinate 7,864 of CAZCBE010000159.1, forward strand.
ACCCCGGTTTCGGCCCCGGCAACGTCATTTTGCTCGGCAACCAGATCCTCGCGCTCTCCGACGCGGGCGAGCTGGTGGTCGTCGAAGCCACGACCGCCGCCTACAAGGAAGTCAGCCGCGCCAAGGTCATCGGCGGCAAGTGCTGGTCCACGCCCGTTGTGAGCAATGGCCGCGTCTATGTGCGCAGCACAAAGGAAGCGGCCTGCCTGGACGTGGGGGCGAAGGCCGCGCAGCGCTGAGCCAATCCAAGATTCTCCCGTAGGGCGGGCTGGTCCGAGTGGCCGGCCCGCCTTTTTGTATCTTCCTGCTTCTGATCTTGATCCTAATCCTGCTCCCTCCTCGCTTGGAGCAGGATTAGGATCAGGATTACGAGCAGGAGGGGTGAATCCGCGCATGTCCTCGGAGCGCGACTCTCTGGGTCGCAGCGGCCACTTTGCAAAATGTGCTTCGGACATTCATAAGCCTTTCCCTGCTGCCAGCCGCTGCGGCCTGGAGCCCCGCCCCGGGAGAGCGGCGTCCAGCAGCAGGCCGTTGAATTTCTCACTTCATCAACTTCCCCGTAACCGCCTACGCTCCCGCGCGTCACCAGTCCTGTGCTGGTTTTGTGTCCAGTTGAACTATGGGTGAGCAGCCCGGCTTGGATGTCGCGGTTTGCCTGGCGCGCGTGCGCGAGCGTGATGAGGACGCCGCCCGCGCGCTCGTCGAGCATCTTTACCCGCTCGTCATCAAGATCGTCCGGGCGCATCTGCCCCGGCGGCTCGACGAGGAAGACCTGGCACAGGAAATCTTTATGAAGGTGTTTGCCAACGCCGCGCAGTTCCGGGGCGAGGTGCCGTTCGAGCACTGGGTCTCGCGCGTCGCCGTGAGCACCTGCCTGGACCGGCTCCGCGCGCAGAAGCGCCGGCCCGAATGGCGCTGGGCGGACCTCTCCGAAGGCGAGGCCGAGGTGCTGGATGCCGTGCTCCAATCCGAGCAGGTAGCGCACCCGTCGCAGGCGGCGGACGCGGGCGAACTCGTCGGCAAGCTGATGCAGACGCTCAGCCCCGAGGACCAGCTCGTCATCCGGCTGCTGGACCTGGAAGAACGCTCCGTGGCGGAGATCGCCGCGCAGACTGGGTGGAGCCAGACGCTCGTCAAAGTCCGCGCCTTCCGCGCGCGCCGGAAGCTGCGCAAGCAGCTTGCACAATTGGAAAAGCAGAAACGCCATGACTAAAGACCACTGGCAGAAACTCGCCCGCCTCGCGCGGCAGGCCCCGAAGCCCGCCGAGGCCACCGCACCCTTTGGCTTCGCCGGGCGCGTGGCTTCGCGCTGGGTGGCTGACGCGCAGCCGGCGCCTTCCGCCTGGGACGTGCTGGAGCTGTTTTCCCTGCGCAGCCTCGTGGTTGCGGCGGCGCTCATGATCGCCGCCGTGGCGGTCAGTTACGATGTCGCCACGCCGGGCTGGACGCAGCAATACACGGTGGCCGATGCGACCTTTGACCCCCTCTTCGAGCAATGACCTGGCTCCGACATTGGAAAGTGATTCTCGCGCTCGTGGCGCTCTTCATCACCGGCGGTGTCACCGGCACGGCGGTCACGCTGAAGGTGGTGAAGCAGATCGTGGCCAACCGCACCGATCCCGAGCGGATGCCGGGCCGCATGTTGCGGGATTACGAGGAACGGCTGGGACTCTCGCCCGAGCAGGTGGAGAAGATTCGCCCGGTCCTGCAGCGCGCCGGCCGGGAGATGGCCCAGCTTCGCACGGAGATGGCCGGGCGCAGCTTCCAGGTCATCCGCCGCTCGAACGAGGAGATCGCCGCCGAACTGACGCCGGAGCAGCAGAAGCTGTTTGATGAGCTGCGGGCAGAGCTGCGCGAGCGCTATCGTCAGCAGGGGCCGCCGGGACCATTCCAGAAAGGGCCGTTTCCGAAAGGCCCCGGCCCGTTCGCACCGCCGGCTCCCAAGGGCGAGCCGAAGGAACTGAAGGACGGGAAATGAGCACCGCAGACCACGGAGCGCCGACTGCCTTCTCCCTCTCCATGAACCTGCGGCGGGTAGGGCAGGCTGTCCTCAGCCCGCCGCCGACCACCCGCAGGCCACGGGACCTCGGCGGCGCGGTGAGGACACCGCGCCCTACCAGCACTGGTTCAAGGACCGAAATCATGGCGTTGGGCGGGCCAGCGGATTCACGCAGAGATTCGAGCGCCCTTCTCGATTCCCAGCCGGCTCGACTTTTGTTGCGTTCCGCCCCCTCACCCCGGCCCTCTCCCCCAATGGGGGAGAGTGGGATGCGCTTCGTGCTCAGGTTGCTCACCGTCTGGTTCGTTGCCTTCGCCACGAGCGGCTTCGCCGCTGAATCGCCCAAGGTGGCGGATGTGGAAGGCAAGTTTCACGAACCGCTCAAGGCCGGCACGCACAAAGCCACCGTCGTCATCTTCACCCTGCCGGACTGCCCCATCGCCAACTCCTTCGCGCCGGAGATCAGCCGCCTTGTCGCCGACTACTCCGCGAAAGGCGTCGGTGTTTACCTTGCGCATGTGGACCATGCGTTGACCGCGGTGGACGCCCGCAAGCACGCGACCGACTACGGCTTTCGTTGTCCCGTGCTGCTCGATTCGCAGCACGCGCTCGTGAAGGCGCTTGGTGCAACCAGAACCCCACAGGCGTTCCTCCTTGATGCCCGGGGCCAGACCGTTTATCGCGGGCGCATCAACAACCTCTACGCCGACTACGGCACGCGCCGCCAGGTCGTCACGCAGCATGACTTGCGCGATGCGCTTGAGGCCGTGCTGGCAGGCAAGCCCGTCGCCCAGCCCGTCACCGAAGCCATCGGCTGCCACATCCAAAACCTTTCGGAAACCAAGACCCCATGAACCCCTCGAACCTTCCTTCGCATTCCCATGCCGACGCCCATCTTGGACTGCGGTGGCAAGCGGAGCGCGACACCGCTTTGGCGTCCCGCGGAGCGGTGGGCGTGGCTGCGGATGACGCTTGTTCCGCTCCGCGGGATGCCAAAGCGCCGTCGCCGCTGCGCTCTGCCGGCGCACTCCAAATGCTGGCCGCCGTGCTCCTCACCGCTTCCGCTGCGGTCGCCGCCAACCCCAAACCGCAGACGCCAGGCCCCAAACCCATCGCTTACACCCCGCGTCCTGCGAACACCCTTACCTTCACCAAGGACGTCGCGCCGATTCTCTTTCAGAACTGCGCCCTGTGCCATCGCGCCGGTGAGGTCGCGCCGTTCTCGCTCACCACCTATGCCGATGCTGCCAAGCGCGCCAAGACCATCGCGAGCGTCATCGAGAAGCGCGTGATGCCGCCGTGGAAGGCCGCGCCCGGCCCCGCCTACGTGGACGAGTGCCGCCTCACCGACGACCAGATCGGCATCATCCAGCAGTGGGCTGCCGAGGGCACGAAGGAGGGCAACCCCGCCGATCTCCCCGTGATGCCCAAGTTCCCCGAGGGCTGGCGCAACGGCGAACCCGATCTCATCCTCGAAATGCCCGTGGCCTACACCGTCCCCGCTGAAGGCCGCGACATCTACCAGAACTTCGTCATCCCCACCGGGTTCACCGAGGACAAGTGGCTCTCCGCCGTCGAGATTCATCCCGGCAACCGCCGCGTCGTCCACCATGTGCTCGTTCACCTGGATGTCTCCGGCAAGGCGCGCGAGCTGGACGCCAGCGATCCCGGCCCCGGTTACCGCACCAAGGGCGGCGTGGGCTTCCCCTCCGCCGGCCAGATCGGCGGCTGGGCGCCGGGCAACGTCGCCCGCCGCTCGCCGGACGGCATCGGCGTGAACGTGCCGAAGAATTCTGATGTCGTCCTGCAGGTCCACTACAACCTGAACGGCAAGCCCGAGACCGACCGCACGAAGATCGGCCTCTACTTCGCCAAGGCCCCGGTGGACAAGCGCGCCCGCAGCTTCCCGCTGGCCAGCCGCATCAACATCCCGGCCGACGACGCCAACTATTTCACCACGGCCTCCATGCCCGTGCCCTCCGATGTCACGCTCCGCAGTGTGATGCCGCACATGCACCTGCTGGGCCGCGACATCCGCGTCTTCGCCACGCTGCCCGATGGCAAGGAGCTGCCGCTCGTGCATGTGCCGGACTGGGATTTCAACTGGCAGATGGGCTACGCCTTCAAGGAGCCGGTGAAGCTCCCGCGCGGCTCGAAGGTCACGCTCGAAGCCCGCTACGACAACTCCGACAAGAACCCGCGCAACCCGAACTCCCCGCCCAAAGCCGTCCGCTGGGGCGAGCAGACCACGGACGAGATGTGCCTGGCCTACCTGAACTTCACCGTGGATGCCGAGAGCCTCACGCAGGGCAAGCTGGTGCCCAGCGTGGCGGATTATCTGCGGAAGGCGGGCGAGGCGAGGAAGAAGAAGCAGGAGAATTAAGGGCTGCCGGGTTGCGGAGCGCCGGTCTCCGACCCGGCGTGTTTCCGGCTGCGGACGATTCACGCCGGGTCGGAGACCGGCGCTCCGATTGTTGGGCGGAAGCGCGTTTACAGAACAATGGACAAGGTCTCCTCGCCCTCCTACGGTTCCGGCCGTCAATAATGGGTTATGCGGCAGGCTTCCCGCATAACAGGAACGATAGGCCACTTCTCATGCGATGACCAAGTTCGACACATCACAGATTGAGTGGCGCAAGCCTTGGTTGGCGAGTTCACCGGAGCAGGCATCACAGGCCGAAGCGGAGTTGCAGCGCGAGTTGTGCCCCGGACACGTTCTCTTTGGCCGGTCAGCGATAGCCTTCGGTTTTCGCCAAGATTGTGACGACGTTTTGTTTTATCTCGGCGAGTCCGCGCCGAGTTTCGCGGTTGTGCATTTGACTTTTCAGCGAGAGACACAGCCGAGATGGCCCGACACTGCGCTGTTCGATTCGCTTGCCGCGTGGATAGCGCAGTGCATGATTCCAGATGCGGAGGAGTTTGCTTTATGACGACACCATGGCCAACCATACGCAGCAGCGAACCCGCCGGTAGCGTCGCGGTTGCCATCGTTGCGTCCCATGCGCCGGATCGCTACGCTTGGGCCTAGGCCACTTCACACGTTATGATTCCACGAGACCCCAATCGAATAGACAGAGTGGTGGAGTTGCTCCGCGAAGCGTGGCGTCTTCAGCCCGATTTTCGGCTTACGCAGCTTGTCATGGTTGTTTCAGACAAGCCCGAGGATGGCGGCGCGGTATGGCTCACAGGAGACGACACGATGGAGCAGAAGCTCCAAGCTTTCATCAGCGGTTTGAAGCGGAGAGGATAGAGATAACAACACGACGCTTCTCGTCCACGAAAGCCGTGGACGCGAGGCGCTATCTCCGACCCCCGCTGGGCTCAGAGCTGCCCGGACTTCGTGATCTTCACCGGCTTCGCGGTCTGGCCGGTTCGGGAGCCGACGCGTTCGACTTTCTCGACGACATCGTAGCCCTCGGTCACCTTGCCGAACACGACGTGCTTGCCGTCCAGCCAGCTCGTCACGACGGTGGTGATGAAGAACTGCGAGCCGTTGGTGTTCGGGCCCGCGTTGGCCATGGAGAGGAGGCCGCGCTCCGAGTGCTTGAGCTTGAAATTCTCATCCGCGAACTTGGCCCCGTAGATGGACTTGCCACCGGTGCCGTTGTGGTTGGTGAAGTCGCCGCCCTGCAGCATGAACTGCGGGATCACGCGGTGGAACGAGGAGCCTTCGTAGCCGAAGCCCTTCTCGCCAGTGCACAGGACGCGGAAGTTCTCCGCCGTCTTGGGCGCGACATCGGCAAACAGTTCCATGGCGATGCGGCCGGCGGGTTCGCCACCGATCGAGACATCAAAAAACACTTTCGGATTCGTAGATTGGTCCATGCGCAAAGTCTTGAGGGAGCTAGGCCGCGTGTCAATCCCGTTGGCTTCCGGCGGAGTGGAGGGGGCGCATCTCGACACTGCCCCCGACAGCCGATGGAGCGCGGGTCTGTGACCCGC
>CAZCBE010000160.1:0-13393 GCA_964496695.1 uncultured Klebsiella sp.
CCCGGTAGGGTGAGACTCCGTCGAACCCCATCTGCCGACGGAGTCGGCGCGAGCGAAGCGAGCCTCTTTGTCTGGCAGCCCTTCCCAAGTCCGTTCACTTTTCGACGCCCTGCCCAATGCCCACCTCTGCGAACCTTTGCGTCCTCTGCGTCTCTGCGTTGAACGCGAGCGATGGGTTGCCAATGGCATCGTCCCGACCGAGAAGCTCGCTCCGCTCGCCTCGCTGCGCTCGCAATGGGGCTCGACGGAGTCTCGCCTTACCAGGCGGGCGGATGCATCGGAGCGAAGGCACGTCGCCCCCTCACCCCAGCCCTCTCCCCGATGGGGGCGAGGGAGCCGGGCGCGCGCCGCGCTCCATTGGGCATTGGGAATTCTTTGGTCATTGGGCCTTGGACCTTGGTCATTTCGCCTCCACCGGTTTGGGTTTTGGTCCGGGCGGCAGCTTCGGCGGCTCGCCCCCGGCGAGGGGACCATAGGCATAGGACTTCGCCTGCCACTCCTTCTCGTTCGGGACCGGCTCCCACTTCACGCCGTCGGTGCTGCGCGAGATCTTGCTGGGCGGCCAGCCGTAACCATACAGCCAGTTGTTCACCAGCCGGATTTGACGCGGGACAGGGCTGGCGACCTGCTGCCAGTCGAGGCCGTTGGTCGAGCGGAAGGCCTCCTTCTGCGTCGTGGCGAGGAACTCCTTGCCGGTCCACACGACGCACTGGATGTCCGCGCGCGCGGCGTTCGTCGCGTTGTTCTGGAAGTTCACCCCGTCCTTCGTCACGGCGAGCAGCCCGTTCTGCCCGCCGATGACGAACACGCCGTTGCCGAACGCCACGCGGCGCAGGCCGGCCTGTTTGTCCACCTGCCCGGCCATCTGCGTGACGGTGACTTCGCCAGTCGCCGGCTTGAAAGCGGTGACCGGGCCGAAGTCGCCCGAACTGACGATCAGCCCATTGCCTTGCGCGGAGGCGCGAATCCAGTGCGTCGGCGTGGGCATCTTGGGCGTGGCCACGAGCTGCCACTTTTCCGCATCCGTGGTCTTGAAGACTTTGCCGCGCAAGTCCACCGCGTAAAGCGTGTCGCCAAAAATCTCCAGACCGAAGATCGGCGAGCTGCCCGGGATGACGCCCTCGGACCAGGTGCGTCCGTCGCGCGTGGCCGTGACCCGCCCGCTGAAGTAACCCCCGGCCGCGAGGAACATGCCCTTGAAGTTCACGCACAGGTTCAAGTCGTTCTGGTCATGCCCCGGCTTGCCCCATTCCTGATGCAACTCCCACTTGAGTCCGTCCCGCGAGAGCATCCGGTGCCCGCCATGCCCGACGGCGAGGAACCAGTTGTCCGCAGCACGCGCGGAAAGGGCCGTGAGCGCGAGGACGAAGGCGAGGCGGAGCAAGGTCATGGGGAAGAGTTTAGCCACGAATGGACGCGGATGCACACGGATGAAAGCGAGAGACAGTGAACGGGATTGGAAATGCATCGAATCGGTTCGGTTTCAGAAATGGCAGTCGGCACCCGGCAGCCAGTCGGCGTCCGGCAATCACAATGCCAGCCGCGTAGCGGCAGGACAACAATAGCCGTGGGTGGAGCGAGCCACGCGAGCGCAACCCACGGAACGCCCGCGCCCTAGACCCCGCGCCGCGTAGCGGCGCGACATCCCCAGCCCAATCACAGGTAGCGTTCATCGTATTTCACCCCAGCCCGCTCCATCAACTGCCGGTATTCTTCCAGAAAGGACACCGTCCGATGATGCTCCTCCTGTCGCTTGATGTATTCCATCACGGCCTCCTTCTCGTTCACCGACAGGGTGAACGCCCCATATCCGTCCTGCCAGCCGGTGAAGCCGGCGAACACGCGTTCAGCCTTGATCCATTTGCTGCTGCCCGTTTTGACTTCCTTGACGTAGTCGGCCAGAGAGAGTGCCGGGTGCAGCGAGGTCAGGATGTGGATGTGGTCTTCGACACCATTGATGCGATAAAGGTGGCAGTCGAGGTTCTGGTTGATGCCCCAGATGTAGCGGAAGAGCGGTTCGCGTTGACCGGCGGTGAGGACGCGTTCCCGATGCTTCGTGGAGAAGACAATGTGGTAGAGGATTTGCGTGTAGGTGTTCGACATGGGCCGGGCTGGTGATGAGTTTCGATCCGCGTGGTCAGGCCGGGTTTTGGACGGCTGGTGGTGTGTTCGTCCTCATCGGAGTCTTGCCGCTACGCGGCAAGCGACGTTTTGAACCGTAACCGTGGGTTGCGCTCGCGTGGCTCGCTCCACCCACGGCTACTGTTGTTGGGTCGCTACGCGACAGGGGCGCAGTGTTCGCGGCTTCGTGTGAATGGTCCACGCACATGGACTGAACTAGATGCGCTCACTTCCCCTTCCCAAAACACCGCACCACCCCGTCCAAACTAGACACATACAGCCGCCCTTGCGCCACGACCATCCCGTCCCAGACGGGCGGGCTGGCGAGGTTCAGGCCGGCACCTTGCTTGCCGTCCTCGACGGACACGGACCAGAGCATCGCGCCGCGTTTGCCTTCGAGGGCGTCGTCCTGCTCCTGGAGCTGCTGGAGGATGCTCTTGTCCTTCGCGGCGAGGCGCTCGAACGCATACTCCTCATCCACCAGATCCTCCGCGCCGCTCACGAAGAGCGTCTTGCCCGCCATGGTCATCGCGCGCGTGATGATGGGCACGTAACGCTGCCAGTCGTTCTGCACGAACGTGCCCTTCTGTGCCGCCGCCGGCACCGTGGCGGGCTGGGCGGGGTTGGCCGGGTTCGCGGGGGGAGGCGTCGTGGCGGCGGCTTTCGCGGCCTGCTTGGCAGCCTTGCCCTTGCCGGCGGCGACCACCGGCGCAACCGGAGCCGCTCCCGGCGCACGACGGAACCACAGCGCGGCTCCACTGCGGCCTTTGCCGGTCTCGATGCCCGGCCCGGAAATCCCGTGGTTCGCGCCAGCCTCGTCACGCGCGTCGCCCTTGTCGAACGAGGAGAAGAGCACAATCGTCTTGTCCGTTTTCACCGTCGGGTCGGCAAGGCGCGCCTGCACTTCCGTGCCCGAGAGGGCGCGCAAGTAGATGGCGAACTGGTCCATCATGCCGGTGTAGGCGGCGGTGAGCGTCTCGCCTGCAAGGTTGTTGTTGCCATCGCCGCCGAGGCGCAGCGGCTGCTTGGGCTGCGTGGCGACGAACTCGGACTTCGCCTGCGCAACGATCTGGCCGTCCGCGTAGAGCTTCATCGTCTTGTCCGCCTCCAGCACGCCGACCAGATGGTGCCAGCCTTCCAGCAACGGCACGGCCGCCGTGGCGCGGGCGCGGGTGCCGCCGCTGTTGACCACAAACGCCGGCTTGCCCTCGACGAGAATCAGGCCCGCACCGTTCAGCGGCCCGCCGTGGCTGATGAGCACGCCATCCTTGCCATCGGGCAACGCCCAGATCTCCAGCGTGAAGGGCTTGCCCGCGAGGTTGATCTTGTCCGTCTGCGCATAGGAGACGACCAGCGCCTGCACGCCGGTGGTGGTGGCGGCGGGCGCGTTCTTCGCGGCCTGCTTGCCGGCCTTCGTGGCGAGGCTCGGGTCCACCGTCACGTTCGGCGCGTCCTTGGGCTGGCGCATGAGCTGATGCTCCATCGTGGTGGTCCACTTGAAATACTGCGCCTCGCGACCGTAGGAATACACGTTCTTGTCATCATGCACGAGGATGCGGCCGGAGGGCGTGTATTTGCCGGCCTGATAATAGCCGTTGTGCCCGCCGGCAAAGCTCTTGCCATAGACCCAGTAGCTGCGGTGGAACCACGAGTCGTCGAGGAAGCCCATCGGCGCGAAGAGATGCGCGCCCTCGCCCTTCTGCGCCGCCCCCTGCTCGATGGCGTTGTTGCTCACCGGCCCGATGTCCACGCGCTTGCCGTCGGCACCGATCTTCTGCGTGCGGAGATAAGTCCACTTGCCGTCGCTGCTGAGAATGTCGTTCAAGCCCACGGGCATCTGCAGCGTCTTGTGGCGGTTGTTGAAGTCACCGCCGGTCTCGGGGTCAATGTGGTTGTAGGTCTGCTCCGCGACCAGCGCGCCCGTCGTGGCGTTCAGCTTCACGTAGCGGAGCCCGTTGTCGAGGAACACGCTGCGGCCAGCGACGAGGCTCACCTGGCCATTCTCCACGAGCACGCTGCCATGCACCGGCCAGACGCTCTCCATCTGTTCGTGCGCGGCGTGACGACGGTCGCCCGGCGCGGCATGATATTGCCAGACCAGCGCCCCATCGCTTGCGCGCAGGCAGTAAACCACGCCGTCCTTGCCGCCGAAGTAAACGCGGCCCTTCCAATAGCTCGGCGGTGAATCCACCCGCCCGCCCGCGATGAAGTGCCATATCTGTCGTCCGGTCGCGTGGTTCAGCGCATGGACCGTGTGCGCGTCAATCTGTGCCACGAACACCTTGCCGCCCGCAATGGTCAGCGTGGAGAGCGGGCCGCCGAGCTTGTGTTCCCAGGCCTTGGACAAGTCTTCGGACAACGCCTGATCGCTGTAACCGGAGCGCTTGTTGTCGTGCCGGTAAGTGGGCCAGTCCTTCGCGTCGGCGTCGGCTTCGAGGGGAGCGTTGTAGGCCGGGCCTTTCACGAGGCGCGTGGCCTCGGCACGGATGGGGTGCGGCGTGCCCGCGCCCCCGGCCATCGCGTTGAGACCATCGAGCTTCGCCTCGGGGTAGCAGGCGCAATTGTGCGGGCCGGCGTAGGTGAGGCCGTTGCACGGCATCACCCCGTAGAGGCACGCGCCGCGCACCCAGTGGTTGAGGTCCCAGTGCTGCTTCTCGTGGTCCACATACTCCACACCCGTGCGCGAAGGGATCAGATACTTCTCCGTCGCCTTCGCGATGTAACAGCGGTGGTGGAACCAATAGGTGCCGTCCGGCACGTCGGGCGAGAACTGCTTCTTCACCTCGCCGGTGCGCAGGTCACGGCCCTTAAACTCGCCCTTCTGGTTGCCCTGCAGCGTGCCCGCGTTCCACACCAGGCCGCCCGCGACGATCAAATCCTCCGGCGAGCGGTAGCCGGACTTTTCGTGCGTGTCCTGCCAGAGCACCTTGCCCGTCTCGGCGTCCACGCCGCGCTGCGCGCCGTCGCCACCCGCGTAGAGGATCGTCTTGCCGGAGAGCACCACGCGCGGCGCGTAGTTGAACTCGAAGAGCGAACGCTTCGTGGCCTTCTCGCTCGCCCAGCGCTGCGTGCCGCTCGTGGGATCGAGGCATACGATGGAGTCGCCATTGTGATACACCAGCCGCTCGCCGTCGCAGGCCAGCGTGATGGGCGCGATCTTTTGGTCGGGCTTGCGCCAGAGCAGCTTGCCGGTCTTCGCGTCGAAGGCCGCGAGGTCGCGCGGCTTCTGGTCCCAGTTGTATTCGTTCACCACGCGGCCCTGGTCGCTCTGCTGCTTCACGGCGAATTCCTCCAGCACCCACGGACGCGGATTGATAAGCGCGTAAACCACGCCGTTGGCCTGCACAAATTCCTCCGCGCCCCGCGAGCCCTCGCAGTTGAACAGGGTCTGGCCCGTCGCGCCGTCGAGGCAACTGATCGGTGCCTCGATGCCCAGCGTGACAAACACGCGGTCCCCGTCACCGACCAGCCGGCGCGTGAGCTGCGTGGGCCCGGACTTGAGCGGCCAGAGGTGCGTGTTCCACGACGCGATGGGCTGCTTCCAGAGCACCGTGCCGTTGAAGGCGTCGCGCGCGATCAAGTGCCACTTGGCCGGCAGCAGGATCGAGATGCGCGAGCCTTCGTCCATGATGTAGAAGAGCCGGCCGCCGGAGGACACCTGCGCGCTGAGGCTGCTCATGCGGTCGTGGTGGCGCGACCAGCGCGGCGAGCCGACCCACTGGAGCCGCTCCGGCGGCGCGACCACCTTGTCCTTCGAGGTGGCGTTGCCCTTCGCGTCGTAGAAGTAGTGCGTCCACTCGTCGAGGTTCGCGTCCTTGGGCTTCACGGTCTTCTGCCACTGGCCGTTGACCTTGGTGAGCAGCACGCCGTTGGGCACCAGCGCGCGGAGCGCCTCCACCTGCGGCACGCTGCCGAGGTTCTCGGCGACGATGAGGTTCACGAGATTGTCAATGAACGGCAGTTGCGCGCCCGTGAACTGCTCCACGCTCACCGGCCCATACTTGCCCGCCTCAAAAATCGCCTCGCGCGCCGCGGCAACCTTCTTGGCGTCCGCATCCAGCGCGACCACCTGGTAGCTGGTATTCGCCCGCAGTGCGCTGGTGAACGCCGCATCGCCCAGCCCGAGCTGGACCACTAGGCCGCCCTTCACGCCGGAGGCCTGGAGGATTTGCTGGGCCTCATCGGCAGGGGCGGCGGGAAGCGTCGTGGCAGCGAGAACCAGCGCGAGCACGACAACGCCGTGCCCGCCGCGAGGAGCCCCCCGCCCGGGGGGCCAGCACCACCAAAATAGGGCACCCCCCAAACGGCGGCTGCAAGCCGCCGGCACGGGTTCAGCGAGGAATGGGAGCCACTGATGAAACCACCGGAGCGCGGCAACCCGCGCGAGCATGGACATGGCAGAACGAAGTGTGTTCATGGCTGAAGGTGCGGGCAGTATGCCGGAATCAAGGGACGTTGCAATGGGGCTACAGACGCGCGGGAGGCGGGGGGAGTTACCGTCGTCCAGCGAAGCGTCCCGCTTACTTTCCTTTCGGGGCTGTTGCTGGCGCACCCTTTGGCACATCCCAGCTCCACCCACCCGGCCCGGTGTGCTTCTCCCATTCGAGTTGGATGGTAATGGGTTTGCCCGGCTTCGCAATCTGGGCCTTGTATCGTTTGATTACGTCGTCTGCTCCGGACTTGGATAGCCCGCCCAACCACGAGGTCAGCGACCAGACGAGATCCTTCTTCTCCTGCCACTGTTTCCGGTAGTCAGGGCTCATGTAGCCGCCAGTGGCGTCGTATTCTCGGTCCTTCCGATCCAGGATGAAGATGGCATTGCTTTCGTCGTAGGGGGCCAGCAGGGAGGCGTGCAGGCCGGGCGTGGAGGAAGGAGCCAGAAACATTACATACAGGTTTCCCACTTTCGGCTCGAGCATGAGCGGTCCGTTAAACATCCCGTGGGGTCCTGACTTTCGCACCGCAAGCATGGCGACGCTGATTTTTTCAGCGGAATATTTGCCTTTGAGGACCGAGCCGATCTTGCATGTGACGCGGAGCCATTGGAATACCATCCCGTCGAGGGTTGGGTAGCTTAGCGGCGTTTCAATCCCGGCCGGCTCGATCTTGAGCACCTCGCCCGTGACGGCCAGCGGGGCGAGCTCGAATAATTCAGAAACCGTTGGGTGGCGCACCGATCGTGCGGAAGCCACTTGGACAAGACTCAACACGAGCACGAGGAACGCCAGCGGTTTCATAGCAGCTTGGCCGCAAAATATAGCCACAGTTAATCCCTTCCGATTTCCGCACCCTGTTCCGAACCCAAACGGTTGTCCAGCCTCCGGCGCGCGTCTTGGACTGCGGTGGCAAGCGGAGCGCGACACCGCTTTCCCGCCCTGCGGAGCGGTTGCCATCCGCCGTGTGCGGTCACACGTTCCGCTCTGCGGGATGCCCAAGCGCCGTCGCCGCTGCGCTCTGCCGGCGCAGTCCAAGACGCGTCCGGCCACCCAAGCGCATTATGGAGTGCGGTGACTTGTCACCGCTTTCCGCAGGCGACTTGTCGCCTGCCGTGAGGGGGACACTCCTGTCCCCCATTCGGCGCAACCACAGAGCAAAGGGGACAGGAGTGTCCCCTTCACGCCTACTTCAACCACTCCGCCACGCTCTCGTTCGCCCAGATGGACTCGACGGGCTGGCGCGTGCGGACGGCGGCGGACTTCTTCCCGTTGACCAGCACTTCGGTGGGCAGGGAGCGGGTGTTGTAGTTCGAGCCCATCACGGACCCGTAGGCGCCGGCGCTCAGGAGCGCGAGGCAGTCGCCTTCGCCGACCTTCGGCAGCGGGCGGTCCTTGCAGAAGTAGTCACCGCTCTCGCAGATCGGGCCGACGACATCGGAACTCACGGTCGCGCCGCCCTTCTTCGTGAGCGGGACGATCTCGTGGTAGCTGTCGTAGAAGGCGGGGCGGATGAGATCGTTCATCGCGGCGTCCACGATGACGAAGTTCTTCCTGCCGGTCTTCTTCACATACTCGACGCGCGTGACGAGGATGCCAGCGTTGCCGACGATGAAGCGGCCCGGCTCGATGAGGATGCGCAGGCCCAGGGGCTTGAGCAGCGGCACCACGCGCGCGGCATAGGTGGCGGGCGTGAGGATGTCCTTCGCGGCGGCGGACTGCCACCACTTGGCGTCGCTGCTGGCCAGGGCGGGGTTGTAGATGATGCCCAGCCCGCCGCCGATGCTGAAGAACTCGAAGTTGTATTTGTCCTTCAGCTTGTTGACGAGGGGCAGGAGCTTCTTCACCGCCAGCTCGAAGGGTTTTACGTTCGTGAGCTGCGAGCCGATGTGCGTCTGGATGCCGCGCAGGCGGAGGTTCTTGAGCTTGGCGGCGCGGGCATAGACGCCCTCGACCTCCTCGAAGGCGATGCCGAACTTGTTCTCGTAGGTGCCGGTGGTGATCTTGGCGTGCGTGCCGGCGTCCACGTTCGGGTTCACGCGCACGGCCACGGGGGCGATCTTCTTGAGCCGCGCGGCCACCTTGTTGATGCGCTGCAACTCCGGCTCGGACTCGCAGTTGAAGCAGTAGATGCCCGCGTTGAGCGCGAACTCGATCTCCCCCTCGGTCTTGCCCACGCCCGCGAAGACGCACTTGGCGGGGTCGCCGCCGGCGGCAATGACGCGGCGCAGCTCGCCCTCGCTCACGGTGTCGAAGCCGCCGCCCGCGTTCGCGAGCACGCGCATGACGGCCTGGTTCGAGTTGGCCTTCATCGCGTAGCAGATGAGGTGGTCCACCGGCGCGAGCGCGGCGTGGAGCTTGCCGAAGTGGTCGTCCAGCGTGGCCTGCGAATAGACGTAGAGCGGCGTCCCGTGCTGTTTCACGAGCGACGCGATGGTGACGCCTTCACAACTCAGCTCTTTCCCGACATAGCGAAACGAATGCATGGCGGCGCGTTATGCCCGCTGGCGAGGAATGGGGAAAGGGGAAAAGTGCGGGGAGAGGGAGGGCGGAGCAGGATCAGGAGCAGGATTACGAGCAGGAAGGCGCAAGTCCGCGTGTCCTACTGCTCCTGATCTGGATCCTAATCCTGCTCGCCGCGTTGACACACCTAACCGCCGCCTCCAGCCTCCCCCCAACCGCCATGCACCCCGCCACCCCTTCGCGCCGCGATTTCCTCCAAGCCACCACCGCCGCGACCGCCAGCGCCCTGGTCGGCTGCGCCACCCCCACGCCTGACGCCTCCCTCAAGCAGGGCTCCATAGACGCCCACATTCATATCTGGACGCCCGACACCACCGCCTGGCCGCTCGCTTCCGGCTACCAGCCCGCCGCAATGCAGCCGCCCAGTTTCACCGCGGAGGAATGCCTCGCCCTCGTCCGGCCCCACGGCGTCACCCGCGTCGTGCTCATCCAGATGAGCTTCTACCGCTATGACAACCGCTACCTGCTCGACGCCATGCGCCGCTACCCCGGCGTCTTCGCTGGCGTGGGCATCGTGGACGTCACCGTTGCCCGTCCGCAGGACGCCATGCGCGACCTCGCGCGCCAAGGTGTGCGCGGCTTCCGCATCAACCCCGGCTCCCAGACCGTGGACGCCTGGCTTGGCTCCCCCGGCATGGCCGAAATGTGGAAGTGCGCCGGCGACGATGGCCTCGCCCTGTGCCCCCTCGTCGGCCCGAACGCCCTCCCGGGCCTCGCCCAGATGTGCGCCCGCTACCCCCGCACCCGCGTGGTGCTCGACCACTTCGCCCGCATCGGCGTGAGCGGCCAGTTCCCCGAAGCGGACATCGCCGCCCTTTGCGCACTGGCGAAACACCCGCACGTCCATGTCAAGGCCTCCGCCTTCTATGCCTTCGGCCAGAAGCGCGCCCCCTATCTCGACTTCGGCCCGATGATCCGCCGCCTCCGCGATACGTTCGGCCCGCAACGCCTCATGTGGGCCAGCGACTGTCCCTATCAGATCCAGCGTGGCCATACCTACGCCGACGCCCTCGCCCTCCTCCGTGACCGCCTCGATTTCCTCACCGACACGGACAAGGACTGGATGCTTCGCCGCACTGCGGAGAAGGTGTTTTTCACCTGAGCGCATTCTTCCCCGCGCGGGGCATTCAACCGCTCCCACGCGCGCAACCCTCTGGCAGTCCCCCGGCCGCCCGGCATCGGCAGGGCTCAAAGCCCGTCCGATGACACCCCGGGTGAAGCCCCGGGTCGGCGGCCAGATATATGGCGGCAGCGCTGTAAGCGCGTAACGCCTGCGGTGCCGCCGGTGGTCACGGGCGTATCTGGACACTGCCCCCGGAGCGCGGGTCTGCGGCCCGCAGCGGCCCGCCCTTGTCCATGGCGCTTCGTGTCGGCCAGCGGGGACGGCCAATCGGGCGTTGCTGCGGGTCACAGACCCGCGCTCCGGGGGCTTTCGGGGCAGGGTCAAGCTGCGTCCGGTGGTCACGGGCTTGCAGGTTCTCCGCTGTTTTCAGTGGCATGGGTGGGAGAAGCTCCAACTCCCAAGTTCCCAATTCCAAAGCAGCTCCAAACTCCAAATTTCAAGGGCGGCGGCACTGGCCAGGCCAGGCGGACCGAACCAGCCTTTGGGGCGGAACCAGGGCGGAGACGCTGGCGACGGCACGCCAAACGATTGGAATTTGGGCTTTGGAAATTCTTTGGCGCTTGGGACTTGGAGCTTGGAATTTCCCGGCCCGCCTCCCTCTTCCACCGAAAACAGCGAGGAGCCGGCTTTCCACCCCACCCCTATTGCGAATGCAAACCCGGGGCTTCACCCGCTCGTTCGCTCCACCCCGGATTTGCTGTCACCGGACGGGTCTCAGCCCTGAGCCGAGCGACGAGCCCTCGGCAAAAGCTTGCCGCCACCAGACTTGAATCTCCCTCCGCATCGTTCAGGCTCTCCCCCGCATGGCCGCCTCTGAACCGCACCTGAACGAACTCGCCGACTACGAGCGTGTCATCCGCCCGAAGAAGGGCCTCGTGGCCGTGGACTTCGACGAGCTGTGGCGCTACCGCGAGCTGTTCTGGTTCCTCGCCTGGCGGGACATCCTCGTGCGCTACAAGCAGGCCGTGCTCGGCGTCGCGTGGGCGGTGCTCAAGCCGTTCCTCACCATGGTCGTGTTCACCATCGTCTTCGGAAAGCTCGCTGGCTTCTCCGAGCGCAAGGGCATGAACTTCGAGACCTACGCGGTGCTCACGCTCGCCGGGCTGCTCCCCTGGCAGTTCTTCGCCAACGCGATGGCGGAGAGCAGCAACTCGCTGGTCGGCTCGTCGAACATGATCTCCAAGATCTACTTCCCGCGCCTCATCATCCCGGCCAGCGCGGTCATCAGTGGCGCGGTGGACTTCGCCATCGGCCTCGTGATCCTCTTCGGCGTGATGCTCTGGGCGGGCGTGAGCTGGCACCTGAACCTGCTCCTGCTGCCGGTGTTCTTCTTCGTGGCCTTCGCCGCCGCGTTCGCCATCGGCCTGTGGCTCTCGGCGCTCAACGTGAAGTATCGCGACGTGAAATACATCGTGCCCTTCATCGTGCAGATGGGCCTCTACGCCAGCCCGGTGGCCTTCCCGTCCAGCATGGTGCGCGAGAAGTTCGGCGACACCGTGTTCTTTCTCTTCAGCCTGAACCCGATGGTCGGCGTGATTGACGGCTTCCGCTGGGGCGTGCTGGGCGCGGCCTTCGAGCCCTTCTGGCCGGGCTTCTGGATCAGCATCGGCGTGATCGCCGTGCTGCTCGTCAGCGGTGCGCTCTACTTCCGCCGCGCGGAGAAGACGTTTGCGGATGTGATTTGACCACGAATGGACACGAAGCGACACGAAGCAGAGAGCGGCGGCCTTCGCGATACCGCGGGCGTGCTGCGTATTGCGTGTTGCGTGTTCAAGGCCGAACGCGTTCGGAGCAATTCACGCAACACGCAACACGCGACACGCAGCGGCCGGTCCAGTCCCGCTCCCATTCGTGTTTATTCGTGTCCATTCGTGGTTTCCCTTTAACGCATGCCCAAGCCCATCATCAGCGTCCGCGGCATCTCCAAGCAGTATCGGCTCGGCGCGGCCAAGACCCAGGACACCTTGCGCGACCAGCTCACGCACTGGGTGAAGAACCTTGGCAAGGAGCAGGCGGACACCACCGAGTCCTTCTGGGCGCTGCGCGACGTCTCCTTCGATGTCCAGCCCGGCGAGGTCATCGGTGTCATCGGGCGCAACGGTGCGGGCAAGTCCACGTTGCTCAAGGTCCTCAGCCAGATCACCGAGCCGACTGAAGGCGAGATCTACCTGCGCGGCCGCCTCGCTTCGTTGCTCGAAGTCGGCACCGGCTTCCATCAGGAACTCACGGGCCGCGAGAACATCTTCCTCAACGGCGTTGTCCTCGGCATGACGCAGGCCGAGGTGCGCGCGAAGTTCGATGAGATTGTCGAGTTTGCCGAGGTCGGCAAGTTCCTCGACACGCCGGTGAAGCGCTATTCCTCCGGCATGTATGTGCGCCTGGCCTTCGCCGTCGCCGCGCATTTGGAGCCGGAGATTCTCGTGGTGGACGAGGTGCTCGCCGTCGGCGACGCCGCGTTCCAGAACAAGTGCCTCGGCAAGATGCAGGACGTGGCCAAGAACCGCGGGCGCACCGTCCTCTTCGTCAGCCACAACATGGCCGCCGTGCAGGCGCTCTGCGGGCGCATCATCCACATGGGCGGCGGCAAGCTCATCGGCGATGGCGACCCCGACACGCAGATCAACGCCTACCTCGGCGAGATCAAGAAGCCGCGCACCGACATCGCCGTGCCGCTGGGGAAGATCATCGAGTGCCGGCAACTGGAGTTCACGCCGAACCCCATCGTCAGCGGGCAGCCGCTGGAGTTCACGCTGGAACTGGGCGCGAGGCAGCGCACGCAGCTCATTGACTGCGCCATCCTGATCTACAGCGTTTATGGTCAGCGCGTGGCCATCCTCGACCTGCGCAGGCCCACCGGCCAGTTCACCGTCGCGCCGGACCAGCCGTTCCGCTGCACCGGCCGCATCAAGCACTTCCCGCTCGTCGAGGGCGACTACCGCGTGGGCCTCTTCGTGAACTGCTCGGAGTATTACAGCGACTACCACGACCTCGCCTCGCTGACCGTGAGCGCCGCGACGAAGGAGGGCGAACTCGCCCCCTACGCCGCCCACTTCCGCGGGCTGGTGGAGCTGGAGTGCGAAGTGAAGTATTGAAGGTGACGAAACCAATCGTGAAGCGGCTCATCATGGGCTGCGTGCTGCTCGGCTGCCTTGGCATTGCGTTCGCTTACATGCGGGCGATGTCAGGTGGGGGC
>CAZCBE010000161.1:0-3961 GCA_964496695.1 uncultured Klebsiella sp.
CCCTCACCCTAACCCTCTCCCCCGATGGGGGAGAGGGGACCTGCGGAGTGCGGTCGTTTCAGGCGAAGGTGCGCTTGAGATACTCGATGCTCCTGGTCGCGATGACTTCGGGGCCTTCCGTGAAGTCGAAGACTTCGACCGACACGTAGCCGTCGTAGCCCACTTCCTTGAGCGCGGCGGCGATGGGCTTGAAATCCACGTCGCCGAAGCCGGGGCCCTTCATGTTCACATCGTTGGCATGGAAGTAGGCGAAGTCGCCCTTGCTCTCGCGGATGATCTGCGGGATGGGCTTGGCCTCGGAAGACATCGCCTTCACGTCGAGGATGACCTTGAAGTTCGGTGAATTGAGCTGCTTGGTGAACTTGATGCCGTCGGCGGCGGTGTTCACGAAGTTGGTCTCCACCGGCGCGAGCGGCTCGAAGCAGATGGTCACGCCGCGGTCCTCGGCGCGCTTCACGGCGTCGCGGAAGACGTCCGTGGCCCAGGTCCAGGCCTCGTCGAAGGTGACGCCGGTCATGACGTTCCGCTGCTTGGGTGAGCCGACCACGATGATCTTGCCGCCGAAGTCCGCACAGCAGTCCACGAGGTCGCAGAAGTAGCGCGCGGTCTTGGTGCGCACGGCGGCGTCCGGGCTGGTGAGATACATGCCCTCGGCCTTCACGAGCACCCAGTGGATGCCGGAGATGGCGATGCCCGCGCGGGCGGCGGACTCGCGGATGCGGCCGCGCTCGGTGGCGGAGATTTCGGTGACGTAGTTGGCCAGGGTGAAGGGGGCGATCTCGACGGCGTCGTAGCCTGCCTTGGCGGCGTAGGCGAAGGTGTCGTCAATTTTCCAGCCCTGGAAGATTTCGTTGCAGATGCCGAATTTCATGTGGGAGGAGATTAAGTCGTGGCAGGGGTGGCGAGGGCAAGAAAATCATCGGGGAAACGATTGAAACCACGGAATACGCGGAATAGGGAGGCTGCGTCCGATGGATGATACGTATTCTCAATGCAAATCGGCAGCGTGTCGCCAGACGGCACCCCTCACCCTCAAGCCTCTCCCCTCCTCCGAGGAAGGGAGAGGGAGAAGATGTGCGTCGCGTGGCCCTCACTGGCCATTCCACCGATAGTCATTGGGAATAGGTATCACAGGCCATGCGTTCGATGACCAGCGCTCGGACGATGAAGCGGCGTGAACGCCGCGCGCCGGGAGCGTGGGCTTCGCGCGGGAGGCGTGGAAATGATGCGCGCCGCGAGAACAGTCCTACAGGAAAGGCCGGATTCAGCAGGCGGCACTGGTAATGCTCTAATGGGGTTTCACACAGGATGAAATTGGGGTCCACAGTCCAAGGCAGGCGCGCGCTCACTTCCATCGAGGCCATGTTTGTGGTGGTCCTGCTGATGGTCCTGTCGGTGGTGACGCTGATGTGGCTCACGGCGAACCGGGCCCAGCGGGAAGGCGCGGCGCGCCTCAAGTGCGCCAACATGCTCAAGAGCATGTCGCTCGGCTACAGAATCTTTGCGAACGACAATGACGACAAGTTCCCGTTTCGCGTCACCAAGTCGCTGGCCTTCGGGAACACGACGCAGATGTGGCACCATTTCCAGGCCATGTCGAACGAGCTGGGCAGCGCACGGATTCTGATCTGTCCGTCGGACCGCGAACGGCTGCCCAACATCAGGCGCGAATTCACCGCTGGCCCAACCGGCCTCGGCTCCGCCGGCAACGCCGCTGTCAGCTATGGCGGCAGTCTGGATGCCGATGAGAATTTGCCCGAGACGATCCTGCTGATTGACCGCAACCTCGTGACCAATGCGTGGAACCTGCAAGGAAGCGTCTTCCTCGCGGGCTCGAACTCGCCCCCGCCGACCTGGGACCGGCAGATGCACAAGCTCTGTGGGAACGCCTCGCTCGCGGACGGGAGCGTGCAGCAGTTGACCGCCGCTGGTCTGGCCGCCCAGGTCCGCCAGCAGGGCATTGCGACCAACCGACTGCTGCTGCCGCTGCTGCCGTGAAGACCTAACCTTACACCGCCATGAAACTCCTGCCCGCTTCCCGTCCTACGCGCGCCTTCACGGCGACGGAACTCGCGGTGGTGGTTGTGCTGCTGCTGTTTCTGGCGGTGGGGGCGATGTATTTGTTCGCGCTCACTCCAAAGCGGCATCACGGCGGTGCCCGCATCAAGTGCGCGAACAAACTCAAACAGGTCAGCCTCGCCTACAAGGTGTTCGCCAATGACAACGACGACAAGTTTCCGTTTCTGGTCACGAACTCGCTGGCGTTCGGCAATGTGACGCAGGCCTGGCTGCACTTTCAGGCCATGTCGAACGAGCTGGGCAGCGCCAAGATTCTGATGTGCCCGTCGGACCGGGAGCGGTTGAACGACATGACTGCGGATTTTCTGGCAGGGCCGATGGCCAGCGCGACAAGTCTCTCCAGCAAAAGCAACCGGGCCGTCAGCATGATTGCCTCGCTGGATGCGGATGAGACGCTGCCGAACACTATTCTGTCGGGGGACCGGCACCTGGCCACCAACCGCTTCAACCTGGACGGGCGGCTGTTCCTGGCCACGACGAACCGAACGTCCGCCGCGTGGACGACCAACCAGCACGATGGCGCGGGGAACATTGCCTTGGCCGACGGCAGCGTGCAGCAGGTTACGTCTTCCGCTTTGGCCGGCGAGATCGGCCGTTCCGGGATCGCCACGAACCGGCTGCTGCTGCCGTTGCTGCCGTGAAGCTGGACAAAACCGTTGGTTTAGCCGCGAGCGGGCGCAAAGCACACACAGGGATGAAAAGGCGTAAATCAATGGTTGCTTCCCGCGTCATGCTTTACCAATTCCCAATGCAAATCGGAAGCCTGCCGCCGAACGGCACCCCTCACCCCAACCCTCTCCCCTCCTCCGAGGAAGGGAGAGGGAGCCGACGCGCGTTGCAGGTCGTCAGCCATTCTGCCAATCGTCATGGGGGAATTGGCATTACAGGTGGACTGGCGCTGGTCCAAGCTGGGGCCGGTTCCGTCGCCTTCGGTGCGCCCTTTCGCGGCTGATTTGATTATTTTTCAGGATGAAACTCAGGCCCTGTCGGCGAACTGACCGCGCGTTCACGCGGATCGAACTGGCGGGGGTAATTCTACTGCTGCTCGTGCTGGGTGCGCTTTGGGCGGCCAAGCTGGCCCGACAGGAAGCCAGAAACGCACGCATCAAATGCGTCGGCAACCTCAAGAACACCGGGCTGGCCTTCAAGGTCTTTGCCAACGATCACGACGACAAGTTCCCTTTCCTTGCCACCAACTCGCTGGGGTTTGGCGAGGTGACGGAGGCATGGCTCCACTTTCAAGCGATGTCCAACGAGTGCGGCAGTGCCAAAATCCTGATCTGCCCGGCGGACCGGGAGCGGCTGAACTTCCAGAAGTCGGATTTCACCAGCGGGCCAATGGGACTGCCTTCCGCAGGCAATCTGGCGGTCGGTTTTGGCATCGGGCTGGAGGCGGATGAGGCTCTGCCCAATGCCATCCTGCTGCTGGACCGCAACCTCGTGACCAATGCGATGAATTTGCAGGGCCGATTGTTTCTATCAAGTGCGATGATTCCGCCGCCGGAGTGGGATCGGCAGCAGCACAAGCTGGTGGGCAACGCCGCCCTTGCGGATGGCAGCGTCCAGCAGTTGACGGGCGCGGGGCTGGCAAGGCAGACCACCCAGGCGTTGGCGAACACCGGGCACGCCACGAACCATGTGCTGCTGCCGTTGGTGCCGTAGGCCGGAGGGCTGCCAGAATGGGACGCAGGGGACGAATGGGGGGGGTGAGACCTCAACAGGCCGCCACGGCTGAGCAGTTCATTTGCGCCGCGCCATTGGCGGATAAGGGAGGTGGGGGCAGGGTCGGCGAGAGAAGCGGGGAACCACGAATGGACACGAATGAACACGAATCCAGGAGGCGAGATGGGATTGGCACCGCAGAGGCGGGACGGACGCAGAG
>CAZCBE010000161.1:4061-13076 GCA_964496695.1 uncultured Klebsiella sp.
GGAGGCGAGATGGGATTGGCACCGCAGAGGCGGGACGGACGCAGAGGGTGGTCGGGATTTTGCCAAACGAAGCCATTAAGGGCGGGAGCGGGAATGGCAGATTTCAGATTTCCGACGGCGAAGCCGACCACCCGTGGCCAGTGCCAGATCAGAGAGACAGGATTCTGCGAAACGAAGCCAATTGGATGGCCAGCCAGCGAGCATCTGCGGACTGGCAACCGCTTGATTCCGAATTGGATAGGCACGAAGCGCGGCGGGAGTCTGTGGTTTGCGAAACGAAGCCAATGGAGAAGGACGGAGAGCCCGCGAATCACGCGGATGACGCGAATGAAGAGGCTGCAAAACGAAGCCAAATGGCAGAAGGAGAACTTTCAAAGCCACCCAAAGATTTGGGCAAGAACAAGATGGGACGCCGAGAGGCATTTTTGCCAAACGAAGCCATTTTGAAACCACGAATGGACACGAATGAACACGCATCTGGCAGGCGAGATGGGATGGGCACCGCAGAGGCGGGACGGACGCAGAGGGCGGGCGGGATTTTGCCAAACGAAGCCAATTGAGGAAGGGGGTGAGGACCGGTGGCAGGTATCGCAATGGATAGATTTCAGATTTCAGACGGAAGGGGAATTTACCAAACGAACCCACGAGGAAGGCCGGGCGCGCCCCGGGGTGGAGAAGCCGGTTGCACCGTTTCGGTGGCCGCACGCGCCAAGCGGGCGAGGACGCCCGCGCGCCGCGGGCCGTAACATTTTGGTTCGTCATCCCGCCTGGTTTCCTCTATCAAAGGAACGATTGCAGACGCCTGATGCCAAACCTGCCGGTCCCTCGGCCCTCGCGGTCGAATGCCAGCATCTCACGCGGCGCTTCGGCAAGATCGAGGCGCTGGCGGGAATCACCTTGAACGTGCGGCGCGGGGAGTTTCTGTCCTTGCTCGGTCCCTCGGGCTGCGGGAAGACCACCCTGCTCCGCATCATCGCGGGACTGGATTTGCCGGACAGCGGCGGGCTGCGGATCGGGGGCGTGGAGGCGCTGCGGCTGCCGGCGTGGAAGCGGCCGGTCAACACGGTCTTCCAGTCCTATGCGTTGTTCCCGCACTTGAGCGTGGCGGAGAACATCGCGTTCGGCCTGCGGATGAAGAAGCTGTCGTCGCATGACATTGTCCGGCGCACCGCCTCGGCGATGGAACTGACGCACATCACCCCGCTGGCCGGCCGTCACCCGAACGAACTCTCGGGCGGCCAGAAGCAACGCGTGGCCTTGTCCCGCGCCCTGGTGAACGAGCCGGAGGTGCTGGTGCTGGATGAACCGCTCGGCGCGCTGGACCTCAAGCTGCGGAAGGAACTGCAGGTCGAACTGCGGCAGCTTCAGCAACGGCTGGGCACCACGTTCATCCACGTCACCCACGACCAGGACGAGGCGCTCTCGATCAGCGACCGCGTGGCGTTGATGAACGCGGGCCGGATCGAGCAACTGGGCACGCCGGAGGAGCTTTACGAGCATCCGAAGACCCGCTACGTGGCGGAGTTCATCGGCGCGTGCAACTGGTTCGGCGGCAGCTTTGTCTCGCGGACGGGCACGCTGCTGGAGGCGGATTCCCCGCTGGGCCGGCTGCATGTGGAACTGCCATCCAGCGCCATTGACCTGGCAGAACAGGGCAAGCTGAACCTGGGCATCCGGCCTGAACGCATCTCGCTGGAAGGCGGCTCGGCCAACGACAACCGCTTCCTCGGCCAGGTGACTTCGGTCATTTCCAACGGGCCGGAGACGCAGGTGGAGGTGCGGGTGGGCAACAGCCTGCTGCGGGTGGTGGAACTGAACACCGGGCGGCGCGCGGTGGGCATTTTCGTGGGCGATTCGGTGGAGGTCTCCGTGCCGCCGGGCAACATCTTCCTGCTGGAGGGCTGAATGGCCGAACCCACCGGCAACACCACGATCAAACGGCGGCGGCGCCTGCGGCGCACGGTCCACTTCGGCGAACCGATGCCGCCGGGCGCGCAGACGTTCCGCGCGCTGTGGTTGTGCGGCCCGGCGCTGGCGTGGGTGACGGTCTTTCTGCTGATTCCGCTGGGGTTTGTCATCGCGCTGAGCTTTGCGCAACGGGGTGACGCGGGGGAAATCGTCTGGCGTTTCACCTGGGAGAACTATTCGCGGCTCGCGGGAAACGGGGCGCTGGGCTTTGACCCGGTGCAGCCGCTGATCCTGGCGCGGAGCATCGGCGTGGGGCTGGTGACGGCGACGCTCTGTCTGCTCGTCGGGCTGCCGGTCGCGTTCTTCATTGCCGGGCTGACGCGCCGGTGGAAGACCGTGGCGCTGACGCTGGTGGTGATTCCTTTCTGGACGAACCTGCTGATCCGCACCTACGCGTGGCAACTGCTGCTGGCCCCGGAGGGCTGGCTGGCGGAGACGCTCACCACGGCGGGACTGCTGCCGGCGGGCACGAATCTCTACCCTGGCTGGTCCGCCGTGATGCTGGCGATGGTGTGCGACTACCTGCCCTTCATGGTGCTGCCGCTCTACGCGAGCGTGGAGAAACTGGACTGGACGCTGACCGAGGCGGCGGCGGATCTGGGCGCTTCGCCAGTGCGGGTGTTCTGGCACGCGGTGCTGCCGCAGATCCGGCCGGGCATGATCGCGGGCTGCGTGCTGGTGGCGCTCCCGGCCACGGGCCAGTTCGTCATCCCGGACCTGCTGGGCGGCGCAAAGGTGGCATTGCTGGGCAACGCAGTGCAGCAGCAGTTTGGCGTGAGCCGGGACTGGCCGTTTGGGTCGGCGATTGCGGTGGTGGCGCTGCTGGTGATGTGCGTCGGACTGTGGCTGCACACGCGGGTGACGAAGGGACGGAGGGAGGTGGCGTTGCCATGAAATGCAGGCCGCATCGTGCGCAGAGGCAATTTCTGAAACGGCCACGAAGGTTGTCGGAAACCGTCGGCGGTGTCACTTCAACCGACCAGTTTACCCCTCCCCATGAACCGGGAGCCCAGAGCAGGATTAGGATCAGGATTACGAGCAGGAAGCCCCGAGCCGCAGCGGCTCCTGCCTGCAATTCTGATCCTGATCTAGCTTCCGCCGTGGATCATCCGGAGGACACTATACTTCGGCGGCGCGGTGAGGACACCGCGCCCTACCAACGCTGGTTCAGAGACCGAAATCGCGGTCATTGGTGGGCCGTGAGTTCTCTCCCCGCTGAGGGGAGAGGAAGAAGAGGTCGCGCGCTCGGAGTCGTGACGCGATCGGCGGGGTGGCAGCAACGGGCCGAAGCACCCCTCACCCCGTCCCTCTCCCCGTTGAGGGACGAGGGAGAAGGCGTCGCGCGCTCGGGGTTGTGGGTTGATTTTTCGTCGGGGAGGGGCCGGCCATGAAACGCCGCTCGCCGCTCACGGCGCTGGCCGCGCTGATGGTGTTTGTCTTCCTCTATGCGCCGCTGGCGGTGGTGATCGTGTATTCCTTCAATGCGGCGCGCTATGGCGTGGAGTGGCAGGGCTTCACGCTGGAGTGGTATCTGCGGCTGCTGGACAACCCGCCGGCCATCGCCGCCGCCATCAACACCATCGAACTCGCCTGCACGAGCACGTTCTTCTCCGTGCTGCTCGGCTCCGTGCTGGGCTACGGCATGAGCCGTTACGAGTTTCCCTTCAAGCGGCTCTTCCATCACGCGCTGCATGTGCCGGTGTTCATCCCGGACATTGTCATGGCGGTGGCGCTGCTGCTGTTCTTCGCGGTGCTGCGCAAATGGCTCGCAGGATTTGAACTCGGCATGACCACCATGACGCTGGCGCACATCACCTTCCAGATTCCGTTCATCGCCATCGTGGTGCGGGCGCGCATGGCGGACTGCGATCCGCAACTGGAGGAGGCGGCGGCCGATCTCGGCGCGGGACCGTGGCTGACGTTCCGATATGTGACGCTGCCCTTGATGGTGCCGGGGATTGTCGCGGGCGGGCTGCTGGCCTTCACGTTGAGCCTGGATGATTTCGTGGTGAGCTTCTTCACCAGCGGTCCCGGCTCCACCACGCTGCCCATCCTGATCTATTCCTCGGTGAAGCGCGGCCTCACGCCGGACATCAATGCCCTCGCCAGCCTCATCGTCCTCATCTCCGCGCTGTCCGTGGTGACAGTGGCGTGGCTGCGTGGACGGACGGAAGTGAAGGTCTGATACCAATTGCGGGAATACACCGGGCGAATCCTCGCAGCAGGCGATTGAACGCGCTCTCCCTGGGAACCTGCGGCGGGTAGGGCGGGCTGTCCTCAGCCCGCCGCCGAGCACCTGGATGCGCGGGACCGCAGCGGCGCGGTGAGGACACCGCGCCCTGCCAACACTGGCTCAAGAGCCGAGATCCTGGCGCTGGGCAGACCGGGACAGGAAGATTGGTTCCCCGCTGTTTTCAGTGGAATGGGTGGGAGAAGCTTCAAATCCCAAGTTCCAAATTCCAAAGAAACTCCAAACTCCAAACTTCAAAGGGAGGGGTCGCCCGGCACTGAGGCAGCCCTCGGGCCAAGGGCCGAACCCGGGCGGAAGCACTGGCGGCGTGGC
Organism: uncultured Klebsiella sp.; assembly: GCA_964496695.1. GTDB lineage: Bacteria > Verrucomicrobiota > Verrucomicrobiia > Limisphaerales > SXTU01 > SXTU01. Next base: position 8,593 of record CAZCBE010000161.1, read on the forward strand.
ACGCTGAACCATTGGAATTTGGGCTTTGGAGTTTCTTTGGAGCTTGGAATTTGGAGTTTGGAATTTCCCGACCCGCCTCCCTGTTCCACCGAGAACAGCGAAGAGCCGGAAGATTAGAATTACACCAATTCCCAATGCCAATCGGTAGAATACCACTGGCCGCCACCCCAACCCTCTCCCCTCCTCTGAGGAAGGGTGAGAACCCACGGCCCGCCCGAAGCCGCGATTTCAGCCCTTGAACCTACCCATCGTGCCGGGACCAGTGGCCGGCAGGGAGTTCGCGATCGCTGGCCTAAGCCGGGACGATGCAGTTGACGGAGCGCCGGCTTCCCAGCCGGCTTAGCCTAAACGGAGTTTAGAAGCCCTGCGCAGGGCAGGAGATTGGACGCACCCTTCAGTGCCTCGGCTTCGCCTTCGCCAACGGCAGCCATCGTTCGTCACAGCACGGTAAGCCGGCTGCAAGCCGGCGCTCCGACTGCATCGTCCCGGCTAAGCACGACGCACCTCGGTCTCCCTCTCCTCCATTCCATGGAGGAGAGGGAGCCCCGAGCACGCCAGCGGTTCGGCGAGGCCGTATCCATTCGTGCCGGGGCAAGGGGGTGCGCCGGGAGGTTCATGGAAAGGGAGAAGGGGTGCGTCCCGGTCCGCTTCGGCCATTCCACCGATAATCATTGGGGATTGGTATTAGCCGGAACGATGCAGTTGAAAATGGAGCATTCCGCTTCAACGCAGAGGACGCAAAGCTGCGCAGAGAAAAGACCGGCGGAGGCCACCGTAATCCAGAGCCATATTCTAATCAGCTTCGTGGATCCAAATGGCTCGGGCTTCGACCCATTCAAGACGGCAAAGTCTGGTATCAGCAACATTTGTCAGCCCGCCGCCAGCTCCGGCCGAAAATCTCCGAGGCCAGAGTCTATCCGGCTTGCGGCAGATGGCAAAATGGGCTATGGAGGAAGCCAATCTGGAACTACCATTTGGCCATCAGCCAAGCCCCGCTCACGCGACCAAGTCTATGAAACCGACCTCGCCCGTTCTGCTCCTCCTCGTCCTCGCCACCCTGCTGCTGCCCGGGGCAGCAGCGCGCGCCGCCACCTTGGGAGTTTCACCCACCAGCATCCGCAGCGACCATAGTAGCAACGTGACGCTGACCATCACCGGGGTGACGAGCGGGGCCACGGTCCGGGCAGAGCTGTTCATGGACTTCAACGGCAACGGACTGGTGGACGCAGGGGAGCCGCTGCTGCGCCGCTTCACGGTGACGGACGGCCAGTTGCCGCTCATCGGCGGCGTGCGCAACGGCAACGTGGCGGGCGATGACGATGGCGTGGCCAACGGCCAGTTGACGGTGAATGTGCCTTACCGCAAGACCAATGAGCCGGACCACTTCAGCGGGCAGTTCGTCTGGCGGGTGTCGAGCCCGGGGAACGAGTTTTCAGACGTGCTGGCCCCCTTGCAAGTCACGCCCCTTACGCCCGCGCAGCCGGTCAACATCACGGGTTCCGTCCCGGGGGGCGGCTACTGCACCGTGGTGCTGGTCATTCCCGGGCGCGAGAACGGGCTCTTCACCGGCACGCTTACGGATGCGGCGGGCAACTATTCGCTGGCGGCCCCGCCGGGCACTTATGTGGTGGTCCCGACGCGGTGCAGCGGCGGGGTGGGCTTTGTCTCGGACTTCTCGAATCCGGCAACCATTTCGTTCCCCACCGGGGGCACCACCAACGGCCTGAACCTCGGCTTCACCGCTGCGACACGCTCAATCACAGGGCGGTTGGTGGATGACCTGGGGAACGGGCTGGGCGGCGTGCGGATCGAAGGCTCCTCCACGAATGATCTCTTTGCGCTGACGTTCACGGATGCGAACGGAGACTTCACGCTCAGCGCAACCATCAGCGAATGGGAACTGAAGGTGACTTCTTGGAGCCTGGCGTTGGGCGGGTATGTGGGGCCGCATCAGGACACCATCATCAACACCACGACAGGGAACGTGGTCAATGTGACGCTCACCGCGCCCCGCGCGAACGCGCTGATCTATGGGACGGCCAGTGACGGCGGGGCTGGTTTCGTGGCCGGGGTGAAGATCGAGGGCGTCAACGAGCCGTCCCACAGCTACGAAGCGGCGAGCGTGACGGATGCCGGGGGCAATTTCTGGCTGGGCGTCTTCGGGGCCAACTGGTCCTTCGGCGCGGACAGCGCGGACGCGTTGCAGGCCGGGTTCATCGTGCGCGGCACGAACACCATCGTGGCCACCAACGCCGCCGTGCGCGCAAATCTGCCGGCGCGGGCGACCAGCGGCACCGTGAGCGGCCGGCTGGTGAACGACAGCGGCCAGCCGGAGCGGGGGCTGAACTTGTTCCTGACGGAGATTCCGAGCTTCGTGCAGGCCACGGGTGAGTCGTCAGAAGAAGACGGGACGTTCACGCTCGGCTGGTTCGCCGGCAACTGGTTCCTGGGCGTGAACCAGGCGCAGGCCGGGAGCCGGAACCTGCTCGCGCCCTCGCTCAACTTCACCAATGGCGGCAGCAGCAACCTGGCGAACGTGGACGTGGTGCTCAAGACCATGAACGCCGTGGTCATGGGCACGCTGCGCGACACGCTTGGCAACCCGGTCACCAACTACCAGTTCAGCGCCTCGGCCAATCTGAATGGGACGAACTACTTCGCCAGCGGGCTGACCAGCGCGAACGGCAGCTACCTCATCCGCCTGTTCAGCTTCAACAACTGGACGATTTCGACCTTCGGCCTGCCCGCCGCGCGCGGCCTGCAGGATGTGTTCCTGCCCGGCACCAGCCTGGCGAGCGGCACCAACTTCATTGACTTCGTAACCACGACCACGGGGAGCCTCGCGTTCGCGACCTCCGCCGGGCCGGTCAATTCGGCCATCATCAACACACCCTACAGTTTCCAGTTCCGGGCGGTGGGCGGCACGCTGCCGCACTCCTGGCAACTGGCCCCCGCCTCCGGAGCCCTGCCCGCCGGGCTGAGCCTGGACGGCGGCGGGGTGATCGCCGGCACCCCGACGGCCAGCGGCACGTTTAATTTCACCGTGCGGGTGAATGACCTGCTCGGCGCGTTCGTGGACAGCACATTCTCGCTCGTCGTCGGCACGGGCGATTCCACGCCGCCCCTGCTGGCGATGACGACGCCGCAAAACGCCCAGACGGGAATCCAGACGCATTCAGGCATCGCCTTCACATTCAACGAACCCATGCAGACCGGGGTGTCCATCAACTGGAGCGGCAACGTGAACGCGGCGAACTTCCGCTACGACTGGGCGACGAATGGGCTGACGCTCTTCTGCACCTACAACGGGCTGCTGCCGACCAGCGCCACCATCTCGTGGACGCTGAATCCGACCGGGCAGAGCAACTTCCGCGACCTCGCCGGCAACGCCTTGCCCGCCGACATCACCGGTTCGTTCAAGACCGCCGCGACCAACGCCACCGGCGCGCCGGACGTGCGGCAGCTCATCGTGTTCAAGACCGCGAACTACATCCAGACCAACGCAGCCCCGGCCGATGTGATTCCCCTGGCGACGAACACGCACACCTACGGCGTCAATATTCAGTTGAGCGGCCACATCACGGTCACGAACATCCCGAGCGACATCAACGGCAACTTCCTCTCCTATGTCCCGTTCGATGGCTCAGAAGGAGACAAGTATCAGTTCGAGTCACAGGCCTTCACTTCTTCGGCGCAGATGGATGCGCTGTATCCCAACGGCAGCCACAACTTCAGCCTGCTCACCGTGCATAACGGGACCAACAATGTGAGTGTGGCGTTGAATGGCGACGCCTATCCCGCCGCGCCGTTCATCAGCAACTTCGTCGCTGCGCAGGCGGTCAACTCCAGCAACAGCTTCACCCTCAACTGGAACGCCTTCACTGGCGGGACGGCGGATGACCTCATCCTCGTGGAGATCACCGAGGTGTTCACCAACGGCGTGTTCTATGACATCTACCGGACACCGGGGGTGGGAGAGCCGGGCGCGCTGCCGGGCACCGCCACGTCCGTGACGATTCCGGCTGACACGTTTGCGGCGGGCGCGGGGTATTTCGTGAACGTGACCTTTGTGAAGGTCAGCTATTCCAGCACCACCGGCTATCCTCCGTTGGTCGCCGGCTGCTATGGGGCAGAGACCTCGTTCCGGCTGCTCACAGCGGGCACGCCCGCGCAGCCGCGGCTGGCGTTCACCGCCGTGCCCGGCGAGACGAACCGGCATGTGCTGCTCACCGGCGAGCCGAACCGGGCCTACCAGTTTCAGGCGGCAACGAATCTCGTGAGCCCGGTGTGGGTGCCAATCCGCACGCTGCGAACGGTCGGCCGCACGAACGTCTTCGACGACAACGGGTCGTCCAGTTTCCAGCGCCGTTTCTACCGGGCAATCTTGGTGCGCGACAATTGAGCCGCAGACCGCCGTCTTTCCGCTGCTCCCCGTTGCCTCATGGAAAAAAGACGCCGAAGGATTCTGAGTCGGCAGGCATGGA
>CAZCBE010000162.1:0-13042 GCA_964496695.1 uncultured Klebsiella sp.
GACGGCACAGGCTGGTAGCCTGTGCTACCCATTCCGGCTTCGGAGTTCGGGTTAAACCCCTTGCCGCGCCACGAGAGAGGGACATACTCCATGGCAATGAACCCTGGCCCCTGCGCATTTCCCCCCGTCCCGGGCCGTGTCAAGCCGCCCGGGGATTTTCACCGTCAGCCCGGCGCCAGCCGCCGTTCCTTCTTGCGCTCGGCCGCGGCGCTCGCCGCGCTGGCGGCACTGGGGCCGCAGGAGCGTGCGTTGCTGGGGCAGGCCGCTGCCGATCCCGTGCCCGCCGCGAGGCCCAGCGCCGAGTCCATCGTGAAGCTGCTCTACGAATCGCTGAAGCCGGAGCAGCGCAGGCAGGTGTGCTTCCCGTGGGACTACACCACGCCGGCCAAGGGCCTCCTCCGCACCCGCGTGGAAAACAACTGGCGCATCACCAAGCCCGCCATCAAGGGCGAATTCTACACGCGCGACCAGCAGGCCATGATCCGGGCGATCTTCGAGGGCATGACCAACCCGGACTGGCATGCGCGCTTCGACAAGCAGCTCAAGGACGATGTCGGCGGCTTCGGCAGCCGGCAGGGCATTGCCCTCTTCGGCGAGCCGGGCCACGGCAAGTCCGAGTTCGTCCTGACCAGCCGCCACATGACCCTGCGCTGCGATGGTGACAGCGCGGAGCACGTCGCCTTTGGCGGTCCGATCCTCTACGCGCATGAAGGCGCCGCGCTCCACGAGAAGCCCCATCACCCGAACAACGTCTTCTGGTTCCAGGCACTGGAGGCGAACAAGCTCTTTCACATGCTCGACGCGAAGCACCAGGCGAAGGCGCTGGTGATCAAGGGCATGCCGAGCGAGGAACTGGTGGGCTTCAAGGGCCGGGGCGGGGCGTTCCAAGGCTGCCCCGTCGCGGAGTTCGCCCCGGACCAGAAGACTGAGCTGCAGCGCATCCTCAAGCTGCTGCTCGAACCCTTCCGCCAGTCCGACCAGGACGAGGCCACGAAATGTCTCAACGCCCTCGGCGGGCTCGACCAGTGTCACCTCGCCTTTTACAAGGAGGGCGACCTAGGCGACGACGGCGTGTATGACAACTGGCGCATCGAAGGCCCCGCCTTCGTCTGGTATTTCCGCGGCCGTCCGCACGTCCATGTGTGGGTGAACATCGCCGATGATCCCGCGGTGAAGCTCAACTCCTTCCAGGACTCGGTCATGTGACGGTTGGTAAACGAACGTGCGGCTGACTTCGGGGCCGCTCTCCCCATGAACCTGCGATGGGTAGGGCGGGCTGTCCTCAGCCCGCCGCCGACCACCCGGAGGCCACTCGACTTCGACGGCGCGGTGAGGACGCCGAGCCCTGCCAATAGTTCAGGGGTTCAAGGCCCGAGGCTTTCATGCTTTGAGCCCTTGAACCCCGTGCCGGTGGCTTGCAGCCACCGCGTTGCGGGTGGAGTGCTTGAAGCTGGTTCTTGCTGCTGTGGCCCACGGTCGGCGGCGGCAAGCCGCCGGCACAGGTCCATGGGGTGGGGAAGAACGTTCGATCGCTTGTTGCGGGGATTCGACTCCCGCCGGTGCCCGGCTCAGGTGGGGAACGAAGGCGTCTTCGGCGTCCGCAGGGTGGCTGCGGGAACCGCCGGTGCGGCGGGGGCGGCCGGGGCCACTGGGGCCGCCAGGAACACGGGCAACGCCGCCGCCTTGCCGGTGAAGGCCAGGCTCAGCTTGTTGAAGAAGTCCGGCGGCATCCGCTTGGGCTTCTCATCCGTCCCCGTGCAGATGTGGCGCGTCAGCCCGCTCAGGATGATCTGGTTGCGCGAGTTGGAAATGCCATAGGCGAAGGAAATCTTCAGCAGGTCCAGGTCCGTGACGACGACCTCGACGTCCAGTTCGTCGTCGTAGCGGGCCGTGGCCTCGTGGTGGAGATGGGACTCCACGACCGGGAAGAACAGCTCCATGGCGATCAAGGACGAGAGCGGCACGCCGGCCGTGCGGAAGAACTCGCCGCGGGCGGCCTCGAGGATTTCCAGATAGCGTGCGTGATAGACGTGGTTGCCCACGGTGCAATCCGAGTAAGTCACGCGATGGCGAAAACGAAACGGTGAAGCCATGCGCGGAGTGTAGCGGGCCGTCGCGCGCTTGCCAATCAAGGAGTCCGGGGATTGAGTTGCGGAGCGCCGGTCTCCGACCCGGCGCGCTGGCTGGCAGCATGACCACGCCGGGTCGGAGACCGGCGCTCCGGGGGCAGGCGGCGTTCGGGGTGCATCGGTGCGGTTCCGTGGTTTGGCGCGCCGGGCAAGCGCGGACGCTTGCGGCACGGCCGGCCGGAGGCCGGCGCTACGAAGCGGGCGTGCCTTGCCTGTGGCCTCACCCGCACCTAGAGTCAGGCCAGTCCGCCGCGTGACCACACTCTTCGCCATCACCTTGTTCTGGAGCGCCGCGCTGCTGTTCTGGGTGGAGCCGATGGTCGGCAAACTCGTGCTCCCACAGCTCGGCGGCGCACCCGCCGTGTGGAACACCTGCATGGTCTTCTTCCAGGCCATGCTCCTCGCGGGCTATGCCATGGCGCACTGGCTGACGGGCCGTTTCCCCTCGCGCACCCAGCTCCGCATCCATCTGGCGCTGCTCATTGTCGCGCTGGCAACGCTGCCCATCCAGCTCAAGGAAACCGCCGCCGGCCCCTGGCTGCACTGGCCCACCGCGTGGCTGCTCCTGCAACTGCTTCTGAACGTCGGTCCCGCGTTCTTCGTGCTGGCGCTCACCACGCCGCTGCTGCAACGCTGGTTCGCCGCCTCGGCCCACGCGGGCGCGCGCGACCCCTACTTCCTCTACGCCGCGAGCAATCTCGGCAGCTTCACCGCGCTGCTGGGCTATCCGCTGATCATTGAGCTGAACTCGCCGCTCCGCGAACAAGCCTGGCTCTGGGCCGCCGCCTTCCTCGTCATGCCGCTGCTGGTGCTCGCGTGCGGTGTGAAGTCCAGCAGCCCGGTAGGGCGAGACTCCGTCGAGCCCCATCTCGAGCGCAGCGAGGCGAGCGCAGCGAGCATCCCGGGAAGCGCCGAACCAAACCAAGATGCTCGCTCCGCTCGCGCCGACTCTGTCGGCAGATGGGATTCGACGGAGTCTCACCCTACCGGGGTGCTGCTGGCCCGTCGTCTCCACTGGGCTGTCTGCGCCGCCGTGCCTTCGAGCCTGCTGCTGGGCGTGACCACCTACATCACCACGGATGTCGCCTCGATGCCGCTGCTCTGGGTGCCACCGCTCGCGCTGTATCTGCTGACGTTTGTCTTCGTCTTCGCCCGGCGGCAGTTTTTCTCCGCACGGCTGCTGTCGCGGGCCTTGCCCATCGGGGCACTGGCGCTGGCGTATCAAATGTGCGCCGGCCTGAGCGAACCGGCGTGGCTGGTGATGGGCTTGCATCTCGCCGTGTTCTTCATCGCCACCATGGTCTGCCACGCGCGTCTCGCTGCTGACCGGCCCGCGCCTGAGCACCTGACTGAGTTCTACCTGTGGATGTCTCTCGGCGGCGTGCTGGGCGGGCTGTTCAACACGCTGCTCGCGCCCGTGCTGTTCAATTCCGTGGTGGAATATCCCCTGGCCTTGATGGCCGCGTGCTGGCTGCGGTGGGAGGCCTCGGTAGGGCGAGACTCCGTCGAGCCCCATTCCGAGCGCAGCGAGGCGAGCGCAGCGAGCATCTCGGGAAACGTCGAACCAAGCCAGGATGCTCGCTCCGCTCGCGCCGACTCCGTCGGCAGATGGGGTTCGACAGAGTCTCACCCTACCAGTCCCGTTCGCGACCTCCTCTGGCCGGCGGGTCTCGCCGTGCTCACCGCCGCCCTTGCCGCGTTCCTGCCACCGACGAAGCTCATCCCGTCCCAGCTACAGTCGCTCGTCATCTTCGGGCTGCCGTTGTTCGGCTGCTTCCTGCTCGTGGACACGCCGCGCCAGTTTGCGCTTGGGCTGGGCGCGGTGTTTGTCGGCAGCGCGTTCTTCACCGGCGGTTTCGGCAAGACGCTGCATGTGGAGCGGAACTTCTTCGGCGTGACGCGCGTGACGGTGTCGCCGAACGGGGATGCGCGGCAAATCGTCCACGGGCGCACGATTCATGGGCGGCAGTTTCTGGACCCGGCACGGTCGGCGGAACCGCTGACGTTCTATCATCGCGAGGGGCCGCTGGGGGATGTGTTCAAGGTGTTTTCGGCGGGTGGAACTGCTGTGGCCACCGCCCCCTCACCCCGGCCCTCTCCCCCGGTGGGGGAGAGGGAGAAGAGCGTGGTGGAGACATCGCAGCAGCCTGGCCGAACGGTCGGTGTCATCGGCCTGGGCGCAGGCTCGATGGCGGCGTATGCGCAACCCGGCGAGCGCTGGACGTTCTACGACATTGATCCCTCCGTGCTGCGCATCGCGCAGAACACGAATTACTTCACCTACCTCGCGCGTTCGGCCGCAGCCGAGACGAAGCTGGTGGAAGGCGATGCGCGCCTGCGCCTGCGCGAGGCGGCGGACGGCGGCTACGATCTGCTCGTGCTCGACGCGTTCAGCTCGGATGCCATCCCCGTGCATCTCATCACCCGCGAGGCGGTGGCGCTCTACCTGCGCAAGCTCGCCCCTGGCGGGCTGCTGGCCTTCCACATCTCCAACCGCTACCTCGATCTCGAACCCGTGCTCGCCAACCTCGCGGCCGACCTGCGTCTCGTCGCGCTGGGCTGCGATGACATGTCGCTGACCGATGCCGAGTTCGCGACCGGCCGCGAGCAGGCGCACTGGGTGGTGATGGCGCGCGAGACCGAGGATCTCGCCGGCTTCCAACGCCGCATCCGCTGGTCCCCACTCGAAGGCAAGCCCAGCGTCGGGGTGTGGACGGATGACTTCTCCAGCCCACTGCGGGTGATCCAGCGGTGAGGGGAACGGGAACGATGGAGTGCTGGAGGGTTGGGCCCGGACGCCGAGGCGCGCGGCCTTCAGGCCGCTTCAAGGTGCAACGTTCGGAACGTGTTCGTATGCGCGTCGAGTTCGGACGTTGAAGCGGCCTGAAGGCCGCGCGCCTTGGCCCACGCCGCTCCTTTGCTTTCACTCCCCCACTCCCTACTCCTCCCCATACTCCCCGCCGCCGCGCCGTTCCCACGCCCGCTTGGGCCGCTCCGGCGCGGTCGTATCCACCTTCGCGTAGTAAGTCTCCTCGCCCAGCAGTTCATCCACGGCCCGTTGGAAGGCAACGGACGGGGTGATCGCGTAGCGTTCGTGCGTTTCGATGAAGAGCGGCGGCGCGTCCGGGTAGCGGAAGCACAGGAAGAGCGGGCACTTGCCGCGATGCGCCTCCACCAGCGCGCGCGTGGCATCGAGCTTCGCATCGTCCAGGTGCGCGGGGTAGAGGCGGAGATGCACCTGCCGGGTGAACTTCCGCGGCGCGTCCTCCAGCGCCATGATTTCGCTGGGGAAAAGCTTGGGCTTGTCCTCGTCGTTGTTCACCTCGCCCACGACGAGCAACGCCTTCCCGCTCACGAGGAAGTCGCGATACTTGTCGTAGTTCTCGTTCATCAGGAGCATCGAGAAGTTGCCCTCCAGATCCTCGAGCGTGACCATCGCGTAGGGCTTGCCGGACTTCTTGCTCATGCCCTGCTGCACCGCGCCGACCATCCCGCCGATGCGCGTCATGGTGCGTGGGGCGAGGGTCTTGGCGGTCGTCGAGTTGTGCAGGCAAAACCGTTCCAGCAGCGGCGCGAGCGGCGTGAGCGGGTGGCCCGTGACGTAGAAGCCCAGCAGTTCCTTCTCGTGCGCGAGCAGCTCGTGCTGCGGCCACTCGGGGAGGTGCGTGGCCTTCTCGACTTCCTTCGTCACCGGCTCCTCCATCATGCCGAAGAGCGAGACCTGGCCGCGCGAACGGTCCGCCGCCGCGCTGGCCGCCCGGGCCATCACGCGGTCGAGCGCCGCGAACATCGAGGCGCGCGGCTCGCCAAAGGAATCGCACGCGCCGCACTTGATGAGGGCTTCGAGCGTCTTGCGCCCGACGGTGCGCGAGTCCACACGCTCGCAGAAATCCGTGAGGCTGGTGAACTTCCCGCCCTTGTCACGGGCTTCGATGATGCCTTGCACCGCCACCTCGCCCACGCCCTTGATGGCCGCCAGCCCGAAGCGAATGGCGCCGGGCGATGCTGGATGCTGGATGCTGGATGTTGGATCGGCTGCGGGCGAGTTCGTGACACCATCGGCGTTGGCAGCCTTTGCCCCCTCACCCTGGCCCTCTCCCCCGATGGGGGAGAGGGGATTCGCGCGCGGTGCCCGGCTGCGCGCGGGATAAAAGAAAGCCTGCCCATCATTCACATCCGGGGGCAGCACTTCCACGCCGAGGGCCTTGGCTTCATCCAGGACGATCTTGAGCTTGTCCTGCGTCCCCATGTCGTTCGTCAGCATCGCGCTGAGGAACTCGACCGGGTAGTTCCCCTTCAGATACGCGGTCTGATACGCGACGATGGCATACGCGGCGGCGTGCGACTTGTTGAAGCCGTAGCCGGCGAACTTCTCCAGCAAGTCGAAGATGGAATTCGCCTTGGACTCGGGGATGTTGTTCCGCTCCTTCGCGCCCTTCACGAAAAGCTTGCGGTGCTGGGCCATCTCCTCGGCCTTCTTCTTGCCCATCGCACGGCGCAGCAGATCCGCGCCGCCGAGCGTGTAGCCGGCCAGGATCTGCGCGGCCTGCATCACCTGCTCCTGGTAGATGAGCACGCCGTAGGTCTCCTTGGAGATGCTCTCCAGCAGCGGATGTTCATACACGATCTCCACTTCGCCGTGACGGCGCTTGATGAAGTCGGGGATCAGGTCCATCGGGCCGGGGCGGTAGAGCGCCACGAGTGCGGTGATGTGCTCCACCGAGCCGATCTTGAACTTCCGGCACAGATCCCTCATGCCGCCGGATTCCAACTGGAAGATGCCGACCGTGTTGCCCTTGTTGAGCAGGTCGTAGGCCTTCACGTCATCGAGTGGCAGGTCGTCCACCGCGATGGTCACGCCCTGCGTCTGCTTCACCATGTCGCAGACGTTGCGGATGACGGTGAGCGTCTTGAGCCCGAGGAAGTCCATCTTCAGCAGGCCGAGGTCGCCGACGGGGCCCATCGGGTATTGCGTCATGATGGTGCCGTCCTCGTCCTGCCGGAGCGGCAGGAGGTTCACCAGCGGCTGGTCACCGATGACGACGCCGGCCGCGTGAACGCTGGAGTTGCGCGCGATGTCTTCGAGGACAAACGCGTTGTCCAGCAGCTCGCGCGTGACCTCTTCCGTGTCGTAGGCGGTCTTGAGTTCCGCCGACTGCTTGAGCGCCTTCTCCAGCGTCATCTTCAGGTCCGCCGGGACCATCTTCGCCAGCCGGTCGCACTCGCCGTAGCTCAGGCCCATCACGCGGCCCACGTCGCGGATCACGCTCTTCGCGCCCATGGTGCCGAAGGTGATGATCTGCGCGACGGAATCCTTGCCATACTTCTGCCGCACATACTCGATCACGTCCGCGCGCCGGTCGTCCGCGAAATCAATGTCAATATCGGGCGGGTTGACGCGCTCGGGATTGAGGAACCGCTCGAAGAGCAGGTTGTAGCGGATCGGGTCCACGTTCGCGATGCCGAGCAGGTAGGTGACAATCGAGCCGGCGGCGCTGCCGCGCGCCACGCACGCCACGCCCATGTCCCGGCCCTTCGCCACGAAGTCCGCCGTGATGAGGAAGTAGGAGATGAACCCCGTCTTCTCGATGACGGTGAGTTCGAGCTGGAGGCGGTCGAGGAGGACCTTGATGGCGGCGGCGACGGGAGGGGAAGTAATTAGTGCTGAGTAATTAGTCGGCGCGCCGGCCGCCGGCCCGCCCGACTGATTACTAATTACTAAACACTCTTCCTTCGTGAGCCCCGGCAGCCGCCACGGCTCCCGAATCCCCTCCACCACGAACTCCTTCCCCACCGCCTTCACGTCGAGCGTGTAGCGCATGCCCATGCCCTCCGCGAGCAGCTTCCGCAGGTAGCCTTCGCGCGTGTAGGTCTCGGGCGGGTGGAACACCGGATAGTGCAGCGTCTTGAAGTCGAAGTCCACGTTGCACATCTCCGCGACCTCGACGGTGTTCGTCACCGCCTCGGGCACCTCGGCGAAGAGCGCCTTCATCTCCTCCGCGCTGCGCAGGTAGAACTGCCCCGGCACGTAGCGCGGCTTCGAGTCGGTGAGGTTCACCTGCCGGCCGATGCACACGAGGCAGTCGTGCGCGGCGGAGTGGCCCTTCTCGACGTAGTGGACATCGTTGGTCGCGACGAGCTTGAGGCCGAACTCCTTCGCCCACGGGATCAGGTGGCGGTTCACCTTCGCCTGCTCAGGGATGCCGTGGTTCTGGAGTTCGAGGAAGAAGTTCTCCGCGCCGAAGGTCTGCTTGAACCAGTCCACGGAATCGCGCGCCTTGTCCACCTGGTCGTGGATGAGGTGCTGGCAGATCTCGCTGGCCAGGCAGCCGGAGAGCGCGATGAGGCCGTCGTGGTGCGCGGTGAGCAGCTCCTTGTCCACGCGCGGCTTGTAGTAGAAGCCTTCGAGATGCGCCTTGGTGACGAGCTGGACGAGGTTGCGGTAGCCGGCCTCGTCCTTCGCGAGCAGGAGCAGGTGCTGATAGACCTCCTTGCCACCGCCGCCGCCCGAGCCGGCCTTCCGCTCGCGGCGGTCGCCATGCGCGACATACACCTCGCAGCCGATGATGGGCTTGATGCCCTTCTCGCGGACGGCCTTGTAGAAGTCCACCGCGCCGTATAGCACACCGTGGTCCGTGATGGCCATCGAGCTGAACTTCAGGTCGTGGGCGCGCTCGGCGAGCTTGTCCAAGCGGCACGCGGCATCCAGGAGCGAATACTCCGTGTGCAGGTGCAGATGGACAAAGTCAGCGTGTGACATGGGAGGAAAAGTCTTCGCCCTCGCGGGTGCCTTGTCTAGCGCGATGTGCCTGGGAAGTGTGGTCCAAGCTGCTTTATGCCTTGGGCAAGCAGACGCGCGCCAGCGTCTTGGACTGCGGCGGCCCGCCACCGCTTTGGGTGGAATGGTTGGAATACACTGGTCGAATCCTCGCCGTGGGCCATTGGACGCCTTTTTCCTTTCCATGAACCGGAGCGCCGGTCTCCGACCCGGCGTGTTGGCCGACAGCATGACCACGCCGGGTCGGAGACCGGCGCTCCGCCTATGAGCAAATCCAAACGAAACCGGAAACTACTCATGAACCTGAGGCGGGTAGGGCGGGCTGTCCTCAGCCCGCCGCCGAGCACCCGGATATCATCAGACCTCGGCGGCGCGGTGAGGACATCGCGCCCTACCAATGCGGGCTTCACGACCGCGATCGGCTTGGGCTCCTCCCGCCTTTCCAAGCGCCCCCATCAATGGCACCTTTCTGCCATGGCAACCTTTGTCACTCTTGCCGATGCCACCGGTGCCCTCGCCGTCATCGCTCCCGAACTCGGCGGCTGGCTCCTGCGCTACGCCCGGCCCACCGAGCACGGCCTCGTGGACGCGCTGCACTTCAGCCAGGCGGTCGTGGACCGCTACCCGAAGGAGATGTGGGCGGGCAACCCGCTGCTCTTCCCGATGGTCAGCTTCAACCACCTCCCCGGCCGCGAGCATCACTACGCGTGGGGCGGACGTGAATTCCCGCTTGGTCAGCATGGCTTCGGCCGGCGGTCCGTGTGGAGCGTGGCGGCGCAAAGCGATGCCGCCCTCACCATGGAGCTGGCGGACAGCGACGCGACGCGCGAGGTGTATCCCTTCAGCTTCAATCATCGCGTGACCTACCGCCTGGCCGGCGGGCGGCTGCACTTCGAGCAGACCGTGGAGAACCGCAGCCCGGAGCCGATGCCCTTCAGCACGGGCATCCACCCCTACTTCCAGGTGCCGCTCACGCCGCGCGGCGAGCGGAACCGCTGCTTCGTGAAGATCCCCCCGTGCGAGCGCCTCCACACGGATGCGCGTTACGAGCAGTTCACCGCCGCGCCCCAGGGCGCCTCGGAACTCAGCGTCGCGGACGATGTCTCCGGCACGATGTTCCTCGGCGGCTTCACCAAGCCGGAGCTGACCCTCGTGGACCCCGTCAGCGAGCTGGAGATCGTCCTCAACTGGCAGGACGCACCGCAGCACCGCTACTGCGCCCTCTGGTCGCGCACCACCGACGCACCGTTTTATTGCCTGGAGCCGTGGACCGCGCTGCCCAACTCCTTCACCCGCGCCCGGCCCGGCGAGGTCACCGTCCTCGCCCCCGGCGAAACCTTCCGCGCCGCGATGTGGATGGAACTGCGCGGGGTGAAGTGAGGGGGTAGCGCGTGCGACCGCACCGTTGCTGGTAGGGCGCGCCTGTCCCCAGCGCGCCGGTTGCGCGTCCGCACGCTTCAGCGGCGCGCTGGGGACAGACGCGCCCTACCACTGCGGTTCAGGAGTTCGCAGCACGCGCTTTTGGTCCGCGAATTTTCTTCCTGCCGTGCCCTGCGCTTCCCGCAACTGCGCCGTTGCCACGCCGCCGGGGGCGCGCTACAGTCCGCCGACATGAAGACCGTTCAGCAGGCCATTGCTAAACTTTCGCTCGTCCTTGCGCTCGCCTCCGGCGCGCTGTTCCTCGCCGGCTGCGAAACGCCCTCCGGGGGCGGCAGCACCGCCGGCACGAACAACGTGGAAGCCCTCAAGACCGCGGCCAACGGCGGCGACGCCGATGCCGCGCTCAAGCTGGGCGACATCTACATGAACGGGCGCGGCGTGCCGAAGAACAACGTCGAGGCCGAGACCTGGTATAAGAAGGCCACCGAGCTTTACAACCAGAAGAAGTGACCGCTGGCGGGCAGCCGCCCCGCTTTTGTCCGTCCGACCAACTATGTGAAGCGGGATTACTCCGAGCCTTCTCGTGCTCGTAATCCTGCTCCTCTCCGGGACACTCCCGTAAAACAGGAGCAGGATTAGGATCAAGATCAGGAGCACGAAGCAGAGTCGGACAGGCTATGACGCTGAGGAGCGCGGCCTTCAGGCCGCAGAAGCGTCCGCTCGCCCGAGCATCTGGGAACACGATGCTCTCTCTCCCGCCCGCGCTCCGTTGCCTCTCCTGCCCCCGGCCTCATACCAACTTTGGGAATAGTTTGGTCAAACGCAGCGCGCCGAACTTCGTGGCCGTTCTCCCTCACCCCGACCCTCTCCCGCTGGGAGAGGGGGAATCTTCGGCAGCAACGTGTCCAAGAGATGCACCCTTGCCAGCCGCAGCGGACTACGTGGCTCCCTCTCCCAGCGGGAGAGGGCCGGGGTGAGGGAGAGCGCGTTCAATGGCCCACTGCGGGGATTCGACCAGGGTAATCAGTAATTGGCCTCACTTGAACTCCAGCCCGATGTTCGCCTTGTCCAGCGTGGTGCCTTCGCTCTTGGCCAGCTCGGCGAGCGCCTTGTTGTAGTCGGCCAGGGCGCGGAGTTCGGCGGAGCGGGCGGCGGTGACGTCGCGCTGGAGCTGGAGGACGAAGAAGCTCGTGCTCTTGCCGTTCTCGAGCTTCTTCTGCTCGGCGTCGAGCGCGGCCTCGGAATAGAGGCGGGCCTGGCGCGTGGCCTCGATCTTGTCGTAGGCGGTCTGCGCCTGCTTCACCGCGTTGTCAATTTCCACGATGACGCTCTGCTCAAGCTGCTTGAGCTGGAGGAGGAGGACTTCCTTGGTCGCCTTGCCGGCCTTGTAATTGTTCTTCGCCGTGGTGTTGCTCAGGGGGAAGCTGAGCACGAGGCCGTAGGAGTAGAACTGGTTGTCCCCTTTTTGAATCCCGTTGAGGCCGCCGGGAAGGGTCTGGCCGAGGCCGTTGTGGCCGTAGGTGAGCGAGAGGTCGAGCGAGGGAAAGAGCTGGTTGTGCTGGTAGCGCAGCACGATGTTCTGGCGCTCGATGGACTCCTTGGAGGACTGGAGGTCCGGCCGGAGCGACATGCCGTTGCGCCAGCTCTCCTGCACGTTGAACTTCTGCGGCAGCGCCACCAGGCGGTCCGCCGGCTCCAGCACCTGCGTGGCCCACGCGGCAAAATCATCGCCCAGCAGGCTCTTGATGGTGTTCACCTGGATCTCCAGGTCGCGCCGGGCGGAGAGCAGGTCCGAGCGCCGCGCGGCGACCTGCGACTCGGACTGCTTCTCGTCCAGCGGGGCCAGCGCGCCCACCTCGACGCGCCGCTTGTTGTCGGAGAGGAGCTTCTCGGCCAGGCCGAGGGAGGCTTCCTGCACCTGCACGTTGTCCCGCGCAAAGATAAGCTCGTAGTAGGCCTGCTGCACGCTGGCGATGGTGGCCATCACCTGGTTGCGCAAGGCCAGCTCGTCAATCTTGAGGGTGCGGCGGTTGATCAAAATCGTCTGCCGGGTCGCGTCAATCCACGAGTTCCGCAGCAGGGGCTGGGTGAGGCTGATGCCGGCGTCGGTGGAGTAGTTGTAGCTGGCAAACGACGAGCCGCTGCGGCGGACGACGTCGCCATTGAGCGTGACGCGGCCGCCGGTGCCCAACTGCTGCGTCAGGCTGGGGCCGTAGCTCTCCGTGTAGCTGTCGCTGCTCAGGCCGAAGAGCGCGCTGTTCGGATCCGGCGAGCCAGGCGAGGAATTGTAGCGGTGCGTGGCGTTCATGTTGACCGTCAGGTCGTAGTAGCCGCGCGCCGAGTCCAGGTTGTAGAGGTCAATGGTCGGCTGGAGCCGGCGGATCTGGATGTCGAGATTCCGCTGGAGGGCCAGCTCGATGCATTCGGCCAGCGTGAGGCGGCGCACCGCGGGGGCATTGGTCTGCGCGCCGGCGGAGATCGCGAAGGCCAGCGCGGCCAGGCCGGAAAGAAATCGGGTTCGCATGTAACGGCGAGTTTGCGGAATCACCCGCGCCACGTCAAACAAGGTTCGCCGGGAGCGAGAAGATCGGGCGCATCTGGACACTGCCCCCGACAGCCGATGGAGCGCGGGTCTGTGACCCGCAGCAACGTCCGAACCTCTGTCCCGCAGGCCGACACGAATGGCATCGGACGAGGGTGGCCGCTGCGGGTCGCAGACCCGCGCTCCGGGTGAAACCCACGGGAGCGGATTTCG
>CAZCBE010000163.1:0-12904 GCA_964496695.1 uncultured Klebsiella sp.
GAATGCGGGAAACTGCATCATCTATGCGCGTTCAACTGCATCGTTCCGGCTAAGCCTTTCCCTGCTGCCAGCCGCTGCGGCCCAGAGGGCCGCGCCCCGCCGTCATGCGGGGGCAGTGTCAAGATGCAACCACATTCATCTGCCCCTCTTTGTCCGCCCCCAATCTTGGGGAATCTCTGCAACAAAATCATGGTCCACAGAATCATTCCTCCGCCATGATTTTGTGCGCTATGATTCTGTGAACCTTCCCGCCTCTCCCATGTGTGGTCGCCTTGAATCTGCGGGAAATCCTCTGGCCTTTCAGCTTTCCTCATTTTCAGCTCCCATCATTCTGCCCCTTCCAGTTCATGGGAGGGAGAGCGGCCACGAAGTTCTGCACGCTGCGTTCTGCAAAAAGAATTCTCAACCCTTCCGCAGCCCCAGCTTCTGAATCTTCGAGGCCAGCGTGGTCGGTTTCAAACCCAGCAACGCCGCCGCCCCATCCACCCCGTAAATCTTGCCACTCGTCTGCTCCAGCGCCTGCTCAATCAACGAGCGCTCCTGATCCTTCAAGTCGCTCAACGACGCAGGCGCGCTGACCACTCCCCGCCCGCGCACCTCCGCCGCCTTCACCCCGCCTCCGTTTCGCCCCAGCTCAAAACGCAGCGGCCCGTTGCGCGCGAGGATCACCGCGCGCTCCACCACGTTTTGCAGCTCCCGCACGTTGCCTGGCCAGTCGTAGGCCGTCAGTTCACGGGCGTGGGTTGGGGCAAGTCGTGGCGCGGCGATGCCCAGCCGCTGTGCCGACTGCGCCACGAAATGCTCCGCCAGCGGCGCGATGTCCTCCCGGCGCTCGCGCAACGGCGGCAGTTCGATCGGAAAGACGCTCAGCCGGTAGTAGAGATCGAGACGGAAACGCCCCGCCTTCGCCTCCACTTCGAGGTCGCGATTCGTCGCGGCAATCACGCGCACGTTCGCCGAGCGCGTCTTGTCCTCACCCACCTTTTCAAACTGCCCTTCCTGCAGCACCCGCAGCAGCTTGGCCTGCAAGTCCGGCGGGATTTCCCCGACCTCGTCGAGGAACAGCGTGCCCCCATCCGCCAGCTCGAAGCGGCCCACGCGGTCCTTGATGGCCCCGGTGAACGCGCCGCGCACATGCCCGAAGAATTCGCTCTCGAAGAGTTCCTTCGGAATGCTCGCGCAGTTCACCCGCACGAGCGGCTTGCCCTTGCGTTCGCTCATGTCATGGATCGCGCGTGCGACCAGTTCCTTGCCTGTGCCCGACTCGCCGAGAATCAGCACGCTCGCCTGCGTCGGCGCGACCATTGCGATCTGGTCGAGCACCTTCTTGAGCGCATGGCTCGCGCCGATGATGTGGCCGAACTCCGACTGCGCGCGCACCTCGTCGAGCAGCCACGCGTTCTCGCGCTCCAGCGCCTTCACATGTTCCAGGCAGCTCATCGTGCCGATGGTGCCGATGATCTTCCCCTGCGCGTTGAAGTAAGGCGTTGCCCGCACTTGCACCCAATGCCGCTCACCGTCTTTGCGGATGATCTGGTGCTCGTAGGTCTCGCATTTGCCGGACAGCCGCTCGCCCAGACGGCGGCGCTGCTTCGGCCACTCCTCCGGCGCGAGCAGCAGCTCGTAGCTCGTGCGGCCAATCAGCTCGTCCTTTGTGTAGCCGGTGACTTCCGCCAGCCGTGCATTGACGTAGAGAATCCGGCTCTCGTGGTCGGTGATGAGCAGCCCTTCGGCAAGGCTCTCCAGAATGGTGCGGAAAAACTCCTCGCGCTCGCCCCGGCTGCGCTCCCACCGCTTCTGCCCTTGCAGAATAGCGTCGAGTTCGGCGTTGGCGGCGGGTGTTGGTGGCTTGGGTGCGGCCATGGGAAACAAGTAGCCGAAGCCGTGGCTTGTGCAACGAATAATTGGGTGAAGACAACGAATATCCGTGTAACCACGATACTTCGTTGTTCCATTAGCCAGCTCGACGAACTCGGCTGTCAGCGGAAACACCCTGTGTTTGCAGGGTTTCCATGCTCATTTCATCTCGTTCACATCCGCTGGCACGACTCTAGCAATAGTCCCTCATGTCCGCACGGCCCAGCCGGGAGCGGATTAAGAAGCAAACAACGAATTCAAGACGCCATGCAACCTCTCGCCACCGCCCAACTGCTCGAAGCCCTCAACTGGCGCTATGCCACCAAGTTCTTCGACCCGGCGAAGCGCATCCCGGACACCACCTGGACCGCGCTGGAGCAGTCGGTCGTGCTCTCGCCTTCCTCGTTCGGCCTGCAGCCGTATCGCCTCCTGGTCATCAACGGCCCGGCGACCCGGGCGAAGCTGCTGCCGCACGCCTGGGGGCAGCGGCAGGTCGTGGACGCCTCGCACTTCGTCGTGCTGGCCGCCCGCACGGACGTGAAGGCGGCGGACATTGACTCCTTCCTCCAGCGCACGTCCGAAGTGCGCGGGGTGAGCCTTGAATCGCTCGCCGGTTATCGCGGCATGATGGCCGGGATGCTCCTGAGCGAGGGCTTCAAGCCCGTCGCGCCCCACTGGGCCGCCCGCCAGGCCTACATCGCCCTCGGCAACCTCCTCACCGCCGCCGCCCTGCTCGGCGTGGACGCGTGCCCGATGGAGGGCCTGGTGCCTGCGGAGTTTGACCAGGTGCTCGGCCTGTCCGGGCAAGGTTACTCGACCGTGGTCGCCTGCGCGCTGGGCTACCGGGCGGACGGCGACAAGTATGCGTCGCTGCCAAAAGTGCGTTTCGACCGGACCAACCTCATCACGACGCTCTGACCTCGCACGCCAGCAACCCATTTCTCAGTCAATCAACTCAAAACCTTAAACCAGAAAATCCCATGAAAACATTCGAAAACAAAGTCGTTCTCGTCACCGGTGGCACCTCGGGCATCGGTCGCGTCACCGCCGTCGCCTTCGCCCGGGAAGGCGCGAAAGTCGTCGTCAGCGGCCGGCGCGAAGCCGAAGGTCAGGAAACCGTGCGCCAGATCAAAGCGGCCGGCGGCGAGGGTATCTTCGTCCAGGCCGATGTCGCGCGTGAAGCCGACCTCGCAGCGCTGGTCAAGGCGACTGTGGACACCTACGGCCGGCTCGACGTGGCGTTCAACAACGCCGGTATCGAGGGCGAGCTTGGCCCCGTGACTGACGCGACGGAGGAAAATTACCAGCGCGTGTTTGACATCAATGTGAAGGGTGTCTTGCTCTCCATGAAGCACGAGCTTCCCGCGCTGCTGAAGAGCGGCGGCGGCTCCATCATCAACACCTCGTCCGTCGCTGGGCTGGTCGGCATGGCCGGCGCGGCCATCTACGTGGCCAGCAAGCACGCCGTGCTTGGCCTCACCAAGTCTGCCGCGCTCGAACTCGCGAAGCAGAACATCCGCGTCAACGCCGTTTCCCCGGCGGCCATCGAAACGGACATGTTCAACCGCTTCACCGGGGGCGGCGCGAGCACGGATGCCGGCAAATACCTGGCAGGGCTGCATCCAGTGGGCCGGGTGGGCAATGCGGAGGAAGTGGCGGCGGCGGTTCTGTTTCTCGCGTCGCCGGCCGCGTCCTTCATCACCGGCCAGTCGCTTGCGGTGGATGGCGGATTTACTGTGCAATGAACTATATTCCGGTGGCCCAACTGCCACCGGTCAACCCTCAGAAATGAAAGGCATACTATGACAACGATTCGCAAAGCCAATGACCGCGGCCACGCCGAGCACGGCTGGCTGGACTCCTGGCACACGTTCTCCTTCGCCGATTACTACGATCCGAACCACATGGGCTTCCGCAGCCTGCGGGTCATCA
Source organism: uncultured Klebsiella sp. (assembly GCA_964496695.1). Classification (GTDB taxonomy): domain Bacteria; phylum Verrucomicrobiota; class Verrucomicrobiia; order Limisphaerales; family SXTU01; genus SXTU01. The sequence continues at coordinate 3,790 of CAZCBE010000163.1, forward strand.
ATGATGACGCCATCGCGGGCGGCGGCGGCTTCGACCTCCACCCCCACCGCGACATGGAGATCATCACCTACGTCCTGCGCGGCGCGCTCCAGCACCGCGACAGCATGGGCAACACCGCCGTGATGCGCGCGGGCGACGCCCAGCAGATGAGCGCCGGCACCGGCGTGCGCCACAGCGAGTTCAACTACTCGCCCATCGAGCCGGTGAAGCTGCTCCAGATCTGGATCATGCCTGAGCGCAAGGGCGTGAAGCCCAGCTACGCCGAGAAGTCCCTGGCCCAGGCCGAGCCCGGTAAACTGCACCTCATCGCCAGCCGGGGCGGGCGCGACAGCAGCCTGCCCATCCACCAGGACGTGGACGTGTGGCTCGCGAAGTTCGCGGGTGGCGACACCGTCACGCACACGCTCCAGCCTCAGCGCCACGCCTGGCTGCAGGTGGCCGAGGGCGAAGTGGAGTTGAACGGCACCAAGCTCACCACCGGCGACGGCGCGGCCGTGTCCGAAGAAACCGCGCTCACCCTCACGGGACGCACGGCGGCCCAGGTGCTACTGTTCGACCTGAACTGATCCCGGTAGCAGCCGAGGTGACGAGGCTCTAATTGAATGACGAAACGAATTGGAGCCTCCTAACGTCGGCTGCTGCTTGAACTCTATGAAACGCACCCTGCAACTCCTCGCCGCACTCGTGCTGGTCGCCGGCCTTGGACTCTGGGCTGAGCACCGGCCTCGAAACCGTCACCTAAGAAGGCAGTTCGTGCCGGGAGTGAACTTCCTCGGCGCGACGCTGCTTGGGGCCGGCGCACCAGCCGGCACCCCAATTCTCTTCCAAAAACCTACTGTTTAGTTTTGAGTCCACCAAATTAGACATCTCATGAATCTTGCTCAGACATTCCTCCCCCTCGTCACACTTGCCCTCTTCACGCTCGGTGCATCGGCCGCTCCGAAGACATTTGATTTCAATGACCCGAGAGGCCTCGGCGCGAAACAAGTCGACTTCGCCTTCGAGTCACAACGGCTGGGACAGGTCAAGGGCAGCGTCAACCTCCTCAGCGGCACTGTCAGCTTCGACCCGGCGAATCCCGCCGCGACCAAAGGCAAGATCGTGCTGGCGACCAGTTCGCTGCAGGTGTCCGAGAAGGTGTTGATGAAAATGCTACCGCGCCCGGAGTGGATGAACGTGGAGAAATTTCCCGAGATCACCTTCGAGGCAAAGTCGCTCAAGAACATCCGCACCATGCAGGATAAGCGGGAAACACAGGCCATCGTGACCGGCACCCTCACCGTGCGCGGCGTGGCGAAGGAAGTGACCGTGCCGGTGGTGTTCAAGTATCTAGAGAACACGCCCAGCCCAAATGGCGACGTCCTGAACATGCAGGGGGAATTCACCATCAAGCGGACTGACTTCGGCATCAATCTGGGAAAAGAGGAAAAGGACATCAGCGACGCCATCCGGATCAGTTTCACTATCCCCGCTTTTACCCTCCCGAAGTGAACGGTTTCGCGGTAGTTCGGCGAAAGAATAGCGCGCTAAACTGAGAGGCCGCTCTTCCTCGCCCCTGCCACGGCGTCCCAAGTCTCAGGTGTGACGGCAGCTTGATTTCGATGCTAATTTTCTACTTGACCAAACGGTCAACTACTACGACTGTCTTGTCGATGATACGAACGTTGTCTGTCCCGCAGTTGACCAACTCCTAAACCTTATGGGCCGCGTCAGTGATGCCAAAGAGAAGTTGATGAAAGCCGTCACAGAGCTGATCTGGACCGGCTCCTACGGCAGCACGACCATCGACCACATCTGCGAGCGGGCGGGCGTCAAGAAAGGCAGCTTCTACTACTTCTTCGACTCGAAGGCGGCGCTGGCCGAGGAGGCGATCCAGTCGGCGTGGGACGCGCATCGCCCAAAGCTCGACTCGATCTTTTCGCCGTCCCTGCCGCCGCTTGAGCGCATTCACCGGTTCTGCGAGTTCGAGTATCAGGAACAGCTCGAAATGCAGCGTCAATTCGGCCATGTGCTGGGCTGTCCGCTCTGCACGCTGGGCACGGAAGTCTCCACGCAGGAGGCCGGATTGCGGCAGAAGGTGCAGGACATCATGGACCAGTTTCGGAAGTATCTGGAAACGACCATCCGCGATGCCCATGCGGCGGGCATCATCCGCGCCCCCGACGCTGCCGCCAAGGCCCAGACCATCTACGCCTTCAACGAAGGCTTGATGACCCAGGCCCGCATCCGCAACGACGTGGAAGTCCTGCGGGAGATGGAACGCAGCATTCTTGACCTGCTCGGCGCGAAATCAGCGGAAGCGGTCGTGGCTTAAAAAAATTTAGCTCCCTATTTGACTAAACGGACAACTACTAATCCGAGTGACTATGAAACTGAAAGTGAACTACCGGGCCGGAGGCTTCACTCCCGCAGTGCGGGTGGCCTTGGCTGAACCCCGTGACGAGCAGTTGCAGCAGCTCCGCACCGCCGTTGAAACTGAATTCGCCCACCTTCGGGACCAGCGCGGCCAGCTTGTCCGCCTCGCCCTGAACGAAGCCGAAGTGCTGGCGCTCCAGACCGCGTTTCCGCATCTCGTGTTCCCGGCCCTCGCGCAGGAAAAAGTCGCCGCCGTCGCCGCGTGGCACCAGCGGCAAGCGGCCTTGCAGCGGCCCGAACCTGTGGTAGCGTTTGCCGCCTGACGCAGGGGATTAACCCAAACCCGCAGCTTAAACCCACGCATGAAATCCGTCGCCCTACTCCGCCCTTTTCAAATCGCCCTGGCTGTCAGCGCCCTCGCCCTGTCCGCCACCGGCTGCAAGCGCGCCGCCGCCGCCCCGACCACCCCGCCGCCCCCGCCGCCTCCGCCGCCGGTCGTTGTCGCGGCGGTGGACCAGCAGGAACTCATCGAGTGGGATGAGTTCACCGGGCGCACCGCGCCGGTCGAATACGTCGAGGTGCGCCCGCGCGTGTCCGGCCACATTCAGGCGGCCCACATCCAGTCCGGCCTGCTCGTCAAGAAAGGCGATCTGCTCTTCGAGATTGACCCGCGCTCCTTTCAGGCCGAGCTGAACCGCCGCCTCGCCGACCTGCAGCAGGCCCAAGTGCGCCTCGACAACGCCAAGCGCGAGGCGGACCGCACCACGCAGCTCCTCGCCGGCAAGGCCATCTCCACCGAGGAGGCCGAGTCCCGCCAGTCGCGCCACAACGAGGCCAAGGCCGCGCTTCAGGCCGCGCAGGCCGCCTGCGACGCGATCAAGCTGGACCTCGATTACTGCCAGGTCCGCGCGCCCATCGCCGGCCGCGTCAGCCGCGAGCTGGTCAACGTGGGCAACTACGTCAGCGGCCAGGCCGGCTCAGCGACGCTCCTCACCACCATCGTCTCCGTGGACCCGGTGCATGTGTATGCCGACGTGGACGAAAACTCCCTGCTCAAGTTCAACGCGTTGACCCGAGCGAAGAAGATGACCAGCAACGGCGAGGGCAAGGTGCCGGTGGAACTGCAGCTCGCCGACGAAGAAGGCTTCCCGCACAAGGGCCACATCGAGTCCTTCGACAACAAGCTCGATCCCCAGAGCGGCAGCATCCTCCTGCGCGCCGTCTTCCCGAACTCCGACGGGCTCATCGTGCCCGGCCTGTTCGCCCGCATCCGCGTGCCCGGCAGCGCCAAGTATCAAGCCCTGCTCGTGGATGAGCGTGCCATTGGCACCGATCAGGCGCAGAAGTTCGTGCTCACGCTCACTTCCACGAACACCGTCGCCTACCGCCCGGTGAAGCTCGGCGCCGCACTCGGCGGCAAGCGCATCGTCCGCGAGGGCCTGCAGGCCGGCGACAAGGTCGTGATTGACATCCTCTTTGCCAAAGTCCGCCCCGGCATGTCCGTGACTCCAAAAGAGGGCACCAACACCACGAGCGAAGCGAAGGTCGCGCAACAGTAAGGCAATCAAGGCACCACGAATGCGAGGCCGTTCCGGCTTCAGCGGCAGGCCTCACCCCTTGCCCGGCAATCCACACCCACGACCATGAGATTCTCCCACTTCTTCATCCGCCGTCCGATCTTCGCCGGCGTGCTGTCCATCGTGACGTTCATCGTCGGGCTGCTCGCGATGTATCGCCTGCCCATCAGCGAATATCCCGAGGTCGTCCCGCCCACCGTCGTCGTGATGGCGACCTACCCCGGCGCGAACCCGAAGACCATCGCCGAGACCGTCGCCGCGCCGCTGGAGCAGGCCATCAACGGCGTCGAGAACTCCATCTACATGTTCTCGCAGGCCACCTCCGACGGCGTGATGACGCTCACCGTCACGTTCAAGCTCGGCACGGACGCGGACAAGGCGCAGGTGCTGGTGCAAAACCGCGTCGCCCAGGCGCTCCCCAAGCTGCCCGAGGAAGTCCGCCGCCTCGGCATCACCACCACGAAGCAGTCGCCCGACCTCACCATGGTCGTCCACGTCTTCTCGCCGAATGAGCGCTACGACGAGGTTTACCTCCGCAACTACGCCGTGCTGCAGGTGAAGGACGTGCTCGCGCGCATCCCCGGCGCGGGCAACGTGCAGGTCTTCGGCTCTGGCGACTACGCCATGCGCGTGTGGCTCGATCCCGACAAGATCGCCGCGCGCAACCTCACCGCCAGCGACGTGGTGAACGCCATCCGCGAGCAGAACGTGCAGGTCGCCGCCGGCGCAGTCGGCCAGCCGCCGATCAGTTCACCGGTGAACCTTGAGCTCCAGATCAACACCAAGGGCCGCCTTGTGGACATCGCCGAGTTCGGCAACGTCATCGTCAAGACCGGGCCCAACGGCGAGAAGACACTGCTCAAGGATCTCGCCCGCATCGAGCTGGGCGCGGCGGGCTACTCGCTGCGCTCCCTGCTCAACAACAAGTCCGCCGTCGCCATCCCCATTTTCCAGTCGCCGGGCGCGAACGCCCTGCAGCTCTCCGAGGATGTGCGCGCGGCCATGGACGACCTGAAGAAGAACTTCCCCGAGGGCATTGATTACTCGGTGGTCTATGACCCTACCACGTTCGTGCGCAGCTCGATCCGCGCGGTCGTCACCACCCTGTTCGAGGCCATCCTGCTGGTCGTCATCGTCGTCATCCTCTTCCTCCAGACCTGGCGCGCGTCCATCATCCCGCTCGCGGCCGTGCCGGTGTCGCTCGTCGGCACCTTCGCCATCATGCTGGCGCTGGGTTTCAGCATCAACATGCTCACCCTCTTCGGCCTGGTGCTGGCCATCGGCATCGTGGTGGATGATGCCATCGTCGTGGTCGAAAACGTGGAGCGCAACATCTCCCTCGGCCTCTCGCCCGTGGACGCCACGCGCAAGGCGATGGACGAGGTGACCGGCCCGATCATCGCCATCGCACTGGTGTTGTGCGCGGTGTTCATCCCCACCGCCTTCATCAGCGGCCTGACCGGCCAGTTCTACAAGCAGTTCGCCATCACCATCGCGATCTCGACGATCATCAGCGCGTTCAACTCGCTGACCCTCTCCCCTGCCCTGTGCGCCGTCCTGCTCCGCGCCCACGACGCGAAGAAGGACTTCCCCTCGCGCGTCATGGACGTGCTGCTCGGCTGGTTCTTCCGCCCGTTCAACCGGTTCTTCAACTGGTCGAGCAACACCTACGCGGCCAGCGTGAGCGGCATCGTGCGCAAGAGCTTCATCGCGCTGATCCTCTACGGCGGTCTGGTCTATCTCACCGGCTGGAGCTTCACGAAGGTTCCCACCGGCTTCGTGCCCGGCCAGGACAAGCAATACCTCGTCGCCTTCGCGCAGTTGCCCGATGGCGCCGCCCTCGACCGCACCGAGGCAATCATTCGCAAGATGACCGACATCGGCCTCAAGCATCCCGGCATGCAGGACGCCGTCGCATTTCCCGGCCTGAGCATCAGCGGCTTCAGCGTCGCGCCGAACGCCGGCATCGTGTTCTTCTGCTTGAAACCTTTTGACCAGCGCAAGACGCCGGACATGACGGGCGAAGCCATCGCTGGCGCGTTGAATGCGCAGTTCGCCGGCATCACCGAAGCCTTCGTGCTCGCGGTCCCGCCGCCGCCCGTGAACGGCCTCGGCCAGATCGGCGGCTTCAAGCTGTATGTCGAGGACCGCGCCGGCCTCGGCTACGACGCGCTCTATCAAAACACCATGGGCCTCGTCGGCCAGAGCTACCAGACGCCCGGGCTCGCCGGGCTCTTCTCCACGTTCACCGTGAACGTCCCGCAGCTCGACGCGGAGGTGGACCGCGTGAAAGCCAAGTCCCAGGGCGTGCCGCTGCAAAACCTGTTCGAGACGATGCAGATTTATCTCGGCTCGCTCTATGTGAACGACTTCAACCTCTTCGGGCGCACGTATCAGGTCATCGCGCAGGCGGACGCCAAGTTCCGCGATCACGCGGACGACATCACCCGCTTCAAGACGCGCAATGCGCAGGGCCAGATGGTCCCGCTGGGCACGCTCGTGAAGGTGAAGGAAAGCTACGGCCCCGACCGGGCGATGCGCTACAACGGCTACCCGGCGGCGGAGATCAACGGCGGTCCCGCGCCCGGCTTCAGCAGCGGCCAGGCCGAGGCCATCATGTCCGAACTCGCGGGGAAAACTCTGCCCAAAGGCTTCGCCTTCGAGTGGACCGATCTCACCTACCAGCGCATCCTCGCGGGCAACACGGCGGTCTATGTCTTCCCGCTCTGCATCCTGCTCGTGTTCCTCGTGCTCGCCGCGCAATACGAGAGCTTCCGCCTGCCGCTCGCCATCATCCTCGTCGTGCCGCTCTGCCTGCTCTTTGCCATCGCCGGCGTGGCCTACATGGGCGGGGACAACAACGTCTTCACGCAGATCGGCCTCATCGTGCTGGTCGGCCTCGCGTGCAAGAACGCGATCCTCATCGTCGAGTTCGCCAAGAGCCGGCAGGACGAGGGTGCGTCTCCGATGGAGGCCGCCGTTGAGGCGTGCCGCCTGCGCCTGCGCCCGATTCTCATGACCTCCATCGCGTTCGTCGCCGGCGTGTTCCCGCTGGTCATCTCCACTGGTGCGGGTGCGGAAATGCGCCGCGCGATGGGCGTGGCGGTCTTCAGCGGCATGATTGGCGTGACGCTCTTCGGCCTCTTCCTCACGCCCGTCTTCTACGTCGTGCTGATGAACATCGGCTGGGTCAAGAAGCCCGCGCCCACGCCGCAACCGCAATCCCCCGCTGGCCCCGCCGCTGGCGGCCCCGCGCCTGCTCACGCCTGAGACTCAACCCGCCACCGCCATGACACCGACTGTTGAAACACTTGACAGCAACCAGCGCGCCGCGCCGCACATGAGCCCGGTAGGGCGAGACTCCGTCGAGCCCCATTTCGAGCAGAGCGAGGCGAGCGACGTCTTCTCCCTCTCCCCCATCGGGGGAGAGGGCCGGGGTGAGGGGGCAAGGCGTCCGAGCGAAAGATGCGTTCCCTTGCTCCGCACGCCTCCCCTTCATCATGAACCGCGCACGGAGTCCCGGCTTCAGCCAGCGGAACGCACCAGCACTCCAGACGCTGCGCAGACCGGCTGCCGACATTCGAACGCCCTGCCGCCTAAGGGCGGGACTCCATGCCGAGGGAGAGGGAACCGCGCTGTTCACTTGGCTCGTGCTTCACTTGTCGCACTCGCCCTCGCCCTCTTCGCCGCCGGCTGCACCACCCTCGGCCCGGACTACCAGCGCCCCAGCACCGAAGTCCCGCCCGCCTACAAATCCACCAACGACCTCGGCGCATGGAAAGCTGGCCAGCCGCTCGATCACGCTCCCAAGGGCGCGTGGTGGGAACACTTCAACGACCCCATCCTCAACGACCTGGAACAGCGGGCCACCATCTCCAACCAGCAGTTGAAGGCCGCGCTTGCGCGTGTCGAGCAGGCCCGTGCCACCGCCCGCGTCAAGAAGGGTGAACTCGAACCCACCCTCGAATCCAACCCGAGCTTCCGGCGCGAACGCTATTCCCCCAACCAGCAGCCCAGCTTCGGGGCCATCACCGCGAACACCATCCGCGTCCCGCTCGACCTGAGCTACGAGGTGGACCTCTGGGGCCGGCTCAAGCGCGGCTTCGAGAGTGCGCGGGCCGATGCCCAAGCTACGCTCGCGGCGCTCCACACCGTCCAACTCGCGCTGCAAGGGGACGTGGCCCGGAACTACTTCACCATCCGCGCTTTGGACGCCGAGCTGGCCACCGTGGTCCAGACCATCGCCCTGCGGAAGGAACAGATTCAGCTTGTCCGCAGCCGCATTGATGCGGGTGTCGCGAGTGAACTCGACGTGGCGCGCGCGGAGACGGAACTGGCCTCCGCCGAGGCCGAGCAGGCCGGCCTGTCACGGCAACGCGCCGAATTCGAGAACGCCCTCGCCGTGCTGCTCGGCGAGCCCGCCTCGACCTTCAAGCTCCCGGCCCTCGCCAACGCACAAACCGCCTGGCAGCCGCTGCCGCCCACCATTCCTCCCGGCCTGCCCTCCGACTTGCTGGAGCGGCGACCGGACGTGGCCGAGGCCGAGCGTCAGCTCGCCTCCGCCAACGCGCGCATCGGCGTGGCCAAGTCCGCGTCCTTCCCCGTGCTGCGCCTCACCGGCTCCGGCGGCTTCGTCAGCGGCGAGTTGGAGAACTTGTTCAGCCTCGACAGCCGCGTGTGGAGCTTCGGCCCGAGCCTCACCGTCCCGCTGTTCGCCGGCGGCCGCAATCAGGCCAACCGGGAGCGCACGCAGGCCGCCTACGAAGAAGCCGTTGCCCGCTACCGCCAGCAGATCCTGATCGCGTTCAGCGAAGTCGAGACCAGCCTCGCCAGCCTGCACTATCTCACGAAGCAGGCTGAGGCCCAGGCCCGGGCCGTCACCAACGCTCGTCGCGCGGCGGAACTGGCCAACGAACGCTACAAGGGCGGCATCGTCAGCTACTTAGAGGTCGTGGACGCCAACCGCGCCACTCTGCAGGTCGAGCGCGCCTCCGCCCAGCTCACCGGCCAGCGCCTGCTGTTCAGCGTGCTGCTCATCAAGTCCCTCGGCGGCGGCTGGGAAAACACCGCATTGCTTTCTCAAAATATCGAGCAACCTTCCAAGAGTGGGAAATAACTCAAACCATCGGCCAACCGAGCGCGTCTTCTCCCTCTCCCCCATCGGGGGAGAGGGCTGGGGTGAG
>CAZCBE010000164.1:0-12871 GCA_964496695.1 uncultured Klebsiella sp.
GTCCCTTGCGGTTCGTGTAGTCCAGCGGGACGGGTGATCGGACGTTGCTGCGGGTTACAGACCCGCGCTCCGTCGGCTTTCGGGGGGCAGTGTCAAGATGCGCCCGTCAGCCCTTCCGCCCTGGTTGGCACCTTGATTAAAGCCGAAACCATGCAATTGAAATGGGAGGGACCACTTCAACGCAGAGACGCAGAGGATGCAAAGTGGCGCGGAGATTAGGAGCTGCGAAGGCCACTAAAAGGTGAACGCAAACGACTTGGCCCACTCTGCGTTTCTCCGCGTTCTCTGCGCCTCCGCGTTAGAGGAAGTTCGCCACTTTCAACTGCATCGTCTCGGTTAAGGGCTGGGATCGTCCGCCTTGCCCGGCCAGTGCCAGGCGACGCCTCCCTTTGGAATTTGGCGCTTGGGATTTGGAGCGTGCCCTTACTTCTCCAGCTTCACCGGCTGCGGCGCGCGTTTCTTGTGATACGGCGACGAGAGGTTGAAGTAGATGCCGCAGAGCGGCTTGTCCAGGACGGAATCCTCGGGCGGCTGGCTCAGGATGATGGTGACCTGGTTGTCGAGGGCGATGCCGTGGCGCAGGCCGGGGGCGCGGTTTTGATAGGCCTTGATGGCCTTTTCCACAAGGCGCTGGAGCGCGCCTTCGCAGTCCTCGGGCGTCTTGGCGATGCATACGATATACTTGTCGTAGGCGCGCAAGGCGTCGGCAATCTCGGCCTTGAACATGTCCACAGTCAGGTCCATGAACAGACCCTAGCATGAAAACTCGGCGGATGGGAAGCCGGAGATTGAGTGGGGGGATTTTGGCGGGGTGAATGCGGCTAGAGCGCGGGCAGGGCCGACGCATCAAAAGCCTGCGGCCTTGCGTTCGGAAGCAGCCGATGAAATTTCGCGGCGGGAGGCGCGGCACGACCAACCGGGGATGCCATTGACTGACGAATGGGGACTGACGAATGAAAACAGGGGGAGGAAGCCGTTTGACTCCCCCCCGGTCTCCATTCGTCAGTCCCCATTCGCCAGTCCTTGCGCCTTTTTGATGCCTCAGCCTTGGGAGCGCGGGGCTGTGACCCGCAGCGGCATCCAGCGAAGGGACCACTGGTCCTTGCCAACCGAATGAGGATTCGGAAGTTGCTGCGGGTCGCAGACCCGCGCTCCGGGGCGGTGCGATTTTCCGAACCAAATCGCCCGCCGCGGCGTTTCACTGCTTGAACGGCCCGTGGCCGTGAGCGTCGAACGCCTGAAGCCAGTGAAGCGCCACCAACCAATTTCCGAGTCCGCCACCCGCCGCTGACATGTCGCTTTTCTCCCCAGCACCGGTGGCGACGGATGAGCAGGCCATGTGGCGCGTGCAGTCGCACGACGACCCTGAGGCCTTCGCCCAGATCGTGGGCCGCTGGGAAACGCCGATCCGCAATCTCTGCCTCCGCATGACCGCCGACCTGCATCGCGCCGAGGATCTCACGCAGGAGACCTTTGCCCGGCTCTTCGCGCGCCGGCGCGAGTGGCAGCCCACGGCCAAGCTTTCCACCTACCTGTGGCGCATCGCCATCAACCTGTGCCACGACGAGAACCGGCGCCGCACGCGCCATGGCGAGGTGCCGCTGGAAACCGGCGAGGACGGCGAGCACGCGCCGCAGATCACCGTCTTCCAGCCCACGCCACATGATGAGCTGGAGGCCGGCGAGCGCGCCGACCAGGTGCGGACGGCGCTGCAACGGGTGACTGAGCCCTTCCGCACGGTGCTGGTGCTCCGGCATTACGAAGATCTGAAGTTCCGGGAGATTGCCGATGTGCTCGGGGTGCCCGAAGGCACCGTGAAGTCCCGGATGGTCGAGGGCCTGAGCCAGCTCACGCGCCTGATGCAGCCCGCCTTGAACGACCGGCCCCCCGCAACCGAACCCACCCGCGCCGCCGACTGGCAACCCCGTTCTTCCCACCAAGCCCGCTTATGAACCACCCCACCCGCGAAGACCTAGTCGCCCACCTCTACAGCGAACTGCCCGCCGAGCGACAGGCGGAGATCACCGCGCATCTCGGCGAATGCGCCGAGTGCCGCCAGGTGGCCACCGAGTGGCGCGGCACCATGACGGAGCTGGATGTCTGGAAGCTGCCCGCGCGCCAGCCGAAGCGTGAGCGCGAGCGGGTGGTGTTCACGCCGGTCTTCAAGTGGGCCCTGGCCGCGTGCTTCGCCATCGGCCTCGGTTTCCTCAGCGGCCGTCTGTCGGCACCGGCGGCGGATACGACGGCGCTGCGGGCCGAGTTCGCCGCTGACTTGCGGAAGCTGGCCACGACGATTGAGACCCAGCGCACGGAGGACCGGCGCGCCGTGACGGAGATTCTCCAGACGATGCAGACGCAGCGCACCGAGGACTATGCCGCACTCCGTCGCGCGGTGGAGACGCTCGCGGTCAATACCGAGGACGGGCTGCAGACCGCGCAGCAGCAGATCGTGCAGCTTGCGTCGTTCACCGAGCCACAGCGTTGAGAGGTTTGAAACCAATTCCTAATGCAAGCCGGTAGAATACCGCCAGACGGCTCCCCTCACCCCAACCCTCTCCCCTCCTCCGAGGAAGGGAGAGGGGGCCGAATATGCGCCGCGCTCCGCATCAGCGATTCCACCGATCGGCATTGGGCATTGAGATGAGTCGTCCAAAGCCGAACCCAGAGCTGGAACCCATAGATTCGGGAAAGACAAAGATTTTGCCAATCCACCCACACACCATGAAACACTCCGCCCTTGCCCTCGCCTTGCTCACCTCCCTGGCAACCGCCCGCGCGCAGGTTGCCCTGCCGTTGCCGCCGCCGACCGAGGACGTGTTGTTCGAGTTTGCGCTGCCCGTTCCTCCGCCGCTGGAGGATGTGCTTTTTGAGGCGGCGGTTGAGCCGGGACCGACGCGGGACCGGGTCATCTTCTTCGCGCAGGCCCGGCCGGAGGAGAATCGTGATCGCCCCCGCCCCTCCTCCGAGCCGCCGCGTCCACCGGGGGCGCCGAATCCTCCGCCTCCGCCGGGAGATCGTGGTGAGCGGGGCGAGGGCTCGGGTGGCGGAGGCGGACGGCCTGGCTTCTCCACGGGCAGCAGCGGTCCAGCCCGCATCATGCGGCTGGACTCGCGCGGACGCACGGCGCGGCCGGTGGTTGTCACGAGCAAGCCGCTCGACGCGAAGGAACTGGCCACGGTGGAAGAGGACCTGGGGATCATGGCGCGCCTGCTGGAGAAGGAAATCGAGCGCGAGGCCGGGGCGGGCGGGCCGCCCGACGCACTCGGCATCGCCATCACCCGGCTGGATGGGCGTGGTCCGTCGGTGATGCTGCTGGAAGGCTATGGCGCGGTGTTCACCTTCAAGGTGCGGATGCCGCTCACGCCGCCGCCCGCGCGCGCCACGGAGCGGAAGCCGGAGCGCCCGACGGATTCACCATGGGAGCGCACGCGTCGCGAACTCTTTGGCCCGGCTGGTGGCGGTGGCGAACGCGAGGGGGAGCCGGGGCGGCGCGGCGGCGTGGCGGGCTTTGGCGGGGGCGGTGGTGAAGGGTGGATGGCCCGGATCGAGAGTCCGGACTACGACGCGAAGAAGGTTGAGGAACTCAAGAAGTCCATCCTCGAAGCGCTCAAGCAGGCCGGCAACATCCGCGCGCTCAAGGCTGAAGACTACCTGACGGTGGTGGTGCAGGGCGGTGGTGGTGGCTTTGGTGCGATGGAGGTGGCGGTGGAGACGCGCTCGACGACCAGCACCAGCGTCAACGGTGCCCCGCCGCGCGTGGAGACGTTTGTGAACCGGGGCGGGGATGCGCATGGCCAGCTCTCCAGCACGCTCACGGTGAGGGCGAGGAAGTCCGACGCGGAGGAGTTTGCGAAGGGCAAGCTCACGGCGGAGGAGTTTGCGAAGAAGGCGTTGGTGAACGTGCATTGAGCGCGCGTGGCGGCAGGCATCCTGCCTGCCGTAGAGCCGGGCGTCCCGCCCGGCGGACGAGACGGTTGAACGCCGGGACGGTGCCGGGGTGACCGCTCGCGTCGGGAGTTTGGTTGGTTTTTTTCCGGGTGGCAGGATGCCACCCTCTACGTCAAGCGGGACGCCTGACGCCACCGGGGCCTACCGCTTCTGGCCCTTGTCCGTGATGACCTTCGGCGTCAGCGCGGAGGACGGGATAAACTTCTTTTCCGCGCCGTCCACGCTCCACGAAAGCTTCGCCACGGCAAAGCCGGTGTTCTCGTAATACTCCATCACCACGTCGTAGCTCTTTCCGGCTTCCAACTTGAGTTCGCCGCGGTGTTCGGTGGGGGACTGGTCCACCCACGCGTCCACGAGCTTCTGGCCGTTCACCCAGAGGCGGACGCCGTCGTCGGCTTCGACGATGAACGTGTGGGTGCCGGACTTCTCGGCCTTCACCTGGCCGGTCCAGCGCACGCAGAAATCTTCCGCTTCGATCCCGCGCAAGCCGGGGCTGCCCTCGCCCCAGTCGAAGGCGATCTCCTTGTCGATTCGCAGCGAGGGCTTGCCCGCGAACTCACGGCCCTTGAAGTAATGGCCCACGAGGCCGCGTGTGTCCGCCGGCAGCTTCGCCACGTCCAGTTCGCCGGGCGGCGTGAGTTCCTTGGGCGTGAGGCGGAAGCTGGGGATTAGTTGCTTGAGGGTCGAGGGCCCGCTCCACATCAGCTTCGCGGCCGCGCCGCCGCCGTTCTCGTAGAACTCCATCACGAGGTCGTAGCGCTTGCCGTCCTCCAGGATGACTTCGGGGCCTTTGTCCTCGATGGGGCCGTGGTCGGTCCAGTTGTCAATCAGCAGCCGCCCGTCCACCCAGAGCCGCACGCCGTCGTCCGACTCGGTGATGAAGGTGAACCGGCCGGTGGCGGGCGACTGCACCGAACCGCTCCAGCGCACGCTGAACTGATCCGGCGGCAGCCCCTCGGCCGGTTCGGCGCCCCAGTCGAAGTTGACCTGCGCATCCACGCGCTTGAGCGCGGGCGCACCGGCGAGGGTCATGTTCTTGAAATACTGGCCGAGCAGGCCGGTCTTGGCGGCGGGCTGGGCGGGGGCGGGCAGCGCGGCGAGCAGGGCGGCGAAGAGCAGGAGGAATCGCTTCATGGGTTGGCGGACGGAGCGTAGGAAACTTCCGTGGGGACGGCAACCGTGGAGGGCAAACGCCCGATCTTGCGGGCGCATCTGCGCACTGCCCCCGGAGCGCGGGGGCAGTGTCAAGATGCGCCCCGATCTTGCCGGAGTCGCGTAGCGACTGACCGAGGGTAGCCGTGGGTTTCAACCCACGGACCGGTTGCAGGGGGACCGCGTCGCGGAGCGACGCCGGAATGTTGAGCCCGAACTCCGCTATCGGAATGGGTAGCACAGGCCACCGGCCTGTGCCGTCCGGCCACTGGCCGGACGGAATGACGGGAGGGGTTGGTTCCCCTGTGACGCGGAAAATAGTCCGCGGCGTGCGGTCGTTCCGAGCGGCTGGTAGCCGCTCGGCACAGGCCGGTGGCCTGTGCTACCCGCCGACTTCGCAGCCGTTACTTCGGAATTCGGGTTGAGAGGGCAGTTCAAGCGTCGCTACGCGACGCCGGTGGCCCCGCGCTGACCGTGGGTTGAAACCCACGGCTACCATCAGGTCTCGCTACGCGAGAGAAGACCGGCAGCCCAGGCACCTTCTCAGTTCAGCAAGCGGCCAAGAGCTCATTGGGTCACGGTGCGGGACTGGCGGGGGGCTGGTTTGTGGCAGTGTAGGCTTCGAGCCAGGTGACGACGGCGAGTGCATCAGGGGTTGGGATGGAAGCGACACGGCGCGCAACGTCAATGGCGGTCTCGCTGGGGGCGATGACACGAGTCAAATTCGCACCGTTGGTCACAAGGATTTGCACCAAATCAAGCCGACACCTTGCAATCGCGGAATGTAGCGGAGTTCCGCCGCCGTAAGTCCCATCCAATGAATGCCCGTGACCGATGATGAGCTGAAGCATCTCCGCCCGTCCGCTGTAGATAGCTGCGTGCAGCAGTAAGGGTTCGCGGCCTGATTCTGCGGCATGAAACCCCGCGCCACGCATTTCCATGGCCCTTACCAGATTGGTGTCGCCCCTCATGATGGCTGCAAGAATCAATGGCTGGCCGTCGGCATCCTTTACCTTCACCTTGGCCCCTGCTTCCACCAGCACTGTTGCCACTGTAAGATGTCTTCGCACAACTGCGTGGACAAGCGGAGTCGCGCCCGAAGCTTCCAGATCCGAAAACAGTCCTTCCTGCTCGCTTACTGGGGAAACTAGCGAGGGCGCGAGTTTGCCAAGCTTGATCAAGGCCATCTCGATAATGCCGTCAGCCCCGGGCGCATTTGCCAAGGCGACACTGTCAATCCACTCGGGGTGGGCCGCGATGAGGCGGCGGACGGTCGCGTCATCACCGTCAAACGCGGCGCGGCGGAGAGCGGTCGGCGAGTTTCCTTTGGCGTTGCGCAGCACATCCCATGTGGTGAGCGAGAGTAATCCGACCAGTGCCAGCGCGACTGGCCAGAGTCGGGGGCGGGGCTGTGGTGTTGGTTCTGTTTCAGTCACTGGGAGCGTGGCTTCCAGCATAGGGGCATCGCGCCGGACGGGCGATACGGTCCGCGCCGTAGAGCGGGCACGGTAGGCATTCCGCCTCTGCATTCGGAGGTCGTGAGGCATGGGGTTCGCCGAAGAGCGGTGCGCGTTGAAGCGGCATGAATGCCGCGCGCCGGGGATGCGGGCTTTTTGCTTCACGCATTCGCTCCACCGGCCATGCTGGCGGGAGTGCGCACGATTTACTTCGATTACAACGCCACCACGCCGCTGGACCCGCAGGTGCGCGCGGCGATGGTCCCGTTTCTCGACGAGGTGTGGGGCAATCCTTCCAGCGTCCACCATGTCGGCCGGCACGCGCGGGCCCTGCTGGATGACGCGCGGGACCGGGCGGCGCTGGTGCTGGGCTGCAAGGGCAGCGAGATCGTGTTCACGAGCGGCGGCACGGAGAGCAGCAACCTCGCGGTCTTTGGCACGGCGCGGCGGCTGCGGGAGAAAGGGCGGCACCTCATTACTTCCAGCGTGGAGCATCACGCGGTGCTGCATTGCTTCGATTACCTGGAGCGGAAGGAAGGTTTCTCCGTCACACGCCTGCCGGTGGATGCCACTGGCCGCGTGAGCGTGGACGACCTGCGCCGGGCGCTGCGCCCCGACACCGTGCTGGTGAGCGTGATGGCGGCGAACAACGAGACGGGCACGCTCCAGCCGGTGGCGGAACTTGGCGCGCTGTGCCGCGAGCGGGGCGTGATCTTCCACACGGACGCAGTGCAGTGGTTTGGCAAGGAGCCGTTCACGGGCGTGCAGCAGTTCAATGCCGATCTCGTCTCCATCTGCGCGCACAAGTTTCATGGGCCGAAGGGCGGGGGGGCGCTCTACATCCGCTCGCCGCTGCATCCGGACCCGGTGCAGTTCGGCGGGGCGCATGAGAACGAGCGGCGCGCGGGGACGGAGAACCTGCCGGCGATCATTGGCTTCACGGATGCGCTGGAGCGCTTCGTGCGCGTGCCGGTGTTTGACCGGGCGGCGCTGGCACCGCTCACGGAACGCCTGCTGGCGGCGGTGGAGGGCATTGAAGGCGCGCACTTCCGGGGCTCGCGGGAGCACCGGCTGGCGAACACGGTGTCGTTCACCGTGGAGGGCACGGACAGCATTGCACTGATGGCGGCACTGGACATGGAGGGGGTGTGCGCGTCGAGCGGGTCGGCGTGCTCGGCGGGTTCGCTGGAGCCGTCGCACGTCATGCTGGCGATGGGCGCGCCGGCGGCGCAGGCCAATGCGCTGGTGCGGCTTTCGCTGGGGCGGGCCACGACGGAGGCGGAAGTGGATGCCGTCTGCGCGCTGTTGCCACGGGTGCTGCGGCAGGTGCGGCGGGCTTGACAGGGGTGGCAACGGCGGGGAGGTTCACCGGCCAAGCCTTCGCCGACCGGTTTTATGCATACGCTGACTTCCTCCAAACGCATTCGCCATGCGTTCACCTTGATTGAACTGCTCGTGGTCATTGCGATCATCGCGATTCTCGCGGGGATGCTGCTGCCGGCGTTGAGCAAGGCCAAGGACAAGGCTGCCGCCATCAAGTGCGTGAGCAACATCAAACAGCTTCAGCTCGCGTGGCAGCTTTACGCGGACGAGCACGATGGCCGCCTGGTGCCCAACGCCGGCAGCACCATCGGCAACAACTGGGTGGATGGGGATGCCGGCACGGAAACCTCCGATGTGAACATCCGCAACGGCCTGCTCTACCGCTACAATCAGAGCCCGGGCATTTACCGTTGCCCGAGCTTCAAGAAGCTGAACGCCGGGGGCATCGAATACCTCCGCACTTACGCGATGCAATGGTATGTGGGCAAGCCCGGCATCGGGGCCGCCTGCAAGGGCCGGCTCGAGGATCTCACGCGGCCCTCCGACTGCTTCGTGTTCATTGACCAGCAGCAGATGGACAATTCCCACTTCGGCATCCACGCCACCAATTACGCCGCGACGGTGGACGGCTGGTATTCCTACATCGCCAGCGGCGGCACGGGCGCGGGCAACAATGAGATGCCCGCCCGCCGCCATGGCGGCCCCACGTCCTTCTCCTTTGCGGACGGACACTCGCAGGCGGTGAAGTGGAGCGGCACCTTTGTGAAGCTGGGCATTCCCGGCGTCTGCACCGGCGCTGATCTGCAGGATCTCCGCATGGTGCAGGCGTGGCTGCCGGAGTGAGGCCGCTGGGGGGCGGGGTAGGTGTTGCGGGCTTACCGCGCTCCCTTCGTGACCGATACCCGGGGCTTCACCCCGGGCTTTCACCGCGCGGGCTTTCAGCCCTGCGGACCAGGGCGGCGGCCGATCCCGCACGGAGCGGGACAACCGTGCTTCGGAGTTGCGTCAGGACACGTCCACCAAAACCGGGCGCACCACGCAATGCTCTTGGTCGCGCCCGGCGGGCAAGCGGGGACGCTTGCGGCACGGCCGGCCGGAGGCCGGCGCTACGTAGCGCCCGCGTCCTGCGGGCCGTATCGCAAGCGTCCTCGCTTGCCCGCCGGGGCGGAAGCGTTCTGACCCCGCTCGGCCCTCCGACCTTGCTGCGGCTGATCCCGCGCCGAGCGGGACACAGCCGCGCTCCGGGGGCAGGGGCAAGGTGCGCCCGGGTGTGAGGGACAGCCTTGACAGGGTTGGCCGGGCGAGTGAGGTTCACGACCAGCCTGAACGGTAGCATCATGAATTCCCGCTTGTATCGCACCCGCACGCAGCTTGCCTTCACCTTGATCGAACTGCTGGTGGTCATCGCGATCATCGCCATCCTGGCGGGGATGCTGCTGCCGGCGCTGGGGAAGGCGAAGCAGAAGGCGCTAGGAGCCCAATGCGTAAACAACATAAAGCAGTTCGGGCTGTCCATGCAGATGTATGTGGATACTTTTGGCGGCGGCTTGATGGCATATTACGACGGACCGCCCCCGTTACCTGGCATCAACAACCAAAACTTCTGGATTCCGCTGCTCCGCTCGAACTCGGCGCTCTCTAGCGACAAGGTGTGGCTGTGCCCGACCACGAAGCCTGATCCGGCCAACAGTTTTCCGGTTAATTTCACTCCTCCACCAACTGGCAACCCATGGCCTTCGCTTGCTGCCTGGTATGGCAATGCCGCCAGCTTTATCGGCGGGACCACGGGCAGTTACACTATCAATGCCTGGTATCAGAAACGCACCAATCCTGCGAACCAGACGGCCAATTACTGGCGAACTGCGGAAGACGGCAATCCAGTGCAACAGCCACTATTTGTGGATGGCGGATGGGTGGATACGTGGGTCACGGCTGGCGACGCGCCTCCAACCCGTGCGCTGTGGGGCGGCAATGCCAACGGCATGCAGCGCGTCTGCATTTCTCGGCACGGCCACGGAGTCAATACTGTCATGTTTGACGGCCATGTCGAATACACCAAGCTGCCGAGCCTGTGGAATCTGACCTGGCATTCCGGTTATGTTGCGCCTGCAACTGCGGTGAACGTGCCACCTTGAGGGAGGCCGGCTCATTGTGGCAATGCCACGACCTGTTTTGTCTTCGCGTCGATCACAAACTTGTATCCGGTCGGCGCCTTCGGGGGAGGGCCAAAGGTTTTGATCGCAGCAAGTTCGCTTATGTCATTCGGCATGCGACCATTCGTCTGAACGAACTCCTGCAGCATCAAAGTCAGCACCGAAGCGTTGGAGGCTGCCAGTTGCGCTTCGTTGCCAGTGACTACCCCGGGAGCCGGTGCGGCCACGGGAGCGGGGGCCGGTTTCTTACGGCAGGCGGAGGCAGTCAGGATCAGCGAGAGGCAGACGAGCAGGGCGGCAAATTTCATGGGCTGAATCTAGGCGGCTATCGCGCTGCGGGCGCAAGCTGATTCTGGCTGGGAGCAGGAATGGGCATATCGCAGGTTCTTGGCGGGGTGTGGCGCGGCCTGCGATCACCCCGGGTGTCACGTGAACAGCCGTGGTTGAAACCCACGGTGAGCGAGGTGTGAGGCACAACAGGTGTGGGGCACAACCCCGGGAGGGGTTGAACGTAATGCCATCCGGTGAGCGCGCGAGTTCGACCCTATCAGGGGCGAGCCGAAAAACCGCCCCCGAGGGTTTCCCCCACGGCTATTCACCTTGAAACCCTCCGGGTTGCTTCGTTCGGCCAGAGGCACCGAGCAAGCAACTCAGATGCGCCCGAGGAGTGAGCCGGGCTGGAAAGCGAAGGGGCGGTCGCTGGTCATTGATGAATGAGAGTCGGGCAGGAAAAGTGGGAGGGCAAAACCCCGAAGATTCGGAAAAAGACAAAGATATGAACGCGCCGGGTCGGAGACCGGCGCTCCGCTGCGATTCGCGCGCATTGCTTTGGGCTTTGAACTTCGCGTTCGGGTCCGGCATGATGCGGCAGTTGCACCAATGAAAATCCTGCTCGCCGATGACGATGAAATCAGTCGCAAGATCATTGCGAGTTTTCTGGGCCGCTTTGGTTACGAGGCGCTGATGGTGCAGAACGGCGCGGAGGCGTGGGAAGTTCTGCAGTCTCCGAATGCCCCGACGCTGGCCATCTGCGACTGGATGATGCCGCGCATGACCGGGCCGGAGGTCTGCGCCCGGCTGCGCGCGATCAAGCAGCCGGTCCGCACGTATGTGATCCTGCTCAGCTCGCGCAACACGAAGCTGGACATCGTAAAGGGGCTGGATGCGGGGGCGGATGACTACATCGTCAAGCCGTGCGATCTCACCGAACTGCAGGCGCGGCTGCGCGTGGCGCTGCGGTCGCTGAACCACGAGGCGCAGCTCCGCAAGACGATTGCCGAATACGACCAGCTCATCCGCCGGCACACGATGCTGGGCGAGATGGCCGCGCATCAGGTCGCGGCGCACGCTCCGCCGGTGGTG
This sequence comes from uncultured Klebsiella sp., assembly GCA_964496695.1. Taxonomy (GTDB): domain Bacteria; phylum Verrucomicrobiota; class Verrucomicrobiia; order Limisphaerales; family SXTU01; genus SXTU01. The sequence goes on from CAZCBE010000164.1 coordinate 11,396, forward strand.
CCGGCGGCCCCGGTGGTCATCACGACGGCGGTGCCGGCTGCTCCTGTGGTGCCGGTCGCATTGAATCTCGCCGCGTTGCTCTGCGAGGCGGTGCGGGAGATTGGGCTGGGGCAGGGGACGCTGGAGACGAACCCCGAGCCGCCGGGGGCGGCGGACTTCTCGGTGGTGCTGCCGGCCTATGTGAAACGCGATGCGGAGTGGGTGGACCTGCGGCTGGACATCACCCGCGGCGGCGCGCACGCGTTGTGTCGCGCGGTGCTGCGGCGCTCCGCGAATTCCGAGCACGAACTGCTCGGGGTGCTGGCGGAGGCGATGCATCTGCTGCTGGGGGCACGGAGCCTGGCGCAGGCGAAGCAGGCTTTGGGTCTGGTGCCGGTGCTGCCACCGGTGGCGGCGCGCAGTGCGGCCCTGCCCAAGTCGGCGACGGCTCCCAGCCAGCGGTTTGCGCTCAAGCTGCCGGAGCTGACCATTCAGGCGGCCAAGTTCTCCACGCCGGCGGTGGTGAAAAATAAGTCGCTGCGGCAATTGCAGGTGGGGGATCTGGTGGTGGAAGCCGCGCGCGCGGCGGGCGAGGCCGAGCATGTGTTGCTGGCGGCGGGGGAGATTCTGACGCCAGACCGCCTGGGGGCGCTGGCGGAGCTGACGGCGGCGCAGGCGCAGGGGGTGACGGTGGCGGTGGTGGAGGCACCGGAGGGGAGCAGGGGGTATTTGCGGCTGGGGGCGTGAGGATGGGGGCTGCCTCGCACGTTATGCCGGAAGGTAAGACCATGTGCAGGGAGTGCGGCGCTGAAATGCTCCTCGTCACTTCGGAACGCACTGGTGGGCGGTGTATGCCGTGTCATCAGCGTGCCCATCCGATGAGTTTCGGGGTGACTCCTGACGAGGAGCGGCGGTTTCATGCAGCCGACGAGATCGTTACTCGACTCATGAGTGGTTGCTCTGAGGATGAATTCGCATCTCTGCATTGTCCTGTCTGTGAGGCTGCGCTGAGTTTGAGCGTGCATCCGCAGTTGCATTCATTCGCGGTTCTGTGCTCGGCGAGCACGCTTCATTTTTGCAGGCACGAGACCGTGGCCGACGCACCAGCTTGGTGGCGCACTCGTGTTTCAGGCGGTTGGTATTGATTTGTTGGTTTGAAGCACTTGGACTTGGAATCCCAGCACCGCTGGCGGCACCCTCACCTCCGCCCTTTCCCTGAATCTCTGGGTTTTGCTTCCGGTTCATTGCGCCTCAGCAGGACCAAACGGAACCGGAAACTACCCTGAACCGGCGGTGGGTAGGGCGGGCTGTCCTCAGCCCGCCGTCGGCCACCCGCATGCCTCAAGACCATGGCGGCGCGGTGAGGACACCGCGCCCTACCAGCGTGGGTTCGGGGCTGAAATTGCGGGCTTCGGTGGGCCGTGGGTTCGGGCGCATCTTGGCACTGCCCCCGCACGACGGCGGAGCGCGGCCCACTGGGCCGCAGCGGCGGGCAGC
>CAZCBE010000165.1:0-12855 GCA_964496695.1 uncultured Klebsiella sp.
TCTGGGGGGGGGGCGTCCGGTCCGCGGGGGGGGACGCCGGGCTCTCCGCCGGGCGGGACGCCTGCCGCCACCATCTGCTCCAGCATCGCCGTCACACCGCGAAAACGAAATTCCTCATCCGCCATGCAGGCGACGGTGAGGGTGCCACGCCAGGTGGAGGGCGCGTTTTTCAGATGCAGCGCGGCGGCCAACATGCAGGCAAGTGGCCCTTTCATGTCGCTGGCTCCGCGCCCCCACAGGCGTCCGTCGCGCACCTCGCCACCGAACGGGGGAATGGTCATGCCGCCCACGCCCACGGTGTCCGTGTGCCCGTTGAGCATGAAGTGCGGGTGGTCCACACCGTTGCGGAACTGGAGCAGAACATTCTCCCGCCCCGGAAGGACGGGCTGCTGCCGGACCGTGAAACCGTTCGCGCGCCCCCAGTTCTCAATCCACGCCGTCATCCCCCCTTCGCCCGCGCTGGCCGGGTCGTAGTCCGGGTTCACGCTGGGGATGCGGACCAGAGCTTGGGCGATGTCGAGAGCGGTGGCGGGTGTCATGCGGTGCGCGATCCCGGCTTAGTCAAGAAAGACGGCGAGAAAGTCGCCCAAGCCATCACCCGGGTCTGAGCCTGCACCCGAAGCGGTGCCCACTGCCGAGACGGCGGGTTGGGGCTTTTGCTTCGGCTGCGTTCGTCGCGTGGCCAGAATTTTCTCCACCTCCGATTTCGCCAGCCAGATGCCGCCGCAGTCGTGGCACCGGCTGGCTTCGATGTCTCCCTGGGTGCGCGTCTGCAACTGGCTGCCCGGGCATTCCGGACACGCCAGCCGCCGCAGCACGAAACCCGACGTGACCGAGGGCACCGGTGGCTCGGCAGTTGACGGCTGCGCGGCCCGCTTGGCCAGAGCTTCCAGGGATGCACGGGAAAACCACACCCCGTGACATTGCAGGCAGCTCTGTGCCGCGATGCCGTCGCGCTTGTTCGGAATCAGCGGGGTTTGGTCGCGGGGGCAGAGCATGGGCGGCTGTTTAGAGGCAGGAAAAAAGATCGTGAAGGAACTTCCCAAGGCCCGTTCCTTCGTGAGCCAGCCGGTCTGCACCGGTGACCGTGCGGCTTTGGCGCTTGATCAGTTCCTCAAGTTTGCCCTGCTCGAACCAAGCCGAACTGCAAACGGGACAAACGGGAATCTCCTGCTTGTCGAGCACCCGGCATTGCATGAGCAGCGGTGCGCAGGATGGACATTGCGGCATCGGCCTGCCTGGGGGAGCCGCGCTGTCCGCGCCATCCAGAGCCAGCGGATTGGGCGCGAGCGCGTCGCGCAATTTTTGTTCCACATAGCCCCGTGACGCGAACAACCCTTGGCACTTTGGGCACAAATACGAATCACCGACAGACCTTGCTTGAGCCTCTAGCTTCGTTTGGTCGACCGGGCAATGCATCAGCCCTCCTTCGGCTCATCCTTCTCCATCGCCTTCTTCAGCGCCGGCACCTGCTGGAGCAGCTTCTCGAACTTGATGCCGGTGAGGCTCTCCAGCATCGGCGGGAGCTGGGCCATGATCTGCGTGACGTCGCCGGTGAACTTGCTTGCGCCGCCGCCAGGACCAGAGCCGGAGTTGATGATGACCATCTTCTCCATCTTCGAGAGCGGCTCGGAGATGCGCCCGGCGATCTCCGGCATGATCTTGACGAGGAGTTCGATGACGGCGGCCTCGTTGTATTGCTGGAAGGCCTCGGCCTTGAGGCGGGTGGCTTCGGCGTTCGCCTTGCCCTGCGCCATGATGATCTCGGCCTGGGCGAGACCCCGGGCCTTGTTCGCCTCGGCCTCGGCGATGCCCGTGGCCTTGTTGACGTCGGCGGCCGCGAAACCGGTGGCCTTCGCGGCGGAAGCGGCGCCGGTGGCTTCCGTCTCAAGCTGGAACTTCCGCGCGTTCGCGAGGGTCTCGACCTTGTAGCGCTCGGCGTCGGCGGGCTTCTGCACGGTGGCCTCGAGTTCGCGCTGACGGCGCAGAATTTCCTGCTGCTGCAGCTCGATCTGCTTCTGCTTGGCGACGATCTCGACCTGCACTTCTTCCGCCTTCACGAGCTGGCCGGTCTTGTATTTCTGGAGGTCGTAGGCGAGGTCGGACTCGGCCTTCTTCTGGTTCACCGCCGCCTGGTATTGCGCGACGTTGGTCTGGTAGTCGCGCTGCGCCTCGGCGATTTTCGAGTCGGCGGCGAACTTCGCCTCCTGTCCCGCTTGGGTGGCCTGCGAAGACTTGATCATCGCATCGCGGTCGGCCTCGGCCTGGGCGATCTGGGCGTCGCGCTTGACCTGGGCGATGCGCGGTTTGCCGAGGGCGTCGAGGTAGCCCTGGGTGTCGCGGATGTCGCGGATGGTGAAGCTGACAATGCCCAGGCCCATGTTCGCCATGTCCCCGGCGGCGACCTCCTGCACGCGCGTGGCGAAGGCGTCGCGGTTCTGGTAAATCTCCTCCACCGTCATCGTGCCGAGGATGGCACGGAGGTGGCCTTCCATGGTCTGCGTGGCCACGTTCTTGATCTCATCCGTGGACTTGCTGAGGAACTGCTCGGCGGCGGTGGCGATGGAGACATCGTCGCCCTTGATCTTGATCTGCGCGACGCCGTCCACCTTCACGGGCACGCCCTTGCTCGTGTAAACCTCGGGCGTCTGCACATCAATGGTGAGGAGTTCGAGCGAGAGGATGTCCACCTTCTCGAACACCGGCCAGACGAAGACGCCGCCGCCCTTGACGATACGGAAGCCGACATCCCGCCCCTTGCCATCGGGGTCCATCACCCGGCGCTTGCGGCCGGAGATGACGAGCACTTCGTTCGGGCCGACCTTCGTGTAACGGCTGGCAAAGATGCCGAAGATGATGATGACCGCGACGATCGCCACCAGCATGACACCGATGCCGAGCGCGGTGCCGGGCCCGGTGATTTGAGCGAGGAGGGGAAGCGTGAGCATAGGGGTAGAGATCAGGCGGACTTGACGAAGAACTGGGTGCCGACAATGCGGGTCACAATGACGGGGGCGCCGGTGGGGATGGCCTTGCCATCCTCCGTGCGGGCGGGGGCGGTGTAGCGCGAGCCGCCCTGGACATAGACAATTTCTCCGACGCCGTTCTCCGGGATGCCGGTGCCGAGCGTGGCTGTGATGCCGACCACGCTGGCAATGGTGGACTCGCTGGAGCTTTGCGTCTTGCGGAACACCATCCGCAGGCCGGCGACAACCGCACTGGCGAACGCGAACGCCCCCACGGCGGCCAGTGGCGCGCTAAGTGCCGGGGACTTGGTGGCGGGCACCAGGCTCAGGAGGTAGCCGAACGCGCCGAAGCCGGTGGCGAAGGCCGCGATGATCATCGGGCTGAAGGCCGACACGCCGCTGCCATCCGAGCCGTCCGCCCCTGACTCCGCGTGGCCTCCGCTGCCCACGTCGCCGTGGCCGCCACTGTCGAAGAAATGGCCCATCAAGGCCAGAAGGACGAGAAAGAGGAAGCCGCCGCCGAGGCAGATCAGATAAATCAGCGAATCCAGGCTCATAACGACCTCGTGGTTGGTGATTGCGGCTTGAGTTAAATCGGCAGCGCTATGCCTAGCAAGCGCGAAAGCGTCGTTACGCGCCCAGTTCGGCTTTCCGGCGCGGTCGGCGCACGAGGAAGTAGAGCACCGCGCCGAGCAGGTGCGTGAAGATCAGGAGCAGCACCCAGACGAGCTTGTCGTTGCCGGTGCTGGCTTCCTTGGTGACGCAGTCCACGAGCATCCACACCCAGAAGATGAACGTCAGCAGGGCCAGCCCCATGAGGGGCAGCAGGAGGAACAGTTCGAGGAGGCCAAACATTGCGGTCATAGGTTTACCTTTCGTCAGTGCGCAGCGTGGCGCAGGGAGACGGCGGGTTCAGCTACAAGTTCGAGGTGGGTTTGTAGGGTGGGGGAAAGAGCAGGATCAGGATCATGAGCAGGAGGGGACGTCGGACTCGTGCTCCTAATCCTGATCCTGATCCCTCCCCTCCCCGCGCTTCTCCGCTTCACCCCGCCGCCCGCCCATGCTACAACCGCCGCCATGCAATCCCACGAGTTGCTCCGCGAGGTCATCAAGGACACCAGCGCCAAGCAGATGGCCGCCGATCTCAATCTCTCGCTCTCGATGATCTACAAGTGGGCCGAGCCGCCCGAGAAGGTCGAGGGCAGCGGCCTGACCAATCCGCTCGACCGCATCGAACAGCTCATCAAAAGCACCAACGACCCGCGCCTCGTGCAGTGGATTTGTGAGCGCGGCGGCGGCTTCTTCATCCACAATCCCAAGGCCCACTGGCCGCATCCGTATCAGGTCATCCCGGCGACCAACCAGATCGTGCAGGAGTTTGCCGACATGCTCGGGGTCATCGCCGCCGCCGCCGGGGACAGCCACATCACCAAGGCCGAGGCGAAGGACATCCGCCGCCGCTGGGAGGACTTGAAGCGCGTGACCGAGGGCTTTGTGCATTGCTGCGAGAGCGGCAACTTCGCCCCGGTGAAGCAGCCCGCCGCCGCTGGGCCGCCGGAACGCGCCAACCCCTCCGCTCCGTCGGCCGCACGGGCGTAGACCGAGCCATTCATTCGTAGCGTTAGCCGGATCCGGGCGGACAGTGGTTCGCGGGCACGCGCTTCCAAACCGCGCGTTGGCCGCCGATGCGCGGTCTGGCCGAGTGCGCAATCCCTGCCTAGGACCGCACAAAAAAAGCGCAGCCAGAAGCGAAAGAATCACTAACTTAGCCAGTGTTAGTGGAAGAAAAAGAAAGGCAGCTTATGAAACGCCACCACGTGTTGCTGGGGACGGAGGATGCCACCTTGGAGGCGACCGTGAAGGCGCTGGCCGCCAACGCCGGCTGCGAGCTGGAGTGTGCCAGAACCCGCCGCGATGCCCTCTGCCTGGTGGTGCAGGACGCTGCCCTTCACGCACCGAAGTGCGACCTGGTGGTCGTGGACCTGGACTGGCGTGAAGGCGGGCACACCCTGCTGACCACCGTCCGGGGCGTGCTGCCAGTGATTGCCATCAGCAGCAAGCCCAAGCACTGGCTGTCCTCCATGCTCCGCCGTCACCGCATCGGCGCCACGCTCGCCAAGCCGGTGTCACCGGAAGCGCTACGGGAAGCGTTTTTGCGGGTCGGAAACATTCCGTGCGATCCGGAGCCGCGCGGTGGCTGGTGGCGGCTGGCACCCGTGCTGCAGCACTGGGGCGAGAACTTGCTCCAGGCCGCTTCGGGTGCGCGCCAGCGGGTGGTGTGACGCGGGATGCCTGGCTCCACCGCACTGCCCACGGGCTGAACTCTCATGAAGCACCCCACCCCAGCTTCACTCGCCCGACGCGGCTCCGCCCAGACTGCAGCATTGCTCTTGGGCATGCTCATCGGCCTCATCCAGCCTCACCCGGCTCGTGCCGCCGAAGAATTCCAGAACTGGCATGGCTTCAACTGGCATCTGCATCAAACCACCAACTTCGATGCCTCAGCCTACGGCGAAGTGCGCTACCGGGACGATGCCTCACAACTCTTCCAATCGCTCCTCAGCCCAAGGCTCACCTGGAAAGTCCTGCCGAATCTGGACTTGGGGCTGAACTACACCTGGTTCGCGAACCGGACGAAGACCGGCGAATTTGCCAACACGCACCGGCTGGAGGTCGAGGTCAATCCGCATGTCAAAATCACGGACTGGCTGGAATTCCACAACCGCAACCGGCTGGAGACCTATTGGGCGGATGGCGTGAACGGCGAGCGCTACCGGTCACGCAACCGGCTGCAGTTCACGGTCCCGCTGAAAGGCTTCGCGCCGCTGGAATCCATCTATTGCAACAACGAGTTCTGGTATGAGTTTTACCGCAGCGATTACACGGTGAACCGCGCGGTTCCCGTGGGCCTGAACTTCCACGTCACCGGGCACACCCACCTGGCCATGTTCTACATGATCCAGTCCTCCAAACAGCTCACCGGCCACTGGGATCAGGCCCATATTCTGGGCACCACCCTTTCCTTCTGATCACCCGGCGTTGGCCTGCCTCAGGACAAAATCGGGTTGGAATCTGCAAATGGATGGCCGGGAAATTGGCTTGGCTGCGGACCGCAAAACCGCGAGATTCCACTTCGCAAGGCAGGATTCCAGCCCCACGCTTCTCACTGCGGAATCCGCCTGCATAGATGACCTCGCTGCTCGAAATCGCCCGCTTGAATCCCGTCGCCCACGCGGTGCTCGTGCTGGCGTGCGTGGTGGCGCTCGGGCTGGCCCTGGGCAGCGTGAAGATCAAGGGCGTGGGCCTGGGCGCGGCGGGCGTGCTCTTCGTCGGCATCCTGTGCGGGCACCTCAAGTTCACCCTCGCCCCGGAGCTGCTGGCTTTCGTCCGCGACTTCGGGCTGGTGCTGTTTGTTTACACCATCGGCCTCCAAGTTGGCCCGGGGTTCATCACGTCACTCCGCAAGCAAGGCCTGCCGCTCAACCTCATGGCGGTCGCCATCGTGCTGCTCGGCGCGGGCGTGACGATCCTCGTTGCCAAGCTGCTGGGCGTGGACATGGCGGCGGCGGTGGGCATCTTCACCGGGGCGACCACCAACACGCCGGCTCTCGGTGCCGCGCAGGAGGCGCTCAAGAGCCTGCCGGACCTGGCCGCCGAGCGCCTCGGCCTCCCGGCGCTGGGCTATGCGGTGGCCTATCCGTTCGGCATTCTCGGCATCATCCTCGCGATGCTCGCCCTCCGGTGGTTCCTGCGCGTGGACATTGCGGCCGAGGCGGAGAGCTTCCGCAGCGAGCAACGGCACGAACAGGAGCCCGTCGAGCGCCGGAACCTCCTCATCACGAATCCCAATTTCAACGGCCTCCGGCTCCACCAGATCCCGGCCAAGGACAAGCTCGACGTCGTCATCTCGCGCGTGAAGCACATCGGCGAGACCGAGGTGGTCCCCGCCAGTGGCACCACCCTTCTGCACGTGGGCGACCTCGTGCTGGCCGTGGGCACGCGGGCGAGTCTGGACGAGTTCTGCCTCATCGCCGGCAAGCCCTGCGCCGAAGACCTGATGAAGTCGCCGGGGCGGGTCACCTTCCGCCGCGTGGTGGTGACGCAGAAGGAAATGCTCGGCCAGTCCCTGCGCGAACTCCAGTTGAACCAGCGCTTCGGCGTCACCCTCACCCGCGTGACCCGCGGCGACGTGGAACTCAGCGCCCGCGCCGACCTGCGCATCCAGTTCGGCGACATGGTGCAGATGGTCGGCGAAGAGGCAGACATCGTCCGCGCCGCCGAGTTCTTCGGCAACTCCGTCAAGGAGCTGAACCACACCAACCTCATCCCCGTCTTCGTCGGCATCATCTTTGGCGTGCTGCTGGGCATGTATCCCTTCCAGCTCGGGAACATGCCCACGCCGGTGCGCCTGGGCCTCGCGGGCGGGCCGCTCATCGTCGCGATCATCCTGAGCCGCATCGGGCGCATCGGGCCGCTGCTCTGGTATATGCCGGCCAACGCCAACACGCTGTTGCGCGAGCTGGGCATCACCCTCTTCCTCGCCTGCGCGGGGCTGAAGGCCGGCGAGCACTTCTTCCACGTTCTGCGCGAGGGCGACGGCCTCAAGTGGATGGCCTGCGGCGCGGCGATCACGCTCGTGCCGCTGCTGGTCGTGGGCCTGGGCGCGCGGCTGCTGGGCAAGCTCAACTACCTGAATCTCTGCGGCCTCCTCTCCGGCAGCATGACCGATCCCCCCGCGCTGGCCTTCGCCAACTCCGTGACGGGCAGTGATGCCCCGTCGGTCGCGTATGCCACGGTCTATCCGCTGACGATGCTGCTGCGCATCGTGGTGGCCCAGTTGCTGGTGCTTTTTTTCTGCCGGTGAGGTGGTTGGTCGTTGAGCTTGGCGGGTTCACTGGATCGGTGACTCATCAGCCGGGCTTGGCCTTTTGACCCTCGCCCCACATGCGCCACAGGCGACGCCCGAAGGCATCCGCGGCCTCTGCGCCGCAAAAATCCGTGTCCATCCGTGTCCATCCGTGGTTAACCTCTCGCCCCATGAAATCTCTTCGCCGGTTGGCGCTTGGCTTTGCGCTCGTTGCGCTCCTGCGTGGTCCGTCCCTCGCCGCTGATGCCCCGCTGACCTTCAGCGACCCTGCCCCAAAGCGTTATGAACTGACCGCCCGCGCCAGCCTGATTGACCCACGCGCCAGGCCGCATCCCGAGATCGAGTTCATCTTCGAGAAGGACGGGAAGCCGCAGGACACGCAGCAGGCGTCGGTGGACACACGGGTGAAGCCGCAGGGGAAGCTGGTCATCTGGCTCATGGGGCACAGCGCGCCGCTCTTCGAGCGGGTGAACAGCTACGGGCTGCACTCTCTCCGCGTTCACTATGCGAACGGCTGGTTCGGCAAGTTCGGCAGCGCCGCCCCGTCGGATGATGACAAGTTCCTCGGCAAGATCCGGCTCGAAGCCGCCACCGGCGAGGACTTCAGCAGCGTGGTGAACATCCCCAAGCCTGACGGCATGATGGAGCGCGCGTTGCAGTTCGTGAAATGGCTGGCCAAGGAAAACCCGGCGGGCCGCTGGGATTACTTCCTCACGGACGATCAGGCTGGCCTGCGCTGGGACCGCGTCATCATCGCCGGCAGTTCGCATGGCTCGACCACGGCGGCGCGCTTTGCGAAGCATCAGAAGGTGGACCGCGTGGTGATGTTCTGCGGGCCGCGCGACCAGACCGAGACCTGGCAAGGCCTGCCGTCGGCCACGCCCGCGAACCGTTTCTTCGGCTTCAGCCATGTGCTGGACGGTGGCTGGTCTGGTGATCACTACTGCCGCTCGTGGGAATTGCTCGGACTCCACGCCTTCGGCCCCATCGTGAACGTGGACCAGGCAAAGCCGCCCTACGGCAACTCCCGCCGCCTGATCACCGACGCGAATGTGAAGGACGACGCCAAGCGCGCGCACAGTTCGGTCGTGCCCGGCGGCGCGGCAGTGAAGGACGCGGCGGGCAAGTTCATCCACGAGGATGTCTGGCGGTATCTCTTCACGCAGCCGGTCGAGCAGACCGGTAGCGCCGTGCCGAAAGACCCGAACTGCGGGAAGCAGTTGGGTGCCAAATCACCCCCGAAGAAAAAATGAAAACCCTGTTCTCAGCCCTGCTCATCGCATCGCTCGGCCTGCTGGCCAACCACGCTCCGGCCGCGCAACCGGCGAAGCCGAATATCCTGATCGTCATCGCAGACCAGTGGCGTGCGCAGGCATTTGGCTACGCCGGTGATCCCAACGCGAAGACACCGAACTTCGACCGCCTCGAACGCGAGAGTGTGAACTTCACCCAGGCTGTTTCCGGCATGCCCGTGTGCTCGCCGACCCGTGCTTCGCTCCTCACCGGCCAGCGCCCGCTGACGCACGGCATTTTTCTGAACGACGTCCAGTTGGCCACCAATGCCGTCACCATCGCCAAGGTGCTCAAGGGCGAGGGCTACGACACCGGCTGCATCGGCAAGTGGCACGTGGACGGGCACGGTCGCTCGAACTTCATCCCGCGTGAACGGCGGCAGGGCTTCGACTACTGGAAAGTCCTCGAATGCACCCACGCCTACAACAACTCGCCCTACTACGCCGACGGCCCCGAGAAGCTGACCTGGGACGGCTACGACGCCATCGCGCAGACCCGCGATGCGCAGAAGTATCTCGAAAGCAAAGCGAAGTCGGAGAAGCCCTTCCTGCTCTGGATGGCGTGGGGTCCGCCACACAACCCTTACGAGACCGCCCCGGCCAAATACAAGGCCATGTTCCCCCCGGAGAAGGTGCAATTGCGGGGCAACGTCCCCGAGGCCTTCCAAGAGAACGCCCGCAAGGAGCTAGCCGGCTATTACGCGCACTGCGCGGCGCTCGATGATTGCATGGGCGACCTCCTGGCCACCTTGAAGTCCACCGGCCTCGCGGACAACACGATCATCGTCTTCACCTCCGATCACGGCGACATGCTCCGGTCGCTGGGCCAGCAGCGGAAGCAGCGGCCCTACGAGGAGTCCGCGCGCGTGCCGATGCTGTTCCGCGTGCCCAAGGCGCTGGGCATCGCACCCCGGCGGGTGGAGGGGACGATCAATACGGAAGACGTGATGCCCACATTGCTCTCGCTCTGTTCCGTGCCAATCCCGAAGACGGTCGAGGGCTTTGACTTCACCGGCTATCTGCGTGGTGGTGTGGACCCGTCCGGTGGCGGGGCGGTGATCCAGTGCGCGTCGCCGTTCGGCGAGTTCGTGCGCGCGCAGGGCGGCAAGGAGTATCGCGCGCTGCGCACCGCCCGCTACACCTTTGCACGCGATCTCAGCGGGCCGTGGCTGCTCTTCGACAACCAGACCGACCCGTTCCAGATGACCAATCTCGTCGGCGTGGCCGAGCACGCCGCGTTGCAGGCCCGGCTGGATGCACAGCTCAAGGCGAAGCTCGCCGCCGCGCGGGACGAGTTTCTGCCCGGTCCCGACTACATCGCCAAGTGGGGCTACAAGGTGGATGCGCGGGGGACGGTGCCTTACACTAACTGAGCCTCCTTCCGATCATGAAGCAAACCTGTCTTCTCGTCGTGTTCCTTGCGCTGGCGGCCGGCCTGTTGTCCGCAGCAGAGTCCAAGCGCCCGAGCTTCGTGCTCGCGATGGCCGATGATCAGGGCTGGGGCGACATGGCCTACAACGGCCATCCGGCGGTGAAGACGCCGGTCTTCGATGAGATGGCGCGCACGGGCTGGCGCTTCGACCGCTTCTATGCCGGTGCTCCGGTCTGCTCGCCCACGCGGGCGAGCGTGATGACGGGCCGAACGCCGAACCGCATGGGGGCGTTCTCCTGGGGCTACATGCTGCGTCCGCAGGAGATCACCGTGGCCGAGGCGCTCAAGACCGCCGGTTACACCACCGGGCATTTCGGCAAGTGGCACATTGGCTCGCTGCGGGCGGACAGCCCGGTCTCGCCCGGCAACAGCGGCTTCGATGTCTCGTTCTCCAGCCCGAACTTCTTCGAGGTGGACCCGTGGATGTGCGACAACGGCAAGGCGGTGAAGACGACAGGCGAAGGCTCGGAGGTCATCGTCAAACGCGCGCTGGAGTTCATCCGCAAGGCGAAGCAGGCGGACCAGCCGTTCCTCGCGGTGGTATGGTTTGGCTCGCCGCATGCGCCGCATGTCGGCACGCCCCGCGATCTGGCACTCTATGCGGACCAGCCGTTGAAGCAGCAGCACTTCCTCGCCGAGATCACCGCCATGGACCGCGCGATGGGCCAGCTTCGCGCCGGTCTGCGTGAGCTGGGCGTCGCGGACAACACGCTGCTCTGGTATAACAGCGACAACGGCGCGATTGCCGAAGGCTCGACCGGCGGGCTGCGCGCCCGCAAGGCGTCCATTTACGAGGGCGGCCTGCGCGTGCCCGGCCTCATCGAGTGGCCGGCCCGCCTCAAGCAGCCACGCGTGGTGGACCTGCCGGTCAGCACCGTGGACATCTATCCCACGCTGCTGGAACTCGCGGGCGCGAAGGTCACCCGGCAGCCGGTCTTGGACGGCATCAGCCTGGTGCCGTTGTTCGACGGCAAGCTGACGGCCCGGCCCAAGCCCCTCGGATTCTGGGACCACACCAGCACTGGCCTGGGGGTCAGGAGCGGCGATCTGCTGGAGAAACTGGCCGCCGAGCAGGCTGCGGGGAAGGCCCGGCCCGCCAGCGAAGCCGAGCCGCTTCCCGCCGCACAACTTCGCAAGGACTATCCCGACACCACCTTCGGCAAGCACGCCGCATGGCTGGACGGCGACTGGAAACTGCACCGCATCGAGCCCAAGGTCGGCCCGGTGAAGTGGGAACTCTACAACCTCGCTGCGGACCGCACGGAGTCGCAGGACCTGCAGGCCTCCGAGCCGCAGCGGGTGGCGAAGATGCGGGGTGAACTGGAGGCGTGGCTCAAGGGCGTGGTCGCGAGCCTGAACGGGAAGGACTACGAGTAGGGCATGGAGTCCCGCCTTTAGGCGGCGGAACGGAGGGAGCAAAACACGCTCACGCGCGCAGCGCCATTGACTTTCGGACGCCGCGCCGCCTAAAGGCGGGACTCCGTGCGGGGATTCACAGTTCCGGCGCATCCCAACCTTTGCCGTAGTCCTTTACCGGATAGGCCTGCCAGGTCCGCGCCGCCTCTTCTCGTCCTACCTCGCGCAGGTAGTCGTGCGCACTGCTCCACGGCCAGTCCATCCACTGCTCTACATAACCGTGATGCACGGGGTTGTGATGCACATAGTTCACGGTTGCCCAGAAGTGCCCTTCCGACCGCATGAAGCGCTCCGCTGCGCGGTGAAACACCTGCCGGCCACGCTGATCCTCCTCACCGTTCCACGCGTGTGAAGTGCGACCGTGAAACCGTCCAAGCTCATGGATCAATCGCAACACATTCGGCGTCTCCACCAGCGCATGGTAGTGGTTGGGCAGCACGCACCAGGCGACCGTGCGGAGGGCGTGCTGGTCAAATACGCCCAAAAGTGAGGATGCAAATGCCTCCATCCGTTCCGGGCTGAGGCCGATGTGATGGCGGTGCTCATAGCATGCGGCGGAGATGTGAAAGTGTGTGTGCTGGTAATTCGGCCGATGAGGTGGAGCGTGCCAAGGCCGCAGGTTCTCCTTGCGCCATGCGAGCACAGAGATCCGCTGGTCCGGGGTCAACTGCCGCCACAGGTAAACGGGCCGGGACATGGGCGAAAGGGTAATACAAAGTGCGACGAAGGCGAGCCTCCACGCACGGAGTCCCGCCTTTAGGCGGCGGAACGGAGGGAGCAAAACACACTCACGCGCGCAGCGCCATTGACTTTCGGACACCGCGCCGCCTAGAGCACTTTCTGTTTAAGTTGTCGCAAGGTCCGGTCGAAGGTAAGGTTGCC
>CAZCBE010000166.1:0-12658 GCA_964496695.1 uncultured Klebsiella sp.
TAAACCAGCCGTGCCACCTTACCCAACGGTGTCCGCCAAATCGATACAGGCTCACTTCCCCTTCGCTTGACCCGCCACCGCCTTCGCTTCATCCTTGCTCCCATGAAACACCCGTTCACCCAAGTCCTCCGTCGTCTCCTCTGCGTCACCGTTTTGTCCACTGTGTGCCTCGCGTCGGCCGCTGATGCGCCGCTCAAGCCCGATGACAAAGGCTTCATCCGCGACTGGCTCCTCCTCGCCCCCATCCCGCTCGCCGGGGAAAACACCGGGGCCGACGAGATTGACAAGCAGCAGGTCCCCAACGAGGCCGCCCTCAAGCCCAAGGCCGGCGACGCCGTCACCGTCGGCGGCAAGGCCCTCACCTGGCGCAAGGTCACGGCCAAGGACTATTTCTTCGACGTGAACGTGATCCTCGGCGGCGCGAACGAGAACGTCACCGCCTACGCGGTCGCCTATGTCGTCGCCCCGAAGGAAGTCACCGGCGCGCAGTTGCTGATGGGCAGCAACGACCAGGCGAAGGTCTATCTCAATGGCAAGGAAGTCGTGAAATTCACCGACACCCGCACGCTGGACCCGGACACGGACAAGGCCAGCAACCTCACCCTCAAGGCCGGCGTAAACGTCGTGGTCTTCAAGGTCATCAACGAGAACAACAGTTGGCAGGGCTGCCTGCGCTTCACCGATGCGGCCGGCAAAAACCTCCCCGGCCTGACCATCAAGCTCGCTCCCTGACCCGGAGCTGACCTGCAAAGCCGGTCGCCGCACGCGCATGACTGACCTGACGTCCGCCGCCTCGCGGGCACAGCTCGGGGCACTCTACCGCGACACGCTGCTGGACAACGTGCTGCCGTTCTGGCTGCGCCACGGCATGGACCGCGAGCACGGCGGCATCCTGACCTGTCTGGACCGTGACGGCAGCATGGTGGACACGGACAAGAGCGTGTGGTTCCAAGGCCGCGCCGCGTGGATGTTTGCAACGCTGCATAACACCACGACCTCTTCTCCCTCTCCCCCATCGGGGGAGAGGGCCGGGGTGAGGGGGCAAACGCCACTTGCGCCAACTGACGCACCCTCTGCCCAAGCTGCCCCGCCCCCCCACCCTCAATCCCTCTCCCCCGATGGGGGAGAGGGAAGCCAGCAGCGCGCCGACCACCTCGCGGCCGCGCGGAGCTGCATCGAGTTCCTCCGGCGGCACTGCTACGCCCCCGACGGGAAGCTGTATTTCACTGTCACGCGCGCAGGGCAGCCCTTGCGGATGCGCCGCTACGTTTACAGCGAGAGTTTCGCGGCCATTGCCAATGCCGCCTTCGCCAAGGCCACGGGCGACGCGCGGGCAGCGGACGACGCGGTGAAGAACTTCGCCACCTATCTCCACCACAGCTTCACCCCCGGCGTGATGCCGCCGAAGTTCGAGCCGACGCGTCCCGCCAAGGGCATCGGCCCGCACATGATTGCCATCGTCACCGCGCAGGAACTGCGCGCGAACCTGGGCGACGTGTCCGTGAGCGGGCGCACCTGCACGGAGTGGATTGACCGCAGCCTCGCCGAGATCGAGCGCGACTTCCTCAAGCCCGAGCACCGAGCGCTGCTGGAGGTGGTCGCGCCGGACGGCAGCATCATTGACCACCACGATGGGCGCACGCTGAACCCCGGCCATGCCATCGAGTGCGCGTGGTTCCTCATGCACGAGGGCGCGCTGCGCCACGACCGTCGCCTCATCCAGCTCGGCGCGACGATCCTCGACTGGACGTGGGCGCGCGGCTGGGACCCCGAGCACGGCGGCCTGCTCTACTTCACCGACCTCCGCGGCAAGCCGGTGCAGGAATACTGGCACGACATGAAGTTCTGGTGGCCGCACAACGAGGCCGTCATCGCGACGCTCCTCGCCTGGCAGCTCACCGGCGAGACGCGCTACGCGGAGATGCACCGGCTGGTCCACGACTGGAGTTTCAAGCATTTCCCCGACCCCGAACACGGCGAGTGGTTCGGCTACCTGCACCGGGATGGCCGCCTCTCCTCCCGCGCCAAGGGCACGCTCTACAAAGGCCCGTTCCACCTGCCGCGGATGCTCTGGTATTGCTGGCAGCGGCTGGAACGGCCAGCCACGCCAGCGTGACCGGACCGGTTCGCGTCCGGCCAGTGGAAAAACTCCGGCGTCCGAGGCATAATGCATTGCACGAAGCTTCATGGACAAGTCGCCCAAAATCCCGCTGCGCCCGTTCCACCATCGCTTTCTGCTGGCCCTGGCGCTCTCCGGCGCGCTGATCGGCTGTTCGCTCGGACTCGGAGTGCTCGGCTACCACTACGTCGCGGAACTGGCCTGGGTGGATGCGCTGCTCAACGCCGCCATGATCCTCGCCGGCATGGGCCCGGTGGACACTTTAAAAACCGACGCGGCCAAAGTGTTCGCCTCGGCCTACGCGCTTTTCTCCGGCGTGGTCTTCATCAGCGCCACGGGCATTCTGCTCACGCCAATTTTCCACCGCGCGCTGCATCGCTTCCACCTGGAGCAGCGGGACAGGGAGTAAGCGGCCAGCACGAAATTCTGTTGCGACCGCGTCCCCGTGCATGCACCGTGGACAACGAGCATCATCAGGCTGGCTCACACGCCTTTGGGCACGCCCCAGTGGCCTTCCTTCCGATACTCGCGGCGCACGAGCGCGTTCGCCTCGGCGTCGCCGATGAACTGCTCCTTGGCCGAATCGAAGTTCAGCGTGCGCCCGAGGCGCGTGGCGATGTTGCCCAGATGGCAGAGGCCGGCGGAATAGTGGTGCAGCTCCACGTCCGCGTTCGGACGCGCGCCGCTCTTGATGCAGTCGAGAAAGTTCGCGTGGTGCGCCGGGAGGTCGGGCGAGCCTTTGCCGGAAGCGACGGGTTTGTTCTTCGCCTCGAACATCTGCCAGCCCGACTCCTTGCCGCCGATGACGTAGCCCTTGGTGCCATACCAGGCGTCCCCGTTCTCGTAGCCTTCCTGCACGTAGGGCGCCCAGATGCGCTGCTCGTAAATGAGCTGCTTCTTCTTACCGCCGGGGAAATCCCACTCGAAGATGCACGTCTGCGTGTCCGGAAACTGCTGGTCGTCGTCGAAGAAATACTTGCCGCCCAGCGAAGCGATGCGGCTCGGATGCTGGAAGCCGACGTTCAAGCCCCACAGGCCCACGTCGAGGTCATGCACGCCGTCGTTGCCCATGTCCCCGGCTCCAAACGCGAACTGCCAGCGCCAGATACCATGGAGCAAGGTGGACTTGTAGGGCACCATCGGCGCGGGGCCGATCCAGGTGTCGTAGTCGAGCTGCGCGGGCGGTGCGGAGGGCTGGGCCTTGCCGATGTTCCGGCGAAGCTGGCTGTTCCAGACGCGGCAGGCGAGCACGTCGCCGATGGCCCCGCTGCGGACCTTGGCCGTGGCCTCCATCATGTGCGCCGAGCTGCGGGTCTGGGTGCCCACCTGCACCACGCGCTTGGTGCGGCGCGCCGTCTCGATCATCAGCCGGCCCTCGCGGATGTTGTGCGAGCCGGGCTTCTCGACATAGACGTGCTTGCCGGCGTCGCAGGCGAGGATGGTCGCCGGCGCGTGCCAATGATCCGGCGTGGCGATGATCACGGCATCCACAGACTTGTCTTCGAGAATGCGGCGGAAGTCCGCGACCGTCTTGGGCGCCTTGCGCCCGGCGGCCTCGACATTCTTCACGGCAGCGGCGACGCGGTTCTGATCCACATCGCACACGTAGGCGATGTCCACGGCGTCATTCTTCGCGAAGGTCTTGAGATGGCTCGTGCCCATGCCGCCGGGTCCGATGAAGGCAATGGTGAACTTGCCGTTCGGGCTTTGCGCGCGCACGCCGCTGGTGACATGGAGCGTCGCGGCGGTGGCGGCGAGGGCGGAGGACTGGCGGAGGAAGGACCGGCGGTTGAGCGTGGGCATGGCGTGCGTGCGTTGAGTTGCGGTGACGAGCTGAAGCTACCAAGCCGACGGCGGTGGGGAAGGGGGAATTCGTCTCCTTGCCGGTGGAAATTCGTGCCCGCGAAACACGCGTAAGGACGCGAAAAGGGAAAACGCCGATGATGGCGCGCGTGAGGGCCGTGGTGGTTTCGCGTGTCTGGTATGTGGGCGCGCGGCGTTCACGCCGCTTCAACGTGCGTTGGCTTCGGTGATCCTGCGCCATTGGGCGTTCGGACGATGAAGCGGCCTGAAGGCCGCGCGCCCCGGCCACGGAGTGGCCCAACGTGAATAGCCGTGGGTGAAGCGCTGCGAAACCCACGGAAACCCACAAAATAGAACGGGCACCGCGTAGCGGTGCAACGCCGCTGCCAACAACGCCGGTTGATGACGCGCAAACGCCGAAGACACAGAAGGAGAAGTTGACGCGAATTACGCGAATTGGCGCGAATTCCCGACCGCTCAATTCGTGATAATTCGCGTCAACATTTTCCCCGTCTTCGTCGGGTGTTGATTGGGAGCCAGTTGAACCGCTACGCGGTTCGCCTCCTTATGCATCCGGTTCCGGGGGTTGCGCTCGCGCGGCTCGCTTCACCCCCGGCTACTCACGTTTGGCCCCGCTGGGGGCCGGCGGGACAGTCTTTCCAGCTCGTGGCACCCGCTTCCGCTCCAAACCTTCCTGATGCACTTTGCGCGCCGCAGCCCGGCGCAGCTTCTCTTTCCGCCGACACGCGTTGCAGGAAATGGCAATCGTCTCAATCTCGCCGCCCTGCTCCTCATACCACCGCTGCTGCTGCTTGGCCGTCCACAGTTCTCTTGTTCCACAATCCCGACAATCGAACCAGCGGTCGCAGTAGAAGTCGGGAATCTTGGGAATGGCGCACCGCGAGACAACTTTCGCCCTGTTCACTGGAATCATCGTCCCGTCTTTCAAAGCAGCGTGCAGCGCCCACTGACTCAAAGTCGTTCGCTTGCCCGTGCGCGCCAGCCTCATTCTCTTTGCACGCGCTGCCTTGATGGCCACCCGCTTCTGTTTGCTGCTTATGCCCATATGGGTCCATCGCTGCCTACCCCGCTTTCTCTTCCATCCCCAGCTTCACTGCATAAATCATCACGTCCTGGAACACGCCCATGAAGCGGCGCTCGGCCCGGATGTCCACGCCTACGGAGTAGGTGTAGCCGGCGTCCTCCAGGATTTTCAGGAAGCGGCTCATCTTCACCTCGGTGGTGCCGTAGCGGTGGTGATACTCTATGGCCATGCGGTGGATGCGTGAGAGCTTGCCGCTCTCCACCAGGTCCGCGAAGACCTCCCACTCGCCGCCCTCGATGTCGAGCTTGAGCAGGTCCACGTCCTCGTGGATGGAGTCCGAAAGCTTCACCAGCCGCACCTCGATAGGCACGGTCTTCTGCTTCTCGTCGCGATTTCCGATGGCGCTGCTCATCGGCGAGAAGCCCGGGTTCACATGGAAGGTCGTCGTGCCGGGCGCATTGGCGCAGGCGGCCTGCACGAGCGCGATGTCCTTGAAGCCGTTCTCCTCGACGTTCTTTTTCAGCATCTCGAAGCAGAACGGGTTCGGCTCAAAGGCGAGGATGCGCGCATCCGGGTAGTGCAGCTTGAAGTAGAGCGTGGCGCAGCCGATGTTGGCGCCGCAGTCCACGATGAACGGGTCGCGGCGCGGAAGCTTCACCAGATACTCATTGCCGACGAAGACCTCCTCGAACAGGAACGACAGCTCCAGCCAGTTCTGCGCGTGGATGACGATGTCGCCCAGCTCGATGGACAGGGGCTTGTCGCGGTTCGCCTGCGGGTAGCGCCGGAGCTGGAGCCATGCGTGGTAGATGGCCTTGGCACCGGGCCGGGCGTTGGGCATCCGCAGGATGCGGCGGCGGTCGCGGATGAACTCGAAGGTGGAAAGGAGGGAGGGCATGGCGGAAAAGGGCGATTAAGAGCGGTGGCGAAGGAGAAATGTCCAATTCCCAATTCCCAATTCCCAATGAATGTCCAATGCCGAATGCCCCATGACGACGCGGCCGAACCGTCCATTGGTCATTGGAAGTTGGTCATTCATTGGTCACTGGACATTTGGGAATTGGCCATTCCGCTCAGTCAGATTTCTATCAGCGGCAAATGCTTCACCCGCTCCCACTGCTCGTCGAGCGTGGCTTCGCGCATGCGCGGTGCGCAGGGGTAGAAGGCTTCCTCCGGGGTGAACTCGGCGACGCGGCCGAGGCCAATGTCGCGGCGGATGAAGAAAGCGTTGGCACCCGAGGTGTCGCAGCCGGCGAGGAAGTAGCCCTTCTTGGCCGCGAGTTTGGTGAAGGCCGTGAGCGACGCGCCGTGATACCAGCCGCTCGCGTGATGCGCGTAGCGCTCGAATGACGGCTCGTAGGGCACCGTCACGCTGCGCGTGGGACCGAAGCTGGCGTTGAACTCGATGATGAGCAGGCGCGGCGAGACGACCGTGACGGCGTCCCAGATCCAGTAGTCCACGCCATCAATGTCAATGGACAGCATGTCCAGTTCGCCCTTGAAGCCGTATTGGGCGAAGAGGTCGTTGACGTTCTCCTTCGTGATGAAGTTGGTGCGGATCTGCACGTGCTGCGGCGCGATGCCGTGGCGGCGGTGGTAGAAGATTCGTGCCCGGTCCGCGAGGGAATCGCTGCCGTCCATGAGCAGGCCGCCCCAGCCGAAATGCAGGGCGAGGTTCGCGGCATTGCACTCCGTGCCGTCCTCGATGCCGAACTCGATGAAGGTCTTGTTCGGCGCGCCGATCTGGGAAAAGAAGTGGAGCAGCAGGCCGTCCTCGCCGAACTGCGAGTGGATCTTGCGCTCGTGGCTGGCAAGGAGCTTGCGCTTGTCCGGCGCATGAATGAGCGAGGCGTATTGCTCGCGCAGGGCGTTGACCTCGTTCTGGTCGCCCACATGGCGCTGCCACCAGGCCTGGAGGCCTTTGAGGCGCGGGAGGTTCTTGCCGGTGCTGGCCCAGCGCGCGGCCTTTTTCAAGCCGCGCTTGGCGGCGTCTTTGAGCAGGTCAGACATGGCGGTATGGCGGGGAGAGGAAACCACGAACGGGCGCGGATGGACACGAAGAAATGTGCGGTGGGCAAACAAGCCTTGTTCCATCGTGCCCGCCCGGCTACAACGGCGAGCATCGGCAAGCGCCCGCCACATGATTGAGCAGCTCCGCCACAAGTTCGCGCACGGCCAGATGGAGTATTCCCTCCATGCCGTCCGACAGATGGTGATGCGAAGCATTGCCTCGGAAGAGGTCACCCAAACAGTGATGGCGGGCGAAGTGATCGAAGACTATCCTGACGACAAGTATGGCCCAAGCTGCCTGCTCTTTGGACGCACCACAAAACAACGGGCGCTGCATGTGCAATGCACTTATCCCAGCCGTCCGCTGGTCAAAGTCATCACGACCTACGAGCCGGACCCGGCGGAATGGGACGAGACGCTGAAACGAAGAAAGACCAAATGAAGACGCACACTTGGAACGAAACCTTTGACGAACGCCTCGTGACCTACACGCAAGAAGTGGACGGGCGGTTCGTCGTCGTCGAGCACGTTCCGGCGCGCGTGTGCCGGGAGACCGGTGAGCAGTTGTTCAGCCCGGATACCGTCAGCCGGCTACAGACCATCATCCGTTCGCGTCTCAAACCGGCCCGGGTGATTGAAACTCCGGTCTATGAATTTGCCGCGCAGGCGGCGTGAGGTTCGGCGCTGGGCGGTGATGGTAGCCGTGGGTTTCAACCCGTGAACCATGGCGAAAACGATCAGCGTCGCGTAGTGACACTTGAACGTTGGATTCTCTTCGCTCCCGTCTTTCCCGGCGCTCAAGCGTCGCTACGCGACGTATCCTTTGGCTTCCTTGACCGTGGGTTGAAACCCACGGCTACCGTCGTTGGGTCGCTACGCGACCAATCGAGCGCAGCCTCGTGTCATTTCGTCAGTTTCACCTTGGTCGGGAGGCTTTCATGGGGACGAAAGAACAAACGTCTGCACGAAGGACCGATGGGAACTTCGTCGGAGTCGACCATCCGTAGCGTCCATGGAGAAGCGGTTAAATTGAACGGTCTGCCACTAGTCGGAGTGACCATCCATTTCCCGCCTCTCCGTTCACAGGTGCCCAAAAGCGTTCGACCGGTCTCTTCAATGTTGAACTCAAACTTGCCATCGCTGACTTCGTAATAGGCAAACCCTTCATTTCCGAGTCTCGGTTCATTCCACATCCCCTCGGGCGTCGAATACGTGTTCAGGAACCACGCGCAAACGGCCAGCGTGAAGACCAGGACAACCCAGAATCCAGTCGGCACCCTTCGTTTGCTTGGAGGTGCCTGCGCGTCCACTCGTCGCTCCTACTTCTTTGGCACGTCAATCTGAATCCCCACGTTCTCCCGGATGTCCGCGTAGGTCGCCTGCATCAGGACGCGGTCCTCGGGACGGAGGACTTGCGGGTCGGGACGCCAGTGGAGGGGGCAGAGGTCGGTGGTCCAGGCCTGACCACGCTTGAGCATTTCCTGTTTGATGACCTCGTTCATCACGGCGCTGCTGCCGTGGCAGTCGTGCTTGTTCTCCATCATCCACTTCCGGGGCGAATACTTCCCGGCCTGGCCGATGAAGTCCATGAGCTGCGCGCCCAGGTTGTCATCGGTGAGGAAACGGCCGGTGTGCTCGTTGATGAAGACGCGGGAGCCGACCTCGGCGTCCTTGAACATGCCGGAGGGCGTGTTCGCGAACATGGCCTCGACGATGGCGATGCAGGAGCCTTCGCGCTTGGACATGATGAGGTTCACCTTCGCGCGGGCCATGCAGTCGAAGACCACGTCGTCCGGTGCGTTTTCCTTCAGCTCGAAGCGGTCGGCCACGCCATAGGCGGCGGCCTCGGCGAGCAGGACTTCGCGCGTGCGCTTGTCGTTGTGCTGGCCGATGCAGACAACTTTCACCGTGCGCGGCATGTCGCGCAGGGCCTTGAACAGGGCGAAGTGGCGTTTGTATTTGCCGAAGTTCGCCAGCATCACGATGTCTAGGTCCTTCTGTGCGAAGGGCACCTGCGGATAGACCGCCGGGTTCACCCAGTGCGAGCAATAGCGCGGGATGACGACGTGGCGCGGCGACTGGCGCGGGAGGGTGTCGAGGTCGTGCGGGTCGCTGACGCAGGCGAAGACGGGGTCGGTGCCCGGCCAGATGCTGGGCAGGTAGTAGTTGATGAGGCCGTGCGGGGTGGCCCAGACGGGATGGACGATGAGCAGGTAGCGCTTGGCGAAGGCCTCCAGCTTGTCGCGGTAATGGTGGACGAAGCGCGCCCAGCGGTGCTCGAAGGCGATGTAGCAGACGCCCTTCTCCCGCTCGCTGACGTAGGGCTTGAGCGGGACGAAGTAGTCAATGTTCGTCTTCTTCATCGAGGACGGCTCGAACTCGGCGAAGTCCACCGGGCGGTTGTCGAGCAGCTTGACGCGCTCGGCGATGCGGGCCTCGACCTTGAGGAGCTGCGGTGGGCTGGCGGCCAGGCGGGCGGCGGAGCAGAGCCGGACAATGCTGCGCGCGATGGCCTGCGGGTCGGCGGCCGGTGGGGTCTTGTCCTTCAGCAGCTCGGCTTCGCACAGACCGGAGCGGACAGTTTCGTTGTAGCGGAGGGTGTCTTCCGCTTCGATTTTAAGGCGCTGGACGAAGGACATCGCGCGGGAGAGTGAAACCGATGAGGAAAAAGAATACGAGCAGGATTAAGCGCATGGTCAGGCGGGGCTGCGGACTGCAATCACAAGCGTGCCCTATGGCTCTCATTCGCAACCTCGCGCTTCAGCGAAGCTCTCTCCTTGGCACCGGGCTTTAGCCCGGTGTGAGAGCGAATCAAGACCCGCCCAGCCGCTTCAGCGGCTTTTTGACCACGTGGGAAAGCCGTTAAAACGGCTGGCTCATCCTGTCTCCCGTCTGACACCCGGCCAAAGCCGGGTGCCAATGAGAGGGCGCTTCGCATGTGATCTGGATTTTGAAGGGGCGTCCAAAGCTTACTCCGTTCTACTCCGGCTTCTTCTTCCGCCGCAGCTTCGCGAACGGCCGGTGCTTCTCGTGCAGCTTCGCGTCCGGGCTGAAGACAATGAGGTTGCCGTCGGCGGGGATAGCCATGGGCCGGGGCCAGCCGCCGCGCGTGAGGGCGTAAGGGACGTAGCTGTGGGCGGCGATCTGGGCGAACAATTCCTCCCGGCTGGAGCCGACCTCCTCCAGCATCTCGCCGCGCACCTCGACGAGCAGCAAGGGGCGGAGGGTGCGGAGGGTCTCGGTCATGCCGCGCAGGACATGCGGTTCATGCCCCTCGACATCAATCTTGAGCACGTCGAGCTGCTTGACACCTCGTTCCCGCAGGTAGCCGTCGAGCGTGGTGCAGTCCACGCGCTCGGTGGGGTGGTCCGCGCGATAGACCAGATTGACAGACGCGGTCCCGGCGTTGTCCTCGGAGCCGAGGTTGATCTCCATGGTGCCCGTGCGATCAGTAACAATGAGCCGCTCGGGCACGACGTTCTGGAGCTGATTGCGCTCCAGATTGGCGCGGAGGTCAGCGTGCTGCTCGGAGACCGGCTCGAAGGCGTGGACCTTGCCGTGCTGGCCGACAATCGGTGCGGCCAGCAAGGTGTAGTAGCCGACATTGGAGCCGACATCGAAGAAGACCATGCCGGGCTTGAGATAGCGGCGGATGAACTTGGACTCCTTGCGCTCGTAGTTGGCGCCGTTCCACCAGATGGCGTTCTGCACCTCGTCCCAGAGCTTGCAGTTGATCCGCATGCCGCGGGCGAGCTTTACAATCTGCTGCCTGCGGGTGCGCAGGAGCCAGCGCTCGAAGATGAAGCCCGTGACCCGCCATTTGCCCCGGAAGTAAGGCGTGCGGCGCGAGAGGAAACCCAGCGCGCCCAGCAGCGGACCGACGCGCTTGGGGGCGTGGTCCGGGGAATGGTTGTTGGCTTTGTCGCCCATGCGTGCCCTAGCGGCGGATGGTGGTGGCAAAGCGAGAAGGGCGTCAACGGAATCCCCGCCAGCCCGGCCGGGCCCTGAACCTGACAGAGGGAGGTGATGTGTCCGCGAAGGGCGCAGAGGACGCGCAGAAATCCATTTGTGGAAGCTGCCTTGCGCCAAGCACCACCCACCCAGCGGCAGCCGATGGCCGGTGCAACACCGTTTCCTTGTGCTCTGCGCGGTCGTGGCAAAGCCCAGCATCCCCCTGGCAGGCGCTTGCGTCGCATCCGGCGCAGGGACGCCGGCCCTTCCCGTCATCGGCCAAAGGTCGTCCGCCGCCCTTCATCCCAAAGGGGGCGTAGAATTAGCCGCGATAGGCCGCAGACCGCGGAAAAAGCATTTGGGGAGCCGGCTTTGGCGCAGCGCCAGTCGGATGAAGCGGGGAAACAACCGGCGGCCCAGGCAAGCCAATCCCCGTTGCGCTTGGAATACTTTCACGTCGCTCCGGCTGCCAATTCCGAAAAAGTCGCTATATAATTATAAAAATCAGTTGACGTAACCTTTGTCTTTGAGTATTCGTCTTGAACCTTCAGATAGAAGGCTACTGCTAATGAAAACGACGACATCACAACTAAAGCAACTGACCGCCGCAGTCGCGGCCCGCCGTCAGTGGGCGCGTTGTGAAGACGCGTTCAACTCCGGTTCGATTGGTGGATTTGTGGCCTATATGCCCAGCCTTCATGAGAACCCGACGGAGGCAAGCAGGTAACGAGAAGATCCAGATTTTCCCTCACCCTGCTTACCGAAAGGAAGCAGGGTTTTTTGTTTTGGCATGACTGACTGACTGACAACGACAACGAAAGGCACGAGCACTGTGAGACATACGAACGCGACATCTAAGTGATGTCACCTGACCGACAATTATATTCCGTGCGGAGGGTCTGCAGCCCGCCACCGAGGTGGTGTGCCCATGACCGGCCGAAAACTCCGCCGGAGCGTTCCAGCCAGATTTTACAATCCAAGGGCTTCGCAAGAGGTGTGCCCTTAAACACCGAAACAGCCGCCGTGAATCCGCGGGCTGGGGTCGCATAGACCACCAGGAGGTGTTTGTTCTTTGTTGAAATGGCTAGGGCCGGGGGCGCGCAAGCGTTCCCGGCCCTTCTCTTTGGTTGAGAGATGAAAGTTGAGGGTTGAGAGCCGACCCTCTCAACTCTCAACCCCAGACTCTCAACTTCTTCGCGGTTGTGATTTAACAGCAGAATGGCGCCCCGCCACGGCGCATGTCCGGGTGCGATTCCCGGCGACCGCACCAACACGCCGCGCGCCAGCCAGCGCAGCCGGGCCTCCAAAACCCAGCGGGCTTGGGGCAGCACCAAGGCGGCGTGCCACTTTCTTTGGTTCCGAGTTTGGGGTTTCGCGTTGCGAGTTGCGCCCGGCGGCGGGCACCGCCAACTCGAAACTCCCAACTCGAAACTCGAAACCTGAAACAAATTTATGGGGTCGTGGCAGACAAGCAATGCACCTGCCTTGCACGCAGGCCGATGTAGGAGCGTTACCTACCGACTCCACCATCCGCCGCTTGGAACGGCCTCACGGTTCCACGCGGCGGATGGTGTCCTCCGAAGCGCCCCGGCGAAGGAGGGCCGTCCAACCCCGCGGTTCCAACCCTGCGAAGGGGCAGGATTTTCGGCCCCCGCTGCTGACGCACGAAGCGGTTCGGCGCACCGCTATGGAGTGCGGCGAGTTCTCGCCGCTTTCCGCAGGCGACTTGT
>CAZCBE010000167.1:0-12302 GCA_964496695.1 uncultured Klebsiella sp.
TCCTCCGAGGAAGGGAGAGGGAGAAGATGGGCGTCGTGGTCCGCATCGGCTTTGCCACCGATAGTCATTGGAAATTGGTATCACGCCGACGGGCGCATCTCAGTTTCTTGCAAGGCGTCTCCGGCCAAGTGGAGAAACCCGGAGGGTTTCAAGGTGAGTAGCCGTGGGTCAAACCCACGGGATGGCGGTTTTCCGGCTCGACCCTGGAAGGGTCGAACTCGTGCTCTCATCATAGGGCGTTGCGTTCAACCCCTCCGGGGTTGTGCCCCTGGACTCGCTCACCGTGGGTTTCACCCACGGCTATTCAGGTAACACCACTCCGGGGTGTTTGCAGTCCGCGCCGGCAACCCGGCAAGAAACTGAGATGCGTCCCACACCGCCGGGCGCATCCGCGCACTGCCCCCGGAGCGCGGGGGCAGGGCCAAGATGCGTCCCACACCGCCCTTCTTCGCGGCGCTTTCTTGCCAAGCCGTTCCTTGTCGCGCAGCCTCTGGGCATGGACTTTCGGGACAAGATCATTCCCTTCGCCAGCGTGGCGGTGTGGCGTGAGCGGGTGCGGGCGACGGGCAAACGGCTGGTCGTGACGAACGGCTGCTTTGACATCCTGCACGCCGGGCATGTGACCTACCTCGCGGCGGCGCGCGCGTTGGGAGATGCCTTGCTGGTCGGGCTGAACAGCGATGCCTCGGTGCGGGCGCTCAAGGGCGCGGGCCGGCCCGTGAATTCGGAGGAAGACCGCGCCACCGTGCTCGCCGCGCTGGCGGCGGTGGATGGCGTGTGTGTCTTCGAGGAAGTGGACGCGCTCCGCCTGCTCGCCGAGGTAAAGCCGGATAGCTACGCGAAGGGTGGTGACTACACCATTGACACCATCAACCAGCCGGAGCGGCGGCTGGTCGAGGGTTTCGGGGGCAAGGTGGTGATCCTGCCCGGGGTGCCGGGACGCTCCACGACCAATGTGCTCGCGAAGATCGCGAAGACGTAGCGGCAGTTCATTCTGATGTTTCGATCCGATTGAGTGTGCCTTGCTCGAAGTATAGGTGTCTAATGCCGGTGTAGATCCATAGTTCAGAGGTTCCGTCAACCGTGATGGTCTTGGAAACGCGATCAGGATAGCCAAGCGACGCTCGGACCGCCACAGGTGTAAAGCCGATGCGATATCCGCCGCGGAGAACCAATTCGCGATCTTGCGGGGAGAGGCGGGATTGGCCGCAAGATAGTGATCTCGCAAACGGCGCCTGAATTCCTTCTTTCCATCCTCACGACCCCGCGCGGCTTCATCTTGCAACGCAGTGTTATGCCGGTGGGACAAGTGCCCCCATTGCTTCTCCAAATCTGTTTTTTCCCACCGCTTTTCCTGCTCGGCTTTGGCCTCCGGAGACAATCCCTTCACTCGCTGCCGCTGTTCATATTCCATGTCCCAGAGTTGGTCTTTCTCCTCCGGCGTCAGCAGCTCGTATTCGAACCCGGCCCGATAGACATCTGCCCTTCGTTGCTTCATGGCCGCAAGCCGCGCGGCAGTCTGCTCGGCACTCAACGGCACAGGCTCCGGCCATTTCTGTGAAGCACACGCCGTCAGGAACATAGCCATCAACGGGACTAGAAGCCTGACAGGGAAAGGTCTTCCCGCACCTGGAGTCGGCGCAGGCCCAGTCGCATCGAAGAGGCTGACCGACGGGAGAACGTGAACCAGAAGCCGTGAACAGCAATTTATTGCACTCAAGCTTCCCCTTGGTGCAACCCAGATCCAACGACCAGTGTTGAGCAGCTTCTTCATGGCTAAAGCGAGCCCTTCTCACCCGACCACTCCTGTCGGGCTTGTAGATCCTGACGCGTCACGCTGATGCACGGTTACATGCAACGCAGCCGCTTCGCGCGCGGCGGCTTCGACAATCAAACGCCCCGCCGCCTGAAGGCGGGACTCCATGCCGTTCTCTTCGCCGGAGCGCCGGTCGCCGACCCGGCGGGTTCGTGGTTCGCTGGTTCACGCCGGGTCGGAGACCGGCGCTCCGCGTTTACGGCCGTTCCACGATGCGGTAGAAGCGCAGCCCTCTGGCCGCTGCGCCAGCATCCTGCAGCACGATGGTGCCGTCCTGAAGCTGGAGCGCACCGGGCAGGCGCACCCACTCGGCGCGCGGAGCGGCGATGCTCGGAGCGGCCCAGATCTCGATGTTGCCGAGGCGGTCGGCGGTGATCGCGTCGCCACCGGCGGTGCCGATGTCGAGGCGCAGGTTGCCACCGGCGTCCACGCGCGGGGCGGTGCGCCAGCCGAGCGTGCGGGGAGGCACCACGGCAAACGAGCCGCCCACGAAGGTCGAGGCCACGCGCTGCGCGTTCACATTCGACAGTTCAAGGACCGTCTGGCTGCCATCGAAGTTGAGTGCGATCTCCCCGGTGGCATCCGCCGCCACGGTGAAGGTCAGTTCCACCAGCGTCACCAGCCCGGCGGGCACGCTGGTTCCGGGCGGGAGCGCCATGATCACGCCGACGCGGCCAGAGCCGGCGCGGGTGGTGTTCGGCGGCAGCAACATCGCTCCGGGAATCAGGCTGCGCGCGCTGACGAAGGTGAGCGCCGAGGGATCGAAGCGCAGGGTGAACCCGACGGCCGTCTCGTCGCCAGTGGCCAGCAACTGCACCGGCACGACGGCGGAGCGACCGGCGGCGAGCACCACAGTTCCCACCGACACGCGGCGAGCGTCCGTCCCGGCGGAAGCGGGCAGCAAGCCCACGGCCTGCACCGTCGGGCCGCCGGCGAGCGTGGGGGCATCCAGGCCGGCCACATAGCGGAGCGCCTGCGCCCAGTCGGTCACGGTGATGTAGCCATCGCCCAGCGTGCCGCGCGGCGCGCAGTCGGCACGCTGGAATTCACCGCCCGTGTTCGCCGTGTCGAGGCCGAGCGCGAAGCGCCCGATCTGCACCACGTCGGAAACCGTGAGCGCACCATTGCCGCCGGTGCGCGGAGACACGTCGCCTTCGTGGATGCCCGCGCTGTTCGAGATGGTGACGGTGTTGTTGACGAAGAGCGCGCCCGCGAGCGCGTCGGCGTTGGTGTTGGCCACCTGCCGGAGCGTGATGCCGTCGGTGAAGATCACCGGGGTGGTGCCCGCCGGGGCGGTGCCGCTCACGGTGAGGGTCAACAGCGCGAGCTGGTTGCTGCCCGCGGGGAAGACATTGCCCGCGCCCTTGGAAATCAGGACGCCCACCGCGCCGGTGCTGCTGCCGGTGGTGTTCACCGCGAGCAGGCAGTCGGTGGCGTTGGAACCGAGCGTCAGGCTGTTGAAGGCGAAGAGCGTGGGGGAGAACAAGACCGTGAAGCCCAGCGAGTTCTCCACGCCGGAACCGATCATGAAGATGGGAATGGTCACGGTCTCGCCCGCGTAGGCGTCCTTGTGCGTGAGGAAGATGCCGGCCGGCACGATCTGGATGGTGAAGGTCTGCGCCGCGCTGGTGTCCACGCCGCCGTTCGCGGTGCCGCCGTTGTCCTGGAGGATGACGGTCACCGTGGCGGTGCCGAAGGCCCCGGACGGTGTGTAGGTGAGCGTGCCGGACGAGGAGATGGCCGGCTGCACGGAGAAGAGCGCGTTGCTGTTGTTGGTCACCGTGAAGGTGAGCGTCTGCGACGACTCGTTGGTCGGACCGGCGGAGAGGTTCGTCGCGAAGTTCGTGACGGTCTGCGCCCCGGCGGTGAAGAACACGACCTGGTTCGGCCCGACCGTGAAGGTCGGCGCGTCGTTCACCGGTGCGATGACGATGACGAAGGTCTGAAGCGTGGAAAGATCGGGCACGCCGTTGATGACCGCGATGACCGTGACAATCGCCGTGCCGAAGGCGCTCGGCGCGGGCGTGAAGGTCAGCGTGCCGTTCGTCCCCAGCGCGGGCTGCACCGAAAAGAGGGGGTTGTTGTTGTTCGTGACGATGAACGATGTGACCGTGTTGGAGATGCCGGTGGCGAAGTTCGTGAGGCTCTGCGCCGGGGAATTCTCCAGGTAGCCGGGCGCGCTGTTCAGCAGGTTCGTGTTCAGCGTGAACGCCGGGACGGTGAAGGTGAGGAACTGCGCCGCCGCGAAGCCGACGATTTCCTCGCCGGCCGTGGCGGGCGTCGGGTTGAACTGGGACAGGCCCTCGTTGTGGAAATACCAGCGGCCCCGGCCCACGGACACCGTGAAGCTCGCCATGTCACCAAGGTTCGGGAAGTTGCCGATCAGCGAGGTCGCGCCGTCGGACAGGCGCGTGCGGACGATGGTGTTGGCGTCGCGAACGTAGGCGACGTAGAGGTTGCCGCCGTAGGATTCCGCCACGCCCCAGTAGGCCCAGCTCTCGGACAGCGCGCGCGTGGGAATGCTCACCGCGCCGTGGCTCGTCACCGTGCCGTCCGGCAGGTGGATGGAGAATGCGGAGGCGCCGTCGTGGACAATGATGCGGTTGTAGCCGGAGAAGATGCCGACGGTTGCCGTGTAAAGCCCGCCGCCATTCAGCGTGATGGGCGTGCTCAGCGTGATGGTCGCACCGGTCGGATGGCCGTTGGTGGGATTGATCTCGATCAGGGTGTTGACCGTGCCGCCGAAGATGCCGAGCGGGGTCGCGCCGTTCGCCAGCACATAGACCTTCTCGTTCGCAAGGTTCGCGACCATCGAGTCGTATTCGAGGAAGCTGATTTCCGAGGCGTTCGTGAGCCGGATGCCGCCGCTGAGGTCGCTGGCCGCGAAGGAGCCGACGAACTCGTCACCGCGCAGGAAGACGCGCTGCGGCGTGACCACGATGCCGGCGCGATCATCACCGGAGGCGAACTGCGCCTGCGCGATGGTGGCCCCGGTGCCGGCGAGGGAGAGGATCTTGAAGGTGTCCGCATCCAGCGTCACGACGGTGAGCGTTGCCCCGCCGCTGACCGCACCGCCGAAGGAGTTCGTCGCGCCGCAGGAATAGGTCGCGGCGTCCGTCGCCGAGGCGCTGGCGATGGTATAGGTGGCGCTGTTCGCACCCGGGATCGGGATGCCGTTCTTGAGCCATTGATACGAGATCGGGAGGCTGCCTGCCGCACCGACCGTGAAGGAGGCGGATTCGCCCGGCAGCACCGTGAGGCTGACCGGGTTCACGCTGATCAGCACCGGCGAAGGCGGCGTGGTGAACGTCGCATCCGCATAGCCGAGCGTCTCATCGCCCGAGCGGAAGACCGACGTGCCTTCATGGTGGAAATACCAGCGGCCAGCCGCAGGCGACACCGTGAAGCTCGCCATGTCGTTCAGGTTCGCAAACGTGGCGATGACGCTCTGCTGCCCGTCCGAGACCCGCGTGCGCGCGATGGTCTGGCCGTCCCGCACATACGCGATGTGGACCTGCCCGCCGATGTATTCCGCCACGCCCCAGTAAGCCCAGCTCTCGGAGGAAAGCCGCTGCGGCGTGACGAGGGTGCCGAGGGTCGTCACCGTGCCTGTGGTCAGATCAATGTTGAAGACCTGCGTGCCGGTGTGAATCACCACCCGGTCCCAGCCGGAGAAGATGCCGACGGAGGAGTTCGCGCCCGTGACCGTGATCGGGGTGGAGAGCGTGATGGTGGTGCCAGTCAGGGTGCCGTTGTCGCCGTCGAGCTGGATCAGCGTGGTGATGGTGCCGCCGCCGAAGGGGATGGGGGTCGAGCCATTGGCGAGGGTATAGACGCGCTCATTGCGGAGGTTGGAGCACAACGCGTCGCGCACCGCGCCGAGGGCCACGCCGTTGCCGAGCGTGGTGCGGTTGAAGCGGGCGGTGGAAGCATCGCCGGTGAGGAAGACGGTGGTCCCGGAGACGGCGATGCCGCCCCGGTCATCCCCGGTCACGGCATTGGCCTCGACCGTGACGACGTTGTTCCCGGTCAGGCTGTTGATCTGGAAGTCCTGCGCACGGACCGCGCCGGTGAAGGCGAGGCAGGCGAGCAAGACGGGCCAGAGCCGGCGACCCAGGTTAAGATTGAAGAGGAAGGCGAGTGACCCGGAGGGGCCGGAATAGGACTTCATAGTTGGAACACACGGCAAACACGGCGTTATGTAACTTGAGTTATCGCAGGAAAGTAAAGCCGCAAAGCGACATCCAGCCAGGGCCGAATGGTTTATTTGCGTGACGCCATTACGGGCGAGAGGAGGCGGTGGCAGGGTGGGGTGATGAATGATGGCAGAATGGAGATTTCAAATTTCAAACAGGAAGGGGGAAACCACGAATGGACACCAATAGACACGAATGGGAGGGGATGCGGAGGAACGGGATTTTGCCGAACGAAGCCATTGCCGAGGGCAAGCCGACCCCCCTCACCCCAACCCTCTCCCCTCCTCCGAGGAAGGGAGAGGGAGAAGATGGGCGGCGTGATCGGTGCGGGATGGCGGGAGGCGCGGCCAAAGCGATTTGACGAAACGAAGCCAGTGGGGACCTGGCGACCTTGGCCGCACTGCGGCTGTCCCGGCTCTGTGGTGAAGACAGATTCTATGGCACCGCAGAGGCGGGACGGGCGCAGAGGGCTGGGGAAATGAGACGGGATGCATTTTTACCAAACGAAGCCATTGGAGGTGGGGGAATCCACGAAATGAAACGAAATGCAGAAGGAGGGAATTGCGAAACGAACCCATCGGGAAAGGCGGCTCGACACGGCCGCAGAGCGCGGGTCTGCAACCCGCAGCCGCCGCCCTCGTCCGTGGCCTTTGGTGCGTGTCAGCGAGACTGGTGTTCGCAAGTTGCTGCGGGTCACAGACCCGCGCTCCGGGGCTTCGGGGGGGTGTCGAGATACGGCCATTGGGAGGCGGCGGCGGAAGAACGATCCGTCTCTGTGGTCCCAATTCCCTGCCCTTCCTTGCCTGATTCGTGTTCATGCACGTCCATTCGTGGTTTCCCTACTTTCTGAATGGCCTTTTCTCCCCGCCAGTCGAAGACTCAGCCTATGACACTGAAAAACTTGGCCTGGGGCTGTTTGGCGCTCGCGACCTGCCTGTCCGCGCCCGCGCCCGCCCACGCCGCCACGCGCAAAGTGGACTTCAACCGCGACATCCGCCCCATCCTCTCGGACAACTGCTACGCCTGCCACGGCCCGGACGAGAAGACCCGCAAGGCCAAGCTCCGGCTCGACCAGCCCGAGAGCGCGCTCGCCAAGCACGCCATCGTGCCCAAGGACTTGAAGAAGTCCGAGCTGTGGTCGCGCATCACCACCAAGGACAAGAACGATCTGATGCCCCCGGAGGAATCCAACAAGAAACCGCTCAAGCCCGAGCAACTCGCCTTGATCAAACAATGGATCGAGGAAGGCGCGAACTACCAGGGGCATTGGTCCTTCGTCGCCCCGGCGAAGCCACAGCCTCCCGCAATCGCCAATCGGCAATCGCCGATCGCCAATCCCATCGACGCCTTCATCGCCGCCAAGCTCGCCGAAAAGAAGCTCGCCCCCAACCCCGAGGCTACCAAGGAAGTCCTCATACGGCGCGTGACCTTCGACCTCACCGGCCTCCCGCCCACGCCCGCCGAGGTGGACGCCTTCCTCGCCGACACCTCGCCCAATGCCTATGAGAAGCTCGTGGATCGTGTGCTCAAGTCCCCGCACTACGGCGAGCACATGGGCCGGCACTGGCTCGATGCCGCGCGCTACGGTGACACCCACGGCATGCACCTGGACAACGAACGCTCCATGTGGCCCTACCGCGACTGGGTCGTGCGCGCCTTCAACCGCAACCTGCCCTTCGACCAGTTCACCATCGAGCAGCTTGCCGGCGACCTCCTCCCCAGCCCCACGCAGGACCAGCTCATCGCCACCGGCTTCAACCGCTGCAACGTCACCACCGGCGAAGGCGGCAGCATCAACGAGGAGTGGATCTTCCGCTACGCCGTGGACCGCACCGAGACCGTCGCCGCCGTGTGGCTGGGCCTGACCGCCGGCTGCGCCGTCTGCCACGACCATAAATACGACCCGATTTCCGCGAAGGACTTTTACTCGATGTATGCCTTCTTCTACAGCAACGCCGACCCGGCAATGGATGGCAACGCGCTGCTCACCGCCCCCATCCTCAAGCTCACCACCGCCGAACAGCAGAAGAAGCTCGATGACTACAACGTGCAGATAGGCGCGGTGGACAAGCGCATCAAGGCCCAGCTTGCGAAGGTGGAATACACCGACCCCGCCACCCTGAATCCACCGCCGCCGCTCAAGAAGTTCGACACGACGTGGATTGATGATGACTTCCCCGCCGGGGTGAAAGTGGAGAACAACGCCAACACGCCGCCCGCCCAGTGGGTCACGGAGAAAGACGGTCAGGTCTTCGCCGGCAAGCGCGCGCTCAAGCGCAGCGACAAGGGCGTGGCGCAGGACTTCTTCGCCGACCTCAAGACGCCCTTCACCATTCCGCCCAACGGCAAGGTCTTCCTCCATGTTTACCTAGACCCCAAGGACACGCCCAAGTCCGTCATGCTCCAGTTCAACACCGGCGAGTGGTCGCACCGCGCCGTGTGGGGTGACATCAACGCCATTGACTACGGCAAGAAGGACACCAACGAGCGCAAGCGCATTGGCGACCTCCCGAAGACCGGCGAGTGGGTGAAGCTGGAGTTCGCCGCCTCGCAGCTCGGCTTCAAGGCCGGCGACAAGATCAAGGGCCTCGCCTTAACGCTGTTCGGCGGCACGGTGTATTGGGACAAGGTCGGCGTGACCGGTGAGAGCAATCCCTCGAAGGACCCGAACGAATCCCTCGCCGTCTGGCTCAAGGAGAATCAAGGTAAGGCCGTGGCCACCTTCCCCGACGACGTGAAGCGGCTCTTCCGCTCCGTGAAGCCCGAGGACCGCAAGCCCGAGGAGACGAAGCGGCTGCACGAGTATTATTACGAGTTCGTCTGCAACAGCACCCGCCCGGACTTCGACAAAATCCACGGGGAGAAAGACCCGATCGTCAAGGCGCGCGATGATTTCGACAAGGCGATCCCGGCCACGTTTATCTGGAAGGATCTGGAGAAGCCGCGCGACACGTTCGTGATGCTGCGCGGCCAATACAACAAGCCCGGCCAGCAGGTCTGGCCAAACGTCCCCGCCGTGCTCCCGCCGCTGCCCAAGGCCGGCACGACCAACCGCCTCGACTTCGCCAAATGGCTCGTCAGCCCGCAGCACCCGCTGACCGCGCGCGTGACCGTGAACCGTTACTGGCAGCAGTTCTTCGGCACCGGTCTCGTGAAATCCTCGTCGGACTTCGGCGCGCAGGGCGAGACGCCTTCGCATCCCGAACTGCTCGACTGGCTCTCCGTGACCTTCCGCGAGCAGGGCTGGGATATTAAGCAGTTCGTGAAGCTGCTCGTCACCTCCGCCACCTACCGGCAGGACTCCAAGGCCACGCCGCAGAAGATCGCCGCCGACCCGGAGAACCGCCTCTACGCGCGCGGCCCGCGCTTCCGCCTCGACGCCGAGATGGTCCGCGACAACGCCCTCGCCGTGAGCGGCCTGCTCGTGCCCACGCTCGGCGGCAAGGGTGTCCGCACCTATCAGCCCGACAACATCTGGGAACCGGTGGCCTACTCGGGCAGCAACACGAAGACCTACAAGCGCGACGCCGGCGACTCCCTCTGGCGCCGCAGCCTCTACACCTTCATCAAGCGCACCGCGCCCGCGCCGAGCATGACCACCTTCGACGCGCCGAGCCGCGAGCAGTTCTGCGTGCGCCGCGAGCGCAGCAACACGCCGCTCCAGGCGCTCGTGTTGATGAATGACATCCAGCATTTCGAGGCCGCGCGTGCCTTCGCCCAGCGCATGTTGAAGGAGGGCGGCAGCCACGCCGAGGCCCGCCTCGCCTACGGCTTCCGCCTCGCCACCGCCCGCCCGCCCACCAAGGCCGAGGCCGCCGTGCTCTCCGAAACCCTCTTCACCCAATGGGCCAAATACCAGGGCCGCACCGAGGCGGCGAAGAAGGCCATCTCGTTCGGCGAGTCGAAGCCGGATGCGTCGCTCGATCCGAGTGAGCTGGCGGCTTATGCGATGGTGGCGAACCTCATCCTGAATTTGGATGAAGTGGTGTCGAAGAATTGAAGGAGTATTCAGTGACCAGTGTTCAGTATTCAGATCCGAAGGCGGGCGAATCCCAACGGGATTGCAGCTTACGTATTTGGTATCTGGGCCACATCCCCGGTGGCGTTCAGGTTGCGAAGTCGTCTTGGCAAGCTTGTCTTCAACACGACGATGGCCAGCTTGCTTCGGCACCTCAATGAAGTCATGTGAACCATTGAACACCAATTCAACGATGGCCGACACCAAGCACCATATTTCTTCCAAGCTGCCTGCACTCTTGAGTGCTGTGTTTGGGGCCTTTCTACTGGTGTGGGTCGCCGAATGGGCGGATTCAGTCACATTCCTAGCTGCCAATTTCGTGTCGAGCTTTGGTGCTGCCGCTTTTTTGGAACACGCACGTGAACGTGCCAGTTCAAGAAACAAGCTACTTCTTTGGTCTGCCGCTTCGTTTGCATTTTTCCTGTTAGGACCACTTTTTGTCCTGCCCTCAGTTTGGCAGTCTTTACTGCATAGCTGGCCGCAAATGTTTTATTTCAATGGAGCTATGCGTGGTTCTCTTTGCGATTCAAAACAGCAAGAGGCAATTGCCGCATCGGTTAGTGGCTACGTTTTCGGTGCTGCCATTGGCAGCGTGCTGTTCCAAAAGTTTTCATGCTTCTTGCATTTTCAATCCCGCAAGCACACGCATAACGATCATAGTTTATGAACCCGCTCTACGAATTCGCCCTCCACCAGACCCGCCGCCAGTTCTTCCGCGCCGCCGGCCTGAGCGCTGGTTCGCTCGCGCTCGCCGCGATGTCGCGCGATGCCCTTGGCGCGCCCACGAAGCCCGGTGGGTCGCGCGTCTATCCCGCGCTCGCCGGCCTGCCGCATCATGCGCCCAAGGCCAAGCGCCTCATCTACCTGCACATGAACGGCGGGCCGTCGCAGATTGACACCTGGGATTACAAGCCCCAGCTCGACGCGCACTTCGACAAGGACCTCCCCGAGTCCGTCCGCAAAGGCCAGCGCATCACCACGATGACCAGCGGCCAGGCCCGGCTGCCGGTCGCGCCCTCGATGTTCAAGTTCGCCCAGCACGGCAAGGCCGGCACCTGGGTCAGCGAACTGATGCCGTGGACCGCGAAGATGACGGACGAACTCGCCGTCATTCGCAGCATCCACACCGAGGCCATCAACCACGACCCCGCCTGCACGTTCGTCATGACCGGCAGCGAAGTGCCCGGCCGCGCGAGCCTCGGTTCGTGGCTCAGCTACGGCCTGGGCAGCGAGAACAATGACCTGCCCAGCTTCGTGGTGCTCACGCCGAGCTGGTCCAGCACCTCGGCCGCGCAGGCGCTCTTCACGCGCATGTGGCAGAGCGGCTTCCTCGCCACGCGCCACAACGGCGTGGCCCTCCGCAGCGGCGCGGACCCGGTGCTCTACATCCAGAACCCGCCCGGCGTCGAGGCCGACAACCGCCGCTCGATGCTCGACGGCCTGGGCAAGCTCAACGCGATGAACCACGAGCGCTTCGGCGATCCCGAGACTGTCACGCGCATCGCCCAGTATGAAATGGCCTTCCGCATGCAGACCAGCGTGCCGGAACTCGTGGACTTGAAGAAGGAGCCCAAGCACATCATCGAGCGCTACGGCCCGGACGTGACCAAGCCCGGCACCTTCGCCCACAGCGCGCTGCTCGCGCGCCGCCTCGCCGAGCGCGATGTGCGCGTGGTGCAGCTCCTCCATCGCGGCTGGGATCAGCACGGCAACCTGCCCAAGGACATCAAGGCCCAGTGCTCCGACGTGGACCAGCCCATCTACGCGCTCCTCACCGACCTCAAGGAGCGCGGCCTGCTGAAGGACACGCTGGTCGTCTGGGGCGGCGAGTTTGGCCGCACCGTTTATTCGCAGGGCACGCTGAAGAAGGACCAGTATGGCCGGGACCATCACCCGCGGAACTTCTGCATGTGGATGGCCGGCGGCGGCGTGAAGGGCGGCACTGTCTATGGCGAGACCGACGACTTCAGCTACAACGTGGTCAAGGACCCCGTCCACCTGAACGACCTCAACGCCACGCTCCTGCACCTGATGGGTGTGCACCACCTCAAGCTCACCTACAAGCATCTCGGCGTGGACATGCGCCTCAGCGGCCTGGAGCGCGAGGCGGAGGTGGTCAAGGGCCTGCTGGCCTAGCGAGCGGAGCGCGGGCGGCTCGCCAGCCCGGTCCCATGACTGGGCAGAGAGGGCGCATCTCGGCACTGCCCCCGGAGCGGGGGGGGGGGGCCCCCCCCCCCCCCCCGCCGGGGGGGGGGGTGGGGGTGGGCCGCGG
>CAZCBE010000168.1:0-12250 GCA_964496695.1 uncultured Klebsiella sp.
GCCTGTGCTACCCATTCCGACTTCGGAGTTCGGGCTAAAGTTGGGCTGCGCATGCGGGAATTCAAAATGGGTTCGTTTGGTAAAAACGGCGTCCTCTCCGCCACCCGGAACTGGCCATGAAACTTGGTTCTCCGCTGTTTTCAGTGGAATGGGTGTGGGAGAAGCTCCAAAGCCCAAGTTCCAAATTCCAAAACAGCTCCAAACTCCAAATATCAAAGGGCGGCGTCGCCTGGCACTGCCGGGCCAGCCGGACCGAACCAGCCCTTGGGCCAAGGTCCGAATCAGGGCGGAAGCGCTGGCGGGGTGCCACGCCAAGCAATTGGAATTTGGGCTTTGGAATTTCTTTGGAGCTTGGGACTTGGAGCTTGGAATTTCCCGAGCCGTCTCCCTGTTCCACCGAAAATAGCGACGAGCCCGAAACTTCACCGCATCCCGTTTTGGAACAAAGGGTTGTGCTGGCCTGTGGGCTCTGACTTGCCAGCCTCCTAAATGGGTCCGTTTGGCAAAATACCCCTCCGCCGAGCGCCGACCACCCGCTCGGCGTGACCTCGGTTGCGCATCGAATTCTGCTGCCCGTCACCGGAGCACCCCGCCAGGTGCCACCTGTCGCCAGCACGTTTCCCGCGTGCGCTGCGTCAGAGGTCTGGCTTGATGTCCGTCGCTGGGCCATAAGCTGGTCACGAATGCCATCACCCGGCGGGATCCACCCGCCACGCCGCAGACCCTAGCATCCCCGCCGTCCGCCCGCCATGCGTGGCGCAAATGAAATCCCCTCGTTCGCTTAGGGGGCGGCCCGCGCCACGCCGCGCCCGTCGGCTTCACCCCAGAATATCCGGCTCCCCAACGATCGGCGTGCTCACGCCGTTGGACTCGATCGGGCTCGTCACCGTGCCGCCCGCCAGCAGATGTTCCTGCGCCTCGTTCGCGTAGCCCGGGATGATCCGGTTGAGCTGGTTCTGCGTCGCCCCGAGATGGTCGCGGATCACCCGGCCCAGCACGGACCGATAATCCACCGAGCGCTTCAGATAGCGGTCGCTGACGCCAAACATCGTGCCGTCCACGCCGCCCG
Organism: uncultured Klebsiella sp.; assembly: GCA_964496695.1. Lineage (GTDB taxonomy): Bacteria > Verrucomicrobiota > Verrucomicrobiia > Limisphaerales > SXTU01 > SXTU01. The sequence goes on from CAZCBE010000168.1 coordinate 1,070, forward strand.
CCTGGTTTGCCGGTCCCGGCACCCACGCCACACTGTCGCTCGGATGCGCGCCGGTGCCGCCGGGGTGGCAGCCCACCACGCCCGTCACGCGCCCGCTTTTGCCGGTGCCCTTCACCCCGCCGCCCGCAACGAACATTACCCCCGCCTCGGCATGATCCGTGCCGCGCGAGGTGTTCTCTATCGTCGTGCGCCCAAACTCCGTGAGCAGCACCACCACCACGTCGCTCCACGCGCACTTCGCCCCCGCTGCCGGGGCTGACCCATTCCGCCCGTAAATCTTGAAATACTTCTGCAAACCATAGAGCGCCCAGCCGATCCGCTGCTGAAGCGTGGCGTGCAATCCGCTTGCGCCGCCCTGGTTGTCATGCGTGTCGAAACCGCCCATCTCCGTGCCCGCGATGACCGCGTCCGTGTGGTTGAGGATCAGCGCGGCCGCCTTGAGCGTGCCGAAGAAGCTGTTCGCCGTGCCGGTCTGGTCCACCACGTATTTGGCCGCGTTGTTCCCGTTGAAGGCATACCCGCCGTTCTTCGCCTGCGAGGTGGGGAACAGGTAATACGGATTGCCGCCCCCGTCCGTGTTCACGTCGTCCACGTAGGTGTTGCCGGCCTCGGTGAAGTTGATGCTGCTGAAGATGGAGAGCGTCTTGAGCAGGCCATCGTATTGCAGGTTGAGGAACGCCCGGCTTTTCTTGTCCGGGAAGGGCGTGGACTGCGCGCTGATCAGGGCGTTGGTGGCCTTCACGTCCCCGGTGCTCGCGCTGTTGGGCACGCCCAGCAGGTCGTAGCGCAGCGGGTCGGTCAGGTTCGTGAGCGCGGCGGCGGACCCGCGCAGCAGCACCGGCAGCGCGGATTGGATGCTTACCGCCGTCAGCGGCGAAGTGCTCGCCAGCCCCGACTCAATGATCGTCCGGTAGAGGATGCCTTCCTTCGAGACGTTGTTGTTCGGCAGCCCGTTCTCCCAGTAGTTCTGCGAGTCAAAGTGCGACCGCGACTGCTTCGGATACCCGACGCGGTGGATGAGCGCGAGATCGCCCGCGTTGTAAACCGGCGCAAGAAATTTGAGCCCCGGATGCAACGCGGCGAAGCCGTTGCCGAGCCGGATGGCGTTCGCATAGTTGAACGTCGCCGTCGCCCCCGGGCTCGTGGGGAAGTCCGCCGTGCCGGGCGTGGCGGCGTAATCCGTCGCCCCGTCCTTCGCAATCAGCGTCGTGGTGCGGATGGACGAGCTGTAAGCCGAATCCTGCACCGGCACGAGCGACCCCAGGCCGTCATTGCCCCCGCGCAGGAACACGAAGAGCAGCTTCTTGCCGTTGAGCCCGATGGTTCCCTCGGCCAGCGCCCGCGCGGCAAAGGGCGGGACATTCGTGAGCGCCGCGAGCCCCAGCCCCGCGCCCCCGAGCAGGGCGCGCTGCATGAAGTCGCGGCGGGTGAGCGTATTGATGAAGGGCATGGTGATTGGCAGTTTCGAGGTTAAGCGGCCAACTGGAGAAAATCCAAATCCCAAGTTCCAAGCTCCAAAGAAGTTCCAAACCCCAAGCACCAAACGGCGGACGAGAGCTTCGGATTGGAGCTTGGAACTTGGAGCTTCTTTGGGATTTGGAGCTTGGCCATTGGAACTTCCTCCTATTGCTCTTGAAATCGTTGCATCGTCATCAGCATCGCCACCATCCCGCGCACGCGCGTGTCGTAGGTGTTGTTGCCCGTGGTCGTGCCGGGCGTGAGTGCGCTGAACGCCGATGCCGTCACCCCGTCATCCGCCGTGTTCAGGAAGTTGATCGCCGCCGTGCGGTAAAGGTTCAGGTTCGCCGTGCCTTCGCCGGGGAAGAGCAGGCCGAGGAACACATCGGCCACCTTCGCGGCATCCTGCTGGTCCGCCACCAGCGGCAGGCGCGTGAAGAGCAGCCGCACGGGCGCGGTCACGGAGTTCCCCGCATCATTGCCCGTTCCGTTCTGCGACCCGCTGTGTCCCGTCTGGCCGCTGGCGATGAGCAGCGACTGCGTCCAGCGCACGCGCTCTGCCAGCGTGCCGGCGCTGATCCACCCCGCGCCGCTCTCCGGGTAGCCGTCCGGCTCCGCGCGGTCGAAGAGCACCATCCCGCCCATGCGAAACATCGGCGTGGCCAGCGACAATCCGTCGGTGTCCGAGGACCACGAGCCATGCGCGCCGCTCCCGTTGGTGCTCACGCGCAGCGCGCGGATGGCGCTGGTGGTGTATTCGAACGGCGTCTTCACCTTCGCAAACGCCGCCGTATGCGAGCGGAACAGGTCGGACTTGACGATGACGTCCAGCACCTTGCGGACCTGCCCGCGCGGCGAGTTCGTCTCCCAGGCCATCATGCACTGGCGCACGAGGTCGGCCTCCGGCGTGAGCACCGGGGCGGTGAAGTCATAGCCATGCGCGAAATCCTCATGCACCAGCAGCCGGCAGAGCTTCACGCTCATGAACTCCTGCGTGAACGGCAGGTCCGCCAGATGTGCGATGATGTCATAGCCGTCCTGCACCGCGTTTGTGCCCGTGCGTGCGGGGAACGTGAGCTGGTAGGAGCCGGGCGTGCCGTTGGCATAGGTGCGCGTCGTCCACGGCGCGCCGAAGCGGGCCGGAACGAACTTGTTCGTGAAGATGCTGCGTGACGTGCCGTGGTAATTGGTGCGGAAGATGAAGCTCCAGACGCCGGGCACGTTGCTGACCGTGTTGCCGCCGGTGGCGAGCAGCCGCGTGGCGAAGGGATTGGACACGTCGCCCGGCGCGACGAAATCCACCGTCCAGCCGGCCCAGGCGTGGGACATGTCGGTGATGTCGGTCTGGTCGTAGCCGTTGTCCACGCCCATGCTGAACAGCTCCATGATCTCGCGGGAGAAGTTCTCGTTCGGCACGCGCCCGCCGTCGCCGCGGCTGCTGACCGTGTCGAGGTAGATGATCATCGCCGGGCTTTCACAACTGATGGCGAGCAGGTCCTTGAACGTGACGCCGGGGTTCAGCAGCGCGTTCCGCCAGCGGGTGATCTCACGGTATTCCAGCTCGGTCGCGAGGCGGTTCCGCATGTTGAAATCGCCGTAGTAAATCTGAAAGTAATCCAGCGTCTTGGCGTGCTGGGTGACGAAATGGTTCTCCAGGAACTGCGTGAACACCTCCAGCCACTGCCGGTCCGCGCCCATCGCCCGCAACGAAAACCACGCGCGCAAATCACCGATCAGCGCCGAGCCGGGCGCGCTGCCGTTGGTCAGCGGGATGGGCGTGGTGGGCGGGGCGAACTTGCTCTCGAAGAACACGATGTTCGTGTGCTGGTTCTGCACCGTCTCCGTGACCGTCTCCGGCGCGAGCTGCTCGGCGATGTAGGTGTCAATCGGGGTGGTCTTGAACCGGTCCAGCAGCGCGGGCGTCGGGCCGTAGGCGAGGCGGTTGAGCACCGTGGCGGCGATGAGCGCATTGGTGTCCAGCGGCGTGGTGTCCAGCCGGTAGAAGCGCGCCGGGCTGAGGTTCGTCCCCGTCCACGAGTAGCCGCTCACCGTGCCGCTGGTGTCCTCGGTGAAGGGCAGGCGGAGGTCCGTGGTGCTGAAAATCTTGAAGCTCTGCGCGGCCGGATAAGGCGTCCACCGCAGCACGTTCTGGCTGCCGTTCAGTGTGAGGTTGGTGAGGCCCGGAGGAGCGGGCGGAGGGAGTTGCGCCGGGGCGGACGGACTGGCTGCGAGCGAAACCAAAACCAAACCGAACAGGAGGCAGTTGCGGGCACTCATAGGCTTCGTCAGCGTCACCGGTGGCCGAAATGAGAGTAGCAATCCAGATGCCCCTCTCAATACGGTAGATTGCTGAAGCGGGCGGAGCGCGGCGTTCACGCCGCAGAAGGCTGCGGTTGGGAATATGCGCTCGAACCACCCCTGGCGTGCGCCCGTTTCTGCGGCCTGAAGGCCGCGCTCCTCGTCGTCGGCATTCGCCTGCTTCGGCATTCGGGTTCGACGCGGAGGCGCGGAGGACGCAGAGACCGAAGGAAAAGATCCGTCTCCGCGCCTCTCTGCGGTCTTGGCGTCCTCTGCGCTAAAGCGGATTGCCCGGCCTCTTTGGTTGCGGCTCCGCCGCGCTGTGTCTTTGCGTTATAGCGAATGCTGCACTTGGGCCGTTAACCGCTTTGCGCCTTGACGCTGCGCTGCGCCCAACGGTCAATTCGCGCCCATGAACTTTCCGCGCCTGCGTTTCAGCCTCGCCGCACTGGCCGCTGCGGCCCTCACCGCATCCGCCGCCGACTGGCCGCAATGGCTCGGGCCGTTGCGCAACGGCCACGTCCCCGCCGGTGAGAGACTGCTCACCTCGCTTCCAGTTGAACCGAAGGTGCTCTGGCGCGCGAAGGCCGGCGAGGGCTTCGCTTCCCCCGTGGTCGCCGGTGGCAAGGTCTTCCTGCTGGACAACCAGGGCGGCAAGGAAACCCTCCGCGCCTTTGACGCCGCGAAGGGCACCGAGCTGTGGCGGGCCGAGGTGGACGAGGCCGTCGGCGACAAGCAGGGCCCGCCCGGCCCGCGCTGCACCCCGCTCGTGGACGGCGACCGCGTCTATGCCCAGTCGGTCAAGGGCGAGCTGCACTGCCGCAGCGTCACGGATGGCAAGCTGCTCTGGCGCAAGAATTACACGAAGGACTTCGAGGCCGTCTTCATCGGTGAGACCGGCCCGGCCCAGGGCGCGACGCGCCACGGCAACACCGGCTCGCCGCTGATTGATGGCGACTGGCTCATCGCCCTCGCGGGCGGCACCAACGGCGCGGCGGTGGTGGCGATGGAGAAAAAGACCGGCAAACCGGTGTGGAAATCCCAGGGCGATCAGGCCGCCTATGCTGCGCCCATCGTCGCGACCTTGAGCGGCGTGAAGCAGGTCATCGCCTTCACCTGTGATGGCCTGATCGGCTTGAACTTCGCCGACGGCAAGCTCCTCTGGCGCGTGCCGCTCAAGACGCAGTTCAGCCGCCACGTCACCACGCCCGTCGTGGTGGGCGACCTCGTGGTCGTCGCCTCGCACACGCTCGGCCTGATCGGCACCAAGGTGACGAAGACGGGCGGCGAGTTCACCGCCACGCAGGCGTGGGTGAGCAAGGACGCGGCGATCAATTACTCCAGCCCGGTCGTCGTCGGCCAGCATCTCTACTGCGTCGGCCCCAACAAGAACCTCATCTGCGTGGACGTGCCGACCGGCAAGCTTGCGTGGTCGCAGGACGGCGTCTTCACCTCGGACAAGAACAAGGCCGTCGGCTACTTCATCGTGCTGGGCGTAAACATTCTCGTGAGCACCGACAGCGGCCAGCTCGTCCTCTTCGCCGCCGACCCGGCGGCCTACCGCGAGCTGGGCCGTGCCCAAGTCTGCTCCTCCACCTGGTCCGGCCCGGCCTATGCCAACGGCCAGGCCTTCCACCGCGACGGCGTGAAAACCGGCGGCGAACTCCTCTGCCTGGACCTGCTCGCGAAGTGATGAAAGCGATCAGCACTGCTCGAACCACACGCTGCGTCCGATGTCCCGCTTCTCCCTCTCCCCCATCGGGGGAGAGGGCCGGGGTGAGGGGGCAAGGCGTGCGACAGCCCGTTGGGCAGATCAGTTTTCGGAGCGCGGGCGTCCCGCCCGCAGCGGCAACTTCGCCAACGAGGCGCTTCGCACATCGGTTCGTCTCACTGCGCAAGTCGCTGCTGCGGCCCGGAGGGCCGCGCTCCGGGGGCATATCTCGCGCATGAGCGCCCATCCAGCCCGTTCCCTTTTCGCGTCTATTCGCGTGTTTCGCGGGCCATCCCTCCGTCGCTGACCCCATGTTCACCTGCCTCGTCTGCCGCAGCCTGTGCATTGAAGCCACCCAGCTCGAAGCCATCGAGCTGGCCCATCGTTACGGCTTCGACTCCGTCGAGGCCCGCCCGGACGAACTGGTTCGGCTCTCCGACAGCGAGCTTCAACGCCTCCTCGAATCTATGCACGCGCGCGGCCTGCGCTTCGGCATGGCCGGCCTGCCGATTGATCTGCGGCGCGACGAGCAGCGCTTCGCCGAAGGGATGCGGCAGTTGCCCGGCTTCGCTCGCGTGCTCCAACGCTGTGGCGTGACGCGCCTCGGTTCCTCCATCGTTCCCGCGCACGCCGAGCTGCCCTACGCCGACAACTTCCGCCAGCATGTCGAACGCATCGGCGCGGTGGCGCGCGTGCTCGGTGACCATGGTGTCCGCTTCGGCCTGGAGTTCTGCGCCACTCCCACGCTCCGGCGCGGACTGCGCCACGAGTTCATTCACTCTCTGGCGCAGGTGCGCGAACTGGTCGCCGCCATCGGGCAGCCCAGCGTCGGGCTCGTGCTCGATACCTGGCACTGGTGGATGAGCGGCAGCCTCGCGGCGGATCTCGCCTCCTGGCAGAAGAACGAGATCGTCAGCGTGGATCTCAACGACGCTCCCGTCGGCGTGCCGCAGTCCGAGCTGCTGGACCGCCAGCGGGCCTTGCCGGGTGCGACCGGGGTGATCGAGGTCGCCCAGTTTCTCGGCGCGCTGCGGCGGCTGGACTACGACGGTCCAGTCCGCCCGGAGCCGTTCGAGTTCGACGGCTGGCAGGGCCCGCGCGAGGCAGTCTGCGCCGCCGGCGCGGCCTCCTTGCTGCGCGTGCTCCGCTGACGGCACAGGAACCCGTGCCGGCGGCTTGCAGCCGCCGTCCGTGGGCCGCAGCAGCACGAACCGGCTCCAAGCACTGCCCCGGAGCGCGGCTGTGTCCCGCTCGGCGCGGGATTAGCCGCAGCCACGGCCGGGTGCGGCGGTCTCGGAATTCCTCACCGCCTCCGCCAAGCGCAGGCGCCCCAGGTGGTCCCCGCGACACAGCCACGCGCCTCGTAGGGCCTTTCTCGGCTGGGCGATCTCATCCCAACACCCAACGACTATCGGCGGAATCGCTGAGGCGGACCGTGACGCGCCTCTTCTCCCTCTCCCTTCCTCGGAGGAGGGGAGAGGGTTGGGGTGAGGGGTGCCGTCTGGCAGCAATCTGCCGACTTGCCTTGGGATTTGGCATCAGCCAGTCGTTCTCTTTGTGCCCTCGCGCCCTTTCGCGGCCAGCCCATCCTCCTGTTGAAGTTCACTCCTTGTCCCACAGCGCATTGGGATCACCGTTCAGCAGGTGCAGTCCGATGGCGCTGTTCTTCATGCTCTCCGCGTGCCCGTCCACATGCGTGGTGTTGCAGAAGCCGTTGTGCCGGTTGATGGTGCGGGAGGGGAGGCTGGCATAGAACGCATTGTTTTGGGTGCGGAAGCACAGCGCGTCCCATGGGTTGACGCTGGTCTGGTTGGTGGGGATCCACTGGTCGGGATTCGTCACCGCGGGATTGCCAATCCACGACGTGTCCGCGAAGGCCACCGTGGCGGATGGCTTGGCCACCATCTGCTCGCGCACAATCGGCTGCCCCAGATAGACCCCGATGTCCGGGTAGTTGATGCCGATGCCAAAGGTGTTCGTATTGCCGTTGATGGTCGGCACGCGCTGGGACGCGCAGTTGTAGCTCTTCTGTCCCGGGGCGTAGGGGCTCAGGATGTCCGGCCAGCTCGTCGCCCCGTTTGCCGGATCGGGGACCATTGCGTTGGCCGGCGGAGCCACCTGCCTGGCGAGCTGGACCAGCCGGCTGTCCTGGTCATCCGCATACAGCCGGAAAGCGATGCCGATCTGCCGCTGGTTGCTCAGGCAGGAGACGGACTTGGCCTTTTCCTTCGCCTTGGACAGCGCCGGCAGCAGCATCCCCGCCAGGATGGCAATGATGGCGATGACGACCAGCAGCTCGATGAGGGTGAACGCACGGAGACGGATGTGCCGGAGCTGAAATGACTTCATGGCATCGGTTGGTTCGGGCTGAACGTAAGCTAGCGGCTCCGGGTGCCGGGTCAAACCCGATGTTGTAAATCTCCTGTAAAGCATGGGCCTTCCGGCCTATCCTGCTCCCATGTCGCCGCCCGCTGACTACCACATGCACACGCCGCTCTGCCGCCACGCGGCCGGCGAGCCGGTGGAATACGCCGCCCGCGCGCTCGCGGCCGGCCTGACGGAGATCGGCTTCAGCGACCACTCGCCGATGCGCCGCGACGACTTTGACAACTGGCGCATGGCCGCCAGCCAGCTCGACGAATACGTGGAGAAGGTCCGCCGCGCCCAGCGCGAGTTCCCGCAGCTCACCATCAAGCTCGCGCTCGAAGTGGACTACCTGCCCGGGCACGAGGAGTGGATTCGCGAGCTGGCCGCCCGCCACCCGTGGGATTACTTCATCGGCTCCGTCCACTACGTCTCGGACGCGTGGGACTTGGACAACCCGGAGAAGCTCTCGCAGTGGAAGACCCGCGACGCCTTCGACGTGTGGTCCGTCTATTTCGACCGGCTGACGATGGCGGCCTCCAGCGGCCTCTTCGAGATCATCGGCCACGCGGACCTGCCCAAGAAATTCCGGTTCTACCCGGACCGTGACTGCACGAAACTCTTCGACCGCTTCCTCCGCGCCGCCAAGGCGAGCAGCACCGCCATCGAGCTGAACACCGCCGGCCTGCGCAAGGACTGCAAGGAGATCTACCCCAGCCGCTTCTTCCTCCAGCGCGCCTATCAGACGGGCGTCTCCATCACCTTCGGCTCCGACGCCCACACCCCCGGCGATGTCGGCGCGGACTGGGCCAAGGCCCTCGCCCTCGCGACGTCCGTGGGCTACACGCACTGGTGCCGCTTCACGCAGCGGAAGCGCGAAGTGGTGCAACTGGAAGGCAAGTGATTAGTGGTTAGTAATTAGTCCGAAGCTGGCCTGACAGCCCGTTCAAAAACGCTGCTGTAGCGGCGGTCTGTGACCGCCGAGTTTGGGCCTATCCTCGCGTTTTGTTCGGCGCTCACAGAGCGCCGCTACAGGTTGCTAAACCCTGAGCTGGTGCCGACTCATCACTAACTACTAATTACTCTCCCCTCACTTGCTAATCCCCCGCTCACTCGCCTTCACAAACGCCACCAAATGCAGCAGTTCCGGCAGCGGCGGCAGCTCCGCTTCGATCTTGATCAACGCGTTCGAGATGGTCAGGCCGTCGCGGAACAGCAGCTTGTGGGCCTTCTTCAGCGCGGCCTGGGCCTCCTCGGAGACGCCGTTGCGTTCCATGCCCACCTTGTTCAGCGCCTTCGTCTCAGCGGGGTTGCCGTCGGCCAGCATAAAGGGCGGCACGTCCTGCACCACCTTTGCGCACCCACCGATGATGGCCATGCGTCCGATGCGGCAGAACTGATGCACCGCCGCCAGCCCGCCGATGATTGCATGGTCCTCCACGATCACATGCCCCGCCAGCGTGCCGACGTTGGACATGACGATGTGGTTGCCCACCCGGCAGTCGTGCGCGATGTGCGTGTAGGCGAGGAAATGGTTGTGCGAGCCGATGGTTGTCGCGTCGCCGTCGTTGGTGGCGCTGTGGACGGTCGTGTTCTCGCGGAAGACATTGTGGTCACCGATGACCGTGCGCGTGACGCCGCCCTTCCACTTCAAGTCCTGCGTCTTGAGGCCAATGGCGGCGAAGGGAAACAGCTCATTGCTCGCGCCCAGCGTGGTGTGCCCGTCCACCACCACATGCGAATGCAGCCGGCATTCCGGCCCCAGCGTGACGTTTTCGCCGATGACACAGAACGGCCCGATGTGGCAGTTGGAGCCAATCTGCGCGGCGGGGTGAACCACCGCCGATGGATGAATGTTCCCCGTGCTCATTCCTTGTCCATGAGCATGAAGGTCACATTCGCCTCGCTGACCACCTCGCCATTCACCAGGCATTCGCCGCGCGCCTTGCCGATCTTGCCGCGCATCTTGGTCATCGTGACGTCAATCACCAGCACGTCGCCGGGGCGCACGGGCTTGCGCCACTTCACCTCTTCGGCGGACATGAAATAGGCCAGCTTCCCGGCGTTCTCCGCCTGCCGCATCATCAGGATGCCGGAGACCTGTGCCATCGCTTCGAGTTGCAGCACGCCGGGCAAAATCGGATGGCCGGGGAAGTGCCCCTGAAACACCGGCTCGCCCATCGTCACGTTCTTCTGCGCCACGATGTGGTTGCCCTCGATCTTCGTCACGCAGTCCACCATCAGGAAGGGCGGGCGGTGCGGAAGGATCTTCATCACCTGCATCACGTCGAGCGTCGCGCCGTCACGCACCAGGCTTTCCTCGCCGGACTTCGCGGGCGGGGGCGAGAAGGTCTGCACCGCCTTCTCCGGCTTGCGCATCTGCGCGGCGATCTGCTTGGTCAGCTCGAAGTTCGCCGTGTGGCTCGGCCGGATGGCGACCACGTGCCCGAGCAACGGCCGGCCCAGCAGCGAGAGGTCGCCCACGATGTCGAGCATCTTGTGCCGGACAAACTCCTCCGGGTAGCGCAGCGGCTCGGTGGTGAGCACCGCGTCATCGCGGATCACCACGGCGTTCTCCAGGCTGCCGCCCTTGATGAGGCCATTTTTGTAAAGCTGTTCCAGCTCCTCGAAAAAGCAGAACGTCCGCGCGTGCGCCAGTTCCTTGGGCCACGTCTCCGGCGTCACTTCCACGCTGTAGAACTGGGTGAAGCGCCCGCCTGAGCCCGCGCTGGTGCAGGAGATCTTCAACCGGTCATGCGGGAAGATCTGCATCATGGTCTCGCCCACCTGGATCTCGATGGGCTGCGTCACCTTGTAGGGGGTGCGCGCCTCGGCCTGCAGGACCACCCCGGCCTTCTCGATCATCTTCACATACTCGCGCGAGCTGCCGTCGGCGATGGGCGGCTCATTGGCGTCCAGTTCCACGATGGCATTGTCCACCGCCGCCCCGCTGAAGGCCGCGAGGACGTGCTCCACCGTGTGAATCTTGACATTGCCCTTGCCGAGCGTGGTGGAGCGGTTGGTGTCCACGACGTGCTCGACGCGGGCCTCCATCTCCGGCTTGCCCTCCAGGTCCACGCGCCGGAAGCGGATGCCCGTGTTGGGCGGCGCGGGGTGGAAAGTCATGTTGACGCGGCTTCCGCTGTGGAGGCCGATACCAGAAAAGGAGACTGACTCCCGAAGCGTCTGCTGCTGTGACACGCGTTGACACTAGGCAGATTGGCGGCAGTGAGGCAAGCCGGGAGGCTGGCCGCGGACTTTTCCCATTTCGACTCCTACTCCTACTCCTACTCTTAACCCGAACTCCGAAGCAGCGGCGGCGCAGCCGCCGGGTAGCACAGGCTACCAGC
>CAZCBE010000169.1:0-12193 GCA_964496695.1 uncultured Klebsiella sp.
TGCTTCGACCCGCTCCCAACGCAACTGGACCTGCCGCCCCTCCTCTCCCCGGCCCGCTCCTCCGTCTCCGCCGGGCAAGCGAGGACGCTTGCGGCACGGCCGGCCAGAGGCCGGCGCTACGAGGTGCCGAGGCCAACGAAAGCAAAAAGGGCGGCTCCTTGCGGAGCCGCCCTGAGCGAAAGAACCAGACCGGTTATGCGGCGGACTTCTTCTCGTCGTCGCCGATGTGGACGACTTTGTAGCCGCCGATGGACTTGAAGTAGAGCAGGATGCCGAGGTAGAGAAGGGCCATGGTCGCCGGGATGTAGGAATCCGTCTTCAAGGTCTTCCGATCACCAAGCTGGTCCGCCGCGACGACGGCCTTCTGCTTGTCGGTCTTCTCCTTGGCGTCCTTGGCTTCGCCCAGCTTCTTGCCATCCAAGCCAACGGCTTCCATGGACTTGATGCCGAGGAAGGTGCTGGGACTGGCGGCCTTGTATTCCGCGAACAGGGCGGCGTCCTTCTCCTTGAGCGACTCGCCTGCGTAGCGGTCCTTCAGGTAGCCCAAACCAGGCCCACCGATGGTGCCGACGGAGAGCATCCCGATGCCACCCATGATGGAGATGGCGACGGCACCGGTGCGGGGAAACCGGTCGGAGGCCACGGCCAGCATGGTGGGCCAGAAGAAGGTCTTGCCGACGGCGTAGATGCCGAGGGCGATGAGTGCCATGGCGAAGGTGTCCATCGTGCTGGCGAGCTGCAGACCGATGCAGGCGAGCACCGAGCAGACGAGCAAGAGGGCGACGGGGGAGAGCTTGAGCGTGTTCTCGATCCAGTGCGCGCAGAAGCGCAGGCCGAACATGATGGCCGAGGTCCAGAGGAAGAGATACTTGCCCTGCTCGGAGGTGAAGAGGTTGCCGGTGATGAACTGAATCCACTGGTCGGTGCCCAACTCGACGGAGCCGATGAGGGCGTGGGTGATGAAGAGCACGAAGAGCAGGAACGAGCCGATGGAGCCCTTGGTGAGCACACCCACGGCGACGACCGTGAGGCCGCCCACGGCGTAGCCGATCTTCTCCGACACATCGGCGGAGAGGCCGAACAGCGGGAGGAAGCCGCCGCAGAAGAGGAGCAGCAGCGGGGCCACCACGATCGCACCGAGGATGCCGACATCCTTGAACATTTCGCCCATGCTCGCGCCCTTCTCGGACGCTTCCGACTTCGGGAAGGACTGGCCCATGAACATGATGCCGTAGATGGCGGTGGGGATGAGGTAGAGGGCGAGCTGCACCTTCCAGGACACTTGCATCTTGTCATCGAGCACCCAGCCCAGCGCCGCGCCGATGATCATGCCGGCCGGCCAGGAGGCGTGCAGGATGTTCAGGTAGTGGGTGCGGTTGTGCGGGAAGAGCGTGGCCACGAGCGGGTTGGCCACGGCCTCCAGCGTGCCGTTGGCGAAGGCGAAGATGAACATGCCGCCAAAGAGGCAGTTGTAAGCCAGCGATTTGGCCGCTTCACCGCCATCGCCGGGCACGGCGGCGAACGTGACGACGGCCGAAAGGATGTGCAGCAGGAAGGCGGTGATGACCAGCTTGCCGTAGCCGATCTTGTCGCAGATGACGCCGCCGATGATGATGCCAAAGCAGAAGCCGGAAAGACCGGCGCCACCAATGGAACCGAGCTGCGCACCCGTGAAGCCGAACTCCTTGCCCCAGTTGTCAAAGATGCCGCCACGAATGGCGAAGCCGACGCCGGCGGCCAGAATGGCCATGAAGCCGGCCCAAAGGAGGCGGTTGGCGTTCGCCGCCACGGGCGCGCCACCGTTTGCTGTGTTTTCAGTGCTCATGTGTGCTGTGTGCTGACTGCGGTTGGGTTACTGACGGACTGGGAGCTTACAGGGTGAATGCCGGGAGCTTGACGATCTTGCCGCCCTTGGTCGCGGACTCGTGCGAGCAGAGGCCCACGCAGGTCCAGTTGGCGGACTGCTTGGCGTTCGGGAAGGGGTCGCGGTTCTCGACGAGGGCCATGGCGAACTCGTGCGCGAGGTGCGGGTGGCTGCCGCCGTGGCCGCTGCCCTGCGTGAAGCTCAGGTGGGTCTTCTTGCTGGAATCGTAAACGCCCTGGGTCGTGTATTTGGCGATGCCCTTGGGCAGGCGTTTGGCGAAGTCCGGGCACTTGACCGGCTTGGGAATCTTGGGCTCGGGCTTCTTGGCGGTGTGCAGGATCAACGGATCGTGCTCCACGAGCGGCCACTCCACCGAAGCCTTGTCGCCATAGACATCAATGCTCTCGCGATACTGGCGGGCGGTGTCGAAGAGGGAGCGGATGATGCGGGCGTTGACGTCGGTGTTCGCAAACTTGATGTGCGCGGTCTCGACGGCGAAGGGGGAGCCGTATTTCTCGATGAGTTCCTGGCGGATGGTGCCGGAGCCGAAGCAGCTCACGTATTCCGCCGGCTGGCCGATGAGGCCGGCGACCGGGCCGACGCAGTGGGTGGCATACCACATCGGCGGGAGGCCGGGCCAGTAGTTGGGCCAGCCGTCCATGTCCTGCTGGTGCGAGGCCTGGACGAACTGGAGCTTGCCGAGTTTCCCGTCGTCGAGCAGCTCCTTCATGAAGAGATACTCGCGGGCATACACGACGGTCTCCATCATCATGTATTTGAGGCCGGTCTGCTTGACGAGGTCCACGATCTTCTTGCAGTCGGCGATGTTCGTGGCCATCGGGACGGTGCAGGCGACGTGCTTGCCGGCCTTGAGGGCGGCGATGGACATCCACGCGTGGTCGGGGATGGGAGAGTTGATGTGGACGACATCCACGGCGGGGTCCTTAAGGAGCGCGGCGAAGTCCTGGTAGCGCGTCGCGACGCCAAAGTAATCACCCACGTCATCCAGCTTCTTCTGGTTGCGCTGGCAGATGGCGTAGCAGGTGGTGTGCGGATGCTTCTGCCAGAGGGGGATGAATTCCGCTCCGAAACCGAGTCCGACGACGGCGACATTGATCTTTTTGCTCATGGTAAATGGCTGGTCAGTTGTTTGCAGGGCGGACAGTGCCCGCTTCGCCCGCGTCCAGCCATGAGTTCCTGCGCATTCGATTTGAACAATTTTCCGCCGCTCGTGGACGCGAGAAAGCGTTTTCACGAATGTTTTTGACCGGCGGCAACGCGGCGAATCAAACCGCTCCGTCATTCGACCGTCAACGCGAAACTGGAAAACGTGCGCGAGGAAACGGCGGACTGGAACAAACCACTAACCGGCACTAACCGGCACTTATCAGAAAATCGGAAAGGGAGTTTGACGCGAATTACGCGAATTGGCGCGAATGAGGCAGTTGCCGGTCTCAATTCGCGACAATTCGCGTAATTCGCGTCAAAGTTCCCGCCTTTCCCCATTGGTGCCAGTCAGTGCCGGTTAGTGGTTCAATCAGCGCGGGACTCCTTGCTTCCGCGCGGCGCGTTCTGCTCAAATCCCGCGCGACGCATGAGCGCAGCGCAGCCAAACAACGACGCCAACCAGCCTGAATTGCCGATGGATGACACCCCGCAGCCGCCCGCCAAAACCAAGCCGGCGGAAGAAAAGACCGCCGCCGCCAAGCCCTCCCCTGCCCCGAATGGCAACGGCGGCACGCACATCGTCGCCGAGGAGACGGGCATCGCGCACCGCACGTTTGCGCCGGAGAAGATCGAGCTGGCGCTGCACCGGCGCGTGGACAAGAGCTTCTTGGAATACGCCTCCTACGTCATCCGTGACCGGGCGATCCCGAATCTCGAAGACGGCTTGAAGCCGGTGCAGCGCCGCATCCTGTGGGCGCTGCATCGCGCGGATGACGGGCGGTTCACGAAGGTCGCCAACGTCACTGGCGACACGATGAAGTTCCACCCGCACGGCAACGCGTCCATTGACGACGCCATCGTGGTGCTGGCGAACAAGCGCTATCTGATCGAGGGCCAGGGCAACTACGGCAACATCTTCACCGGCGATCCCGCCGCCGCCTCGCGTTACATCGAGTGCCGGCTGACGGAACTGGCGCGTGCGGAGCTGTTCAACGACGAGATCACGCAGCTCGTGCCCAGCTACGACGGACGTAACAAGGAGCCGGTGGTGCTGCCCTGCAAGCTGCCGCTCACGCTGATGCTTGGGGCGGAGGGCATCGCGGTCGGGCTGTCGTGCAAGATTTTGCCGCACAACTTCCCGGAGCTGCTGGAGGCGCAGATCGCGATCCTGCGGAAGCTGCCGTTCCGCTGCCTGCCGGACTTCCCCACGGGCGGCCAGATGGACGCGCGCGAGTATCAGGACGGCAAGGGCAGCGTGAAGGTGCGCGCCAAGATCAAGGAGAAGGACGAGCAGACGGTCGTGGTGAAGGAGCTGCCGCCGGGCACCACCACGGAGTCGCTCACGGCCTCCATCGAGGACGCGGTGGCCAAGGGCAAGCTCAAGGTGAAGTCCATCAACGACTACACCTCCGAGGACGTGGAGATCGAGATCAAGGCTCCGGCGGGCGTGAGCGCGCAGCAGTTGATTGACGCGCTCTATGCCTTCACGAGCTGCGAGGTCACGATCAACAGCCGCATCACGGTCATCAAGGACAACCGGCCGGTGGAGCTGACGGTGAGCGAGGTGCTGCGCGAGAACACCGAGCAGCTTGTGCGTCTGCTCGAACAGGAGCTGCGGCTCAAGCAGAGCCAGCTCGAGAATGAAATGCACTTCCGCACGCTGGAGCGCATCTTCATCGAGGAGCGCATCTACAAGGAGATCGAGAAGTGCAAGACGAACGAGGCGGTGATGGCCGCCGTGCATGAGGGCTTCAAGCCGTTCCGCAAGCAGCTCCTGCGCGACCTCGTGGACACCGATGTGGAGCGGCTGCTGCAGGTCCGCATCCGGCGCATCTCGCTCTTCGACATCAACCAGCACCGCGAGGAGATGGAGAAGACGCGCGCCGAGCTGGCCGAGACGCTGAAGCACCTGAAGAATGTCACGAAGTTTGCCATCGGGCATCTCGAAGCGCTGCTGGCCAAATACGGCCCGCAGTATCCGCGCCTCACCACCAAGTCCGCGCGGCACGAGGAGGTGGATGTGAAAGCGGTGGCGTTCAAGGCCTTCAAGGTGAGCTACGACCGCGAGAGCGGCTACGTGGGCTGCAAGGTGAACGGGGACGAGTTCAAGCTGGAGTGCACCAAGTTTGACAAGCTGCTGCTGGTCTTCAAGGACGGCACCTACAAGGTGACGGAGCTGGAGGACAAGCTGTTCGTGGGGCCGGAGCTGTATTACTGCGGGCTGCCGGAGCGCGAGCGGGTGTTCACCTGCGCCTACACGGACCGCAAGGCGAGCTACCTGAAACGCTTCACCTTCGGCGGCACGATCCTGAACAAGGCGTATCTGTGCATCCCGGACAAGTCGCGCATCCTCTACTTCGCGGCGGACACGCCGAAGGTGCTCTACGTGCGCTACAAGCCGGCGCTGCACCAGAAGGTCCACCAGCAGACGTGCGATCCCGCGAAGATCGAGGTGAAGTCCCCGAAGACGCGCGGGCGGATGCTCTCGATCAAGGACATCAGCAGCGTGACGCCGGAGCCGACGCGCGGCTGGGATGAGGCGGCGGCGACGACGGAGATTGTGTTTGTGTAGGGCTGGGGAGAGGAGGTGTGTCAGTTCAAACCGAGTCGGGGGATTGTCAAAGCACCCCTCCTCTGAACCGAGGGGTCAGAAAAATGGTTCTCCGCTGTTTTCGGTGGACAGGGAGGCCGGCAGGGAAATTCCAAGCTCCAAGGTCCAAGCGCCAAAGAAATCCCAAACCTCAAATTCCAATCGTTCAGCGCGCCGCGCTGCCAGCCGTGCCGCCCTGGTTGGCACCTTGATTAAAGGGCTGGGATGGTGCGCCTTGTCCGCCCAGGGCCAGGCCACGCGTTCCCTTGGAATTTGGAGTTGCTTTGGAAGTTGGAACTTGGGATTTGGAGCTTCTTCCACCCGCCATTCCACTGAAAACAGCGGGGAGCCAGAAAAATGAGGAGGGGGCAGGCGGGGCCAGGGACGGAGAGAGGATTTCCCGCAGATTCAAGACGACCACAGATGGGGAGAGGCCGAGGGTTCACAGAATCATGGGGCACAGAATCATGGAGGGAGGAATGATTCCGCCCCTGAGCTTGGAAATGCGCCGGCTGACGGCCAAGGACCTTGCGCATTTCCGGTTCATGCTCCGTGAGCTGTTCCAAATGGAACAGGAAACTACCCGTGAACCTCCCGGCACCCACCCTGACCCGGCACGAATGGATACGGCCTCGCCGAACCACTGGCTCGTGCTTCGCGGAGCGAGGGAGCCGGAAGTGCGCCACGGCTGGCATGTGGTCGCGAACTCGAAGAGCAGGATCAGGATCAGGATTGCGAGCAGGAGGAACGGTCCAGGGTCCGTAACCGGGCGTTCGAAACATTCCTGACCGGCACACGTTTCCGCGGCGTGAACGCCGCGCGCCGGACACTCCGGGCTCAGAGCTTGTCGAGCAGGGCGGGGAGTTCCAGCTTGCCCTTCTCGGCGAAGCGGAAGGTGAGCATGAGGCTATTGAGGGCCTGGAAGGATTCCTCTTTCACGGCGGCGCTGGTGAGGAGGTGGAACTCGACGACCCCGGCGGGCGTGGGGATGAAGGCGATGCGGCTCTGCACTTCGAGCCCGCCCTCGTTGCGCCAGATGAAGTCAAAGGCGGGTCCGCCCGTGCCGCCTGCGGTCAGGCTGAAAGTGTCCGCGACCCGGGCACTCGGGTAGCGCTGCAGGAGCAGTTCCTTGAAGGCTTCCGGTTTGAGGCCGGCAGTCGCCTTGTCCACGGCGTTGGTGGGGGTGGCGAAAAGGCGGACGGAGATCGCGCACTTGTCCTCCCGTTCCACGGCGCGGACCACGCGGTTCGGCTCGTCGGTCCGGACGATGTAGCCCTTGGGCACGACGAAGGCGTATTGGTTGGTGCCCAGGGTGACCACGGACCGCGTGTAGTAGCCGAGGCCGGGCAGGTCGTGGCGGGTGGTGGCGACCTGGAAGGCGTTGGTCGAGGCGGCGGGCTGGGCGCGCAGCACGGCCCCCGCATTCCACAGCAGCAGAGCACCGAGCAGCACGGGCAACCTAGAAATTGACGACATAGTTGGTCCGGTTCGGGGGCGCCGACGCCCAGTTGCCGCGAATGAGGACACGGAGTTCCGGCGAGCCGGGCGGCAGGCGGGTGGAGTCCAGGAAGTTGGGATCGAAGTTGAAATTTCGATTGGGGGCGGAGTAGTAGGTGCCGGGCCATTGGAAGGGCGCGGTGGCGCGGGCGCTGTCGTAGAGGTTGACGAGCGAGCCGTTGAGCGTGAGGACGCGCGCGGGGCTCTGGCCCCAGGCCTCGAGCAGGCGGGGGAAGTTCACCACGCCGCCGCTGCGGACGGTGGTGCCGTCGGCGGAGGTATAAACCATCCCGGCCAGCAGCGCCGCGTTGATCGTGGTGTCCGACGGCACGCGGGAGGTGTAGCTGGAGGCGCTCGCGCCATCGCTGAAGGCACCGGACAAGACGGACAGCGAGTCCGCGACCAAGGACGCCGGACGGGACGAGCTCGTGTTGGTGGTGCCGAGATGAGAGGCGTTGGTGCAGTTGAAATGCCCCTTCACGTAGAGCGGGTTGACGGTGGCCAGGGTCAGGCCGCGGCTGGGCAGGGTCTGGCCGTTGATCAGACGCACAGCGGTCTTCTGGCTGGAGGTGACGGAGCGGTCGTCAGCCACATAGATGAGGTTGGGGGCGTTGCCGGCACCGAGCTTGGCGGTGACGTTGGCATTGGTGGCGGCCCAGGTGCGATACTTGGCGATGTCCAGCTCGGTGGTCTTCATCACCTTGCCTTCACGCTGGTCGGTGAAGGAGGCGTTGGTGTTGATGAAGTAGCTGGCGTTGGACCAGTTGATGGTGGTGGGCGTGGCATCGAAGGGAGTCTTGACCTTGACGACGACGGTGGAGTTGCTGACGAGGACGAGCAGCTCGGCCTTGTTGTAGAAGCGCTGCTGGCCCATGGAGGAACTCATGGATTCGCCGGCAGGCGGGATGTTGATGACCTCGCGGACGGCGGCGGCGGTGTTGTTGGTGCCGATGGGCAGGGTGAGGGCGCTGACGTTGGAGGAGACGGTGCCGCCGTAATCAATGTCCCCAGTGAAGGAGGACAGGCCGTAGCCGAACCAGGCCTGCTTGCCGATGGTGCCGGTGGTGGTGACGTTCTGCTGGAGGTCGAGATCCGCAGAGGAGCCGAGGAAGATGTTGCTGTTGGCGTGGACGCGGCCGCGCACGGTCAGCGGGGCGGCCATGGTGAACTCGAGGAGGCTGTTGTAGAAGATGGCGAACTGAAACACCGGGATGGAGGCGAGCTGGACATCCTGCTGGACGGCGTTGGTGATGCTGAACCGGCCGGTGGTCTGCCGCGCGTTGGACACCACGCGGTAGGTGGAGGCAAAGCCCATCAGACCGGCGTAGGGGCCGGTAAGGTTGGTGTAAACGCTGGTCTGGGTGCGGTTGACGTAGTTCTGGTTGGTGGTGCCCGAGGCATTGGAGAACTGAAACGCGGACCAGTAGGCGTTTTCCGTGGAGCCGGGGATGTTGGTGCGGTAGGAGGTGAGGTTGTTGAAGACGGTGCCTTCGCCGCTGGCCTTGTAGTCAAACATGAGGCGGGAGACGATGCGCTCAGTGGAGGCCTCGGCGGCGAAGAGCGTGGTGGACAACTGGTTGCTGCGCTCGTTCATCATGGAGGTCTGCGAGGCCCAGTTCATCGTGGCGCTGAGCACGGTGAGGCCGATGGCGGCGAAGGTCATCACCACGAGGAGCGCATAGCCGTCGCGCCGCAGGCGGGGGATGGGTTGCGTATTCATGATGCGTTACTGGAGGATGCGCCGGGTGATCCGCGACTGGAGCTGGAAATATTCGTAGTAATTGTTCGTGCCCACCTTGGTCATCGGGTAGGTGAGCTGGTAGAACTGGAGGCGGACGTTGACGGCGGAATTGCCGGTGTCCGCGCTGAGGGTGTTGCCGAGGTAGTCTTCCTTGGAGAAGATGATCGCATTGGTGACGTAGGAGGCGACGAGCTGGGCGGTGGCATTGCTGGAGGTGCAGCGGCGCAGCTCGCCGCTGTTGGTGACGTAGAAGTAGCGAATCCACCAACTGGTGTTGGTGGTCGGGTAGATTTGAATGGCGCGGCCCTGCATGGAGGTGCCGTTGGAGATGGCGGTAAAGGCCGAGGAGGTGCCGTTGCCGATCTGGATGGTGGTGGCCGCGCGGATTTCATCCTGCAGCTTGCCGAAAGCCTTGCGGGCGGAATCCGAGGCGCCGAGCTTGGCGGCGGCGAACTGCATGAGCCGCCCGCCCATGACGTGGCTGTAAACCACCCCGCCCAGCACCATGGTCATCAAAGCCATGGTGATCATCAGCTCCACGAGCGTCGTGGCGAGGAGGCCGCGTGGGAAGCCGGCGAGGGAACTGGCGGGGGTAAGCTTCATCTCAGGCGTCGGGGGAACGGTAGGTGGCCACGGTGTTGGTGAACACGCGGCCGGTCGTGGGAAATTTCCAGGTGCAGTCCACGCGGATCATGCGGAGCATGGGCGCGGTGGCCGAGATGACGGTGATGGTGGTGACGTTGGTGCCGTAAAAGGCGTTGGTGCCGATCACGGGCAGGTCGAGCAGCATGACCTGGGTGGGGAAATTGGTGCTGACAAGCTGGTCCACGCCGGTCTCGGTGTCCCAACGGCAGGACCGGGTCTGCTCCAGGCGCTGCACGGCCATGGCCTGAGCGGCGAGCGAATAGGCGGACCACTCGGCGCGCTTGGAGGACTGCGTGTAGCCGTAAAGGATCCCGGCCACGGTCATCGCGGCGATGGCGGTGGCCACACAGACCTCCGCCAAGGTGAAGGCGGCCTGGGGGCGGCCGCCGGCCTGGAGGGAATTGGGATTAGGGCAAAGCAGTTTCACAGGCTGGCATCGGCTTTCATGCGCCAATCTTGATAGAGCCGAAAGGGTGCCAAGTCAACTTTGGACCCAGCCTAATAGGGCCGAGCATCCCTGATTCTCACCTCAGGGGAATCCCTAGGCTGGTCGGCGGCGACCGCAAACCGGGGCGGATGAGCACGGCGTCAGAACTCCGCGCTCACCCCGGAGTGAACGAGATTGGCCGCGTAGCCGGTGCCGGGCTGGTTGGGCAGGGAGCGGTCGCTGTCACAGTCGAGAAACCACTTCCAGTGTTTCCCCAGCGCGCGTTCGAGGTGGAGGTTCAGGCTCACATCGCTGCGCTCGATCGAGCGGGGGACGCCCGGGGCGACGAGCTGACGGGGGAAGCGGTAATGCCCGAACCGGCCGGTCACGCGCACCTCCCAGGGCGCGGCGGCCCAGCGCACCTGCTGGCTGACCTGCCAGCGCCGGAAGTCGAAGTAGCCGGGGCCGTTGTCATGGCTGGTCTCGTAGCTCAGCTTGGCCGTGGTGCGCCAATGACGCGGCTCGTCCCAGTGGTGCTTCCAAACAAACTGGCCCCGATGCTGGGTGAACGAGAGGGCCGAGCCGGGCAGCGACGCGGCGGTGCGGTCGAACTGGGCGCGGTGATCATAGGGCCGGAAATTCAGCTCGTAGGCCAGCACGACTTCAGACCGATGACCGTAGCCCCGGCCCAGCGAGAGTTTCGGGCCGCCCTCCCAATAGTCATCGAGCGGGCTGTTGAAATCCTGCCGGGTCAGGCTGGGTTCCAGTTCCACCCACCAGCGTTCCGCCAGGTTGCGCCGCACGGCGAAGCGCACCGCGCAGGTGTGGCTCTCCACCGCCAGCACGGTGGGGGTGGCGAAACTGGTGGAAAGGTCCACCACCTGGTTCTGATAGATGTATTGGCCGGACAGGCTGGTGCTCCAGTGCTCGCTCCACTGCTTTTTCACCTGGGCGAAGGCCAGCAGATTCTGCTCCTTGTCCACCACCTGGCTGGCGAGGAACCGGGTGTCCTCGCCGGAGAGAAAGGCGTAGAACTCGAGGCCATCCACCGGGAGCCGGGAGAGAATGGCCTCCCCCTGCTGACGCACAAACGGGCTGCCGCTGGGCCGCGTGGCGCTCAAGGCGACGTTGTCCTTGTAGCCCGCACTGCTCTGGAAGGTGAAGACCGTGTCCCACAGGGAGAGCTTGGGCAGGTCGGGAAGTTCGAGACCGGGCAGGCCGGGATCAGCCGGGGCGGCGAGCAAGCGGAGGGATAACAACAACCAGACCAAGACCATCGGTCCAAGCCGGGATGGGTCGGGCCACGAGGGTCGCATGCGGTGAGCGTCGCCGCCACGCGGGCGAATCACGAGCCGGAATGCTGGGCGAAGAAGGCGGCCGCCTGGGACCGGCGGTTCAACTGCAGCTTGTCCATCAAGTTGCTGAGATAGTTCTTCACCGTCTTGTCGCTCAGGCCCAGGGCGAGGCCGATCTCCTTGTTCGTCTTGCCCTGCGCGACCAGTTCCAGCACGCGGCGCTCCTGGGCGGAGAGGCGGTCCAGCTTGGCGCCCGGGTGCGAGCCGGTGCGTTCGTTCATCCGGTTGAGCACACGCCGGGTCACGGCGGGATCGAGAATGGAGCGTCCCTCGGCGACCTCCTTGATGGCGCGCACGAGGCCGGGCTCGTCAATCTCCTTGAGCAGATACCCCTCGGCACCGGAGCCGAGGGACTGCATGACCGTCTCATCGTCGGCGAAGGCGGTGAGGATGATGACCTTGGCGGGCGGAGTGAGCGCGTGGAGCTTGCGGCAGGCCTCGAAGCCGCTGCCATCGGGGAGGCGCACGTCAAGGAGCACCAGGTCCGGTTTCAGTCGCTCCGCCGCTTCGAGCGCGCTGGCCACCGTGCCGGCTTCGCCCACGATTTCAAATTCGGGGTGCTGCGAGAGCAGCGTGCCCAGCCCGGCGCGGACGACTTCATGGTCGTCCACTAGGACTAGACGGATAGGTTTGGAGGAGTTGCCCATGTGGCGTCAGCGCAAGAAGTAACAGAAATCTCAGGCAGTAGCAATCGGGCCAAATGGCCTTAGTGGCGCAGGAGGCGAAATTCGGGCCGCGAAAGGCGCACAGAACACAAAAGTGCAGCGGTGCCGGTCAGCGGCGGCCCGCTGCATCCAGCAAAGCCCAAGCCACTCTCGCTCCCCAGGAATCGAATTGGGCAGGAAAATTAAGCCCAAACTCCGAAGTAGCGGCGGCACCGCCGCCGGGTAGCACAGGCTACCAGCCT
>CAZCBE010000170.1:0-11964 GCA_964496695.1 uncultured Klebsiella sp.
CGGGTCACAGACCCGCGCTCCGTCGGCTTTCGGGGGCAGTGTCCAGATGCGCCCCAGCCGGGCCGACGGGCACTTTTCCCGTTGACTCCCCTGCCCTGCACTTCCTACTGAACTGATGCGCGTTCTCCTCATCCTGATTGCTATCCTGCTCGGATGGTCTGCTCCGGTCATCGCCGCCGAGGGGCGGCTCAATGTGTTCATCTGGAGCGAGTATCTGGACCCGGAGGTGGTGAAGGACTTCGAGCAGCAGTTTGCCTGCAAAGTGACGGTGGATGTGTATGAGGACGCGGAGTCCATGCTGGCCAAGCTGCAAGCCGGCGGCACGTCGCTCTACGACCTCGTGGTGCCGCCGGACCATCTGGTGACGACCATGGTGAAGCTCAACCTCCTCGCGCCCATGCGGCCTGCGAACCTGCCGAACCTGAAGAACCTCGACGCGAAGTTCGCCAACCCGCCGTATGACCGGGGGAACAAGTTCAGCGTGGCCTACCAGTGGGGCACGGTGGGCATCCTCGTGCGACCAGTCGCGGGCAAGCCCGTGACGGAGTCGTGGGGGTTGGTGTTCGACGCGAAGCAGCAGCCGGGAACGTTCGTGCTGATTGACTCGGTGCGGGATTGTCTCGGGGCGGCGCTGAAGTTCAAGGGACACGGCCTGAACTCGACGGAGATCCCGCATCTGAAAGAGGCGCGCGACCTGGTGATCGAGGCGAAGCGCCGGGCGGCGGGCTTCGACGGAAGCGTGGGGGCGAAGAACAAGGTGGTGGGCAAGAGCGTGGCGGCGGCGATTGTCTATAGCGGCGAGGCGGCCCGGGCCATGACGGACGACGCAACCCTGCGCTACGTCATCCCGCGCGAGGGCAGCCAGATCTGGGTGGACAACCTGTGCATCCCGGCAAAGGCACCGCATCGCGACCTGGCGGAGAAATTCATCAACTTCGTGCTGGAGCCCAAGGTGGGAGCGCGGCTGTCCAACTTCCTGCAGTTTGCCACACCGAATGCCGCTGCGAAGGCGTTCATCAAGCCGGCGGATTTGAAGAACCCGGCGATCTACCCGCCGGCGGAGGTGATGGCGAAGCTGGAGTTTTTGGAAGACCTGGGCGGGAAGACCAAGCTGTATGACGAGGCGTGGACGCAGGTGAAGGCGAGGTGAAACCGGCGTGAGGGGGACACTCCTGTCCCCAGTGTCACAGCAGCCTACCGGCGAAGATTTTGGCAGGAAAATTATGGGCAGGAAGATTGGGGAGGTTTCCCTATTTCCGACTATCTAATCGGCGGCGTTTTCCAGGGCTGGGGGACAGGAGTGTCCCCCTCACCCTACCGGGCTTGGGCGCTTCGTCGAACGCCAGGCGCAGACTAGCGAGCCGAGGATCAGCACCGCGGCCACCGGGAAATTCCAATCGAAGTCCGGCGAATCGCGGTCCACGCGGCGCACGCACCAGTCGAGGAAGAGGGCATAGCCCACGAGCATCGCGGTGCTGAGCATCGCAAAGCGACCCACGTCCACTGCGGGATGAAACACCAGCGCGAGCAAGGTCAGCAGCATCAGCACCACGCGCCAGGCAGGGAACTTGCAGGTCATCGCGAGGGAGTCGAGCAAGGTCTTCATGGCGGGCAGCGTGATGACGGTCTTCGCGCCGACGAGTTTGCCATCCACCACTTTACCGCCCTCCCGGCGGAAGTTCTTGTCGGCCATCGGGCCCATGAGTTCGTTGGTGCCGACGGCAACCCACACATGCTGGAGATTCGCCACCAGGCGCGCCTCGGCGTGGCCCCGAGCGCGCAGGATGCTCACCGCCAGCACGGCCCGGCCGTCGCAGTCCTCGCGCCGACGCTCCCAGACCTCGGCGGCAGTGGGCCAGTAATCGAGGTTCCACCAGCCATGCCAGTCGTATTGGTAGGCGATGCGGCGATAGACAAAGCGCTCGACGGCCTTGAACTCGGTCAGCACCGGCGCGTTCGTCGCGATGAGCTGGTCAATGTCGCGGTTGATCTCCGGCATCGCCGGGAGGTCCGGCTGGATGAGCGACTCCGTGTTCAGGTAGTGGCCGATCTGCCGGACGAGGAGAACCGGATTGGGATACAGGGCAAACAGCACAACGACCGCCAGCAGCGCCAGCTTGAGGCCGGCCCGCTTGAGCGGTCGTTGGGATTGCAGCCAGCGCCAGAACTGCGCTCCGGTCGTGGCGATGCGGTTCACAGGAAGGCGCGCTCGGCCGGGTCGCGCGGAGGCGGACTAGCGCCGCAGCTTGGAGAGCAGGCGGAGGAACTCGATGTAGAGCCAGATAAGCGTCACCATCAGGCCGAAGGCGGCATACCACTCCATGTATTTGGGTGCGCCGGCCGCCTCGCCCTGCTCGATGAAGTCGAAGTCCAGCACCAGGTTCAGCGCCGCGATCACGACGACAAACACGCTGAAGCAAATGCCGATCGTGCCCGAGTCGTGGATGTAGGGGATGTTCGTCCCGAAGAGCCGCATGACCATGCTGATGAGATAGACGACCATGATGCCGATGGTGGCGGCGAACACGCCCAGCTTGAACTTCTCCGTCGCACGGATCAGGCCGACGCGATAGGCGAACAGCAGGCCAAACAGCGTGCCCATGGTGAGCAGCACCGCCTGCAGCACGATGCCCTGGTAGCGGGCCTGCATGAAGGCGGACAACGCGCCGAGCAGCAGGCCCTCGCACACCGCGTAGATGGGCGCGGTGAAGGGCGCGGCCCGGTGGGCGAAGCAGGTGATCAGGCAGAAGACCAGTCCGCCAATGCCGCCACCGATCATCCACGGCACGGCCCCGGCCACATCACCCGCCATCACCTTGCTCCAGGTGAACAGCGCGGAACTGACGACCAGCACGAGCAGAATCAACGTGCGCGTGATGGTGCCGTTGATGGTCATCCGGCTGGTGTCTTCGCGCAGGCCTTCGAAGACACTGCTCTTCAATACGGGGTTGGAGCTTTCCATAGGTTGGTTCGGATGGGTTGGGGTTGAACGGAGCCGGCCTAATCTAGGCGCTTGATGCTGATGTTGCGGAAGGCCACGGGATCGCTGTGGCCAGCGAAGCCGAAATAACCCTTGGTCAGGGCCAGGCCGGGATGCTTGGATTTGCCCATGAAGGTTTCAGGGTCCACCTTGCTGAGGTCGGTGTCGAGGATGACTTCACCGTTCAGGACGACCTTGATGGTGGAGCCTTTGACGGTGACTTCCTGCTGGTTCCACTCGCCGTTGGGTTTCTGGAAGCCGCGCTTGGCGGCGACCATGCCGTAGGCGGAACCGTGGACCTGGCGCGGATCGAGCTTCGCCTTGCGAACGGTCTCGTAGTTCTCGTCGAGCACCTGCAGTTCGCACATGCCCTGATAGGCGGTATCGCCCTTGCCGGGGTAGCGGATGGCGAGACCGTTGTTGCCGCCGGGCGGGACCTTGAACTCGAGGCGGACGACGAAGTCGCCGTATTCCTCCTTCGTGTAGATCGTGCCGCCCTTGCCCTTTTTGCAGACGATGGCCCCGTCCACGACTTCATAGTTCTCGACCGGGCCGGCCCAGCCCTCGAAGTCCTTGCCGTTGAAGACGGACTTGAAGCCGTCCTTGTCGGCGGCGAGGAGGGTGAAGGCGCACGCGGCCAGCGCGAGGAGGGGATTCAATCGCAGTTTCATGGAGAAAAGTAGGAGTAGGATTAAGATTAGGAGTGGGAGTGGGAGTGGATTGGTTCAGGTTTTCGTGCTCGTAATCCTGATCCTAATCCTGCTCCCCGCAGCCTACTTGCCGAGTTCCTTGATGAAGACGTTGCGCCAGCGGATTTCACCGCCGTGGGTTTGGAGCTGGATGGGGCCCTTCTCGGGGACGGGCAGCTTGCGGTCGTAGTAGTTTTCGAGCTTGGCGTTGTCCACCACGAGCTTGTCGTTCAGATACACGGTGACGTTCTCGCCCTTCATGATGATGCGGAACTTGTTCCACTCGCCGAAGGGCTTGTCGGCCAGCACCAGCGGGTCTTTGCCGGGAGCGCCGGGGCTGTTGTTCCAGAGGCCGCCGGAACCCTTGTTCGCGCCGAGCTTGAACTTGGCCTCCTCGGTGTAGTCCCAGATCTGCACCTGGGGAACGCCGCGCAGATAGATGCCGCTGTCGGCCTTGGCCACCGTCTTGTATTCGAGGAGCAGCTCAAAGTCGCCGTAGTCCTTCTCGGTGGTGGCGTAGGCGCCGAAGCCGTCGTTCACCAGGTCATCGCCCTCGACATACCAGTGCGCCTTCCCGGTCTTGCCCATTTCCATCATCGAGCCTTTCTGGTCGGGCGCGGTCCACTTCTTGATCTGCTCGGCGCGCTGCTCCGGGGTCATGGCCAGCAGCTTGCGATGGTCAAAGGTGCTGCCACCCCGCCAGCCGGCGAGGTCCTTGCCATTGAAGAGGGCGGTGAAGCCGGCGGGCGGCTGCGCGGCCTGCGCCGCCGTGCCCAAGGCAAGCGTGGCGAAGGCGGTGGCAACGAGCAGGCGGAACGAACGAGGCGGAGTGAATTGCATAGTGTGCGGCGTTGTTAGACGAGTCATGCCCGTTGGTCAATCCCGGGCGTGTCAGACGGACGGGCACGCGCCCCGGGAGATTCAAGCTCGACGGAGCGCCGGTCTCCGACCCGGCGTGTTCCCGACGGGCACGAATTCGCGCCGGGTCGGAGACCGGCGCTCCAAAGAGCCGCCACCGACCGGCTTGCCTTTCCGGGCGGGGGGAGTCTAAGTTTTCGCCCCTTATGAAGAATGCGACTTTGGTTCGTTGGCTGCTCGTGTTGGGCGGGCTGCTCCATGCCACCGCCGGGTTTGGCGCAGAGGTTCCCAAGAGCAAGTCCGCCGGCGCGGCGCGCAATGCCATCAACCCCGGCGACGCCACCCGCGAAGCCGAAGCCGCCGCCAAGAAGTTCAAGCTCGCCCCCGGGCTCAAGGTGGACCTCTGGGCCGCCGAGCCGCAGCTCGCGAACCCCGTGGCCTTCTGCATTGACGAGAAGGGGCGCATCTACGTCGCTGAAACCCACCGCCTGCACCAGGGCGTCACGGACATTCGCGGCCACATGAACTGGCTCGACGAGGAACTGGCCGCCAAGACCACCGACGACATGCGCGCGCTCTTCGCCCGCCACAAATACGACGGCAAGACGAACGTCTCCGAGCGCGTCACCATGATCGAGGACCGCACCGGCAGCGGCCTGGCCACGCACTACAGCACCTTCGCGGACGGCATCTTCAATTCCAACGTGGATGGCATCGGCTCGGGTTTGATCGCGCGGCGGGGCAATGTCTGGTTCGCCAACATCCCCAACCTCTGGCTGCTCCGTGACAACGACGGCGACGGCCAGACCGACGGGGCAAAGGATTTGCGCAAGCCGGTCTTCACCGGCTTCGGCGTGCGCGTGGGCTTCCTCGGTCACGACCTGCACGGCCTGATCATCGGGCCCGACGGCAAGCTCTACTTCAGCATTGGCGATCGCGGCGCGAACGTTAAGTCGCTCGAAGGCAAGACCATTGCCACGCCGGAGATGGGCGCGATCTTCCGCTGCAACCAGGATGGCACGGACCTGGAAATCTTCCACCACGGCCTGCGCAACCCGCAGGAGCTGGCCTTTGACCAGTTCGGCAACCTCTTCACCGGTGACAACAACTCGGACGGCGGCGATCCCGCGCGCTGGGTTTACGCGGTGGAAGGCGGCGACACGGGCTGGCGCGTCGGCTGGCAGTTCATCGAGAGCGCGCCGTGGACCACGCGGCGCGGGCCTTGGCTCGGTGAGCGCATGTGCTACCCGGAGGACCGCGCGGCGCACATCCTGCCGCCCATCGTGAACATCGCCAACGGCCCCAGCGGCCTGGCCTATTATCCCGGCACCGGCCTGGCCGCGAAATACGACGGCCACTTCCTGCTGTGCGACTTCAAGGGCGCCAGCTCCGCCAGCGGCATCTGGAGCTTCAAGATGCAGCCCAAAGGCGCGAGCTTCGAACTGGTCGAGAAAGAGCAGTTCATCTGGAACGCCCTCGCGACGGATGTGGACTTCGGCTACGACGGCCATGTCTATTTCTCCGACTGGATCGAAGGCTGGGGCCTGACCGGCAAAGGCCGGCTCTATCGCATCTCCGACCCGGCCACGGTGAAGAGCGCGGACGACGTAAAGGCCATCTTCGCCGGGGATTTCACCAAGCGCTCGGTGGACGAACTCAAGGGCCTGCTCGCGCACCGCGACATGCGCGTGCGGCAGGAGGCGCAGTTCACGCTCGTGGAGAAGAAGGCGCTCGGCACGCTCATCGAAGTGGCCGCGAAAGCCACCGAGCAGCGCTCGCGCCTGCACGCCATCTGGGGCCTGGGGCAGTTCCTCCAGCAGAAGAGTCTCTCGCAAAGTGACCGCACCCAGATTCGTTCCGCCCTGCATCCCCTGCTCGCCCAGGCCACCGACGACGAAATCGCCGCCCAGGCCGCCAAGGTGCTCGGCGATGCGCGTGACAGCGCCAGCGGAGCCGCCCTCGTGCCGTTGCTCGCCTCGGGCTCTGCGCGCACGCGTCACCTGGCTGCAATTGCCCTCGGGAAGATCCGCCATCCCGGGGCCGTGCCGGCGCTGGTGACGCTGCTGGCCGACAACGCGGACAAGGACGCCGTGCTGCGCCACTCCGGCGTGATGGGCCTGCTGGGCTGTGCGGATGTAAAGACCATCGCCGGGCTGAAGACCAACGCCTCGCCCTCCGTTCGCATCGCCGCCGTGGTCGCCCTGCGCCGGCTGGAGCGCGCGGAGGTCAGCCAGCTCCTCACGGACGCCAATGGCCGCGTGATCCTCGAAGCCGCCCGCGCCATCAGCGAGATTCCCATCCCACAGGCCCTGCCCGCGCTGGCCGCGCTGCAGCCGGACTTCAGCAAGCTCGCCGCCGAACAACGGCCCGCGCTGGCCCGCCGCATTCTCAGCGCGAACAACCACCTTGGTGACGCCGCCTCGGCCACGCGCCTGGCCGGTTTTGCCGCCAACGCCAACATCCCCGACGCCGCCCGCGCCGAGGCCCTCGACCTCCTCGCGGACTGGGCCAAGCCCTCCGGTCGCGACCGTATCACCGGCCTCTGGCGTCCGCTGCCCACGCGCGATGCGAAGGTTTCCGCCGCTGCCGCGAAGCCCGTGCTCGCCGCTGCCCTCCGCACCGGTGCCACGCCCGTCCGCCTCGCCGCCGTGAAGGCCGCCACGCAGCTCGAAGTGGCGGACGTAAACCCGGTGCTCTTTGAACTCGTCGCCGATACCAAAGCCGACAGCGGCGTCCGCGTGGGCGCACTGAACCGCCTCGCCGCCGCCAAGGATGCGCAGCTCGCCGCCGCGCTCGAAATCGCCGCCAAGGACAAGGCTGAGCCGCTGC
Organism: uncultured Klebsiella sp.; assembly: GCA_964496695.1. Classification (GTDB taxonomy): domain Bacteria; phylum Verrucomicrobiota; class Verrucomicrobiia; order Limisphaerales; family SXTU01; genus SXTU01. The sequence continues at coordinate 7,357 of CAZCBE010000170.1, forward strand.
GCATCGCGGCCACCAGCATCGGCGCGAAAAGCGGCAAGGGCAGCGCGGTTGCCCCGCTGCTGGCGATTCTCAAGCAAGGCACCGTCGGCGAGAAGCAGAACGCCATCGTCACGCTCGGCGGCCTCCCCGGCGCGGAAGCCGACGGCGTCATTGCCTCGCTGGTGGAAGACCTCGCGGCCGGCAAGCTCGCCCCCGCGTTGCTGCTGGAACTGCTGGAAGCCGCCGACAAACGCACCGATGCCCGGATCAAGGCCGGCCTGGACAAGTTCAAGGCGCAGCGCAAGCCCGATGACCTGCTCTGGAGCTACCGCTCCGCGCTGGCTGGCGGCAACGAGGAGTCCGGCAAGAAGATCTTCCTCGAACGCGTTGAGGCCTCGTGTGCCCGCTGCCACAAGGTCGGGTCCGACGGCGGTGAGGTCGGTCCGGTGCTCGATGGCATCGCGTCCAAGCAGACGCGCGAGTATCTGCTTGAGTCGCTGGTCGCTCCGAATGCGAAAATCGCGCCGGGCTTTGAAACGCTCCTCGTGGTGTTGAAGGATGGCCGTAACTTCGCCGGCATCGCCAAGTCCGACACGCCGGAGGAACTGGTCATCAACTCGCCGGAGGACGGCATCCTCAAGTTCAAGAAGTCGGAGATCGCCAAGACGCAGAAGGGCCAGTCCGCGATGCCCGACACGATGATCCTCGTCCTCTCCAAGCGCGACCTCCGCGACCTCGTGGAGTTCCTCGGCTCGCTGAAGTAGCGCCCGCTGGCGTAGCGCAGGCCTCCGGCCTGCCGTGCCACCGGCGTCCTCGCCGGCCCATGGCACGACCGGAGCACCATCGTCCTCCGCACGAACAGGCCGGCACGGGCGCCGGCGATACGGCAAGCCAGAGGCTTGCGCTACTTCGCAACCTAAAGGTTGCGACTACGACCGGGCTACTTCCCCTTCCCTGCCCGGCGCGCCTTCGTCTTCGCGATGTAGGCCACCGCATCCGGCGTCTTGCAGCTCGTGTCACCGTGGTCCACCTCGACCTTGCCGATGCGCTTCGCGGCGGCCACGGCGAGCTTCTCCAGCTTCGCATTGCGCACACCGATGGCGATCAACGCCCCGTTCATCGCATAGCGAACATGATTCGGGGCCTGATGAATCTCGCGCTCAATGGTCTTGAGCAGCGCGGCAAAGGTCGCGTCCTTCACGGTTGATTCCAGCGCCAGTTCGGCGAACACGTCCCAGCCCGCCACGGCCACGGACTCCCGCGCGTCCGCACACCACTCCGCCGCCTTGGCCTCGGCCAGCGCGCTGCCAGCGGCAAACTTCGCCACCGCCCCCGGAAGGGCGCGGATATCGCAATCCGCCACCCAGGCATCGAGCAGCGCGGCATCCGCCTGCTGCGGATCGGCGATCATCGTGGCCAGCACGCGGGCGTCGTGCCAGCCGGAGGCCCAGAGGCCCAGGGCCAGCGCATGGTCACGCTTGATCTGCCGCGTGAGCTTGCCGAGCACGGCGTAGCTGACCCCGAACATCTTCGGGCCGATGCCGTGGCGGGCGTAGGTCTTGCGGGTCTGCGCGGAGCCGGCGGCTTCGAGCAACTGGAGGGCTTGGGCGAGGGTCATGGCGGATGCGTTGGTTCACGGCATTAAACTCCGGCCCGGACCAAACTCAAGCCCCGGCCGGTGACATTCGGTGCGTCTGCTAACTCACCCTCGACAAAACCCCGTCTGTCCCGGACAGTGTCGCCGGTCAATAAAACCGATGCGCACCGGACAAGAACTCATCAAGGCTACCAAAGCCTACGCCCACGACAACACGGCTCGGAGCTGGTGGTATGTTCTTTCCACCACGGGCCTGCTGCTGGCCACGCTGGCGGGGGCGTTGTGGAACCACTCCTTCCCCCTGCAGGTGCTGTGCAGCGTCTTCGCGGGGCTGCTCGTCCTGCGGCTGTTCGTCATCTACCATGACCAGCAGCACCACGCCATCCTGCCCAAGTCCTTCGCGGCTGAGATCTTCATGCGCGTGTTTGGCATCTTCGCCCTCAGCGCCAGCAGCATCTGGCGCAGCTCGCACAACCACCATCACAACCACAACTCCAAGCTGCGCGGCTCGCACATCGGCTCCTTCCCGATCATGACCAAGGCGCAGTATCTCAAGACCACGCCCGGCAAGCGCTTCTGGTATCTCTTCGCCCGCCATCCGCTGACCATCCTCTTCGGCTACGTGTTCGTCTTCCTGATCGGGATGTGCGTGAACCCCTTCGTCAACAACCCGCGCAAGCACTACGACTGCCTCATCTCCTTCCTCCTGCACATCACCATCGGCGTGCTGCTCTATCAGGTGGACGGCTGGCAGTCCGTCATCCTCGTGCAGACCATCCCGCACTTCATCGCCTACGCCATCGGCTCCTACCTCTTCTACGCGCAGCACAATTTCCCCACCGTCTCCTTCGCCGACAACGCCGGCTGGACCTACGAAAAGGCCGCGCTCGACTCCTCGAGCTACCTCCGCACCAGCCGCCTCATGGCGTGGTTCACGGCGAACATCGGCTACCACCACATCCACCACCTCAACTCGCACATCCCCTTCTACCGCCTCCCGGAAGTGCTGCGGGAGATGCCGGAACTCCAGCAGGCCAAGACCACCTCCTTCAGTCCCGGCGAAATGATCCGCTGCCTGCGCCTGAAAGTGTGGGACAGCGACGAGCAGCGCATGGTCGGCCTGCCCAAGTCCGCCTGACCCGCGTGGCGGCAGGCGTCCGCTCCTGCCGTAGCGCTTGGGCGTCCCCCCGGCGGATGGAATGCCGCAAGGCTCCTTGCCATCCCTGCTTCATTAGCCGCTACAGAAGGTTGAGCCCCAATTCCGAAAGGAGAACGCGGATAAGGAACCCGTTGCGCAAGCTCGCCGCTGGTTGAACCGGTTCCCCAACGCAGCTTTGGAAAGCCCTTCCCATCCGTGTCATCCGCGTTATCCGCGGTTTCATTCTCGGAGTTCGGGTTGAGCGCAAACCTCACAGCGGACAAAAGTGTCCGCTTCACTATCCCGGCGGTTGCCCCTTGACTCAGTTCCGCCGCACGCGACCATGCCCCCATGCGCTGTGTCCTTGTCCTGCTCGCCGCTCTGGCGTTCCTTCCCCTGCCCTCCCCCGCCGCGGACGCCCTTCTCGACTACGTCCGCAAGACCGACCCCTCATTCGCCTGGAAACAGGCCGAGCAGCGCGACGTGGACGGCTTCACCGCCACGCGCCTCGACCTGACCTCCCAGACCTGGCGTGGCCACGCGTGGCAGCATCAGGTGCTCGTCGTGCGCCCGCCCCAGGTGCGCAACCCGGACATCGCCTTCCTCTTCATCACCGGCGATGGCGATGTCTCCAAGCTCTTCAGCCTCATGAAGACCCTGGCCGAGCGCGCCGGCGCCGTGGCCGCCGCCGTCAACAAGGTCCCCAACCAACCCCTCTACGACGGCCGCAAGGAGGACGCCCTCATCGCCTACACCTTCAACGAGTATCTCAAGACCGGCGACCGCGAGTGGCCCCTGCTCTTCCCCATGGCCAAGTCCGCCGTGCGCGCCATGGACGCCGTCCAGGCCTTCGCCAGTCAGGGCGGCGGCGCCAAGCCCGTGCGCTTCGTCGTCTCCGGCGCGTCCAAGCGCGGCTGGACCACCTGGCTCACGGCGGCGGCGGACACCCGCGTCGCCGGCATCGCCCCCATGGTCATAGACATGCTGAACATGAAGGCCCAGACCCAGTGGGCCCAGCAGGTCTATGGCAAGCAGAGCGAGAAGATCGGCGACTACACCGAACTCAACCTCGTCGAGCGCATGGACGACCCGCGCATGGTGGAACTCCGCGCCTGGGTGGACCCCTACAGCTACCGCACCCGCTACACCCTGCCCAAGCTTCTCCTCCTCGGCACCAACGACCCCTACTGGACCGTGGACTCCCTCCGCCATTATTGGAACGACCTCCCCGAGCCCAAGCTCGTCTTCCAGACCCCCAACGCCGGCCACGACCTCGCGGGCGGCAAGGAAGCCACCCAGACCCTCGCCGCCTTCTTCCAGATGATCGCCGACCGCGAGGAACTGCCCAAGGTCAACTGGACCCGTGCCGCCTCCCCGGCCTTGGAAATGTCCGTCACCCCCGCCGCCAAGACCTTCCGCCTCTGGACCGCCACCTCCCCCGACCGCGACCTGCGCAACGACCGCTGGACCAGCGTGGAAGTCCCCTCCAACCCCGGGCACAAGGCCACCGCCACCATCGAGCGCCCGGCGGAAGGCTACCGCGCCTACCTCATGGAAGCCGAGTTCAGCACCCAGACCGGCCACACCTACAAACTCTCGACCGAGGCCCGCGTGACGCCCGACACCGCCCCAGCCGCCAAGTAGTCGCAGGCTTCAGCCGGCGCGTCAGGCCTCGGCACTGCCCTGAAGCGCGGGACGGCGACCCGCCCCCCGTGGCTTCGCTCCACAAATCACTGTCCCTTGGCCCCTTGGACTTTGGACCTTGAACCTTGGACTTTGGCCCCCATTCCCTCCCCGCCCCGCCTCCTTTCCCCATCTGTGGTCGCCTTGACCCGAACGCCGAAGCAGGAATGGGTAGCACAGGCTACCAGCCTGTGCCGTCCGGCCACTGGCC
>CAZCBE010000171.1:0-11954 GCA_964496695.1 uncultured Klebsiella sp.
ACCCAAACTCCGAAGTAGCGGCGGCACCGCCGCCGGGTAGCACAGGCTACCAGCCAGTGCCGAGCGGCTACCAGCCGCTCGGAATGACGACGGCGTGCGCACTGATTCGATGCCTCGTGTGGCTGCCGGGCCGCCCCGCCGTTCCGTCCGGCCAGTGGCCGGACGGCACAGGCTGGTAGCCTGTGCTACCCATTCCGGCTTCGGAGTTCGGGTTCAACAGGAACCTCGCTGCCCCCAACCGTGGGCAGCCGCGCGAGCTGGAGGGCGGTGAAGTGAGTCAGGTTCAGGCTCACGGTTCGCGGGTTCCCAGCTTCGGACGCTCGGAGTCTGACCGGACAACGAGGAACCAAGCACAAACCGGCATCAGTATTTCGGGAAGATGGCCGGGGTCGGAAAGCGCTCTTCAAGGTTGGCCCCATCGTTGAGGTATTCCTCGCGCGGCACCTGGGCTTGGGGCCAGTTGGTGGGACGAACGCGGACCGTCCTGCCGGGGCGGATGCCTTCGATGATGAGGTCGGTTTCAAAGCGGATTTGGATGCCGCTGCTGCCCAGCGGGGCCGCCCCAGGCAACTTCGTGACCTCCAAGAGCGACCCGCGTGAGCACATGTGCGCGGGGCCGTAGGCGCCGTGGGTGTGCTTCAAGGTGTTCTCGACCGCATTCATCATGGCCGAGCTGCCTTTGCTGAAATCGGCGTAGAGGGAGTCGTCCATGCCGCCGAACAGGGTCGCGGTCACAGTGGCCCGGCCGAACTTGCCGTAATCGACGGCGTCGATCCAGGCGGGCATCCAGCGGCTGCGGATGAAGGCCTTGTGCGTTTCAGTTTGGTTGTGGGCGGCACGTTGCATCGCGGCGTCATCCAGCCAGATGTCCGAGATGTGAAAGCGCGTGAAAATGCCGTCCGGGGTGGGCTTCCAGGTGATGCCGAGCTGGACGGCCTGACCGCCGAGGGATTTCTTCCCTTCAGCCGGCCACGCACCTTCGGCCACCAGGTCCGCGATCCCGAGGCATTCGCGGCCGCGCCAGACGCGGGTGGCGGCATCGAAGGTCAGCTTTTCCTCGGTCACCTTGCCGCTGCCGCCCTGCTTCGGTTCAAGGCTGGCGATGATCATGCCCGCGCTGTTCTTGAGGTCCACTTCCCTCAGCTTCCAGACCACTCCCTCACGCTGGCAGCGGCTGGGCTCGTCTTCGAGGAGGAGGACATGGTTCTCGGCGGGCGCGATTCCGCCCCCACCGGAATAGTTTGCCGGCCGGCTTTTGTTGTCCACCGGCAGCACCGGCACGGCGGAGAGCTTCGGGTCAGGCGGGAGAAACGCCCGGACATGCATCACGGTGCCCAGCGGTATGTCCCGCAGATCCGCCGGTGCGCCATGATACCGGACGATGCCGTAGGGCAGCAGGGCGAAGGGGTGCGGGTCGTTGCGGAAAAACATGCCCGGCCCCACCACGCGAAGGCTGCCACGGCGGTTCGCATGGTCCACGAACACAAGCTCGCCCCGGTAGGAATACGCCTTTTCCAAAGGCGGAAACTTCCCCACCTCGGGGCGGAACGGCTCATCCGCAGCGGATGCAACGCACCAGCCAAGCACCAGGAACGAGGAACCAAGCACAAATGCGAGACGTGTCATGACGTGAGCGGGAGAGTGATGAGCATTAGTAGTTCGGGAAGATGGCCGGAGTCGGGAAGCGCTCGTCAAGGCTGGCAGCTCCGTCGCTTAGATACTCCTCGCGAGGCACATGGACATCGGGCCACGCTGCGGGACGGACGCGCACGATTCGCGTGGGGCGGAGGCCTTCGGTGATGAGATCGGTCTCAAATCGAATTTGGATGCCGCTGCTGCCCAGCGGGGCCTTGCCAGGCACCTGCGTGGCGTCGAGGAGCTTTCCGCGGGCAGCCATTTGCGTCGGGCCGGCGGTGCCTCCTTCGGCATGCTTCAAGGTGTTCTCGACGCCATTCATCAGCGCGGCGATGCCCGGCTTGAAGTCGGCGTAGAGAGCGGGGTCCATGCCGCCAAACAAGGTTGCCGTCACGGTGGCGCGACCGAACTTGCCATATTCGACCGCATCGATCCACCCGGGCAGCCAGCGCCCGCGCATGAAGGCCTTGTGCGTCTCGGTCTGCTGCTGCGCCGCGTTTTGCATCGCGGCATCGTCCAGCCAGATGTCCGAAATGTGGAAGCGGGCGAACACACCGCCTGGCGTGGGCTTCCAGGTGATGCCCAGCATGACGGACTGGCCGCCGAGAGATTTTTTCCCTTCGGCGGGCCAGATGCCATCAGTGATCAGATGTTCGATCCGGAGATACTCGCGGCCACGCCAGACGCGGGTGGCGGCATCGAAGGTCAGTGTTTCCTCCACGGCCTGGCTGTCTCCCCCCTGCTTCAGTCCACGGCTGGCGAGGATCGTGCCTTCGTGGTTTTTGATCACCACCTCATTAAGCCGCCAAACCATGGCCTCGCGCTGGCAGCGGCTGGGCTCGTCTTCGAGGAGAATGACATGGTTCTCCGCGGGGGCGGTGCCGGGGCCTCCGTTGCTCGCCTTCACCCGGTTGTTGACCGGCAACACCGGCACGGCCGAAGTCTTTGGGTCGGGCGGGAGAAAGGCCCGGACGTGCAGCATCGTGCCGAGTGGAATGTCTCGCAGATCCGCCGGTGCACCGTGATACCTGACGATGCCGTAAGGCAGCATCGCGAAGGGACGCGGGGCGCTGAAGCGGAAGATGCCCGTGGATTGCACGCGAATGCTGCCACGGCGGTTCGCATGGTCCACAAACACGAGTTCGCCCCGGTAGGAATGCGCCTGTTCCAAAGGCGGGAACTTTCCGGCTTCGGGGCGGAAGAGTTCGGCAGCATTGGCGGCGCAGCAGGCAAAAAGGAGGAGCGAACCACCAAGAGCAAAAAGTGAGCGCTTCATCGGACGAGCAGGAGAGTGATGCGGATCAGTATCTCGGGAAAATGGCCGGGGTCGGGAAGCGTTCCTCGAGGTTGCTATTGTCGAATTCCTCGCGGGGCAGTTGCATCTTGGGCCAGCTTTCCGGGCGGATACGCACGACTCTCGTGGGACGGATGCCTTCGATGATGAGGTCGGTCTCGAATTGGATCTGGACGCCGCTGCTGCCCAGGGGGATTGCTCCGCTGGCCTTGGTGACGGCAACGATTTTGCCATTGGAGGCCACATGGCTGGGGCCGTAGTGGCCGGCGGCGTGCTTCAAGGTGCTCTCGGATCCGTTTATCTGTGCCTGGAGGTCTTTCTGGAAGTCGGCGTAAAGCGAGGCATCCATCCCGCCGAACAGCGTCGCGGTGACGGTGGCGCGGCCGAACTTGCCATACTCGACGGCATCCACCCAGGCAGGCATCCAGCGGCTGCGGATGAAGGCTTTGTGCGTCTCGGTCTGAAACTGGGCGGCGTGTTCGATGGCGGCGGTGTCCAGCCAGATGTCCGAGACATGAAACTGGGTGAAAGCGCCATTGAGCCCATCCCCGGGTGCGGGCCTCCAGGTGATCCCGAGCAGGACGGGCTGCCCAGCGAGGCTTTTCTTCCCACTGGCGGGCCACGCTCCTTCGGCGACCAGATTCGCAATTCCGATGCGCTCGCGGCCGCGCCAGATGCGGGTCCCGGCGTCGAAGGTCAACTTTTCCTCGTCCACTTTACCGCCTCCGCCGGCCTTCAACTCGCGGCTGGCGAGGATCGTTCCTTTGTGGTTGTTGAGTTCCACTTCTTTGAGCTTCCAGGTTTCGCCCACGCGCAGGCAGTGACTGGGCTCGTCTTCGAGGAGGAGGGCGTGGTTCTCGGCGGGGAAGATGCCAATGCCGCGATAATGGCCGGCGTCCTTCGTCTTGCTATCCACCGGCAATACCGGCACGACCGAGGTCTTCGGGTCCGGCGGGAGGTATGCGCAGACGTGCAGCACGGTGCCGAGCGGGATGTCGCGCAGATCCGCCGGTGCGCCCTGATAACGCACGATGCCATACGGCAGCATGGCAAAGGGATGCGGGTCATTGCGGTAAAACTTGCCCGTCCCCGCCACGCGGAGGCTGCCACGGCGGTTCGCATGATCGACGAAGACGAGTTCGCCACGGTAGGTGTGCGCTTTTTCCAGAGGGGGGAACTTGCCGGCTTCGGGCCGGAACACGTCTGTTCCCGGTTGCTGGTTCCTGGCGCTTGTTTTGTCAGCGGCGACCGCGCAGGTGAGCAAGGCAAAGCCGAGACACAGTGCCTGGAGGAAGCGAGAGAGCGGCATTGGAGTGGAGGAGCGACGCGTGATGGATTGGGCCTTTTCGCCAGGAGAGCAGCGAGGGAATCGGGGGTGATGGAGTGTCGGAGTATCGGAGTAATGTAGCCCGGCATATCATCACTTCACTACTCCACCACTCCGTCTCCGCCGCCGCTTCACAGCGCGATCACTTTGTTGCTGTCGCCAAACTGGTCGGTTTCCACGCCCATGCGCTGGGCCATGAGGAGCAGGAGGTTGCTCATGTGGGCGTCCGAGTTCACCGGGCGGCTGCAGAGCTGGTAATGCGCGGAGGTGAGGGCGCCGTCCGCGCCGAGGGCGTAGCCCTGGAATGCCTTGGCGGCCTTGTTGAGGTCCAGGTGGCTGCCGTGCTTCAGACCGAGGTCCGATCCGCCCGCGAGCACGAGCGGCAAGTTGGCGTTGCCGTGGCTGTGGCCGTAGCTCATCCCGCTGCCAAACAGCGCCATCGTGGAGTTCAGGAGCGGCTTGCCGTTGAGGTCCTTGGTCTCCGAGAGCCGGCTGAGGAAGTAGCTGTATTGCTCGATGGCGAAGGTGTCGTAGTTGGTGAGCTTCTCCATGTAGCCGGCATCGCCGCCGTGGTGGCTGAGCTGGTGGCGCGACTCGGTGATGCCGATCTCGGGAATGGCGAAGGCATCCCCCTCGCCGCCCAGGCTGAACGTGGCCACGCGGGTGACATCCGTCTGGAAGGCGAGCACCATGAGGTCATAGACGGTGCGGAAATAGTCGCCCGCCAATGTGGCGGCGACGTCGCGGTTGGTGCGTTTGCGGTCGGTGTCGGAGATGGAGGGCAGCGGGGTATCGAGCCACGCATCGGCCCGCCGCGTGCGGATCTCCGCTTCACGCACGGAAGTGAGGTATTGAGTGAGGCGTCCTTTGTCCGCCGTCCCCATTTTCTTTTCGAGCTGGCGCACCTCCGCGAGGTTGGCGTCCAGCACGCTGCCTTTCCGGCGCAAGGCCCGACGCTGGACCATTTTTCCACCCTTGGGTTCTTCGAAGAGGGAGGCGAAGATCTCACTGCAACGACGCAGCGAGGGCAGCCGCACGCCATCCGCCGTCCAGGCGAGGGAGTCGCCCGTGAGCGCCACCTCCATAGAAGCGTAACGCGTGTGCTGCGCGGTGAGCTCGGCCATCTTTTGGTCCACCGAGATGGTGTTGCGGTCTGAGGGGCCAAGCTTCCCGCCGGTGAGCCAGACGGAGATGCAGTTGTGGTGATGGCTGAGCGCTCCCGGGTGATGCAGGCCGCTGATGGGCGTGATGACTTCGCGGTGTTTCTCCAGCGGCTTCAGCGACCGTGAGAACTGGTAATCCTTGCCCGGCGTGGTGATCTGGTAGTTCAACGAGTGAACGCCGTTGGCGAGGTAGATGAAGGCGCTGCGCTTCGGCGCGACCGTGGCTTTCCCTTCAGCGCGGAGCGGGACCATGCATTCGAGCATCGGCAGCGCGACGAGGCTGCCCATGGCGCGCAGGGCGTGACGGCGGTCAATCAGCCAGGATTGGGAGAGGTAGTTGCTCATAGCGTTTGGTGCTTGGTTGCGGTCGTCGTTGGTTGGCGGCTCGCCGTCAGTTAGAGGTTGATAGCTTATCGCTTCTTCATCAGGTCGGACAGGGCCACGGCGCGGATGATGTCCTTGATCCCGTAGGCTTTTTTCTTCGCTTCGGCCTGGATGGCGTTGAGATCGTCCTGGTCGTCAAACGAGAGCACGCGCCGCAGGCCGTAGGTGCAAAGGTGCTCGATGAAGGCGCGCGCGACCTTGTCGCGGTCCTCGATCAGGAGCCGTTTGAACTCGGTGGCATCCTTGAAGGCACGTCCGTCGGGCATGGTTCCGGCGGGATCTACCAAGGGGTCTTTGCCGACACCCGCCGCGACTTTTTCGTGGGTGCGCCACTGGCCGATGGCGTCGTAGTTGTCCCATGCGATGCCCAGCGGATCGATCCTCGCATGGCAGGCGGCGCAGTTCGCGTCGTTGCGGTGGGCTTCGATCTTTTGGCGCAGCGTGGCCTTGGGGTTTTGCGGCGGATTGGGTTCGATGGCCGGCACGTTCGCGGGCGGCGGTGGCGGCGTCTTGCCGAGGATTGCTTCGCTGAGCCAGACGCCGCGATGCACCGGGCGATGCCGGGTGCCGTCGGAAGTCAGGCCAAGCACCGCGCCCATGGTCAGCAGCCCGCCGCGATGATCCTCGGGCTTGAGCGACACGCGCTCAAAGCCGCCCGCCTTCGGTCCTGGCAGGCCGTAGAAATCACAGAGCCTCGCGTTGGCGATCGTCCAGTCGGAATCAACGAAGCTGTCGATGGGAAGGTTCTTGGCAAACATCTCGCGGAAGAACTCCACCGGCTCAGCGCGCATGCTGGTCTCAAGCCAGGCGTCGTAAGTGGGGTAGAGCTTCTTGTCCGGCACGAACATGCCCAGGCGGTGCAGTTGCAGCCACTGCCGCGCGAAGTCATCAATGAAGCGGCCGGTTTTGCTGTCCGTGAGCATCCGGTCCACTTCCTTTGCGAGGTGGTTGCCGTTCAGCGTGCCGCCTTTGGCTGCGGTGGACAGCGCGTCGTCGGGCATCGAACTCCAGAGAAAATACGAGAGCCGCGAGGCAAGTTCCGAGTCCGTAAGACGCTCACGGGCCACCGTGTCGCCCTCGACGAGGTAGATGAAGTTTCTGGAGGTCAGCACCCCCTGCAGCGCCACGCGATAGGCATCGGCCGGCTTTTCGCCCGCTTCGCGCTCGGTGCGGTAGGAACGCAGATACTCGTCCAGCTCCTCCTTTTTCACCGGCCGACGCCAGGCGCGTTCGGCCAAACGCTGCAAATGCTCCGCGACCACCTCGGGCGTTGCATCATCCGGCGGCAGCACACCCTTGCGCCGCGACTTCTCCGCTTCCGACACCAGCGGCCCCTCCCATTCGATCCAATCGAGGAGCACCGTGGAGAAAAGGCCGTTCCCCTGGTCATCGAACATCTGTGGGGCGTTTGGGTTCAACAGCCGGGTTTCGCTGCTGTGGGTGAAGACATAGCTGCCGCCGCCGAGCGCATTGCGGAAGGCTGCGCCCGCTCTTCGATCAACCACATCCGTGGCCACCACGCAGAAGTCCAAGGACATTGGCATCTCGAGAAACACCTCGAACTCATAAACCTGCGGACGATCCTCCGGAGCCGTGAGGTCAAACTCGATGAGGCCATCCACCGTCTCCTCCCCCGTCCGCTTGCCAATGCTCAAATGCGCCGTCTGGCCGCCGATGGGACGGATGCCGCTGGCCTGAATGCGGACCTTGTAGAGCCCGCTGTGCTCCGGCCCCGTCCTTCCGAACCAATTGGGGGAAAGCGCATTTTGGACATTGCCGGGGAAGAGCAGGAAGCGCAGCGGCCGCTTGATGCCGAAGCGGTCCAGCACCGCCTGCTGATTCTTCCCGCCGCCGTAACGCAGTTCGGCAGCGGTCTTGCGGACCTTGCGCGCCTCGCCCGATGCGGCAACCGGGAAGGCGCGGTCCAGCACGAGTTCCGCCGCGCGGAAGTAGCGGTCCACATGCGAGGGCGAGAGCGACAGCTCCGACCCGATGCGCTCAAAGCCGTGCCAACGCGTGTCTTCGTTCAACCCCCCCGGCTTGGCCGGATCGTAGCGCACACCGAGCAGGTCATAGACCGTGTTTTGATACTCCTTCCGGCTCAGCCGATAATGTGAAACCGCCGGTCGCGCCGCCATCCGTGCCGCCCGGCCCTCCTTGAGCAGCGAGTCGAGACTGGACACAAACGCCGCGATCTCCTCCTGCGTGGGTTGCTTCTCCTTCTTCGGCGGCATCTCCCCGCTGTTGACCTTCTCCATGGACTCCGCCCAGCGATGGCTGTCCGTGCCCAGCTTGAAATCGCGCGAGAGCTGGTCAATCCGCAACTCCCCCTTTTGCTTCTCCGGCCCGTGGCAGCGGATGCAATGCTTGCCCAGGAAGGCTTCAACGGGTGCCGCCGCCTGGACGGCACCAGTGAAGGCAAGGCCGGCGGTGAGCGCGGCGGCGAATGATGATCGAATGCTCAAATAGAAAGTCATGACGGCGGGAAAGTGATAGGGCATTCAGGGAAGTTGTTCAATCACGCAAGCGCGGGACAACGCGGAAACCGGGGGGCAGGGTGGAAAATCCAACAGATGGCAGTCGGGTTCAAGCGAGAGCTACCTAAGCTTGCCCCCGATCTGAAGCCGCGCTTAGAATGTCCCCGATGACGAATGGCGAAGCGATTGGGAGCAGTCGTCATCCCGGGTCGGCAGCCGGTTGCGCTCGTAGCTCAGTTGGATAGAGCATCCGCCTTCTAAGCGGACGGTCGTGGGTTCAACTCCCGCCGGGCGCACCAACTCCCTATCGCTCCCGCGGCTCCTCGCTGTTTTCGGTGGAGCCGGGAGGTGGGCCGGGAAATTCCAAGCTCCAAGTCCCAAGCTCCAAAGAAACTCCAAAGCCCAAAATGCCAACCGTTCAGCGTGCTGCCGCCAGCGCTTCCGCCCTGGTTCGGCCCTTGGCCCAAGGGCTGGCCCCAGTGCCGGGCGACGCCTCCCTTTGAGGTTTGGAGTTTGGAGCTTCTTTGGAATTTGGAACTTGGGCTTTGGAGCTTCTCCCACCCCATGCCACCAAACACAGCGGAGAACCGTTCCCGCCGTCGCTCCAATTGGCTTAACTCTTCACCTGCGCCAGGGCATGCGTGAGATAGGGCAGGAGCTGTTTCTTGCGCGAGACGACGCCGTCGAGCTGGAAGATGCCGGGTTCCAGCTTGGGGTAATCCACCTTGTCCATGAAGGTCTTCGCGCCGGCCAGCAGCAGCAGGGAGCTTTGCAACACGACGTCGGTCACCAGCAGGGCGGCGAAGTAGTAGCCGTGCTCCTGCCGGTGTTCTTCGAGCGCGGTGAGCACGTCGGTCTTGCGCTTCCAGAACTGGTCAAAGCCCAGTTCCTCGATCTGCGCGACGCTGAAGGCCCGCCCGCCTTCGAGGTATTCCTTGCAGTCCGTGGTGATGGCCTGCGCGGCGGGCTTGGTGGTGAGCAGGGAGCCGGAGGCGAAGAGCTTGTCCGTGAATTCCGTGGCGTTGACGCCGGAGATTTTCTCCAGCTTGCCGAGAATCTCGGCATCGCGCGCGGTGGTGGTAGGGGAGGTGAGGTTGAGCGTGTCGGAGACGAGCCCGGCCAGCAGCAGACCCGCGATGCTGGGCGGCAGCTCGACGCCGTAGCGGAAGAAGCAGTCGGCCACGATGGTGCTGGTGGAGCCTACGGGTTCGTTGCGGAAGAGGATGGGCTGCTGGGTGGTCAGCGCGCCGATACGGTGGTGGTCAATGATCTCAAGGATCTCGACCTTGTCCGCGCCCGCGACGGCCTGGGACAGCTCGTTGTGATCCACCAGGATGAGCTTGCGGTCCACTTTCTTGAGGAAGTCGGACTTGGACAGGATGCCGACGGTGCGGCCCGACTGATCCACCACGGGAAAGGCCTGGAAGGCGGATTCGGTGGCGACGGCCTGCACGTCGGCGAGCGCCTCGTCCTCGCGGAAGGTGAGGAAGTGCTCATGCAGCATGTGGCTCACGGAGATGGCCCCGCGGCAGAGCATTGCAGTAGTGGCGGTGTCGTGCGGCGAGAGGATGAGACTGACTTCGTTCTTCTTCGCAGCTTCGATGGTCTTCGGCTCCACCTGCAGGCCGCCGGTGACGATGACAAGCCGCACCTGCTCGCGGATGGCGAGGTTCTGCACGTCCCAGCGGTCCCCCACCACCACGGCGAGTTTCTCATGCGGGTAGTTGGAGAGCCGTTCCGCGAAGGACTCCACGCCCATCGCGCCAATCATGAGGATGAGATCCTCCTCGCGGTCCGGCTCAACGGAGAAGACCATCTTGCCCTCAAGGGTTCGCGCCAGATGGCGGATGGAGGAGAGGACGCGACGCGAGTCGAAGAGCCGCTGGCCGGGGGCGAAGAAGAACTTGCTCAGCTTGAACAGCGAGAGCAGGCCCCGGCAGGAGCGGTCCTCGTTGAGCACGGGCAGCACGCGGATGTTGCGCTCGTCCATGATGCCCAGGGCCTCGCTGACGGAGGCGGTGGGGGCGACCGCGATGACGTTGGTCTGCATCACGTCACGCACCTTGGGCGAGACGTCGGCCACGAAGCGCGGCGGCGGCACAAGGAAGGTCTTGAGGACGAAATCAATGCGGTCGTTGGTGTCGCCGCAGCGCGCGGCCTCGACGTTGCGCATGCCGGTGCGGCGCTTGAACTCGGCGTAGCCGATGGCCGAGCAGATGGCGTCGGTGTCGGGGTTCCGGTGGCCGATTACGAGGATGTCACTCATGGATGCGCGGCGCGAACGCCGGGGCGGGACTGCAATAGCCGCAGACGGGACGCAGCGCAAGCTTACGGCGCGCCGGACCGTGCATTGACCGCGGCCGACTACTCCAGCGGCACGGCGCGGTAGAACCGGCGGGGCGAGCCGGGGGAATCAGCGTCGAAGTAGATGTAGGGGCGGGAGGGCAGGGCGATATTGGTCAACACGGTCCAGTTGGTGGACGGGGTGTTCACATCCGTGGTGAAGTCCACGCGATACTGGCTGTTGAGCGGGCCGTCAATCACCACGCCGGCGAAGAGCTTGATGTCCACGAGCGCCAGGCTCGCGGTGTTCGTGATGGACCCGGCCGCATTGCTGATGACGACACTATAGATGCCCGCGTTGGTCGAATTCGCCGACGGCACCGTGTAGCTCGCGCCGTTGGCTCCGGAGATCGGCACGCCATTGAGCAGCCACTGGAACGCCGGAGCCGGCACGCCGCCGGCATCCACGGTGAAGGTTGCGGAACGACCGCTGGCCACCGTCTGGCTCAGGGCGGGCTGGTTGAGGCTGGGCCGCACATACACGGTCAAAGTGGCCACGGCGCTGGTGGCACTGCCGGAACCGCTGGTGATGACCACATCGTAATCGCCACCATTGGCGGGCTGGGCATTGGGAACCGTCAGCAGGTTCGTGTTCGAATTGGGAATGGGATTGCCGCCGAAACGCCATTGATAGACCAGTGGTGGCGTGCCGGTGGCCGTGACGCTGAAGGTGGCGTTGCTTCCAGCGATCACCGTCCGGCTCTGCGGCTGGGCGCTGATCGTCACGTCATTGGTGCCGAAGGTGAGCAGCGACAGGCTGGTGGCTGCATAGACCGGCTCGAAGTAGCGGCCATTGCCGACGAGCAGCCCGCTTGTGTCGGTGAAGCTGCCGCTGGAGGAGCCGAAGCTCATCACGGTGAAGAGGGTGTTCGTGGCGGGCCGGAAGCCGTTCAGCAGCACCGCCCCCAGGCTTCCGGCCAGCGGTGCGTTTCCGGTGATATTGATGCGCCCGAAATTGGCGGCATCCCCGATGCCGTAGGTCAGCGTGCCGCCGGTCGCGACATAGCCGGAGGAAAAATCCAGCAGTCCGCTGTTGGCTTGAATGGTTCCGGCATTGGTGAAGCCGAAGGCGACCTGCGAGGTGCCTGTGCCGCCGGATTTGCGGAGCGTGCCGGCGTTGTGGAAGCTGATGGGGGTGATGTTGGGACTGAGGATGCCGTCGCGCTGGAGGTCAATGATGCCGCCGGGCTGGTTTTGAATGTGGGTGGTGTTGAAATACCAGACGCTGGGCCCGCTGACGGGCCAGACGATGAGGCCGAAGTTGGTGATCGAACCCCCACTGAAGGCCTTGGAATTGTCCCCGCCAAAGTTGAGCACGCCGCTGGCGGCCA
>CAZCBE010000172.1:0-11291 GCA_964496695.1 uncultured Klebsiella sp.
ACGGTTCAATCAAAGGCGTAAAAACCCAACAATCTGAGGTTCTGAAAGAGCCTCAGAGGAGAAGGTTTCTGAGGTCAATGATGGCCAGGCCTACTCGGCGGAGCATCCCGCCGGAGCTGACATCGTCTGGACCGGTGGCTGGAATAGCTGGAGCCGTTTGTGCTAGCGCGGACTTTAGCGGGTTGGGATCGTTCGGGTCCGACATGGCGAGGCTCGCTTTCTACAGGGTGAGCATGACGGGGAGTCGTCCGAGCTGGTCAGCTTCCATACACGCAGACGGACGTGGCCAGGATGTGATTGCGGGAATAGGGGTTGGGCGACTTTTCCAAGGCGGAGCGCAGGACGAAATCCACGGGAGCGCCGACCAATTCCTCCGCTTCGCCGGCCATTTCGAGCAATTCGCCCGTGGACGGCGGGTGGGAGGCGTCGGGTGTGACGAGCATGTCCACGTCACTGCCGTGAGTTCCCGTCCCGCGTGCGGCGGAGCCAAAGATGTCCAGCCGCCGGATGTGGTGCTTCTGGCAGAACGCCTGGAGCAAGGTCCGCAGTTCGGCCGGCGAGGGCGGTTTTGACCGTTGCAACATGGCAGAAGCTTATCTGCCAGCAGCGGGACTTCAAGCCGGGAACCGTGGCTTCCGGTGGTGGAACAAAGGCGGCGGCTCACGCACGAGCAACAGCCACTTCACCCGCGACGATGGCACCCGGGCCTACGTCGGCTACGTCGTGGACAGCCTCACCGTCGGCCTCGTGGCCGTGTGCCGCGTGAAGTTTGCCGACTTGTAGTCATCTCCCAAATGACAAAAGACCCGGAGGTTTTACCCTCCGGGTCTTTGCTTGGTTTGACTGCGTAAAATGGAAAGCGGCGGGGCTGGCTACTTTTGCACGGTGACCGATTCACCCTTCTTGTTGTGCTTGTCCGTGGAAACCGTGACTTTCTTGCCGACGAGGTCTGCCACCTTCACTTCTTTGCCTTTGTCGTCGGTGATCTTCACCGTCGCCGCGAGGGTGATGGCCGTGGTCCCAACCGTCAGTTCCTTCTTCTCGGCACTGTAGGCTTTGACTTCGCCGGAGACAGGGACTTTGAGGCCGCATCCGGCATACGAGGCATTGGTCACCGTCAACGCAGCAGCAAGGGCAATGAGCTTTTTCATGGGCTTTTACTTTGAATTTGTTTCGTTTCGGGAGAGGGTGACTCCCCTCTGCTGGCCGCCACCCTCCCGGACGCCGCAGCGTTTTGCAACGAAAATTTCCTGTGGGCTGTAAGGATAAAGAATGTGGCAGGCCAGCAGGAAACAGGGGCTTGCCACGCTCAACTCCATTCCGCCATATTCCGCGCCGCGACAAACGGGAACTCGCCTTGGGCTGGCCTCCCCGCTGCTGGCGGCACGGTTAACGGGGTGTTGCTCCAAGCTGGCCGCGTTTCCACGCATGAATCAACATCCTACTCCGATCAGGTCGCGGCTCCTTGCGGCCCTGCTCGCCTTGGCTTGCACCGCCACCGTCTGGTCGCATCCGGTGCCGGATCTCCCCGTCCGCTCCCACTTCGCGTTGGATGGGAGTGCCGAGATTCGCATCGAGGTGGACCCGCGCGGTTTCTCCAACGACCCGGAGTCCGTCAATTACTACCAAAAGGGGGCGATTGAGAGCCTCGCCCCCGAAAAGGTGCAGCAGATGAAGGACACGGCCGAGGTGTTCGTCGGGCAGCGGCTCCGTTTCTTTTTCGACCCGGTCGGTGAGGTGAAGCCGAAGATCACCTGGGAGTTCAAGAAGCTCGGTGATGGCGGCATCCCGTTTGAGACGGACGACCCCAACCTGCTCAAGGGCGACGAGACCGTCCTGGTCGGCTCCTGGAAAATGCAGGTGATCGCCGGCATGACCGGTTATCGGATCGAAGCCCTCGCCCTGACCCCTGGAAAGATGGGGGTTCCACTCAACGTGATGTTCATCAACTTCATCGGCGGCAAGCAAATCGAGCGCTACGGGGTGCTTTACCCCGGCGAAACCAGCTTCACGCTCGATCTCACGGAGCAGGGAATTTCCCCGGAACCAGGCAGGCGCACCGCAGGTTCCGTCGGCGTGAAAGCGACCTCGGGCGACTGGCTCTCCCTGTTCTGGTCCGAGGTCAAACGTGGGTTCGCCCACGTCATCCCCGAGGGGTTGGACCACATCCTCTTTGTGCTCGGCGTCTTCCTCCTGACGCGGCAGTGGAAGCCGCTCCTCCTTCAGGTTTCAACCTTCACCGTCGCCCACACCCTCACGCTGTGGCTCGCCTCGGCGGGCTATGTGAAGCTCCCGCCCAATCTCGTGGAGCCAATCATCGCCGCCAGCATCGTGGTCGTCGCCCTCGAGAACGTATTCTTCAAGAACTACACCCACCGGAGGCTGCTCATCGTGTTCGCCTTCGGACTTGTCCACGGGCTGGGATTTGCCGGGGCCATGGCCACCCGGCTCGATTCCACCACCTCGCTGGTGGTCGGTCTGCTGGGCATCAATCTGGGGGTTGAATTCGGCCAATTGGCCGTGATCGCCGTCGCGCTCCTCGCCACGGCTTGGATCAGCGACTTGGAGAAATATCGCAAGTTCGTCGTCGTTCCCGGTTCGCTCGTGATCGCTGCGATGGGGATGTGGTGGATGATCGAACGAATTATCTCCAAGTAACGGGCGGGAGCGTCGGATGTTCGCGCCCCTTCGGGGTGGATAAGACACATCGTTCTTCCCGCCTGCCAGCCACCACTTCAGTATTCCCGCTTCGTTTTGATGCCCGGCTGGGGCACGGGGTAGTTGCCTTTCTTGTCGGCCGGCACGGGAGCGGGGCTGTCGAACGTGAGCTTGTCCGCGTTGGGCGCGTATTCGTGCTCGTGGTTGAGGAACTCCTCGAAGGTCACTTCCTGTCCGGTGTGCGCGGCATAGCGGCCCATGGAGGTGACCACGCTGGCGTTGACGCCGGACGCGGCCTCGTTGAAGGGCTTGTCGTTGCGGATGGCGTCCATCAGCGCGGCCCACTCGTTGAGGAACGGGTCGTCCGGGCCGTCCTTCGCGTCCTTGGACTTCCAGAGGAGGCTTTCGCTGGTCGGGTTTTGCGTGCGATAGGTGCTGGAGGGGCGGCCGCAATCGCCTTGCTTGGAAACGATGGCCATGCCCTTGGTGCCGTGGGCGTAGCTGGCGTAGATCGGGGCCGCGCCGAGCATGTTCCGCCCGTCCATATACATCTTGGCCCCGTCGGCGAAGGTGTATTCCACGGCGTAGGAGTCGAAGTTCTGGTCCACATAGGGCGCGCCGTCCGGGCTGGTGCGGTAGGTGCGGGCGCCGATGGCCTGGGCCTTGACGGGCCACGCGTTCTTCATCCAGCAGAGGTGGTCAATGTGGTGGATGCAGAAGTCGCTGAAGCCGCCGCCGCTGGCCCACAGGAAGCTGTGGAAGCGGGAGATCTGCCACATGAGTTCGCTGGGCTGGCCGGGCCATTTGGTGGAATACGCGGAGCCGATCGGGCCCTGCATCCGGTAGCCGCGCAGCAGGGTGAGGTCGCCGATCTCGCCGTCCTGGATGCGTTTATTCAGTTCCTGGAGGGCGCGACTGTGGCGTGACTTGAGGCCGACGCCGACCTTGAGGTTCTTGGCCGAGGCTTCCTCGGCGAGCTTGAGCATGCGGCGGGAGGTGGGGCCGTCCGCCGTCAGGGGCTTCTCCATGAAGACGTTGAGGCCTTTCTCGATGGCGTATTTGAAGTGGACCCAGCGGAAGGCCAGCGGGGTGGTGAAGATGGCGACATCGCCTTTCTTGAGGCAGTCCATGGCGCCCTTGTAGGCGTCGAAACCGATGAACTTGCGGTCGTCGGGCACGTCCACCTGGTCCTTGTGCCGGCGCTTGAGGGTTTCGTAGCTGGTCTTGAGGCGGTGGTCGAAGACGTCGGCCATGGCGACGAGCTTGGGCGGGCCGCTCTGGCTCATGGCATTGGAGGCCGCGCCGCCGCCGCGCCCGCCGCAGCCGATGAGGGCGACGTTCACCTGGTCGCTGCCGGCGGCGTGGACGTGCGGCAGGGTGATGCCGGCGAGCGTGCCGATGGCGGCGAGCTGGCCGGAGGCTGGCAGGCTTTCACGGGAGGCGGGGGTGGCCGTGGTGGTGCTCATGGAGCGCATCCTCCGGCCAGATTTGCGGAGGTGTCAACTGCCGAGGTGGCGGCGACGAGGAGGGAAACTCCAAGACCCAAGTCCCAAACTCCAAAGAAATTCCAAAAGCACAAATTCCAATCGTTCAGCGTGCCACCATCGGCAGTGCTTCCGCCTAGTTCGCCGCTTGGCTAAAGGGCTGGTTTGGTCCAGCATGCCCGTCCAGTGCCGGACGACGCCTCCCTTTAAAATTTGGACTTTGGAGCTTCTTTGGAAATTGAAACTTGGGATTTGGAGCTTCTCCCACACCCATGCCACTGAAAGCCGCGGAGAACCGGTGCTGTTCAGCTCTGGGACCATGCCCCCGCCAGATACCGCTTCACCGTCCGCCGGTCCAGGTTCGCCCGGCGCGCGACTTCCTCAATGGTCCCGTGGCGCTGGTGCAGCAGCGTGCAATAGGCGTGGAGCAACTGGTCCGCATCCAACGCGCCGTTGTCCAGCCGGGCGATCAGTTCCGCGCGCAGGTCCAGTGCGACCCCGTCACGGTCCCCGTCATATCGTCGCGTCAGCAGGATGCGCCGCACGGCCTGTTCGAGTTCGCGCACGTTGCCCGGCCACGCGTAGTGCGGGCCGACGCCGCGCGCCAGCACGTCGCTTACGAGCGTCACCAGCTCCGGGGCGGTCTGGCCGGCCATGCGCGTGACGAGGTGTTCGATCAGCAAACCCAGTTCCGCCGGTGACTCCGCGATGCGCTGGCGCAAGGGCGGCACCGTGATGATGTCGGAGCTGAGCCGGTAGAAGAAGTCGTCGCGGAAGAGCTTGCTCTGCCGCAGCGCCGCCACCGGCTTGTTCGTCGCGCCGATCACGCGCCCCCGGAAGCGCACCTTCTCGTGGCTGCCCACCGGCGAGAAGGTCCGCTCCTGCAGCACCTGCAGCAGCTTGATCTGCACGGGCACGGACACGTCACCGATCTCGTCGAGGAAGATCGCACCGTGCGGACTGCACCGCGCGAGCACGCCCTGGTGCGCCTCGATGGCCCCGGTGAACGCCCCCTTCTTGTGGCCGAACAGCTCGGACTCGATGAGCGCCTCCGGAAACTGCGAGAGGTTCAGCGCCACAAAGCCGCTCGTGAAACTCTCGGTGAACGTCCCGCGCCGTTCCTCAAACGGAATGTAGCCCGAGCGACCGATGGCCGCCGCCGCCGCGCCCTTGCCCGTGCCGGTCTCGCCGAGCAGCAGCGTGGAGAAGTCCTCCATCCGGCTCCACAGGTAGCGGTCATACCAGCGGATGTCGTGCGTCACCACGCTGTTCCACAAGTGCCGGCGGAACTCCTTCATGCACGCGCTCTGCCCGATCAGCCCGCGCTGCACGAAGAAGAACGCCCGGCGCAACTGATAGAAAATCCCGAAGACCCGCACCGCCTCCTCGTGCGTGAACCCGCGCCGTTCGAGCGCCGCCAGCGCTTCACGGGCAAACGGCACCGCGCACGAGCGGTCCCCCGCGCGGGTCTGCTCCAGGATGAGCTGGTCGAAGGCCGCGCAGGTCTGGTGAAAGCTCTCGAAGAGGAACACGCTCCGCATCACCTCGCGCTCCTCGCCGGCATAGCGGCGGAAGTCCGCCGCCCCTTGCCGCTCCAGCTTGGTCAGGCGCACCGCGAGCGCCGCGCTCAGGCGTTCGGCAATCTCCGGGTCGCCGGCGAAACTCCCGAGCAGTTGTTGATCCAGCTCCCGCCGCTCCTCGCTGAATGGATTCGCGAACGTGGCGCGCGAGGCTGCTTGAAAGAACTGCCGGTCCGCGGCCGGGATGCTGAGGAAGGAGGGCATGGCATTAAATGCTAGGCAACCTGACATAAAATGTCCAACGCCGTTCTGCATCCCCTTAACCTGCCCGGCAGCCGTTCCGCCGTAACCCCTTGTCCCCAGCCACGCTCCATCATGCGCCCTCCGCTGGCACGGCGGGTGATAGGACTCCACCTGGCGTGACGCTCAGCGCGGCGGTCGGATGATCGCTTCACGGGCACCGCGCCAGAACACACAACACATACCCGCCCATGAAAACACTCCTCCGCCTCGGCACGCGCACCGGTCTGGTCGCCGCGTTGCTCGCCCTCCTCACCCTCTACCACCCGCCCTCCGCCCGCGCGGCCGGCCTGCTCATCGCCGACGGCGGGTTCGGCGGTGTCCTGGAACTCAAGGAACACGACGTGAAGGTCACGCTCAACAACGGCATCGCCGTCACCAAGGTCACGCAGGTCTTCAAGAACACCGAGAGCCGGCAGGTCGAGGCGCTCTACACCTTCCCGGTGCCCAAGGGCGCGTCGGTCGCCAACTTCAGCATGTGGATCAACGGCAAGGAAATGGTCGGCGAAGTGCTGGAGAAGAAACGCGCGCGGGAGATTTACGAGAGCTACAAGCGCACGCGCCAGGACCCTGGCCTGCTCGAACAGGTGGACTTCCGCACCTTCGAGCTGCGCATCTTCCCCATCGGCGCGCAGGCCGAGCAGAAGGTCGAGATCACCTACTACCAGGAACTCGATTTCGACCACGACTGGGCCACCTACGTCTATCCGCTGGCCACCACCACGCGGAAAAACGTGAACGCTCGCATCACCGGCAAGTTTGCCTTCGCCCTTGAGGCCAAGTCCGCCGTGCCCATCGTGGCGGTGGAAAGCCCCAGCCACCGCGACGCCTTCGTGATGGCGAAGCATACCGCGAACTTCCACCAGGCCAGCCTCGAAACCAACGGCGGCAGCCTGGAGCGCGACATCGTCGTCGCGCTGCACCTCAGCCGGCCGCACACGGGCATTGACCTCGTCACGTCCAAGCGCGGTGCGGACGACGGCTACTTCATGCTCACGCTCACGGCGGGCGAAGACCTCGCCAAGCTCGACGCCGGCATGGACTACGTGTTCGTCCTGGACATCTCCGGCAGCATGGCCGACGACGGCAAGCTGCTGCTCTCCAAGGACGCCATCGGCGCCTTCATCAAGGAGCTGGCGCCCGCCGACCGCTTCGAGGTGATGACCTTCAACGTCCAGCCGAACATGGGCTTCAGCCAGCTCCAGCCCGCGAACGACGAGTTCAAGGCCAAGGCCGCCGCCTTCCTTGCCACCCAGGCCGCGCGTGGCGGCACCGTGCTGAACCCCGCGATCACCACTGCCTACAAGTATGCAGGTGCGGACCGGCCGCTGAATGTGGTCATCCTCAGCGACGGCCTCACCGAACAGCAGGAGCGGCGCGTGCTGGCCGAGCTGATCCGCCAGCGCCCGCGCAACGCCCGCGTCTTCTGCATCGGCGTCGGCAACGACGTGAACCGCTCCCTGCTCGAACAGCTCGCGACCGATTCCGGCGGCATGGCCGCGTTCCTGTCGCGCGAGGACAACTTCGTCCGCCAGGCCGCGTCCTTCCGCCGCAAGCTCATGCGCCCCGTGGCCAGTGACCTGAAGCTCGACTTCGGCGGCCTGCAAGTGAGCGACCTGGAGCCCAAGACCCTGCCGAACCTCTATCACGGCGCACCCGTCCGCCTCTATGGCCGCTACAGCGGCGGCAACACCGCTACGGTCTCGCTCCGCGCCAGCGTGAACGGCGTCGAGCTGAAGCAGGCCGCGAAGCTCGAGTTCCCCCAGCAGGACGCGGAGAACCCGGAGCTGGAGCGCATGTGGGCCTGGCACAAGATTGACCACCTGCTCAAGGACGCCGACCGCAACGGCAGCCGCGCGGCGGTGGTGGACGAGGTCGTGCGCCTCGGCGAGGCCTACTCCATCGTGACGGAATACACGTCGTTCCTCGTGCTGGAAAACGACGCCGAGTTCCAGCGCTGGAAGATCGCCCGCAACAACGTCCTGCGCACCGAGCGCGACCGCAAGGCGCAGGAAGTGGTCCGCGCGAACTTCGACACGCTGCGCAGCAAGGCCTTCGCGGATCTCGGCCCGCAGCCGCCGGTGGCCGCACCAGCGCCCGCAGCGAGCACCGCTCCGCAGGCGCGCCCGGCCTTCACGCCGAACGCCTCGCCCGCTCCGCGCACGGATTCGAACGCCCGTCCGCCCGCGACGCGCTCCTCGCAGAGCCACGACTTCGGCCTGGGCAGCAGCCCGGTCGGGCCGTTGTTCGTGGTGCTGATGGCCGGCCTCGCGCGGCTCAAGCGGAACAAGAACGAGAACGAGAAGTAACGTCCGCCCTTCACCTCGGGATGGCGGCTCCGGCCGCCATCCCGAAACGACTTTCCACCCATGAACCCCATCGCCCCAGATTCATACGAATGTCCGTCGGCTCCCGTGCCGCTGGTATGGAGTCCCGCCTTTAGGCGGTGGGGCGTCCGATCATCGGTAGACGTTCTGCGCAGCGTCTGGATCGCAGGCGCGTTCCACCGGCTGAAGCCGGGACTCCGAGCGTGGTTCATGGGGAAGGGCGACGTCCGGCGGCAGGCTGCCGACCTGCATTGGGAATCAGCCCTGCCGCCGGCCATCACCGAGGCCAGCCCCGCTTCTGCTCGCCCCGAACGCCAGCGCCATCAAGAGCTGTGGTGCTTCGCCGGCCTGCTCGCGCTGCTGAACCTGCCGTTGCTCGGCGGTTCCCCGGCGGTGTCGCTGATGCTCCTTCCCGGCCGGGTGTTCGACGGCGAGTGGTGGCGGCTGCTCACGCATCCGTTCATCCACGTCTCGTGGTATCACCTGCTGATGGACAGCGCGGGGTTCCTGCTCGTGTATTTCGGCCTGGTCGAGTCCTCCCGCACGCGCCGGCTCGGCTACGTGCTCGCCACCACGGTCGGCAGCGTGCTCGTGACCCTCTGGGCCGCACCGATGGTCTGGACCACCG
Source organism: uncultured Klebsiella sp. (assembly GCA_964496695.1). Classification (GTDB taxonomy): domain Bacteria; phylum Verrucomicrobiota; class Verrucomicrobiia; order Limisphaerales; family SXTU01; genus SXTU01. The sequence goes on from CAZCBE010000172.1 coordinate 8,918, forward strand.
GGCTGGGCGGCATCTCCGCCATCGCGCACGGCCTGTCCGTCGTGAGCGGCCTGGAGATGATCGTGGGTTCCCGTGATCGGACGCTCCGCGTGACCGGCTGGGTGTGCTTCCTCGGCACCGTGATCAAATGCGGCATCGAAACCATGCTTGGCAGTGTGCTGCTCGCCTCCTGGCACCTCGGCTCCGTCGGCACGCCGGTGGTCTGCTGCCACGCCGGCGGCGTGATCGGCGCACTCGTGGCATGGCTGGTCATCGCCCGTTGGAAGCCCCGCCTGCAAGGCACCTGAAAGGAGCGCGGCCCGGGCCGCTTTGCGCGTGCCTACGTCAGCAAAGGATTCGCACCGTTTCGGCGTCCGTGCGCGCAAAGCGGGCGAGGACGCCCGCGCTCCGGTGGCCGTGGAGCCGCACAATTCGACCACAGAGACGCGATGAACACAGAGATTTTGCCTCGCTGGCCTTTCTCTGTGTTCATCGCGTCTCTGTGGTAAAAATGTCTTTTCGGAAATCCTCCTCAGGCACACGCCAACCCCTTCACTCTTCAACTCTTCAACCCTTCATCTCCCTCTCAGCCACGCCACAGTTGACATCCCCACCGCCTGATTCCCACAGTCCGCCATGCCTCATCCCTGCGCCCGTTTCCTCGGCGGCCTCTCGCTCGCCGCGCTGCTCGCCGTCGCCCTGCCGTCCCCCGCCGCCACCGCCGAGTTCCCCCTCAAGGACGGCGACACCTGGGTCATGGCCGGCGACAGCATCACCGCCCAGCACCTGCACTCGAACTACTATGAGGCCTTCTGCTTCGCGCGCTACCCCAAGCTCACCTTCCGCTTCCGCAACTCCGGCGTCGGCGGCGACACCATCCCCCGGGTCCTCGCGCGCTTCGACTGGGACATCGCGCCGTGGCGGCCCACCGTCGTCTCCGTCGAGCTGGGCATGAACGACCAGGGCGGCTTCAGCGTGGAGCAGTTCATCACGAACATGGGCACCCTCAGCCAGCGCATCAAGGCCGTCCCCGCGCGCCCCGTCTTCTTCACTTCCAGCCCCATCAACAACGGCGACACCAACCTCAAGCCGGGTGGGAACACCAAGCTCCACCTCTTCGCCGCCGCGCTGAAGAACTTCGCCGCCAGCCAGAACGCGCCCTTCGCCGACCAGTTCCACCCGCTGCTCGACATCTGGGGCACGAACAAGGTCCGCGAGACCATCGCGAACGCCCTTCCCCCGCTCAAGGTGGCCGCGAAGGACGACAGCCTCGCCGGCATCCAGCATCTCCGCGCCTTCCTCGACGCGCAGGACAAGAGCACCTCGCGCCTCGTCTCCATGCAGGGCGACCCCGTCCATCCCGGACCTCCGGGCCAGCTCACCATGGCGGCGGCGTTGCTCAGGGAAATGGGCGCGAACGGCTTTGTCAGCAGCGTGACGCTGGACGCGCAGGGCAAGGTGACCGAGGCCAAGGGCTGCGTGGTGAGCGACGTGAAGTCAGCCGGCGGCACGCTCGCCTTTGACCGCCTCGATGACTCGCTGCCCTTCCCCATCCCCGACGACGCCCGCGCCGTCCTGCCCCTCTACCCGCCCATCCTCGAACTCAGCCAATACACCCTCAAGGTCACCGGCCTCACCGCCGCGAGCTACACCTTGAAAGTCAACGCCACCGAACTCGGCACCGTGAGCGCGAAGGACCTCGCGCAGGGCATCAACCTCACTGCCTTCGGCCAGGGTGCCATCGCCGCGCAGGGCAAGGCCGTGCTCGCCGAGGTCAACGCCAAGGAAGGCCTCGTGGGCCAGTGGCGCGGCCTCTCCCGCACCGCCAGCGCCCCGGAAGCCACCGCCGAATTGAAGGAACGCCTCGCCGCCCTCACCAAGCAGGTGGAGGCCGCGGACGCGAAGATCCGCGCCGCCGCCCAGCCGAAGAAGCTGCATTTTGAACTCACGCCGGGGAAATAGTCCTCGCTGAATGCAATTCCTTCCACAGGTCAGCGCCTATTAGGCTACTCGTATGGGCAATTTCGATTTGACTACCTTTTGGGAAGACTCGGACTACGCGAGGGAGGAGTATGTTGGCGCTCCCATAACCGATGAGATGATTGAGTCAGTGCAGAGCGAGCTTGGCTACCGATTGCCCAAGGCATACGTTGAGTTGCTCCGAAGTCAGAATGGTGGCATTCCCGCTAATACAAATCACCGGACATCCCAGCGAACTTCGTGGGCAGAAGACCATGTCGCTATCACGGGCATCTACGGAATCGACCGAAACAAATCGTCGTCACTCTGCGGAGAGTTGAGCAGCAAGTTTTGGATGAAGGAGTGGGGATATCCAGACATTGGAGGCTCTTTCAGAACCTCAGATTGTTGGGTTTTTACGCCTTTGATTGAACCG
>CAZCBE010000173.1:0-11160 GCA_964496695.1 uncultured Klebsiella sp.
GGGGACGGCCAATCGGACGTTGCTGCGGGTCACAGACCCGCGCTCCGGGGGCTTTTGGGGCAGTGTCAAGCTGTGCCCGTCGTTCCGGCGGAATAAACTCTGCGCGTGGCGGCGGGCTGTGCCATGCTGGCTGGTGAATCGCACCGGGCGCTCCACGCCAGACTGATCATGCGCCCCCACGAGACCCTCGCCGACCGCTACGCGGACGAAGCCGGCAAACGCACCTTTGTCCACGAACTGTTCAATCGCGGCGCGGCGCACTACGACCGCATCGGCCGCATCGGCTTCCTCGGCACTGGCCATTTCCATCGTAAACGCGCTTTGCAGCAGGCCGGGTTGCGGCCGGGCATGGACGTGCTCGACGTGGCCTGCGGCACCGGGGCCGTCACGCGGGCCATCATCGAGGTGACGGACGGACGGGGCCGGGTGTGCGGGGTGGACCCGAGCGAGGGCATGGTGGGTGAGGCGCGCAAATCCCTCGCGGCGGAATTTCACCTCGGCCGCGCGGAGGCGCTGCCGTTCCCCGACGGGAGCTTCGACTTTCTCTCCATGGGCTACGCCCTCCGGCATGTGGCGGACCTGGGGCTCGCCTTCGCCGAATACCGGCGTGTCCTCCGTCCGGGCGGACGGCTGCTGATTCTGGAGATCAGCCGTCCGCAGACCCGGGTCGGGCTGCTGGTGGCACGCTGCTATTTTCGGGACATCCTGCCCGGGCTGTCCTGGCTCATCACCGGCAGCCGGGATGCCCGCGAGATGATGTCCTACTACTGGGAGACGATTGATGCCTGCGTGCCGCCGGCCATGATTCTGGAGGCAATGCAGGGCGCGGGCTTCGTCAAGGTCCAGCGCCACCTGGAAATTGGCATCTTCAGCGCCTACACGGCGCAGACCGGGCCGCCGCCCTGAATTCACACGCGCGGGTTTTGGCTTGTCCCTCTTCGGCGCGCGCCACACGCTTTCGACAAACAACAGGACCGCTTGCATCCATGACCGACAACCCAGACCTGAAACAGCGCATCAAGGTGATGATCGTGGACAGCCTGATGCTCCAGATTGGTGCCGCCGACATTGCGGACGACGCCCCGCTCTTCGGTCCCGACGGTCTGGGGCTGGACTCCGTGGACGCCCTCCAGCTCGTCGTTTCCCTCGACAAGAACTTCGGCCTCAAGATCGCGGAAACGGGCGAGGCCAAGAAGATCCTCCAGTCGGTGAACACCATCGCCGCCGCCGTGGCCCACCTGTCACGTCCGAGCTAGGCCGCCGCCGGCGCTCGATCAGAATCACGAGCGGCAACCGCGCCTCAGGTTCCTGCTCTTAATCCTAATCTTACTCTTCCCCGATTCTCCCGTTCCTGTGAGGAAGAGCGGCCTCGAAGTCAGCACGTCCCGTTTGTTCCGCGGGAGAACCGGCTTCAGACCTGCCGCGGTTTCATCACCAGCAGCACGATGCCACCGACGAGCGACACCGCGCCCACGGCGGGCGGGATGAAGTGGCTCTCCGTGGTTTCAATGCGCAGGCCGAGGATCTCGACCGGCTTGCCGGGCGTCTTGAAGGTGATGCCCGAATAGGCCAGCACCACGATGCCGAGGGCGATCATGAGGGTGGCCAGGATGTTCTTGGTGTTCATGGCAGTGCTTGGGTTGAGTTTGACCGTCCATCAAGGCGTGCGCCGCCGGCTGGAGATGAAGTCCACCAGCACCATGACGAGCGCCACCACCAGCAGAAGGTGAATGAACCCGCCGATCGTATAACTGCTCACCAGTCCCAATGCCCACATCAGGAGCAGGATGATTGCAATCGTGTATAACATACGCCTGGGTTTGGTTATGGCTGGCCGCCACCGGCCGCCGGTTTAGTTCGCCGCCACGGGACTGATGGTCATGTTGTTCACGACCCGGACCACGCCCTTGATGTCGCTGACGAGCTTGGTGACAAGGTCCTTTTCCGCGGCGTTCTTCGCGATGCCGCTGACCGTGACGATGCCGTTCATCGTCTCCACCTTCGTCTTGAGGGCGCTGGTCGAGCGATGCGAGAGCAGCGAGGCTTTCACCTGCGCCGTGATGGAGGCATCGTCAATCTTGTCCCCGACCGTCCGCTCCGGTGACGCGGGCGGAGTTCCGGCCACCGTCATCTCGTTTATCACGTCCTTGACGCCTTCGACGTCTTTGGCGTATTCGGCGGTCAGTTCCTTCTGGGCCTCGCTGGAGGCTTCGCCCCGCAGGGTGACAATGCCGTCACGGGCCAGCACCTCGGTCTTCGTGGCGCTGACGCTGCGGTGGAACAGCAGCGTGGATTTCACTTTCGTGATGATCCATCCATCCGAGCGTTCGGCCTGGCCTTCACCCTTGACCTTCAGCCGGTTGTCCACGCTCAAGACCCCGGGCAGGCCTTCCACGGTGTCCTGGGCCAGGCTCTTGTTGGCCTCGGACATCACCGTTCCGGTCAGGGTGACGGTGCCGTTCTTGGACACGACCTTGACGGCGTCATCCTTGAGATAGGTTTTGAACACGTAGGACTTCTTCGCGGAAGCCTCGATGCGGTTGTCTGTCTCCGTGGCGCGCAACGGAGCGCTGCCGATCAGCAGGGCGGTGCCGACGGCCAGGAGGACGAGCCAGCGGGGTGATTTCGTTTTCATGACGGTTTTTCCTTTTGGTGGTGCGTCCTCGTCCTTGCCTGAGAAGAGCCGATTACGCGGTTTGCTGCTGGATTAAGCTCGGCGGATTTCGCCGGTGGAACAACCCTGTTTGGCTCTAGGTATAATGCCCACTGGAAGCTAGGTATAAGTCCAACGACAGACGGGATGTCATCCTAGGGCGTGCAATGCAATCAATGTCTGAGCAGCGGCTGCTCAGCTCGTATTCCTGCTCCTGCTCCTTCCCTAGCCGACCGGCACGAGACCGATTCCGGCCCGCCTCATTTCTGATGCCGCGCCATGCGGGCCAGCTCGTCCTCGCCCAGCGGGGCCTTGTGCTTCACGCGGAGGCTTTCCGCCCACTCCTGGGCGAAGTCGCGTTGGAATCGCCAGTTGATGGCCGCTGTGATGCCCATGGCGATCAATGCACCGAGGCTGGCCAGCGCCATGTCCTTGTGCGCGTCCCACTCGTCGCCCTGCGTGCCGAGATACGCCTGGCCGAGCCCGCCGCCAAACACCGCGGCGGCGGCCCACTCCAGCAGCTCGAAGAGCATCGAGGAGGACATGGTCAGGTCGAGCGGCAGGAAATAGCCCCAGAAACCGCGCACGTTGACCACGCGCAGAAAGATCTCCCGCACCGGATACGCCAGCAGCAGGCCGTAGCAGAAATGCACCACGCGGTCGAAGTTGTTGCGCTCCCAGCCGATGAGGCGGTTGAAGGTCCGTCCCGTGAGCTGCTGAAACCACACGTCATAGGGCACCTCGGCATAAGAATAGTGCGCGCCCACCTGATGCAGGCACATGAACACGAAGATCAGCGTATAGGAGACACGGGAGAACAGCAGCCGGTGGTGATAGCCGACGAGAAGCCCCACCCCCGCCACGGCCAGGACGTTCTCCAGCAGCCAGGGCTTGAAGTGCCATGGGTGGATGGCCAGCGCGGTCCACCAAATTCCAAAGAGAACAGCCAGGATCAACAGGTATCTCCGATGCGGCATGAGCACGGCTGTCAGGCGGCGGCGCGCCGCGTTGAGGCTTCAGGGCGCGATGGGGGCTGGCTTCATCCGTGGACTGTAGTCGGGGCCAGGGTGTCCGCCCGTGCGTGAGGTTGCGGTTGGGCCGGCTCGCTTGGGCAACCTTCATCCAGTTCGTTCGTCGTGGCCGGCGCAGGCTGGGTGCGGGATCGCGGCTTGGCCGGCGCACGGCCGGCGGCCCGGTTGCGCCAGACTTCAAGCAGCACGGAGGTAATCGTCAGCGCCACCGGCCCCAGAATAAGTCCCGCCGAGCCGAACAAGATCAGCCCGCCGACCATGGCGATGAACGCCGGGACAGAGTGCATCTGCAGCCGGTTGCCGACGAGAATGGGATAGAGGACATTGTGAATGCCCCCGATGACGACGGCCCCCCACACCGTGAGAACGACCGCCCCGATCCAGTTTCCCTCCAGTGCCAGAAACAAGGCCGCAGGTATCCAGACGACGAAGGCGCCGAGCACCGGCACCAAGGCCAGCAGTCCCATCACCACACCCCAGAGCAGCGGCACCGGCAGCCCGAGCCACCAGAATATCAGCCCGCCGAGCAGGCCCTGCACGGCGGCGACCACCAGCGTCCCATAGACGGTGGCGAAGATGGTGTCGGCGATGCGGGCATACAGCCGGTCCATTTCGGGATGGGTGAGCGGCGAATACAACCGCAATGATGCGAGCGCAACCTGCCGGTCGCGCAGGAAGTAGAAGAGCAGATAGAGGGTCAGCGCGAAGCCGATCACCTGCACCACCGAGCCGCGCACAATCGCCCCGGTGGTCACGGTCAGCCAGGTGGCGAGGTCTTTGAGGGTTCCCGGCGGGTCCGCTCTTCGCTCGATCCAGTCGGCGATGGGGGCCAGGCGGGGCTGGGCTTGCACGGCCCGCCGCCATTCGCCCGATTCGACTTTGGTGCGGATGAGTTCCGCCCCCTTGGTGGCCTCCACGATGAGCCGCTGCCCGACGAAGACCGTCGGCCCCGCCACGATCAGGCCCGCCAGCAGCACCGAGGTCAGTGCCGCCAGGCTGGGCTGCCTGAGCTGGCGCTCCAGCCAGCCATGCACCGGGGCGAACAGGACCGCCAGCGCCAGCGCCCAGGCAAACGCGGCCGCAAACGGCAGGGCCAGGTGGAAACTGACAGCGACACCGAGGGCGGTGGCGACGAGCAAGGCGAGGGACTGAATGCGGCGCGGCGATTCCCAGCCGTCCTTGACCGGCGGTCGAGCCCGCCACGCTGCGTGATCGTCAGACTTCATGCGCTCCCTCGATTTGCTGCACCGACCACCCCCGCCTCAGGTTGGACCACCCGAGCCAGTCCGCGTTCAGTCGGGGCAGGCTCATGGGGCGATCTTTTCGCTCAGCCACCGGCGGGCGTTGTCGAAGCCTTCCTTCAGTTCGTCATAGCTTTTCTTCATCCCGGCCTTGACCTCGCTCCAGGTGGATTCCGTGGCGTTCTTGACCTCGTCGAGCTGCTTGTCCAGCCGGGCCGCCTGCTCGCGCAACGCCTGGAGCTTGGGCCGGGCCTCGGCCTTGGCCGCGTCGCTGGACTTCTCCACCTTGGCGGCCAGTTGATCGAGCTCCTGGTGAATCTCTTTGAGCCTGGCCTGCATCTTTTCAACGAACTCCGCTTTTTGCGCGTAAGTGTAGTCCTTCATCTCCTTTGCGGCTTGCGCGGCTTTTTCCTGGACCTTCTCTAGCTTTTGCTCGGTCGTTTCGGGTTTCTTGCAGGCCGCCGCGAGGCAGGCCAGGCTCAGCAGGAACGGGAGGCAGGGTTTGAGTTTCATAAGGGTGGCTTCGAGATTTGGTCCCCGCCATGACGAGGCGGACACCGGATTTTTTGATTTGGCGCGTGGCTTGCTGGTCTTCGCCGTCCACAGGACGGTGAAAGTGAAGGCGCAGTTTGCACCGTAAATTGTCAGCCTGGTTCGTTCTGCGGGCTGTCCGCCGCTAATCCACCACCAGCCGGATGGTGCACTCTCCGCGCAGGGCTTTGGAGTAAGGACAGGTCTGGTGCGCTTCCTCCATGATGCGTCGTGCCCGCGCCGCATCCATGCCGGCCAACCGGGCATGCAACTCCACTCCCAGGCGATACCCTCCGCCCCTGTCCTCGAGCAGGCTCACCAGGCAACGCACCGTGGAGTCTGCCACCGGACTGCCCAGGCGGCGCGCGGCATTGGTCAGGGCCCCATGGTAACAGGCGGAATACGCCCCGGCGAACAGCAGTTCGGGATTCGGGCCGCGTTGCACCGCGCCCGGGTCCAGCGGATTGCCCAGCGTCACGTTCAAGGCCTGATCTGGCGAACTGATGGTCCCGGAACGCCCGCCTTTGGAAATCGCCTCGGCTGTAAACAAGGTTTTCATGATAAGTTCTGCGCCCGGGGGCGCAGGGTTGTTAGCTCGCGGCGCGCGGCGGTGCAGCGGTTACTACAGGGGACGCTTGCGCCGGGAGATGAAGTCCACCAGCACCATGACCAGCGCCACCACCAGCAGGAAGTGGATGAAGCCGCCGATCGTGTAGCTGCTGACCAATCCCAACGCCCACAGCACGAGCAGAACGATGGCAATCGTGTATAACATAAGCCTGTTTGATAGTGACTGTTCGCTGCGGCGGGCGCGGGTGCGCCCGCCGCAGGAAGCAGTCCGTTTAGTTCACCGCCACCGGGCTGATGGTCATGTTGTTGACCACCCGGATGACGCCTTTCACGTCGGCCACCAGCTTGGTGACCAGGTCCTTTTCCGCGGCGTTCTTTGCGATGCCGCTGACGGTTACCACGCCATTGACCGTTTCGACCTTGGTCTTGAGAGCGCTGGTCGAGCGATGCGAGAACAGCGAGGCCTTCACCTGCGCCGTGATGGACGCGTCGTCAATCTTTTCACCCAGCGTTTCCGCCGGGCGGGCCTCCGTCGCCGCCACCGTCATCTCGTTTCTGACCTCCTTCACGCCTTCGATGTCCTTGGCGTATTCCGTGGTCAGCTCCTTCTGGGCCTGGTTCGCGGCTTCACCCCGCAAGGTGACGATGCCGTCACGCACCGTTACCTCGGTCTTCGTGGCGCTCACGCTGCGATGGAAGAGCAGCGAGGACTTCACCTTGGTGCTCAGCCAGCCGTCCGAGCGTTCGACGTGGCTTTCACCCTTGATCTTGAGGCGGTTGTCCACGGCCGTGACGCCGGGCAACCCTTCCACGGTGTCCTGGGCCAGGGTTTTGTTGGCTTCGGACTGGACGGTGCCAGTCAGGGTGACGAGGCCGTTCTTCGAGACGACTTTGACCGAGTCGTCCTTGAGGTAGGTCTTGAACACATAGGACTTCTTGGCGGTGGCCTCGATGCGTTCGTCCGTTTCCGAGGCTTGCAAAGCCGCCCCGGTGACCAGCAAGGCGCTCAAAACAGCGACGAGCGCGAGCCGGCAGGCAGGTTTCGATTTCATAACGGTTTTCCTTTCGTTGATGCGTCGCCTGCGTTTCTGGTGAAGCGCGGACCACGCGGTTGACTGCGGCGTAAACCTCGTGCGGCTCTCCGAAGTGAGCAACCCTATGCTTTGAGCAGGCGTCTGCCTGCCGCAACTAGGCAGATGTCCGACCCGGTGCGTCGTGGGCGCAAATCAGGTTTTGAGCACCTCGCAGGATCTCATTAGCACCCGGCTTGAGCCGGGTGAAAGAAAGCGGGTGGTGCGAGGGCAAACCGTTTCAACGGTTTGCCCCAGCAGGCGGCCGGTGCGGCTGGCGTAAGCCGTTGAAACGGCTGGCCAGCGTGCGGTCGCCCCTACCGGCTGAAGCCGGGTGCTAATGAGAGCACCCAAAACCTGATCTGCGCCCTGGGCGCATCTTGACACTGCCCCCCGAAACCGAGCCGGCGCGGACGCCGGCGACACGGCCCGCGGGACGCGGGCGCTACGTAGCGCCGGCCTCCGGCCGGCCGTGCCGCAAGCATCCTCGCTTGCCCGGCGTGGCGAGGGCGGGGGCAGTGCCAAGATGCGCCCCTGCGCCCTGCGCCGTCCTTGTCCCGCTTGCTTACGGCCCTCACCACCAGCATGGTGGCCCATGTATCTGACCGGACTCGGCACAGCGGTTCCGCCCCGGGGCTTCACGCAGGCGGAATGTCTGACCGCGCTGCAACACTCGCCTCAGTTCCCCCAGCTCAGCGCCCGCTCCCACGCGCTGCTGCGCAAGGTGCTTTCAGGTGAAAACGGCATCGCCACGCGCCACCTCGCGGTCACGGAACTGACCGAGGCCTTCCAGCTCACGCCTGATGTATTGAACGCCCGCTTCGCCCGGCACGCGCCCACGCTGGCCACGCTGGCCGCCGAGCGCGCCCTCGACGCCGCCCGCCTCACGTCGGCGGACGTGGACGCCATTCTCATCAGCACCTGCACTGGTTACCTTTGTCCCGGGCTCACGAGCTACGTGAGTGAGCGGCTGGGCCTGCGCGCGGACGCACAAGCGCTCGATCTGGTCGGGCTAGGCTGCGGTGCGGCGCTGCCCAATCTGCGCACGGCGGCGGCCTTGCTGGCCGGTGGCGGGGCGCGGCATGTCTTGTCCGTATGTGTCGAGGTGTGCAGCGCGGCGCTCTATCTCGATGACGACCCTGGCGTGCTCATCAGCGCCTGCCTGTTCGGGGACGGCGCGGGCGCGGCCGTCGTGTCCGCCGCGCCGCTGCCGCACGCGCGCCGCGTGCAGTGGACCACGGCGGACACCCTGCTCAGCCCGGCGGACCGCGACTACCTGCGCTTCGAGCAACGGGACGGCATGTTGCGAAACATCCTCTCACGCGAAGTGCCCGTGCTGGCCGCCAAGCACGTCGAGCACCTGCTCGCCGGGATGCTCCACCGCCACCCGCTACGTCGTGATGAACTCACCGGGTGGATGCTGCACGCCGGTGGTCGCGAAGTGCTGGCCGCCCTGCAAAAGCGCCTCGGCCTCAGCGAGGCCGACGTGTCGCTGAGCGCCGCTGTCCTGCGCGACGTGGGCAACGTCAGCAGCCCGTTCGTGCTGTTCGTGCTGGAGCGCGCGCTCGCGCAAAGCACGCCGGGCGGCTGGTGGTTTCTGTCTTCCTTCGGCGCGGGTTTCAGTTGCCACGGGGCGCTGTTGAAAGTGGACTGAGCCATGCGCCGACTCGTCGAACCAGAACTCCTCGACGACCTTCCGCCCGCCGATCCCGAAGCCGTGGGTTCACGCGCGGATCTGCGGCGGTTGAACCGCATCATGGGCCACGCGGGCATCTTCGCGCGTGCGCTTCGGCCAGCGCTCACTCCCACGGCGGCGCGCGCTCAACCGCTCCGGATCGTTGAACTCGGTGCGGGCGACGGGACCTTGATGCTACGTTTGGCACGGAGTTGGAGCCCACTCGGTGTATCCGTTCAAGTCACGTTCGTGGACCGCCAAAACTTGATTTCTCCAGAGACGAGACGCGAGTTTGCGGAACTTGGCTGGTCGGTCGAAAGCGTGGCCAGCGATGTCTTCACCTGGCTGGCACAACCCTCCCCCGTCGCGGACTTCATGCTCGCCAATTTGTTCCTCCACCACTTTCAAGACGAACGATTGGCGACCTTGCTGCGGCTGGCCAGCGCGCGGACGAACCTGTTCCTCGCCTGCGAACCGCGCCGTTCGCCGCTCGCGCTCGCCGCCTGCCGGCTCCTCTGGCTCATCGGTTGCAACCGCGTCACGCAGCACGACGCAGCCATCAGCGTGCGCGCGGGGTTCGCTGCTCACGACCTCTCGGCGCTCTGGCCGGGCGGCGGTGAATGGCAACTGAGCGAGCAGCCCGCCGGCCTGTTCAGCCATCGCTTCCTCGCGCAACGAACTGTCTAGTCCAAATGCCTTCCGAGAATTCATCCCCAACTCCAAAACAGGCGGGCACCGAGGACGTGGAGCGCGGCCTTCAGGCCGCAGAAACGTGCGTTAGCCAGCGATCATCCAAGCGCACAATTGCAGTCGCGGCCCTTTCTCAATCCCAACGGGATTGTGGCCTCCAGCCCAGGGTTGCGAGGCACGAGCTACCCTGGGTTAACCATCCGCATTGCTTTCAACCCCAACGGGGTTGTGGCCCGCCGCTCTCATCTGGCCACAACCCCGTTGGGGTTGTCTCAGTTCAATCCGCTCCCCCCGGGGTAGCTCGTGCCTCCTGCCTTCGCTGCGCTACGGCACGGCACGCGCAACCCCGGGCTTTGGGCCGGAATCCCTTTGGGATTCGGAACCGACATTCCGACCGTCCTCATGCCTGAACCCATCACCATTGTGGGCGGCGGCCTCGCCGGGCTGACCTTGGGCATCGGCCTGCGTCAGCGTGGCGTGGCGGTCACAGTCTGGGAGGCGGGCCGCTATCCGCGACACCGTGTCTGTGGCGAATTCATCAGCGGCGGCGGCCAGCAATCCCTCGCCCGGCTGGGGCTGCTGAAGGGACTGCAAACCGCTGGCACTGGCATCGCCGAGAGCGCCGCGTTCTTCGCTAACAAGTCGCTCGTTGCGGCCCGCCCGCTCCCTGAAGCCGCCCTGTGCGTGGCGCGCTTCGTCTTGGATGACTGGCTCGCGAACGAGTTTCAACGCCTCGGCGGTGACCTGCGCACTGGCTCCCGCTGGTCCGGCGAGTTCGGCCCCGGCGTGGTGCGCGCCAGTGGCCGGCGTGCGGAGCCCGTGACGGAAGGCTGGCGCTTGTTCGGCCTGAAGGTCCATGCGCGCGGTGTCGCACTCACCGCCGATCTCGAAATGCACTTCGTGCCCGCCGGATATGTCGGCCTGTGCCGCTTGCCGGGCGGCGAGGTGAACATCTGCGGCCTCTTCCGCAGTGCGGCGACGGTGCCCGATCTCGCGCAGCGCTGGCGCGACTGGCTGGGCGGCCCGGTGGATTCCGTGCTGCGCACGCGGCTGGCCGGAGCGCAGTTTGACGAGACCTCCTTCTGCTCCGTGGCTGGCCTGTGCTTGCGACCGCAGCAGGCGATGCAGCGGCACGACTGTAGCGTGGGCGATGCGCTCACCATGATTCCACCGGTGACCGGCAACGGCATGTCCATGGCCTTTGAGTCCGCCGAACTGGCCCTCGAACCGCTCGTGAAGTTCAGCCGGGGAGAATCAGGCTGGAGCGAGGCGCAGGCGCAAATCGCCACGGCCTGTGACCGTCATTTCACCCGTCGGCTGCGTTGGGCGGCCTGGGTGCAGCGCGCCTTGTTCCAGCCAACCGCCCGCGCCGCGCTGCTGTTTCTGACCGCGCGCTCGGAGCGGCTCTGGCGCGAGATGTTTGCCCGGACGCGCTGAACCCGGGTGCTACGTAGCGCCGGCCTCCGGCCGGCCGTGCCGCAAGCGTGCTCGCTTGCCCGCGCGACCGAGCCGCCAGCCTCGGCCCTGAGCTGAAGGCGCAGTTCAGTTTCTTGCAAGGCGTCTCCGGCCAAATGGAGAAACCCGGAGGGTTTCAAGGTGAATAGCCGTGGGTGAAACCCACGGGGAGCGGTTTTCCAGTTCGACCCTTTCAGAGGGTGTTCGGAAATTAGCTGCAACCTCTTGAGAGGGTGGAAGTTTG
>CAZCBE010000174.1:0-11091 GCA_964496695.1 uncultured Klebsiella sp.
TCCATGCCTGCCGACTCAGAATCCTTCGGCGTCTTTTTTCCATGAGGCAACGTGGCTGCGCTTCTGCCAACCGCACCATCCGGCTGCTAGGCACTTCTCCCTCTCCTCCATGGAAAGGAAGAGAGGGCCGGGGAGAGGAGGTGCGTCCTGTCGAAACATATCGAGCCGTTGTCGAAGCGCCCCTCTCCCCATCCCTCTCCCCGCTCGTGCCTCGCAGGGTGAGGGGGTTCGACTCCGGCGGTCTGCATTGCTCCTGCATCCGCGCATGCCTCCGTAGTTCGGCAGACCGGGCAAGCGAGGACGCTTGCGACACGGCCGGCCGGAGGCCGGCGCTACGTAGCATCCGCGTCCTGCGGGCTGTATCGCCGGCGTCCTCGCCGGCTCGGCTTCAGGGGCCGTGCTGCGCCTGAACATCGGTGCGTTGTGCCGCCGCGAGAGCGCGAGCTATTTCATCACCGCGAGCATCTCTTTCACCGCCTTGGCCAGCCCGAGGGTCAGACTGCGGCTGATGATGCTGTGGCCGATGTTGAGTTCGACCAGTTGCGGTGCCACCTCGATGAGCGGCGAGACATTCGCGCAGTTCAGGCCGTGGCCGGCGTTCACCTGGAGGCCAAGGTCCTGGGCTTGGGCAGCGGCGGCAGCGAGGCGCTTCAGCTCGGCCTTTCGTTCGCGGGCCTTGCCGAAGCACTCGGCGTAGGTGCCGGTGTGCAGCTCGATGAACTGGCTGCCCACCATCGCGGCGGCGGCGACCTGGATGGGATCGGGCGCGATGAAGAGGCTCACTTCGATGCCTGCGTCGTTCATGCGCTGCCGGGTCTTCTTGAGGGCCGCGAGATTGCGCGCCACGTCGAGGCCTCCTTCGGTCGTGACTTCCTGCCGGCGCTCGGGCACGAGGCAGACGATCTCGGGCTTGAGCTTGAGGGCGATGCGGATGATCTCCTCCGCGTTGGCCATCTCGAAATTCAGCCGGGTGGAGATTTGCTTCCGCAGGGCGAAGACGTCGCGGTCCTGGATGTGTCGGCGGTCTTCGCGCAGGTGCGCCGTGATGCCGTGCGCACCCGCGGCCTCGCATACGAGCGCGGCCGCGACGGGGCAGGGCTCCCCGAAGCCGCGGCCGCGATACCGGGCCTCGCGCACCGTGGCCACGTGGTCAATGTTGACGCCGAGTTTCAGCATAAGGTCGAACGTAGCCGCCGATGTGTGGAGGCGGAAGGAAAAGGTGAATCGTGTTACGTGCTGCGTGTTGCGTGTTTGATTTCGTGTCTGGCACGCAACACGCAATACGCCGCAACGGCTACTTCTGTTTCACCGTTGGGGCTCCGGGAGTGGGCGGCATCCCCGGCAGCATGTTCGTGGGATAGGCGAAGGCTGGGAAGGCCGGGTTGTCCAGCCAGCGCGCGAGCACCGTGAGTTCAATCGCCGTCAGCCCCAGGTCGGAGCGGCGCACCGCGCGCAGTTCGGTGGGCGAGATGGCGGTGACCTCCGTGATGGTGTTGGCCAGCTTGGGTGAGACGGCCCGCAGCCACGGATGGGCAGCACCTGCCGCCGGGAACGACGGGGCCGACAGCATGGCGGTGAGCTGAAAGATCGGCACCCATTGGGCGAGCTTCGCCTCGGTGATTTCCCAGTCGTAATAGACAAGGTTCGTGCGCGGGAGGAACTGGTTCAGCAGCTCGGCGGGCGGCGGGTTGGTGTTGGGTCCCTGGGGGATGATGCCTGCCATGCTGCCAAACAGCAGGAAGTCATTGCCCGGTTCCGCGGCAGGGCGGACGAACGGCACCAGAATCGGCATCCCGACCCACCCGATTTCCGTGCGGTTGGTGCTGAAGGCGATGCGACCGATGCCTGCTTTCGCCACGTTCGTGCCGAGCGTGTGCAGGGCATGGGGCGCGATCTGGACGACGGTGTTCGAGGCGTCGGGCATCGGCGCGGCGGCGAGGAGGTTGTAGGGCACGTCGGACCGGGCCCAGGTGAAGAACTGGTTGGGCGTGGACTTGAGTTCCCACTCCTTGAATTCCGGCAGGCGCGCGAGCCAGTCGCCGAAACCTTGAATCGCGGTGAAGCTGATCAGGGGATCGCGGACCGAGTTGGTCGGCAGATGGAACGCTGTCAGTTTCCAGGGCGCGGGGTTCGCGAACTTGAGCACGGCCTCGCTGCGGAGGGTCTCGCCCTTGGCGATGACGCTGACGGTGATGCGCGGCCAGGCGAAGGTCTTGGGCAAGTCGAGCGCGGCCTGCAGGCGCGAAAGGTCGGCGACGAGGTCCAGCACGTTGGGGGACAGTGCCGGGTGCGGGCCGCCGGCACTGGTCGGCGGCTTTTCGCCGCTCGTGCTCTTGCGCAGCATCAGGCAGTCCTCAAACAAGGCCAGGGTGAGGAAATGTCCGCTCTTGGTCTTGGTGCTCCAGGCGCTGGTGCCGGCGGCCAAGGCGGGGAGACCCACGGGAGCGGTGTCGGCAGCCTGCCAGAGGTTCGTGCTCCACTTCGTGCGCTGGTCGGAGTTGAGGAAAACGGTGAGCATCCAGGTGGCGGCCTGCGCATCGTAGGTCTCGAAGAGGAACTTGCTGGCCGCGAGTTCATCCAGCAGCGGGCGGAGCAGGGCGCTGTGGTTCGGGCGCGTGGTGCCGGGGCCGAAGAGCGTGTCCGGCAGCGTGAGCGCGAGCCGGTCGTGGATTTGTTTCCGCGTGGCGACGGCTTCGGGGTTGTTGAGCAGGCTGTTGAGCTTGGCGGAGTTGGTGTCCGCCGCGAGCTGGGTGAGGCCCGCGAAGTGCAGGCGGAAGACCGGTTCGGCGGGCGCGGCGGGTGCGGCCTTTGGGGCGGCGGGCGGAACGGGGTCATTCCGGCAGCCAGTCGCGGCCACGACGCAACCAATCAACAGAACGAAAGCAAGGCGTCTCATCGGTGAGTCTGAAGTGCCAAAAGCGGCGCGGCGTTGCAAATGCAAATCCATGCGCAAGGCTACGTTAAATTGCGTCCGCGAGGCGAGCACAGTCCGCGAGAATTGGCGTTTCCGGGCGCAGCTTGACACTGCCCCCGAAGCCGAGCCGACGAGGACGCGGGCGCTGCGTAGCGCCGGCCTCCGGCCGGCCGTGCCGCAAGCGTCCGCGCTTGCCCCGGAGCGCGGCCCCCGGGCCGCAGCGGCAACCTTGCTGAACAGGCTCCGGGCATTCCTATGTCGTTCCCTGCTGCCAGCCGCGGCGGCCCAGAGGGCCGCGCCCGGGGCGGTGCGCGGGTGCTACGCGATCACTTCACCGGCACCGCCTCGGCGGGCGGGGCCGGGGTGGGAGCGGGAGCGGCGGCGGGCTTCGAGAACTTGCCCGCCACCGCGCTGAAGGCGGTATAGACCACCGGCACCACAAACAAGGTCAGGAACGTGCTGCTCAACATGCCGCCGATCACGCAGACACCCATCGGCCGGCGGCTTTCCGCGCCGGCACCGAAGCCGATGGCGATGGGAATGATGCCGGCGATGGTCGAGAGCGCGGTCATGAGGATGGGACGCAAACGCACGGTGCCGGCGCTCACGATGGCCTGGCGCGGGTCCACGCCTTTCTCTACTTCCTGGTTGGCAAATTCCACGAGCAAGATCGCGTTCTTTGTGACCAGTCCGACGAGCAGCACGAAGCCGATGAGGCTGAAGAGATTGATGTTCATGGCCGGCACCTCCTTGATCACACCGGTCTTGCCCAGATAGTCCACAAACCACAGCAGGCCCAGTGCGCCGACGCCCGCCAGCGGGATGGACAGCAGCACGGTGAGCGGGTGCAGGAAGCTCTCGAACTGTGCGGCCAGCACCATGTAGGTGATGATGAGCGCGAGCACGAGCACCACCATGAATTCCTTCCACGCGTCCTTGAACTCCTTGGACTCGCCGGTCCAGTCGTATAGGAAGCCGGGCGGCAGGTCCGTCTTGACCAGCGCCTCGACGCGCTCGACGGCGGTGCCGAGCGGGACGCCGTTGAGCGAGCCGGAGATGGTCGCGCTGCGCATGCGGTTAAAGTGCTCGACCACATTCGGCGAACTGCCCGACTCGCGGCGCACGATGGAACTGAGCTGAATCAACTGGCCGTCCCGGTTCCGCACGTAGAGGCGGTCGAGGTCCTGCGGCGTGAGGCGGGACGCGCGTTGGAGCTGCGTGATGACCTGATACTGCTTGCCATCAAGCTTCACGCGGCTGAGATCAAGGCCGCCGAAGAGAATCTGCATGGTGCGGGACACATCCTCGATGCTCACGCCCAGCGCGGCGGCGCGGTTGCGGTCCACGTCGAGGCGCAGCTCGGGCTTGGTGACCTCGAAGCTGGAGCGGACGTTGACGAGGTAGCCGGTGGAGCGGAGCTTGGCCAGCAGTTCGTTCACGTAGCCGTTCAGCGCATCGAGGTCCTGCGCCTGGATGACAAGCTGGAAGGGCGCGCCGAAGCCGCGGCCAATGGCCTTGGGGATGTTCGGCACGGCGATGGCCCCCTCGATCTCGTTGAAGAACTGCATGCGCAGCCCGCCCGGGCCGTTCACGATCTCGCGGACGTTGCGCGTGCGCTCCTTCTGGTCCTTGAGGCGCACGAAGGCGATGGCGCTGTTCGCCTGGCCCGGTGCGCCCGTCATGGAAAAGGCGATGATCGCACCATAGGCCTGCACCTCCGGCACCTTCTTGAGCATCTCCTCGATTTCACGCACCTGCCGGTCGGTGTATTCGCTGGTGGAACCCTCGGGCGCGAAAACCATGCAAAGCAGGCGGCCCTTGTCCTCTTCGGGGAGGAACTCGCCCTCCAGCTTGCCGAGCAATGGCACATTCAGCGCCCACATCATCGCGCCAAGCGCCGCCAGCGTGCCGACGAAGGCCGTGGCGCGGCCGAACCAGCCCAGCGCCACGAATGGGCGCAGCACGGCGGAAGCGGCCCCCACCAGGCCGCGCAGGATCGCGCCATAGAGCCGGGTGAACCAGCCGAGCACCGCGTCAAACCAGCGGAGGAAGAAAATCTTTTTGTGGTCGGCGCTGATGGGCTTCAGCACGCGCGCCGCGAGCATGGGCGACAGCGACAGCGCGACAAAGGCTGACACCGCCACCGAGCCGCAGACCGCGACCGCGAACTCCATGAAGAGCCGGCCGGTCGCGCCCTTGAGGAAGGCCAGCGGCAGGAACACGACGATGAGCGAGAGCGTGATGGTGATGACCGCGAAGGCGATTTCATCCATGCCCTTCTTCGCCGCCTCCATGGGGGACATGCCCGCCTCGATATGCCGGTAGATGTTCTCCAGCACCACGATGGCGTCGTCCACGACGACGCCGATCGCCAGCACCAGCGCGAGCATGGTGAGCATGTTGATCGAGTAGCCGAAGGCCTGCAGGATGGCGAAGGTGCCGATGATGGATACCGGGATCGCCACGGCCGGAATGAGCGTGGAGCGCACGCTGCCGAGGAAGACCCAGATGAGCACCACCACCAGCGCGAAGGCCATGCCCAGCGTTTCCCAGACCTCGCTGATGGAGGCCTCCACGAAGATGGACTCGTCATAGTTGAAGACCAGCTCGATGCCCGGCGGGATGGATTCGCGAATGCGGGCGACCTCCTCCTTCACGCCGTGCGCCACGTCCACGGTGTTGGCTTTCGACTGCTTGACGATGCCCAGGAAGATGCAGGGGCGGCCGTTGTTGCGCGCGATGGTGCGCTCGTTTTCGACGCCAGCCTTTGCTTCGCCGATGTCGCGGAGCCGGACGATCTTCACGCCGGTGTTCTTGACCACCAGCTCGTTGAACTCGGCGGGCGACTTCAGCTCGCCGCGCGTCTGGATGGTCATCTCGCGGTCGAGGTTCTCGACGCGTCCGCTGGGCAGCTCGACGTTCTGCTGCTTCAGCGCGCGGTCCACGTCCAGCACGGTGATCTGGTGCGCGGCCATCTTCTCCGAGTCGAGCCATAGGCGGATGGCGAAGCGCTGCTCGCCGCCGATGATGACATTGGACACGCCGCGGATGGTCTGGAGGCGGTTCTTGATCTGCTTCTCGGCGAGCTGCGTGAGTTCCAGCGGCGAGTAACGGTCGCTGTTCATGCCGATCCAGATGACCGCGAGCGCGTCGGCATCCTGCTTGGCGACGATGGGCTCCTTGATGGTGTCAGGGAGCTTGCCGCGCACGCGGGAGACGCGGTCGCGCACGTCCTGTGCCGCGAGGTCCACGTCGCGCGAGAGGTCGAACTCGATGGTGATGGTGCTGACCTCCTCGCGACTCTGGGAGGTGAGGGTCTTGATGCCCTCGATGTTGTTGATCTCCTCCTCCATCCGCTCCGTGACCTCGGTCTCGACGACCGCCGCGTTGGCACCGGGATAGACCGTGGTGACGCTGACGATGGGGGGATCAATGTCCGGCAGCTCGCGCACCGGCAGGCGCTGGAGCGCGATGAGGCCGAAGAGGATGAGCGCGAGGCTCATCATGGTGGTGAGCACCGGGCGGCGGATGCTGATTTGAGGTAATATCATTTCGGACTCCTGCTCTTAATCCTGATCCTAATCTTGCTCTGTTCCCACCCGGTAAGGGATTTCGTCTTCGCGGAAGCGATCCGGCGAGTTGCTCCGAAGCAAACCCACGAGCAACGACACAATTCTCCGCAGCAGTTGCTTGCCGTGCTCTACCTCCACTTCCGTGGCTTTGCCCTTTGCTACGAGCACGTCCAAACACGCCGCACATTCCAGTGCCGAGCCGCGCGCGCTGTCGAGATAGCGGCACCGGTCGGGTGGGGTGAACTTGCCGTTTCCCTCAGCGATGTTCAGGGGGACGGATGTGGAGGCACGGCCAAGTTGGTCGCAGACAGAAAGCTTGGCGGGCAGCTTGTCCAGAAGAGCGTTAGACCAACGAACGAAGGCGAGGGACTGCTGATAGGCTTCGAGCTTCTCGTGGTCGAAGGTGGCGTTCATGGGAGGAGCAGGATTAGGATCAGGATTATGAGCAGGAGTCAGTTGCCAGCCACGGGCGCTTTCGGAGCATACGCCGCCGCCGACTCCGGCCCGGCCAGCTTCACTTTCGCGCCGGGCCGCACCTTCTGCACGCCTTCCACGATGACCAACTGGCCCGCCTCGACGCCCTCCAGGATCTCCACCACCCCCGCCGACCGCACGCCAAGCTTCACCGGACGGAGCTGCGCGTTCGAGTCCTTGTCCACGACATAGAGCATCGCCTTGTCCGCGTTCACCATGATGGCCGGCTCGGGGACGACCACGGCGGCGTCGCGAAGCTGGAGCGTCAGGTCGAGGTTGGCGAACATGCCGGGCTTCAGCACGAGGTCGGCGTTGGCGATCTTGGCCTTCACCAGCGCGGTGCGCGTGCTGGTCTCCACCTGTGGCGCGATGAAATAGACCTGCCCCTTGAACTTCCGGCCGGGAAACGCCGCGACCTTCAGTTCAATGGTCTGGTCGAGCTTGAGCAGGCTCAGGAACCGTTCCGGCACGCTCACCTCCACCTTGACGGGATCGAGATCCACGAGGTTGCCCAGCACGGTGTCCTTCTTGATGACCTGGCCGGAGCTGACGTTCCGCGCGCCCATAACGCCTGTGAACGGCGCGTGTATCTTGGTGTCCTTCAGCTCGCGCTGCCGGACCGCAATGGCGGCCTGCATGGACTCGAAGCGCGACGCGAGCTGGTCAAACTCCTGCTGGGAAATGGTCTTGTCGCGCAGGAGCTGCTGCGCGCGGTCATGATTCACCTTGCTCAGCTTGAGGTTGATTTCAGCCTCCGCAAGGGCGGTGGTGAGCTTCGATTCATCGAGGCGGAAGAGGAGCTGGCCTTTCTGCACGGGCTTGCCCTCGTCGTAGCCAATCTCCACCACAGCGGCCTCCAGCTCGGCCTTGATCTCCACCCACTCGTTGGCCACGAGCGTGCCGACGAGCGAGAGGGATTCCGCCACGGATTCGCGGCGGGCTTCGATGGCGACCACCTGGGTGGCGGGCATGGCCTGGGGGGCGGCGGCCTTGGCTGCATCGGGCTTCTTGCAGCCCGTCAGGAGGGCCGCGGCGCAGGTGGCGAGGAGGAGGAGTTTCAGTAGTTGCATGGAAATTCAGTTTGGCACGGCCGCTCCGTCCAGGAACAGCTTCACAATCTGCCGGGCGGTCTTGCGGGTTGGCAGTTTGCCCGGCTGCACGAGTTCGGCCTGCACGTGCATGTTCATCATGCCGAAGATGCCGCGGGCCAGCAGTTCGCTGTCCAGGGCCGGCCGGAGTTCGCCGTTGAGCTGCCCCTCCCGCACCAGGTCGCGCACCAGGCTGAAGTTGCGCTGGCACTTTTCGAGGTAGCGGATTTCCTTGGGCATCTCGCCGCGCGCGGCGAAGGCGGTGGCATAGACCAGCCCGAGGAGTTCACGGTGGCTTTTGAGAAATTCGAAATGGGCGTTGAGGATTTCTTCGAGCTTGCCGGACAGGTTCTTCCCCCGCCTCACGGCCGCCTGCATCAGTTGAAACCGCTCGTCGTGGGCACGGTCCAGCAAGGCCTGATACAGCTCGGCCTTGCTGGGAAAGTAATAGTAGAGCGCCGGCTTGGTCACCGTCGCCCCGTCCACGATGTCCTGGATGGATGTGCCCGCATACCCCCGGTCGGCGAAGAGCCGGAGGGCGATGGCGAGGATGTTGTCCCGCGTGGCGCTGGCGGATGGGTCCATGACTTACCGAACGGTAGGTAGCTCAACCATTGACGTGCTGACAAGGACCATATTCGACCCGGGGAGGGTTCGGAACTCCGGCTTCAGCCGGTGGCACCGCGCCTCCTCCTTGACGCTTCGTGAAGGCGGCGCGGCGCCAACATCGGGAGATCGGCCCCGCCACTGGAAGGCGGGCACCCAACAAAAAATCCCCGCCCGGTGAGGGGCGGGGATTTGCGAGAGCGGTTGCGGCGGACTACTTCTTCTCCGCCACGCCGAGTTCCTTCAGCTTGGCGGCGATGTCGGTCGCGGCGGTGGGCGGCTTCACGGCCTTGTCCACAAACAGGATCTTGCCGTCCTTGCCGATGTAGTAGGTCCAGCGGGAGGCCATGCCTTTTTCATTCAGCACGCCGAACGCCTTGGCGGTATCCTTTTTCGGATCGCTCAGGATGGGGTAGTCCAGGTCCAGGGACTTGGCAAAGGCGGTGTTGCCCTTCTCGCCTTCCGCCGCGTCCACGCTGGCGGTGAAGTAGGCCACGTCGAACTTCTTCAGCACCGCGCCGTCGGTGCGCATGGACTTGCACTCCGCAGTGCAGCCGCCAGTGAAGGCCTTGGGGAACCACGCGACTACGACGGCCTGCTTGCCCTTGAAGTCGGCGAGGTTGTAGGTCTTGCCGTCGCTGCCCTGAAGTTTGAAGTTCGGGGCGGGATCGCCGGCCTTGAGTTCCGCCGCCAGGGCGGTCAGGCCGGTGAGGGCGAGCCCGGCGACGGTGGCGCAGAGGAGAGAGAGTGCTTTCATGGTAATGTCTTGGACGGCGCGGGGCCGCCGCGGGTTACTGGAGCTTGGCGAGGACTTCCTTCACAGCGGCGAAGTTCGGGAGATCCTTCACAGTCGGCGTCTGCTCGCTGTATTGGACGATCCCGTTCTTGTCCACGACGAAGGCCGCGCGGGCGCTGACGGCGCCGAATCCGCCCAGGTCCGGCAGCAGCACGCCGTAGCTGGTGGCGGTCGTCTTGTTCAGGTCGCTGGCCAGGGTGATGGCGATCTTGTTCTTCTCCGCCCAGGCTTCCTGTGCGAAGGGGCTGTCCACGCTGATGGCGACGACGTCGGCATTGAGGCCCGCATAGGCGGAGAGGCCGGCGGTGATGTCGCACATCTCCGTGGTGCAGACGCCGGTGAAGGCGAGCGGGAAGAAGAGGATGACCGTGTTCTTCTTGCCGAAATTGGCGGAGAGCTTCACGTCGCTGACGCCGCTGGCGCTTTTGCTCTTGAGGGCGAAATCCGGGGCTTTGGTTCCAACTGCGATGGGCATAGTTTTTTCGAGTTTTGGGTTTAGCAAATGACGGCGGGACATATACGGCCCGGCTGCGGGGGTGTCAAACGACGATTCCATCCCCCCCACTCTTACTCTTAATCCTAATCCTGATCCTGATCCTGATCCTGATCCGCCGTTTACGGTGGAGATTAAGGGTAAGAGGGGAGGATTAAGATTAGGACTAGGATCACGCGCAGGCTCACCCGCCGCTCTTCAATGGAATGCCCGTCTGTAGGCGGGCGCGGATCTCGTCCTGGCATCGGAAGATCACGTAGCCGATCCCGGCACCGAAGAAGCCGCCAAAAAACACGCCCCAGCCGAGCATCGCGAGCAACTGGCGCTGCGGCCGGTTGAGGAGGCTGCCCAACTGCTGCGCGCCGCCGTCGCCGCTCAGCCAGCGCCACCAGACTTCGCCAAGGAAGTATCCCAGCGCGTTGAGGAGGACCAGCATGGCAGCCAGCCGCGCGAATCCGCGGCCCGCGCCAAAGCCCCACGCCATCACGCCGGCCATGGCCGCCGCCCCGAGCACTGCGCCGGCCACCTCGGCCGAGAGGGTGCCGCGCAGCCCAAACCATGCCGCCGTCCACACCACGGAGTAACAGCCGAACGCGACCAGAAACAGCCCGTAAATCCGCCGCGTGCCGCCGGGCCCGATCACGAGCTGGCCGAAGACCATGCCCGCGAGGCCGATGAACACCACTGCGCAGGCGGCATAAAGCCCCAGTTCGCCCACGGCCGTCTGCAGAGCCTGGCCACCCACCGCCCACACCGCAAACGCCGCCAGACTTACCAGCCCGAAGCCCACGCCGCCAATGAAGAGCGACTGACGGAACGTGGGCACGCGCGGCAGTTCGGCGGTTTCCGCTACTCGTGCGAGGGTGCTCTCTGCGTTCAGGCCAAAACAATTCATGGTGGGCTTCCGACCACAGGATGCCGGAGGCTTGCTGACGCTAATCACACCCCGCTCCCCGGCAAAGTAAAATAACGGAACCGTCCTGCCAGCGGGCGTATCTCGACACTGCCCCCGAAAGCCGACGGAGCGCGGGTCTGTGACCCGCAGCAACGTCCGAACAGCCGTCCCGCTGGCCTACACGAAGGGCAGCAGACGAGGGTGGCCGCTGCGGGTCGCAGACCCGCGCTCCGGGGGCAGTGCCGAGATGCGC
>CAZCBE010000175.1:0-10958 GCA_964496695.1 uncultured Klebsiella sp.
GTGGGGGAGGGTGGGGGAGGGCACCGCAGAGGCGGGACGGGCGCAGAGGGCTGGGAGGAGGGTGAGATGATTTTGCGAAACGAAGCCATCGGGAGGCTGGACTCGACATGGGAAGGTCGAGCGGTAAGCCCAAAGATTTGGGACGGACAAAGTTGGGGGATGAGGGAAACGCCGGGTCGGAGACCGGCGCTCCGGGGCGGGGAGAAGGGGATTTTGCGAAACGAAGCCAATGCGGGCGCCACAGAGGCGGGACGGATGCAAAGGGGAGGGACGGGCGGGTCAGGTAGCGATCTTGCGCATGATCTCCGCGCCTTCCACGCCGACGAGTTTCTGGTCCAGTCCGCCGTAGAAGTAGGTCAGTTTGTCGGGGTCGAGGCCCATCTGGTGCAGGGCGGTGGCGTGGAGGTTCTTCACATGGAAACGGTCGGTCACGGCGGAACCGCCGAGTTCATCGGTCTCGCCGACGGTCGTGCCGCCCTTGATGCCGCCGCCGGCCATCCACATGGTGAAGCCATAGGCGTTGTGATCGCGGCCGGTGCCGGTGGCGTATTCGGCGGTGGGCTGGCGGCCGAACTCGCCGCCCCAGATGATGAGCGTGCTGTCGAGCAGGCCGCGCTGCTTCAGGTCCTTGAGCAGGCCGGCGATGGGCTTGTCGGTGCGGCCGGCGTGGTGCGTGTGGTTCTTCACGAGGTCGCCGTGGGCGTCCCAGTTGTCGTCGTTGTGCGCGCCGCCGGAATAGAGCTGGATGAAGCGAACGCCGCGTTCGACGAGCCGACGCGCCAGGAGACAGCGGCGGCCGAAGTCCTCGGTGCGCTTGTCGTTGATGCCATAGAGTTCCTTCGTGGCCTCGGTTTCCTTGCTCAAGTCCACGGCGTCGGGCGCGTTGCTCTGCATCTTGAAGGCCATCTCGTAGCTGGCGATGCGCGCGGCGAGATTGCTGTTGTCGGCGCGCGGGGCCTGATGCTCGGAGTTGAACTCCTTGAGCGTGTCGAGGAAGCGCCGTTGCGAGGTCTCGCTCATGGCGGCGGGGCGCTGGAGGTCGAGGATGGGATCGCCCGCCGAGCGCATGATGGTGGCCTGATAGCTCGCGGGCATGTAGCCGCTGGACCAGTTCTTCGCACCGCTGATCGGGCCGCCAGTGGGGTCGAGCATCACCACGAAGCCGGGCAGGTTTTCGTTCACGCTGCCGAGGCCGTAATTGACCCACGAGCCGAGGCAGGGGCTGCCGGAGAGCACCTTGCCAGTGTTCATCTGAAGCATCGCGGAACCGTGGATGGGCGAGTCGGCCATCATCGAGTGGATGAACGAGATGTCATCCACGCAGCCGGCGAGGTTCGGGAAGAGGTCGCTGACCCACTTGCCGCACTGGCCGTAGGGTTTGCCAGCCCACTTGGGCCCGACGACGCGGCCCTCGTTCTTCTTGCCGCCGCGCCCGAAGGTTTTGACCGGGATGGTCTGGCCGTCGAGTTTGTAGAGCTCGGGCTTGTGGTCGAAGGTGTCCACCTGGCTCGGCCCGCCATACATGAAGAGGAAGATGACGCTCTTGGCCTTGCCCTTGAAGTGGCCTTGTTTGGGCGCGAGGGGGTTGGCGAAGGGCGTGGCGGCGGTGGCCTCGTTGGCGAAGAATTTATCGGCGGTGAGCAGGCCGGTCATTGCGAGCCCGGTGAAGCCGGCGCCGGCTTCCCAGAGGAACTCGCGGCGGGTGCGGTGGCAGAATTGGCCGACACCGGGGGCGGGAATCGAAGGGGGTTTCATGGATTTGTGGGGTGGGGGCCACCGCAGCATGTGGAGTGCGGTGACTTGTCACCGCTTTCGGCAGGCGACTTGTCGCCGTCATGGTTCGAGCGGTTGCGGTTGCGCGCGGGTGCTTCGGCTTGCGCCAGCCGACTGACACGTAGCAAAGGTGCGCGAAGGGAGTTCGACGGCGACAAGTCGCCTGCGAGAAAGCGGTGACAAGTCACCGCACTCCATAACGCGGCTGCGTGCGAATGTGGCTGGCCACGCTCCGTGTCGGTCGCTTCAATCCACATAAACCAGTTCGTTCAAGTTCAGTGCCATCAGGCAGAAATACTTCAGCGCGACTTCCGCCGAGGCGTTTTCCTGGGCGCGCAAGGCAGCGATGAGACCGAGGCTGCGCTGGACTTCGGCGTCGGTTGGCGGGCGCGTGGTGACGAGTTGGAGGCCGAGGCGGACTTGCTTGGTCACGTCGTCACCGGCTTCCTTGCGCAAGCGCGCGGCAAAGAGTTCCGCCTGCTCGTTCATGAAGCCGCCGTTGATCATGCCGAGCGCTTGGGTGGGCTGGACGGTCGCGAAACGCACGGGGGCGGAGCGGTCGGTCTCGGCCACGTCGAAGCTCTCAAGGATGGGGGGGCGGAGCGAGCGCTTCACCTTGATGTAGATGCTGCGGCGGGCCTGATCCTCGGCCGGCGATTTGCCCCAGCCTTTGCCGGGCTGCGACTGGCCGGCGAGCACTTCGCGCGGGATGTCCACGAAAACGCTCGGGCCGAACATCTTCACGTTGAGCGTGCCGTTGATGGCGAGGATGGAATCGCGAATCTCCTCGGCGGTGAGCCGGCGTGGGTCGAAGCGCCAGAACAGGTCGTTCGCCGGGTCGGCCTGGAGTGCCGCCGCGTTCCCGTGCGACGACATGCGATAGGCCTGCGAGGTCATGATGAGCCGGTGCATGGCCTTCATGCTCCAGCCGCGCGCGACGAACTCGCTCGCGAGCCAGTCGAGCAGCTCGGGGTGCGTGGGGCGGTCGCCCTGCGTGCCGAAGTTGCTCGCTGAGCGGACGATGCCGCGGCCGAAGTGGTGCTGCCAGATGCGGTTGACCATCACACGCGCGGTGAGCTGGTTGTCGGGCGAGACGATCCAGTTCGCGAGCACCGTGCGGCGACCACTCGTGCGCGCATCGGAGGCGGGTTTGGAGAGAACGGGCTTGGGCGCATTGAGCACTTCGAGGAAGCCCGGTTCCACGAGATCGCCGGGCAGGTTGGGATTGCCTCGCGCGAGCAGGTGAGTGGGCTGCGGATTTGCACCGCGCTCGGACACGGCGAGCGCCTTTTCCCCGGCGATCTTTTCCGGCTTGAGCTGATCGAGTTCCTGCTTGAGCGACTGATACTTCTCGAACTGCTCCGCGCCCAGCACGCGCTTGCCCTCGCTCTTGATAAGCTGGTTGATGTCCTGCTTGCCGGTCTTGCCCTTCGCCTCGCGGGGGCGATCCACGGGGGCGGACAGCGTGCGGCGCGTGAAACCCGGCCCGGCCCAACTGACCGTGAGGCCGAGCTTGTCCTGACGCTGGAAGTATTCGAGCTGGATGGGGAGGCGGCCCTGCTTCAGCGGGACGGTGACGGACTGCCACTTGCCAATCGTGTGGACGCCGTCGTGCAGGAGGACCTGACGCCCGCCCACGGTGAGGCGCGAGCCGTCGTCACTGTCCATGATGAACGTATAGTCGCCGTCGCGCGGCACGATGAGCGTGCCCTCGAAGACGAAGCCAAAGGCCGTGTCGCGCGAGCGCAGGCTGATGTCGAACAGACCGGACGAAATCTTGCCGGTCTCCTCGGGCCGGAGCAGCGCGAAGTCCGGCAGCTTGTCCCAAGTGTCGCGGTAGTAGCGGAAGCGAAGGTCTTCGATGTCCTCGTGCGGCGCTTCCTCGCCCATGGCCAGACGCTGGCGGAAGAGCGTCTCCAGCGCGGTGAGCTTGCCTTGGACTTCGTCACGACGCTTCTCCATCGCGCGCACCTGGGCGGCGTGGGCCTCCTTCTCCGAGGCCTTGGTGAAGAGCGGGATTTCATCCGTCGGCCCGCCGTTGCGGTAGTGGTTCACGTTCTGGAAGAACGAGAGCAGGCGGTAGTAATCGTGCTGCGGGATGGGATCAATCTTGTGGTGATGGCAGCGCGCGCAATCCACCGTGAGGCCGAGGAAGACCTGGCCGGTGGTGGCCACGATGTCGTCGAGGCTGTCGTAGCGGGCGAGTTCGCGGTCGGCGGGTTCGTCGTCCCAGATGCCGAGGCGATAGAAGCCGGTGGCGATGATCGCGTCGGGGTCGGGGTTCGGCAGTTCGTCGCCAGCGAGCTGCTCGCGGAGGAAGCGGTCGTAGGGCTTGTCGCTGTTGAAGGCGCGGAT
Source organism: uncultured Klebsiella sp. (assembly GCA_964496695.1). Lineage (GTDB taxonomy): Bacteria > Verrucomicrobiota > Verrucomicrobiia > Limisphaerales > SXTU01 > SXTU01. The sequence continues at coordinate 4,129 of CAZCBE010000175.1, forward strand.
GACGTAGTCGCGGAAGCGCCAGGCGTTGGGCTTGTCGCCGTCGCGTTCGTAGCTGTTGCTCTCGGCGAAGCGCACGAGATCGAGCCAGTGGCGGCCCCACTTCTCGCCGTAGCGCGGGGAGTCGAGCAGGCGGTCAATCAACTGCTCCCACGCACGCGGCGACTTGTCGGCGAGGAACGCCTCGACCTCGGCGGGCGTGGGGGGCAGGCCGGTGAGGTCGTAGTAGGCGCGGCGGACGAGTTCGCGCGGGGTGGCGGGCGGGTTCGGGGGGAGGTTCTTGGTGGCGAGCTTGGCGAGGATGAAGGCGTCGATCGGATTGGCGACTGCCGATTGCCGATTGCCGATTGCGGGGACGGCGGGTTTTCGCACGGGCTGGAAGGCCCAGTGGGCGCGGTCCTTCGCGGTGATTTGGAATTCCTTCCGCACGGCGGCGACCGGGGCCTCGCCTGCGGGCATTGGAGCCCCGAGCTTCACCCACTCGGTCAGGTCGGCGATCTGTCGCGCGGTGAGCCGCTGCTTGGGCGGCATCTTGAGGTCTTCGGTCTGATAGTTGACCGCGATGATGAGGCGGCTCTTGGCGGGATCGCCGGGGAGGATGACTGGGCCGCCTTCGCCACCGGCACGGATGGCGGCGGGGGAGTCGAGGCGCAGGTGGCCTTTCTGCTTGTCCGGCCCGTGGCAGGAGTAGCACTGCTCGGCGAGCAGCGGGCGGACTTTGCGCTCGAAGAATTCGAGGCCGGCAGTGGTGGGCTCGGCGGCAAACGTGCTTGTCTGCGTGAGGAAAGCCGCCGCCATGATGAAAGCAGCCTGCAGCCACCCGCTGGCCTGCGACATCGTGGACTGCGGCGGGAAGCGGAGCGCCACGCCGCTTTGGTGTCGCGCGGAGCGGTCGTGAGGGGGACACGCTTGCCCCCCCGTTTGAGTGACCTTCGTCCTGAGCAAAGGGGACAGGAGTGTCCCCTTCACGGCGCGAGGATGCCAAAGCGGTGTCGCCGCTGCGCTCTGCCACCGCAGTCCAAGACGACTCGGCCTTCCCCACCATGATGTCTTCATCCAGATCACTTTTTCGCCCCGAGCACTTTTTGCACGGGCATGGAGTTGCCGAAGTTTTTGAAGTCCTTGAAGCTCCACACGACCTTCTTGTCCTTCGTGACTTCGATGAACTGCGGGTTTTCGGGACCGGCGTGGCAGTTGCCGATCATCGTGTTGCCGTTGGCGAGGCGTTCGACACAGGTCACCCACGCGAGGGTGATGCCGGGGAGGTCCTTCTGCTCGACCTTCCAGACGATCTGTTTCGCGGGCGTCACCTCCAGCACGCTGTGGCCGTTGCCGCTGCCGATGAGCGTGTTGCCGTTGGGCAGGCGCACGGCGCAATACAGGGAGTTGCCCCAGGCCTCCGGGCCGTGGCCGCCCTTCTTGGGCTTGTCGAAGAGCGGAACCTCGTATTCCCAAACCACCTTGCCGCCACCGTCATACTCGCGGACAAAGCCATCGGCCTCATGCGCGACGAGGTAGTTGCCGTTGGCAAGCTTGCGGACCAACCGCGTGTCGCTGTGGGCGTTGGGCTTGTTGAGCTTGAGCTTCACCTCGCGCTGGATCTTGCCGGCCTTGTCCACCTCGATGATGCGGCCCGCGCCGGACTCGGCGATCATGGTCAAACCGTTCTCGACGCGCTGGAAGGCATGGACCTCGATGCGTTTGCCTTCGTTGCCGTTCATCTTGGCCGAGTCGTATTCCCAGACCGTCTGCTTGTCCGGCGTGATTTCAACGATCTTGGTCCAGCCCTGCTGGAGGAGGAGGTTGCCGTTGGGCAGCAGCCAGGCGTCGTGGATCGCGCTGACCTTGGTTTCCCATTCGATGGCACCGTCCGCGCCAATGATGGCGAGGCGCTTCGTGGAGTCATCGCCGGCGAGGAAGCGGCGGCCGGGACCGGTCTGCTCGGCGAGAAGGGGCAGGGTGAGGGCGAGGCTCAAGGCGGCCAACGCCGTGCGGCGGTTGAGGAGTGGTTGCATAAGCGGAGGGGTGACGGGTGAGCGGAGTGAGTATTCGATTTTTGCGGCTGCGGGCGGAGGTTGAGGGAGGGGGCGGCGAGAGGGCAACAGCCTTTTGCTCCCGCGCACTTGACCAGACAGCTATTCGCGATAGCTTCCGCACCACACGCTGACTGCCAAAGCCAATCCAAGCCATGATCGCAATCTTGAACTGCCCCGACGCCGAGTGTCCCAAGGACTGGGAGTGCTGCTCGCCCGCCGGTGAGACCGACATCCATGTCTGCACGGTGTGCCTGAAGGCGGTTTACCGGTGCGCGACCAAGGCGGATGCGGAACTGCGGGAGCAGGCCGGGCATCGGGCGGCGCTCGCAGCCGAGTAAGCGGTTCACACCCGGTTCCGATTGCTTCCGCCATGAAACCCAGCTTCAATCTTCCGATGCAAACCACACTCCGCACGGCGGCCTTGGCCTTCGTGCTCGGCATCACCAGCCTGACCGGCCTGCACGCGCAGACCGCCATCACTCATTCCTTCCTCGCCTGCGGTGGCCAGACGCGCATCGTGGACGGCACCGGCAAGACCACTTGGACTTACCCGCACGCGACACGCGATGGCTACGTGCTTCCCAGCGGCAACTTGCTCCTGACGCTCTCCAAGTCGAAAGATTATCCAGGCGGCGGCGTGGTGGAGATCACCCGCGATGGCACGAAGCTCTTCGAGTGGAAAGGGACGCAGGCCGAGGTGAACACCGCGCAAGTTGTCGAGGGCGACCGCATCATGGTCACGGAAGCCGGCCCGAAGCCGCGCCTGTTGGAACTGGATCGCACTGGCAAGATCACCGTGGAGTTCCCCATCTCCTGCCAGCTCACCAACCACCACATGCAGAGCCGCATGGCCCGCAAGCTGCCCAACGGCAACTACCTCATTCCGCAGCTCCACGACAAGGTCGTCCGTGAATACACGCCCAAGGGCGAAATCGTGTGGGAAGTGAAGACGCCGAACTGGCCCTTCACCGCCATCCGCCTCGCCAACGGCAACACCCTCATCAACTGCACCTACGGCCACATGTCCATCGAGGTGGACAAGGCGGGCAAGACCGTCTGGCAGGTGGACAACTCCAACTTCGACAAGCCGCTCATCAAGGACGCCTGCGGTGGTCAGCGCCTGCCCAACGGCAACACCGTCATCGCCTGCTACGGCATCGGGGTGGACCGCACCAAGATGATTGAGGTCACGCCTGAGAAGAAGGTCGTCTGGACTTTTGTGGAGGCAACCGGCCCCGGCGTCCACCACTTCCAGATCCTCGACACGAACGGAAAGCCGATTGATGGCCCGGCGATGAAATAAGCCGCCGTGCCCGCCGTCACACTCTCCGTGCGGAATTTCAACCAGCAGTCTGGCATGCCACGGCGCGGCATCGCGAAGCTCCTTCTCGGGCTGTTCGTTTTGGCTGGAAGCCTGTGCGCGCAGGGCGCCGCGCCCTTTGCGTCCGAAGACTTGGAGTTCTTCGAGAAGCGCATCCGCCCCTTGCTCGCGGAGCGTTGCTACGAGTGCCACAGCACTGACGCGAAGAAGCCCAAGGGCGGTCTGCACCTCGACTCCCGTGCGGGTGCGCTCAAGGGCGGCGACACCCGGGCCGCTGTCATTCCCGCCCAGCCCGACAAGAGCCTGCTCATCGAGGCTGTCCGCTACGGCAATCAGGACTTGCAGATGCCGCCCAAGAGCCGGCTCAGCGAGGCGCAAATCGCCGACCTGACCGAGTGGGTCAAGCGCGGTGCACCGTGGCCGACCGAGGCCGGTGCCGCGCGCATCGCGGCCAAAGGCTTCGATGTCCAGCAGCGCAAGCAGGCGCATTGGAGCTGGGCACCACCGCGAGCCGAGGCCGTGCCCGCCGTGAAGAACGCCGCCTGGAGCAGTCAGCGCGTGGACCGCTTCATCCTCGCGAAGCTGGAGGAGAAGCAGCTCAAGCCGGCACCTGCCGCTGAACCGCACACCCTGCTGCGCCGCCTGTATTTCGACCTCACCGGCCTTCCGCCCAAGCCGGAGGACATCGCGGCGTTCGAGCGCGAGTCCTCAATCGGCAATCGGCAATCGGCTATCGCCAATCTCACCGACCGCCTCCTCGCCTCCCCCGCCTACGGCGAACGCTGGGCCCGCCACTGGCTCGACCTCGTCCGCTATGCCGAGACGCGCGGCCACGAGTTCGAGCCGCCCATCCCGAACGCCTACCACTACCGTGACTACGTCATCCGCGCGCTCAATGCCGACGTGCCTTACGACCAGTTCGTGGTCGAGCACCTTGCCGGCGATCTCATGCCCAGGCCGCGTCTCAACCCGGCCAACGGCGGCAACGAGTCCATCCTCGGCACCGGCTTTTGGTTCCTCGGCGAGGAAGTGCATTCACCCGTGGATATCCGGCAGGATGAGTGCGACCGCATGGACAATCGCCTCGACGTGATGTCGAAGACCTTCCTCGGCATGACCGTCGCGTGTGCGCGCTGCCACGACCACAAGTTCGACGCCATCTCGCAGCGCGATTACTACGCCCTCGCCGGTTTTCTCCTCAGCAGCACGTATCGCCAGGTGCCATTCACCGAGATGGAGAAGCACCGTGAAATAGCCGCCCAACTCGCGCAACTGCGCTCCACCGAGCAGGCGAAGCTGCTGCAAGCCGCTGCCCAGGCGCTGCGGCCGGGCCTGGAACGCATGGCGGAAAACCTTCTGGCCACGCCGCCTTCCGCCGCGTGGAGCAATGCCCTGCAGCAGGCCAAGGGCAGCCCCGATCATCCGCTGCACGCTTTTACCGTGAAAGGGACACTCCTGTCCCCTAAGCCGCAACTCGCCGTAACCACCGGCCCGGACTCAAAGGGGACAGGAGTGTCCCCTTCACTCAGCGTGTTGGTGGACTATGCCAAGCCCGGCCCGAAGGACTGGGTGCAGGACGGCTGGGTGTTTGGCCTGCGGCCGGCCGCTCCCGGCGAAGTCATCTTCGGCGAGAGCGAGAACCAGCCGCTCGCTGGTGTTGTCTCGCGTGCATCTGCGGTGCGCGATCCGGCGTGGAACCGGCTGGCGACCAAGGATGTGGAACGGGACGTGGGCACCCTCGGCGCTTGGGAGCGCAGCGGCCAGACCCTGCGCACGCCGGACACCACGCTGACGACCGGCAGCCTCTGGTATCTCGTGCGTGGCTCCGTGCGCGCCTACGCGACGGTGGATTCGCACCTCGTCATCAAAGGCCCGCTCCACGGCGCGCTCCTGCGCGAGTTCAAGGACGACCGCCACCAATGGCGCTGGGTCGAGCATCCGCTCGCCGCCTACAAGGGCCACCGCGTGCATGTGGAGTTCAATCCGGTCGGCCCGGCCCCGCTTGCCATCGCGATGGTGGTGCAGTCGGATGCGAAGCCTACGTTGCCTGCCGTTCCTCCCAATGAGTTGCTGATTGCCACGCTCGCGGCCCCGGAAGTGAACTCTGCGTCAGCCTTGGCCGCCGCTTTGCAAAAGGCCTTGCTCACTGTCGCGAACGAAATGCAGTCCGGCCGCTTCGCTTCGTCCGGCAGCGCCGCGCTCGCCGACTGGCTCGTGCAAAACCTCGATCTCTTCTGCCCGCCCGGCAGTGCCGAACGCCAACAGCTCGCCGCTGCCACCAAGCCCGTGCTCGCCCGCCACGCCGAACTCGCCGCGCGCATCCAGCCCGTCAGCGTGGTTGCGCCCGCGATGCTCGACGGCAGCGGTGTGGATGAGCTGCTCCTCGTCCGCGGCCAGCCGCGCAATCCCGCCGGGGCCACCCCGCGCCGTTTCCTTGAAGCGCTGTCCGGCACGGAAGCGCCGAAGTTCGTGACGGGCAGCGGCCGGCTGGAACTGGCGCAGCAGGTCATTGATCCGGCGAATCCTTTTACCGCGCGCGTGATCGTGAACCGTGTCTGGCACCACCTCTTCGGGCGCGGCCTGGTGCCGTCGGTGGACAACTTCGGCGTGCTGGGCCAGGCACCCTCACACCGCGAATTACTCGACCATCTCGCGGTGCATTTCGTGCGCGACTTGAAGTGGTCCGTGAAGGCGCTCGTCCGCGAGCTGGTGCTCACGAGCGCCTACCAGATGGCCAGTGCCCCGGCCGACGCGCACGCTGAGCAAGTGGACCCCGAGAACACGCTCCTCCATCGCATGAACCTGCGCCGCCTCGAAGGCGAGGCCATCCGTGACGCCGTGCTGGCGGTCTCGGGCCGGCTCGATCCGAAGGTCGGCGGGCCGAGCGTGATGGTGCATCTCACGCCGTTCATGGACGGACGCGGCAAGCCCCGCACCGGCCCGCTCGATGGCGATGGCCGCCGCAGCATCTACACCTCGGTGCGACGCAACTTCCTGCCGCCGATGATGCTGGCCTTCGACATGCCGATTCCGTTCACCACCATGGGCCGCCGCAACGTCTCAAACGTCCCCGCGCAGGCGCTCATCCTGATGAACGATCCCTTCATCGTGGACCAGACGCGCGTCTGGGCGAAGCGCCTCGCCTCCACCAGCGACCCCGCTGAGCGCGTGCGCCAGATGTATCTCGCCGCCTTCAGCCGCCCGCCCGCCGAGCACGAACTGAAGGATGCCCTCGCCTTCGTCACCGCGCAGGGGCAAAGCCTCGGTGGCTCCCCCACGGATGAGCGGGTTTGGGCCGATTTGGGGCATGTGCTTTTCAATGTGAAGGAGTTCATCTACCTGAACTAATGCGTGCTGAAACTTGCATGATGCGTCCGAGGCAATTCCCTCTCCCCCATCGGGGGAGAGGGCAGGGTGAGGGGGCGGCTCGCGGACTAAAGGAGCGTGCAACCTGGCAGGTCGGAGGGAGGTCATCT
>CAZCBE010000176.1:0-10783 GCA_964496695.1 uncultured Klebsiella sp.
AGGGAGAGGACGGCGCGCGGTGCCACGCACAGCGCGCTGCTCTTCTCACTCGCAAATGTCGTTCGCCCAATCATCAGTTCAAACTCGCCAGGGTTGCGCTCTTCAGCCGGACTTCCCGTTCCAGCAGGGCTTGGTAAATCTTCTTGGCCACCGGTGCGCAGGTCTTGCCGCCGGACGCGCCGCTCTCGACCATCACCACCACCGCCCACTTGGGCCGGTCCACGGGCGCGAAGGAGGCGAACCACGTCGTCTTGTCCACAATCCGCCCCGCGTGCTCGACTTCCGCCGTGCCCGTTTTGCCGCCGATCTTCAGGCCGGGCACGATGGCCTCGGTGCCGGTGCCGCCGCGTTCCTCCACCTCGGCCAGCATGGCCTCATGCACCAGCCGCAGGTGCTCCGGCTTCACGCCGAGTTCGTCCCGCAGGCGGACCGGAAACTGCGACGCCTTTTCACCGAACTGCGGGTCGCTCGGCTCCAGACGCAGGACGAGCCGGGGATAAAAAACTTTCCCCCCGTTGGCGATGGCCGAGAGCATCACCGCCATCTGCAACGGGCTGACCGACACCTTGCCCTGGCCGATGCAAAGATTGGCGGTATCACCCGGCTGCCAGCGGCGCACAAGGTCCGTCTGGTCGGGAAAATCCCCGGCCGTCTCCTGGCGTGGCAGGATGCCCGTGCGTTCGCCAAGATGGAACTTCTCGCCCAGCATGATCATCTTCTGGAGCACCCCGGGCTTGAGCCCTTGATGGATGAAGTAGGCATTCGAGGAGTGCATCAGCGCCTTTTTGAAGTTGTAGGGGCCCGGCGCGACGGTGTCGTCAATCTTGCGGTTGCCCACATGGATGCAACCGCGCCCGGGCCGCGTGGGGTCCGCCTCCACGTTGTAGATCGCCTGCGGGTCCAGCACCTCCATCTCCAGCGCGGCGAGACCGGTGAGCATCTTGAGAATCGAGCCGGGGTGGTAGTTTTCCTGCGTGGCGCGGTTGAGCTGCGGCTTGAGCTGCGGGTGGTTCAACGCCGCCCAGTCTTCCTCGGAAATGCGGCCCATGAACTTCTCCGGTTCAAACGCCGGGGCGGACACCATCGCCAGCACATCGCCATTCTGCACGTCCAGCACCACCGCCGCGCCCCGCGTCAGTGCGCCAAACAGGGGCGTGACCAAGGCCCGCTCGACGGCCTGCTGTAGCTTGAGGTCCACGGCGAGCACAAGATTGTCCCCCGGCTCCGGCGCGCGCAGCACGGTCTCCTGCTGGCGGTAGCCGAGCCGGTTCACCATCATGGACTTGGTGCCCGCCGTGCCGCGCAACTGGTTGTCGAAGCTCGCCTCCATGCCGGTGATGCCCTTCCAGTCCGGCAGCCGGTAATGATAGAAGGCGTCCTCCTCCTCCTGCGAACTGTCGTCGCGTCGCAGCGCGCCCAGCACATGCGCCGCCAGGCTGCCGTGCGGATACACCCGCAGCGGCTGGATCTCGAGGTCGAGCCCCGGGAACACTCCAGACCGTTCGGCAAAGCGCGCGACCTGCGAGGCGTTGAGGTTCTCCAGGATCGGAATCGGGAGCGCCCGGACCTCGTTGTAATGGCGCTGGAATTTCTTCTGGTCAATCACACGCGGCTGCTGGAGCCACTCGCCCACCTGCGCGGTGATGTTGCTCACCACGCTGTAGCGGGCGGTCCACTCGAGCTGCTCGCGCTCGGCCCGCGTGCGCACGGTCGCGGGCCGGATGCGCAGATACTCGGAGTGGAAGTGCTTGCCCAGCTCGGCGAGGTAAAGCTCGATGTTGTAGGTCGGCCGGTTCTCCGCCAGTGGCTGGCCGTTGCGGTCAAGAATTCGCCCGCGCACCGCCGGGATGCGCACCGTGCGCACCGCCTGATCCTCCAGGCTTTCCGAGAAGCGCTTCGAGGAGAACACCTGCACATACCACAGTCCGCCCAGCAGCACGCAGAACCCCGCCACCAGCACAATCGCGACCACGCGAAGCTGGGTGTCAGGCTGCTTGATGGCGTTGAGGGGGAGCATGGGTCAGGTCGTCGGAAGACCATGGAGCAATGCGGATGGACACGGGCGCGAAAGCGTGTTGCGTGTTGCGTGTTGCGGGACGGCGTCCGCACGCAACACGCAACACGCAGCACGCAGCACCAGGTCCGCCCACTCGCGGTGACGGTCACCCGATTTCAATTCGATGGTGCTCGTGTTCATCTTCAGTTCCGCGCCCGCTTGATCTGACGGGTATCCCGGTAGTGAGACTCCGGCAGCGCCTGGTAGGTGAACCAGCGGCTGATGCGCGCAAAGAGCCGGAAGACCAGCGGCGTGGCCAGGCCGCCGCCGACCGCCATCACCAGCCACTGCAGCAGCAGCCGGCCGGTGAGCGGCACGGGATGGTGCGTGTTCAACAGGGCCAGCACACCCAGCAGGGGCACCAGCGCGCTGGCCAGAAAGCCCATCAGCAACTGCGCGTAAACCTGGCTGCGCAGCACGAGGTCGCGCTGGTAATGCACCAGCACGCCGGTGAGCGCCAGCGCCACCGTGGTGACCCCGAGCGGGTTCGCGGAGAAGGCGTCATGCAGGAGCCCGCCCACCACGGCCAGCAGCGCCACCGAAGAGAGCGAGGAGGACAAGGCGACGTAAACCATCAAGGCAGGCAGCAGGTTGATCTGCGCCCCGAACCAGTTGCGGAAGCCATTGAAGGAAACCTCAAAGGCCACCGCGAGCCAGGCGGCGAGCAAAATGGCAATGGTTTCGAGGCGGTTCATGCGGGGAACCCGGGATCAGGATCAAGATCTGGAGCAGGAGGGGACGCTGCGAGGCAGTTGATCCTGCTCGTAATCTTGATCCTGATCCTGCTCGAAGTTTTCATTGCGCCACCACCCACACCTGATCCAAGGCATTGAGGTTCACCGCCAGCCGCACGCGCGCCTCCTGATAGAGGCCGAAGCCCACATTGCGCACGTCCACAATTTCACCGATGGGAATGCCCTTGGGGAACACCCCGCCGAGACCACTGGAGAGCACCTGGTTCCCGGGCTTGAGTTCCAGCCCGCTGGTCACGATGGCCTGCCCGGACTTCGCGGTGCTGCTGCGCGAAAGGTAAGTCAGCGTCACGATGGTGGGATCGGAAGCATACGGGACCACGATGCCGTTCTCCGCCGTCTCCTTCACCAGGGCGCCCACGCGGCAGTTCTGATCCCCCAGCAGGACCACCTGCGAACGGGTGGTGCCGACGGCGGACACGCGGCCCGCCAGGCCTTCCGGCGTGATGACCGGCATGTCCACGCGCACGCCGTCCTTGCTGCCCACGTCCACGAAGACCGTGCGCCACCAGTTCGCCGGGTCACGGGCGATGACCCGGGCCGGCCGGAGCTTCCACGGCGAGGTCGCAGGGAATCCGGCCTGCTTGCGGAGGCGCTCGTTTTCCCGGCCGGCCTCCCGGGCCTGGAGGAGGTTGAATTCGAGCTTCTGCTTCTCGGCGCGAAGCTGCTCCAGCTCGCGCACGAGATCTTCGCGGGGAACGACGGAGTTGCCGGCCCGGCGGGCGACGCTTTGGGTGGATTCTGAGAGGCCGAAGAGCGGGAGGAACAGCCCGGTGATGGCCAGTTTGACGCGGCTGGTCATGGACTCTGGCAGGCTGAATAGTATCAGCCCGACCAGCGCCACGATTCCCAACGCGATATATTGCGGCTTGCGCAGCATGGCCCGCAGTCAAAGTGCGGGCGAACGGTCAGCAGATCAGCTAGTGCTGGAAGTAGCGACGCGCTTGAGGAAAGCCAGTTCTTGGAGCACGCGGCCGGTGCCTTCGGCCACGGCAGTCAACGGATCGTCGGCGATATGCACCGGCAAGCCGGTTTCTTGCGCGACGAGCCGGTCAATATTACGCAACAACGCGCCACCACCGGCCATGACAATGCCGCGGTCAATCAAGTCCGCGGACAATTCAGGCGGGCAGCGTTCCAGCGTGATGCGCACCGATTCCAAGATGCTCGACAGGGGTTCCTTAAGGGCTTCGCGAATCTCTTCTGAGCGGATGGTGATGGTCTTGGGAAGTCCCGCGCTCAAATCGCGGCCCTTGACCTCCATCGTGAGTTCCTGCTCCAGCGGAAAAGCTGAACCAACGCGGATTTTGATTTCCTCCGCAGTCCGTTCGCCAATCATCAAATTGTAGGTGCGCTTCATGTGCGCGACGATCGTCTCGTCAAATTCGTCCCCGCCCACGCGGAGACTCCGGCTGAACACGATGCCCGCGAGCGAGATGATCGCGATTTCGCAGGTGCCGCCGCCAATGTCCACGATCATGTTGCCCGCCGGCTCGTGGACCGGCAGACCGACGCCGATGGCCGAGGCCATGGGCTGCTCGATGAGATAGACTTCCCGCGCCCCGGCATGGGTGGCCGAGTCTTTGACCGCCCGACGCTCGACTTCCGTGATGCCGGAAGGCACGGCGACGACCACGCGTGGCGCGATCAGCTTGCGGTGGTGAACCTTCTGAATGAAATGCCGCAGCATCGCCTCCGTGATCTCGAAGTCGGCGATGACGCCGTCCTTCATCGGACGAATGGCGAGGATGTTTCCAGGGGTGCGGCCGAGCATCCGCTTGGCTTCCTCCCCGACGGCGAGCACGTTGGTCGTCCCCGCCTGAATGGCGACGACGGAAGGTTCCCGCAAGACAATGCCCTGATCGCGCACGTAAACCAAGGAGTTAGCAGTCCCGAGGTCTATCCCGATGTCGTTGGAGAACAGGCTTTTAAGTTGCGACAACATGAAGTGCGCCTAGCAATGGGCACAGCCTAGGGGTCCGCCGGGTAAGGGGCAAGATATTTCAAGGCCTTTGTGACAAAGGTGGCTAAATATCCACACTTGGCTGAAACCCCAAAATCCAAGTCCCAAATTCCAACGTGCGTCCGGGGCGTTCGGTGACGTATTGGAGCTTGGATTTTGGAGCTTATTTGGGATTTGGAATTTGAAGCTTGGAGCTTTTTTTCTGCCGTTCACACGGCAACCCGCTAAACTCGCCCCACACCTATGGCCACCATCGCAGTTCTCGGCACAATGGACACCAAGGGAGAGGAGCATGCCTTCGTGGCGGATCTCATCCGCCAGCGCGGGCATCAGGTCCTCGTCATTGACACCGGCACGCTCGACGCGCCCAAACTCAAGCCCGATGTGACCCGCCTCGAAGTGGCCGCCGCCGCCGGGGTGGACCTTGCCGCCCTCGTCGCCCGCAAAGATCGGGGGGAAGCCGTCGCCGCGATGTCCCAAGGAGCCCCCCTCGTGCTGGCCAAACTTGCCACGGAAGGCCGCATTGATGGTGTCATCTCCCTCGGCGGGGGCGGGGGCACCGCCATCGGCACCGCCGCCATGCGCGCCCTGCCCATCGGCTTCCCCAAGGTCATGGTTTCCACCTTGGCCAGCGGCAGCACGGCTCAATACGTCGGCGTTAAGGATATAGCCATGTTTCCGGCGATCGTGGACGTCGCCGGTATCAACCGTATCTCACGTCAGATACTCACCCGCGCAGCCGGAGCGATCTGCGGCATGGTCGAAAGCGTCCCGCCCCCGGGCGAAGACAAGCCCATCATCGTCGCCAGCATGTTCGGCAACACGACCGACTGTGTGCAAACCGCGAAGAAGTTCCTCGAAGCCGCCGGCTACGAAGTCCTGGTCTTCCACGCTACCGGCACCGGCGGTCGGGCGATGGAATCTCTCATCGAGTCCGGCCTCGTTGCGGGCGTGCTGGACATCACCACCACCGAATGGGCGGATGAACTGGTCGGCGGCGTCCTCAGCGCCGGCCCCACCCGCTGCGAAGCCGCCGCCCGCCACGGCGTGCCCGCCATCGTCACCCCTGGCTGCCTCGACATGGTGAACTTCGGCGCGCCCGAGACCGTGCCAGCCAAGTTCAAGGGCCGCACCTTCTACCAACACAACCCGCAGGTGACCCTCATGCGCACCACGCCCGAAGAATGCACTGAGCTAGGCCGCATCCTCGCCGAGAAGGTGAACCTCTCCACCGCCCCCGTCACCGTGCTTCTCCCGCTCCAGGCCATCAGTATCATCAGCGCCCCCGGACAAAAGTTCCACGATCCCGCCGCCGACAACGCGCTCTTCTCAACGATGAAGTCGTCCCTGCGCAAGGACATTGAAGTGGTGGAAATGGACTGCGCGATCAACGCCCCCGAGTTCGCGAGAGCCTGCGCCGAGAAACTGCTCGCCAACATCGCAAAGCAAAAGCGTGCGTAGCCGCCGACGTGAGGAGGCGGACCCGAGCCAGGGCCGAACGCGACCAGACTCACCGGAGCGAGGGATGAACTTCAAATTCGCCTCGGCCAGCACGGAAGCAGACATCAAATTCTTGGAAGAAATTGACCTGCCCGAGCAACAGTGGAACTTGCTCCGAGCGCGTCCAGGCGAACACCAGTTTCACCGGAGCGAAGCCCGCTACTTTCGCCACCAACATCAAAGCTCTGGCTTCATGCGCCGCAAGGTTCCCGGTGAGAGTTACCAGCGTCGTTTGTTTCTCCCATACCGCGCCCAGGCGCAGACCAACCGCAAACGGGAGCACGTTGACCGTTGCCCCAGTGTCGAGCAAACCCTGCACGCGCATACTCGCCCCATCGGATAACGACAGTTCTATGGGCAGCACGGGCATCGGCACGGCAGCGGACCTGCCCGCTACTGTAGTGAGAAACGGGAATCGCGCGGGCTGGCTCATCCCTGACCTGATTGGTCCTTGAGATACTGCGTCAGCGTGGTGGCGGCAGATTGCGCGTCATGGGGCGACCAGACTGGATACTCCGCCTGCGGCCAAACCAGCCCCGCCTCCTCCTGAGCCAAGTCCGACGTCAAAAATTGCACGGCGCGAAATTTGTCCGCCCGTGGCAGCTCCTTCAGGATGTCCAAAACTTCGACCAGTTGCATGGTGGCAAATTAACCAATTAGACCCGGGAAACAAGCTTCGTTGCATCCGTAACGGAGACTTGGCATCAAGGACAGCTCGCACTACTTCACTCCCCGCCCCGCCTGCCACACGCCCTTGAGTCCAAGCTGCGCATCAAGCCGCACCAAATCCGCCCGATTGCCCAGTTGCAGCAACCCCCGGTCGCATAGCCGAACGATCCGCGCCGGCGTCCAGCTCGCCATGCGCCACGCCTCCAGTAGTGGGAAGCCCCACCGCACCATGTTCCGCACAATGTCCAACAGCGACACGACGCTGCTGGCCAGGCCCGAGCCGTCCGCCATCGTGCACAGGTGGTCCGCGCGCACATCCACTGGCATCGTGGCCACCGTGTAACGCCCAAGCGGCAAGCCCGTAAGCGGGGAGGCATCGCTGACCAGCGCCACCCGGTCCGTCCCCTTCGTCTTCACAATCACCCGCACCAGCTCCGGTGTGACGTGCCAGCCATCGCCGATGATCTCGCCGGTAAACAGATCCGTTGTGAGATACGAGCCAATGCCGCGCGCGTGCGTCTGCATCCAACCGGAAGTATTGCGAGCGCGCGTGGGCCATTCCATCGCGTTATTCACGTGGACGAAATGCGACGCCCCCGCCGCCGCTGCGGCCTGCGCCCGGTCCCACGTCACGGTCGTGTGGCCCATGGAGCCGGTCACGCCCTGCGCACGCAGCCAGGCATACATCTCCAGCGCGCCCTCGCGCTCCGGTGCGGCGGTGATCATGCGCACGCGCCCTTCGCCTTGCCCGACCCAGCACTGATACTCGGCCGGACGCGGGTCGTGCATCCAATCCTCGCGATGCATGCCCTTCTTCTCCGGGTTCAGGAACGGCCCCTCAATATGCAGCCCCGCAAAGTTGCCCGGAAGTTTTCCGGCCGCCTCCGCCTCGACGTGCCGCCGGACCATCTTCGCGATCTGCTCCGGTGGATTCGTCAGCAGCGTCGCCAGCACGCTGGTGCTGCCCTGCGCCTGGTGCCATGCCAATGCGGCGGCCAACCCCTCGACTTCGCCATCAATGAAGTCAGTGCCCGCCGCGCCGTGATTATGGATGTCCACAAATCCAGGCCCGAGAAAATCCCCCGCGCAATTCACGACCTCGGCCTTGGCGTCGGCAAGGTTGCCGCCGATCTGCACCGACTCGATACGCCCATCGCGCACACGCAGCGAACCGCTCGCGAAGAAGTCGGGAAAGACGAGCTGGCAGTTGTGGAAGACAAGGTCGTTGGCCATGGCGACATTGAGGCGGGCGCGGGCCGCCGCGGCAAGCGTGGAGATGGTAGGGCGGGGTGTCCTCACCCCGCCGCCGACAACCCGCACGCCCCGGTCGCTCGGCGGCGCGGTGAGGACACCGCGCCCTACCATGATACGGGTGGCGCGACACGTCAGGTGAGGAGCATCAAATCAGCAAGCTCACATGCTTCGTCTCAAGAAAACCCTCCATCCCTTCCGTGCCCAATTCCCGTCCCCACCCACTTTGTTTCACCCCGCCGAAAGGCGCATTGCTCGTCGTCGGGACACCGTCGTTGATGCCGATCATGCCGGCTTCCAGCGCCTCCATCAGGCGGAAGGCCCGGTTTAAGTCGCGCGTGAAGACATACGCAGCGAGACCGTAGTTTGTGTCGTTCGCCCGCACCACCGCTTCGCCTTCGGTGTCGAACACGTTCACATAAGCAACCGGCGCGAACGTCTCGTCGCACATGCCGAACGACTCTCCCGGCACGCCGGTGAGCACCGTCGGCTCGATAAACGCACTGTCCGCACCACCCCAACGCTGACCACCGCAGAGCAATCTCGCTCCCCTGTCCTGCGCATCGGCAATGTGCTTCAGCGCGAGATCCACCGCCGCCGGATTGATGAGCGGCCCGATGTCCACGCCGGATTCCAGGCCGTTGCCGACCTTGAGCGCCTTCACGCGCTCGACGAACGCCGGGATGAACTGCTCCGCGATGCCGCGCTGGACATAGATGCGGTTCGCCGCGATGCACGACTGCCCGGTGTTGCGATACTTGGCAATCATCGTGCCCTCGACGGCCTTCGCGAGATCGGCGTCGTCGAAGACCAGCACCGGCGAATGACCGCCCAGCTCCAGCGAAAGCGGCTTCACCTGCGCAGCGGCCCCCGCGATGAGCTTCTTCCCCACCTCGGTCGAGCCGGTGAAGGTAATCTTGCGGCACAGGGGGTTCTCCAGAAACTCCGCCGCGATCTCGCCCGCCGGACCGGCGACCAATTGGAACGCACCCTTGGGCAAACCCGCCGCGTGGACGCACTCGGCGAACAGCACCGCGCACAGCGGCGTGGCGCTGGCGGGCTTGAGCACCACCGTGCAACCGGCCGCCATCGCCGCCGCGACCTTCCGCACCGCGAGCACAAGCGGGAAGTTCCACGGACTGATCGCCGCGACCACGCCAATCGGCGACTTGATGACCAGATGCCGTTTGCCCTCCGCCTGTGGCGGGATGATGCGCCCGTAACCGCGCCGCGCCTCCTCAGCGAACCAGCGCAGATGGTCAATCGTCATCGCCACCTCGCCCGCGCTCTGCGCCAGCGGCTTGCCGTTTTCGAGCGTGATGGTCTTGGCGATCTCCTCCTTCCGCCGCTCCACTTCGCCGGCAACCTTCAGCAGGAAATCCCCCCGCGTCCGCCCCATGACATTGCGCCACGACTGAAACGCCGCATGAGCATCCGCCAACGCCTGCGCTACACGATCCCGCCCGCCGGTAGACATCTGCGCAATGGTCTCGCCAGTGGCGGGGTTGCGGACGGAGATCGCTTTGTCCGTCGTGACGAACTCACCGTTGAGGTAGAGGGCATGAATTTTCACAACAGGCTACAATTTAGTCTTCGGGAAAGGCCTCTCGAAAATCGTAGCCGTCGGCGAAGTCTTCAATCTTGTCTTTGTCGGTCTTGCCAAGGAGTCCCTTGCCGATGAGTTCAAAGACAATTCCTCCCACATCCTCTGTCCGGTGGATCTCCCAGACGGCCAGCTTGGCTCGTGCTTGTTTGCCAAACCGTTTGAGGACCAGGTCGCGAAAGGCGAGCAAGACCTGGGCGCCGGTCACATGTTGGCTCGGAATTCTCGAATGAGGTCCACGATGCAGGGCATGACGGTGCGCTTCGTCAATCGCCTCACACACTAGGTTGTAAGCCTCAATCGGAAACCTCGGGTTCGTCCCGAGCACCTCAACCAGCTTGGAAAGCCGTCCGACAAATGCCGCGCTAGGTGAATGGCTCGTCCATCCTGCTACCGACCCGGGCGGGGTTTTTGAGGGAGGCACCTTGCCGCACTCTTCGCAGTAGTTCAGTTTGACCATCTGCTCGCCCGACACTTGAACAATGTGAACAGTCGCTTCGCGTTGCTGGCATTGCTGGCAGAGCATGGCGGCGAGGTAGCTTGAGTTTCACCACAGCGGATTCGGCCGGTAGATCGGCTGCGCCCAAGGCGTTTGCTTGCCGGCATCCAAGCCCGGATCGGAGGGCGGCTGAGTGGCGGCGAGGTAGTCGAGGAGCTGCGCGCGGATGGTGGGGATGAGCGGCCACAGCCCGTGCTTCTGCTGCATCGTGGTGATGAGTTCGTCCCAGCGCTCGCGCGTGGCGTGTGTGGCGGTGATGATGGCGGTCGAGTGGCAGGGGATGCAGTTGATCTGCACCTGCTCGCGGCCCTTGCCGGGTTTTAGCAACTGGATGGCGCTGGTGTTCTGCGGTTCAGCGGCGAGGAGAGGGAGAAGCAAAAGACTCAGCAGGAAGACCCAAAGATTTGGGAAAGACAAAGTGGGGGCAACGCAGAGTCGGGACGGACGCAGAGGGGCGTGGGGCGTGAGGCGGCGCTCTTCTCCCTCTCCC
>CAZCBE010000177.1:0-10641 GCA_964496695.1 uncultured Klebsiella sp.
TGGCCGCTGCGGCCCGGAGTGCCGCGCTCCGGGGGCAGTGCGCGGATGCGCCCTCTTGGTTTCCGCCCTCCCAATCCGCCTTGCCCCCTCCCCATCCGCTCCTTACGCTGGGCGCATGGCCAAAGTGATGCTGGTGGAAGACGATTTGTTGAGCATCCAGATCGTCACCGAAATCCTCCGTGCGGAGGGCCATGAGGTCATCCCCTTCAACGAAGGCACCGGCGCGCTGGACTCCATGGAGCGGCTCGCCCCGGAAATCGTCATCACCGACCTCAACCTCGGCAAGTCCGGCCCCAGCGGCATGGACGTGCTCAAGCGCGCCCGCGCCCTGACCCCGCCCGCCATCGTCATCGTCATCACCGGCTACGGCTCGTTCGAGATCGCCGTGGAGGCCACCAAGCTCGGCGCGTTCGACTATCTGCAAAAGCCGTTCAAGGCCGTCGAGCTGCGCCTCAAGCTCTGGAAAGCGCTCTCGCACAGCGCGGTCGTCTCCGAAAACGCCTACCTGCGCAAGGAGCTGAAGAAGAAGTATCAGTTCAACCAGGTCATCGGCAGCGCGGCCACCATGCAGCAGGTCTTCCGCATGGTCGAGCGCGTCGCCGGCACGGACAGCACTGTGCTCCTGCGCGGCGAGAGCGGCACGGGCAAGGAACTCATCGCCAAGGCGCTGCACTTCAACAGCCGCCGCGGCACCGGGCCGTTCGTGCCCATCAATTGCAGCGCGCTGCCCGAACATCTGCTGGAGTCCGAGCTGTTCGGCCATCGCAAGGGCTCCTTCACCGGCGCGATTGCCGACAAGAAGGGCCTCTTCCAGGAGGCGGATGGCGGCACCATCTTCCTCGACGAGATCGGCTCGATGTCCGCCGTGCTGCAGAGTCGCCTGCTGCGCGTGCTGCAGGAGCGCGAGGTCCGCGCCGTGGGCGACAACGTGCCCTTCTACGTCAACGTCCGCGTCATCGCCGCCACCAACGAGCCGCTCGAACAGCGCATCAAGGAAGGCGGCTTCCGCGAAGACCTCTACTACCGGCTCAACGTCATCTCTATTCCCATGCCCGCCCTGCGCGAGCGCCGCGATGACATCCCGCTGCTCGTCGCTCACTTCCTCCGCAGCAAGGCTGCCGACCGCAATCTCAAGCCCTACAGCATCAGCCGCCGCGCCTTGGAGGCGCTGCAGGTCCACGCCTGGCCAGGCAACGTGCGCGAGTTGGAGAATGCCATCGAGCGCGCCAGCGCCCTGTGCGAAGACGGCTTCATCAAGACTCTGGACCTCCCGCCCGACCTCCAGCCGCTGGGCAAGCCGGAGTTTTCCGACGTGGAAATCGCCCTCTCCCCCAGCGGCGACACCACCACCATCACGACCGGCCCCAAGGCGGCCAGCACCGGCACCGACGCCGCGCCCACTCCGAGCCAGCTCAACCAGCCGGTGGGCCAGCTCAAGGACTTCATGCGCGACCAGGAATCCTCCTACATCCAGCGCGCCATCGCGCAGGCCGGCGGTGACAAGGAGCAGGCCGCCAAAGCCCTCGGTGTCAGCCTCGCCACGCTCTACCGCAAGCTGGCCGAAGGCGAGTAGCCCCGTGCCGGCGGCTTGCAGCCGCCGACCGTTGAGCACAGCAGGACGAACCGGCTCCAAGCAGTCCACTCGCGACGCGGCGGCGGCAAGCCGCCGGCACGGGTTCCCGGGCTCATGGTTCTCGTCTTTGCCCGAACTCCGAAGCCGGCGAATGCCGACGACGTGGAGCGCCGGCTTCAGGCCGCAGAAGCGTGAGCGCGTCAGGGGCAGTTTAAGCGCACTTTTCCGACCGCAGCCTTCTGCGGCGTGAACGCCGCGCTCCACAGGCTTTCGCGTATTTCGCGGGCTCTGGATTTTGGGTTTGATTCCGCCATGGACTGGTTCCGCATCGAGGCGCGCGAACGCCGAGGGTTCCTCCCGAACCACGTCTTGCTCGGCGTCATCTTGCTCTGCTTCTGGCTCCAGTGGCTCGTGGATGACCGGCTCTTTGCCCGGCTCACCTTGACCGGCTGGAGCCTGCCCGGACTGCTCACGCATCCCTTCCTCCACGGCCACAGCCTGCACCTGGTCTGGAATCTCCTTCTGCTCCACATCTTCGGCGGCCTCGTGGCCAACGCGCTCGGACCCGTGCGTCATCTCGTGCTCTTCTTCGTGTTCGCGCTCGCCGGCGCGGCGGCCCATGTGCTGTTCGGCGGCGGTCAGGCAGCCGGAGCCAGTGGAGCGATCAGCGGGTTCGTCGGCTTGGTCGTGGTCGGCCGGATCGCAGGTGCCGTGGCCTTCTTCGACGGCGCGCTGCGCGTGCCGGTGAACTGGCTCGCGCTCGCGCTGATCGCCAAGGACATCCTCTTCGCCTTCCTGCCCGGCATGTCCGTCTCCGTCACCGGGCACCTCGGCGGCTACCTGGCCGGTGCGCTGGCCGGATTGCTCTGCCGCCAAACTCATGCCAATCCCCAATGACTCTCGGTGGCCTAGCCGATACGGACCACGACGCACGTCACCTCCCTCTCCCCTCCTCGGAGGAGGGGAGAGGGTTGGGGTGAGGGGGGGCCTCCGGCGAAACGCCACCGCATTGCATTTACCCCTCCCACTCTGGGTGCGCGACGCACACCCTCTCATCTCCCTACCCGATCCGTGTCCATCCGTGTCCATCCGTGGTTCCACTTCAGAGTTCGGGTTCACCCCTTTGCGCCTTCGCGCCTTCGCGTCAAACCACCCACCCGTCGCAAACGGCCTTGCGCTCCGCCCCGCCCTGCCCATCATCTCGCGCAGATGAACGAAGCACCGTTGCTCCAGCTTGACCTGCCGGGCGTCCGCAAACTCAAGAGCGGCAAGGTCCGCGAAGTCTTTGACCTCGGCGATTCCCTCCTCTTTGTCGCCACCGACCGCATCTCCGCCTTCGACTGCGTCATGCCCAACGGCATCCCGCGCAAAGGCGAGGTGCTCACGCAAATCTCGCACTTCTGGTTCGATCAGACGGAGCAGCTCGTGCCCAACCATCGGCTTGCCAAGGCCAACGATCCCCTGCCCGCCGGCCTGCACTCCGCCCACATCGCGCGCCGCAGCATGGTCGTGAAGAAGGCCACGCCGCTGACCATCGAGTGTGTCGTGCGCGGCTACCTAGCCGGCTCCGGCTGGAAGGAATACCAGCAGAGCCAGACCGTCTGCGGCATCAAGCTGCCCCCGGGCCTGAAGGAGTCCTCCGAACTCCCCGAGCCCATCTTCACTCCCGCCACCAAGGCCGAGACCGGCCACGACGAGAATATCCCGTTTGAAACCGCCGCAAAGCTCGTGGGCGCAGACATCGCCGCGCGCGCGCGCGACCTGAGCCTGCGCATCTACAACTTCGCCCGCGACTACGCCCGCCAGCGCGGCATCATCATCGCCGACACCAAGTTCGAGTTCGGCCTCTTCAATGGCGAGCTGCTGCTCATTGACGAGGTGCTCACCCCGGACTCCTCGCGCTTCTGGCCGGCGGACCAGTATCAGCCGGGCAAGAGTCAGCCAAGCTTCGACAAGCAGTTCGTGCGCGACTACCTGGAGACGCTCAAGTGGAACAAGACCCCGCCCGCCCCCGCCCTGCCGCCCATCATCGTCGCCCGCACCCAGGCGAAGTATGTCGAGGCGTATGAGCGCCTGACGGGCCAGAAGCTGTGATCGTCGCCGGGATTGCATACCAATTCCCGATGACTATCGCTGCGCGACCACGGCGCACACCGGCTCCCTCTCCCTTCCTCGGAAGAGGGGAGAGAGCCAACGGCCCGCTGACTGCCGCGCTTTCAGCCCTGGAATATCCCCTTCGTGCCGGGACCAGTGGCCGGCAGCGAGGTCGAAGACCCAGCGAGTTCGCCACCGCAGGCCTAACCCCGAGGCACCTCCGTCTCCCTCGCCCCGCGAGGCACGAGCGGGGAGGGCCGGGGAGAGGGGTGCTTCGATCGTGTCCCAGCGCAACTGGCCCCTGCCCCCCTCCTCTCTCCGGCCCGCTCCTCCATGGAGGAGCGGGAGACCCGAGCACTCGAACTTCGCGAGCTGGTAAATTCGCCGACGGCACAAGTCTGCGCGAAGCGTCTGGAGTGCGGTGTCTTTCAGCACCGCTTTTGGATCGTGCCTGTGGCACGAGTTGGCCAGAGAACAGTGCTGAAGCGAACACGCGTCCACACGTTCCCCCCTGCTCCCGCCCTCAGTGGCTCGACGTCAGCACCAGCACCTGCTCCAGCGTTGAGACACCATCGCGGACCTTGTCGAGCGCGACCGCCCGGAGGTTTTTCATGCCCTGCGAGACGGCGACCTTCGCTATTTCCGAGGCGCTCGCCCGCGCGATGACCAGCTTCCGGATGTCATCCGTGACCGTCATGATCTCGATGATCGCGCAGCGGCCCGCGTAGCCGGAGTTCTTGCAGCGCTCGCAGCCGTTGCCCTTGAAGAGCTGCGCGCCGGCAAAGAACTTGGTGTCCAATTCGAGCTGCTCAAAAATCTTGGGCGGATAATTCACCGGCTCCTTGCACGCCGGGCAGATGCGGCGCATCAGGCGCTGGGCGCAGGAGAGAATCACCGAGCTGGAAATGAGGAAGGGCGCGATGCCCATGTCATCGAGACGCGAGATGGCGCCGGGGGCGTCATTGCAGTGCATCGTCGAGAGCACCTGGTGGCCCGTGAGCGCAGCCTCGACCGCGATCTCAGCGGTTTCCTCATCACGAATCTCCCCCAGCATGATGATGTCGGGGTCCTGCCGCAGAATCGAGCGGAGCGCGGCGGCAAACGAAAGGCCGATCTCCTTCTTCACCGGCACCTGGTTGATGCCGGGGATCTGGAACTCGACCGGGTCCTCGACCGTGACAATATTGTAGTCCGGGTTGTTCAGCTCGTTGAGCGCCGAGTAGAGCGTCGTTGTCTTGCCCGAGCCCGTGGGACCGGTGACAAGAATCAGCCCGTGCGGCGCGTCCACGGCGGACTTGAAGCGTTTGAACGAGTCGGCATCCAGGCCCAGCTTGTCAATGCTCGCGGTCAGGTTCGACTTGTCCAGCACGCGGAGCACGCACTTCTCGCCATGCACCACCGGCAGGAAGGAGACGCGCAGGTCAATGTCCTTGCCCGAGACGCGCATGCGCATGCGGCCGTCCTGCGGCAGGCGGCGCTCGGCGATGTCCAGATTGGACATGATCTTGATGCGCGAGGTCAGCGCCATCTGGAGGGACTTGGGCGGCGGCGGCATGTCCATCAGCGCGCCGTCCACGCGATAGCGTAGGCGCACGGACTTCTCAAACGGCTCGATGTGGATGTCCGACGCGCGGTCCTTGATCGCCTGAACGAGAATCGCGTTGGCCAGCTTGATGACCGGGGCTTCCTCGCCGGCGGCGGCCAGTTCGTCCGCGTTGACGTTGTCGGCGGCCTCGGCGATGAGTTCCGCCCCCTCGGCGTCCGCATCCAGTTCGGCCTGCTGCTTGATGATTTCCTCGATGCCTCCGCCCTTGGAGGTCTCGATGTTGTTGATCTTGTCCAGGATCGCCTTCTCCGAGGCGATCATGGGCGTGACATCCAGCTTGGTGATGCGCTTGACGTCGTCCAGCGCCAGCACGTTCAGCGGGTCCGCCATCGCCAGGAACAGCTTGTTGTCCAGGCGGGAGACGGGCAGGACCTTGTAGTTCAGCGCCACCTCGCGTGGCACCAGGGCCGCGACCTCCGGCAGAATGCCCGCCCGGGCCAGGTTCACCGGCGGCGTGTTGAGCACCCGGCCCATCGCCACCACCATGTCCGCATCACTGACGTAAGCCTTCTCGATCAGCAGCTTGAGCAGGCGCGTGCCCTCCTTCTTCTGCAGGGCGACGAGTTCCTCCACCTGCTGTGTGGTCAGCAAGTTGTCATCTACCAGCGCGTCAGCGATGCGCTCGCCGAAAGATTTGACGGGTGCCAGGCTCACAGGGTTTAGCGGAAGATTTTCTTGAGCGCCTTCACCAAGTCCGGCGGCGAGGTCACATACCAGATCAGGCGGTTCGGAGTCGCCGCCCTTAGTTCAGCCTCGGCCTGCTTGTTGAAAGGATTCGCGGTCGCCACCAGCACGGACTTGCTCATCCGGTCAAACGGCAGGATGCACCACTTCAGGCACAGCGCCCGCGGGAAGGTCTTCGCCAGCTCGTTGTCGATTTCGTATTTCTCCAGCGGCATGTAGCCGATCCGGGCCCGCTCGATGACGAGCTTGAGCGACTTGTCCAGGCCCAGCACGCCCTTGTCCGCCATCACCTGCAGGAAGGGCTCGTTCACCTGCGTCACCGGCTCGTTCCCCGGCGTAAACCACAGCCGGCCAAAGTCCTGCGCGTTGACCAGCTTGCCGTCCACGAAAATCCGCTGCATGGCGGCCTTGCCATCGTCCTGCTCGGCGACCTTGCCGCCCAGTCCGGGTTTGCCCTTGCCGGCCTCCGACGCCATCGCGTTCGGCAGGGCCGCCGGCTCATTCGAGCGGCCGGCGAACGAATTCGTCTTGTTCTCGATTTCGTTCAGCGCCTTCCGCACGTCGGGATCGTCCGGGAACCGCTGGAGGATCGTCTCATACTCCATGATCGCCGACGAAAGCTGCCCAAGCTGCACGTAGGCCTCGGCGATGCGCTTGGACGTGTCCACCACGTCCTTCTGCATCCCCAGCTTCATGTAGGCCTCCTTGAGAATCTCCAGCGACTGGTAGTCCAGCGGCTGCGACTGAGTGATCACGCGGAACATCTCAATCGTCTGCTGCAACTGGGCTTCTTCGCTGGGAGACAGGGCGGCCATTTGTTGGGCGTTATCTCGCACGGAAATCGCCCCTCTGTCGAGCGTGGTTTTCCATCCGGCTACGGAGCGCCGGTCACCGACCCGGCGCGCATCCTGTCCCGTTTCAATGGCTTCGTTTGGTAAAATCATCGTCGCCACCCTTCCCGTCCTCCCCGTCCGCATCAATTTGCATGGCAACGCCTTGCCCCCACACGGCCAACCATCCGGCATCGTCCCGTTGGCTTCGTTTCGCAAAATTCCATCTCTCCCTCGCCGACGATCGCCGAGCCCGGCTGAGATCTGAAATCTCCAATCTGAAATCCCTTCCCTCGCCACAAGCATGGCTTCGTTTCGCAACACCCACCTCCCCCTCTGCGCCCGTCCCGCCTCTGCGGTGCCATCGTAGCTCGACATTCCAATGTCGAGTCCGGCGTGTTCCAACCTTCCCGTCCTCCCATTCGTGTCTATTCGTGTCCATTGGTGGTTTCCTCACCCTCGCCCACCCACCTCTCGCCCGCATTTGCGCCACGCAAATAGACTCTCGAACGAACCGCCCTTTCCCCCATCCCCCAGACCCCATCCCCTTACTCCTTGGCCTCCTGCTTCTTCTTCTTCGCCCCCGGCTCTCCCTTCGGCACGCCGGGGCGGATGATGCTCTCCGGGGCGTCCTGGTCCGGCACCTTGAGTTCCTTCCGCAGGCGCGTGAGTTCGGTGTGCAGTTCCGCGCGGGGCTTGGCGTAGGCGGGGTCTTCGTAAAAGCTCTTCATCTCCTGCGGGTCCTTCTCCCGGTCAAACAGCTCCCAGTAATTCGCCTCCGGCTCGTAGAAGTGGACCAGCTTGTAGCGGTCGGTGACGACGGCGTAGTGCTTCCGCACGCTGTGCGGGCCGGGATACTCGTAGTAGTGATAGTAGAAGCTCTTCCGCCAGTCCACCGGCGTCTGGCCCTTGAGGATCGGCACCAGGCTGCGCCCTTGGATGTCCGCTGGCACCGGCTGCCCGGCGGCTTCGAGGAACGTGCTGGCGAAGTCCAGATTGCTCACCATGTCCCGGTTCACGCTGCCCGGCTTGGTCACGCCCGGCCAGCGCGCCAGCAGCGGTGTGCGCAGGGACTCCTCGTAAAACCAGCGCTTGTCGAACCACCCATGCTCGCCGAGGTAAAAGCCCTGGTCGCTGCTGTAAACCACGATGGTGTCCTTCGCCAGCCCTTCGTCATCAAGGAACTTCAGCAGCCGCCCGACGCTCTCGTCCACGCTCAGGATGCAGCCGAGGTAGTCGTGCATATAGCGCTGGTAGCGCCACCGGACGAGATCCTTGCCGGTGAGCTGGGCCTTGGCGAACTCCTCGTTGCGCGGCTCGTAGTAGGCGTTCCATGACTTGCGCTGCTCCTCGTTCAGGCTGCCCGGCACGGTGAGTTTGGCATCGAGCTTGGTAAAGGTCTTCTCCAGCGTCATGTCCTGTTCGTATTCCGCGCGGCCGCGGCCCGTGTAGTTGTCGAAGAGCGTCGGCGGCTCGGCGAACTTCTGGTCCTTGTTCCAGCCGAGGTGTTTCAAGTTCGGCGACCACTCGCGATGCGGGGCCTTGTGCTGCGCCATCATGAGGAAGGGCTTGGACTTGTCGCGTTTCTTCAACCAGTCCAGCGAGAGGTCCGTGATGATGTCGGTAACGTAGCCGGTGTGCTTGACCTGCTGGCCCATGCGGTTCATGGGCGGGTTGTAGTAAATCCCCTGGCCCGGGAGAATTTCCCAGTAGTCGAAGCCCAGGCTCGACGGCTCGCTGCCCACGAGATGCCACTTGCCCACAATGGCCGTCTGGTAGCCGGCCGCCTTCAGCAGTCGGGGGAAGGTCTGCTGCGTGCCGTCGAACTTGCTGTTCGTGTTGTTGTAAAACCCGTTCAGGTGATTGTATTTTCCCGTCATCACCGTCGCGCGGCTCGGCCCGCAGATCGAGTTCGGCACGATGGCGCGCTGAAAGAGCATCCCCTCCTTCGCGAGCCGGTCGAGATTCGGCGTGTCCACCAGCTTGATGGAATGCTGGTAGGCGCTGATGGCCTGATACGCATGGTCGTCGCTGAAGATGAAGAGGATGTTCGGCTGCTTCGGCGCGGCGGAGGCTGAGGAGAGCGCGATGCCAAGGACCAGCGAGACCAGCCAGTGACGGCCGCTTCTAACGGATGAGGACTGTTCTTTCATAAGCAGTTCAAGCTGGGTGGTTGACTCTATCGCGGACGGGCATGGGCGCGGGAAGGTTTCGGCTCACGGCAACTTCCCCAGCAGGTCGAGCAGCCCGTCCACGATCTTCACCGAGGCCTCGGTTTCCAAAAAGCTCCATCGGCAGCGCCACGTCTCGTAACCGCCCAGCCGATGCTGCTCCGGCGTGGGGATGTAGCCGTAGTAGCCGTTCGCCAGCGAGATGACGAAGGTGTTCGCACTCCGGCGTTTCAACTCCAGCCCCACCTCGGCAAACGGCTCGCCGGGTATCGCGCCGATGCGCAGTTCGCCGATGCGAAACGCCTGGAGCGGCGCGTTCACCTGCGCCGGCCAGTCCGCCATGAGGATGGACTCGCGCGCGTAAACCTCCGGCAGCGTGGCCATGCGCGGGAAGGACGGCGCGCGGTTCACCAGTTCCCGGGCGCGCGGCAGTTCCTCTGCGGCGGGCCGGCGCGTGGCCAGCCGGAGTTCGCGGTGCGCGGCAGCGAGCGGCACCCAGTCGCGGTATTGCACCTTGGCGAGCGCAGTGTGGACGGCGGCGGCCACGTCATTCGCCACCAGGCGCATCTGCCCATACGCCGGCTGGCGCGGCTGGCCGCCGCGAAAGTTCACGTTGTTGATGTTGCCGCTCGTGCCATTGGCCAGCATCGCCACAAACGGCGGACGGCTTCGCTCCGCTCCGAGCAATTCCTCCATCCGCCCCGCGAACATGCCGTAGTAGTCCGCCGAAAGGTCGCCCGAGTTCACCCCACCGACGTAGTGCAGCGAGTAGTCCGCCAGCAGCGCGACCGGTCGGCCATTCGTGGACTGCACGGAGACAAACCAGACCTGTGGGTCAGTCGGCCCGGCGGGTTCGACGAGGTCCGGATGGTTCACCCCGGGGTTGGTGCGCACCACGTCATTCGTCCCGCCAAAAGGGTTGGCCGGCACCGCGCCCGGCTTCACCTTCCAGCGGCGGTTGAAGACATGCTGCGGCACGTCCACGGCACCCCAGCCAATCCGCGCCGGTGCGAGGTTGTTCACCGCCCGGCGCACGCCATCCGCGATGCGTTGCACGAGAAACTTCTGATACGCCGGGTCCGGCTCACACTGCGCCAGTGGAATGGTCGTGGGCGCGGAATGAGTATGCGTCGCCGCCACCAGCACATGCGTCGGCGGAATGCCTGTGTGCTCTTGAATCTGCCCCTTCGCCTCATCAATGAGCGACTGCCCCAGCAAGGCCACATCCACGAGGGCAAACGCGAGCCGGGTCTGCCCGTCGTCCAGCACCAGGCACCGCGTGTGCAGCTCATCATGGACGTGCCGCGCCTTCTGATCCTGAAACCCGCCGCTGATGGACACGCCTAGCCAGGGAGTGATGTTGCTGGTCGCGGCGCCCGCACGGAACACGCGGGGCTTGCCCGCGACTGCCTGTGCCTGCGCGACCTGCCCGGCGAGCACAATGCCCAGTGCAATGCAGAGTAGAAGGACGCGGTTCATCGGTGAACGCGTGGAGTTTAGGTCGTTCAGCGCGCTTCCGTCCACGGCCATTTCAGTCGAAATCATTCATCGGGCGCATCTTGACACTGCCCCCGGAGCGCGGCACTCCGGGCCGCAGCGGCAACCTTGCAGAACGTGCTGCGGAGATTCCTAAGCCGGAACGATTCAGTTTGAAAGGGCAAGCACCGTTTGGCGGGCTTGCGG
>CAZCBE010000178.1:0-10440 GCA_964496695.1 uncultured Klebsiella sp.
CATGCCCACAACCCTTTCCGCAAAGCGACCCTTTTTCCATTTCGGAGTTCGGGCTCAAACAGCATATCAGGCGGGGCCTTGAGATTCCGACCGAAGCCGATTGGGCGGAGCATTGTTCAAAGAGGCAATGAGCTCTACCAGGCATACGTGCGCGCGGAGCGTATTGGTGCGATGAACCGCAGCCCCTTCGCCGCGCGCATCCCGGCCATCCTCCGCGAAGCCCACGCGATGATGTGGGAGGCCCCGGTGAAGCGGTTGAGTCAGAGCTAACGAACCAAGCTCAGCCACGCCGGGTCAAGAGGCATGAGCCGCGCAGCGGAACTAGTGACGCTCCCCGGCGTTGGCTGGAGCGATTTGTTAGCCTGCATGGTTTTCATGGATCATCAAAGCCTATACAGCGGACTCTCCAGCGGCTTGCGATCTCGTGAATCTCATAACCGACAGCGCACCCGCCGATTGTGCCGTTTCCGGGATTGTAGATACCAAGCATCGCTCCTTGCTGAGGTTTTTCATCCGAGACAGATCTAAACTCGTCCTTTGGAGGGGGGCTATCAACCCACAGGCCAGAAAATACAATCGTAAGGTGGCTTCCTGGCACAGGCCTAGGTAAGGTCTCATGTTTTCGTGGTAAAGGGAGAAATTTGTAGCCTGGAACGGACGGTTTGTAACCAGCAGGAAAACGGGTGTATCTCACCGTCCGGTTGGTCACTCCTCCGTAAAACTGAATCAGAGGTGCAAGCTCCTTGTTGGTCAGGGCGTCACCAAGAATAGCATTGAGAATTGCAGCATCGCGTCTTTCTGTGTTTGTCTTGTTTGAGCCCGCCGGGCTATGCGCACACGAGCAGAGCGCAACACAAAGTAAAGCAAATATTACCTTTGGTATCCTCATTGCGTGCGATGTAGGCTAACAGGTAATGGGCGTCATATTTGACGTCTTTGCTTGCGGCATGGGGCAGGCTGAAACTGGGGCAGTGGATTGTCGAGAGGGAATGGGCCGGCAGGCTCCCAAATATGGAACCGAGAAAGGCGGCGTTTGAACGGGTGCTTCCCAATCCCAAGGCCAAGCTGCTCGGTCAGGTGCGGGAGATGTGCCGGTTCAACTTAGGGCCGGCTGTGTCATCCTGACCCGGTTTCCCCGCCCCCAAGGGTGCCTTACCCCGTCGGAAAAGGTAAGGCACCTTTTCCAAAAAGATTGGCTACCTTTTCCAACGGGGAGACTGGGGGGGCACGATTTTGGGTGGGTTGGGCTTCTTTTGACCACCCTCGAAGGCCCGCCAAATTACCAAGGCGGCATCGAGTGCGCGCCTTCTCCCTTCCTCGGAGGAGGGGAGAAGGTGGCCGGAGGCCGGATGAGGGGTGCAGCCACCAACACCGACGCACGCCCATGAACCTGCGGTGGGTAGGGCGGGCTGTCCTCAGCCCGCGGCCGACAACCCGGATGCCACTAGACCTCGGCGGCGCGGTGAGGACACCGCGCCCTACCAGCACTGGGCTCTGTTGGGTCGTCATTTGGCTCACGCCCACGGTAATGGCCGCACCGAGCTGTCCCACCCGCACCTGGGCGTTGGCCCCGCTGCCGTAGCTGCGGCGGACTTCGATGTGGTAGCTGCCAGCAGTGAGGGCCGAGACGGTGAAAAGCAGCTCGCCCTCGGTGCGGGTGGCAAGACTGTTTGTGGACATCTTCACCGCGCTGCCGGTCTTCGCCCCCAGAGTTGACCTCCGTTTCCGTCCCCGCATGATGCCGGCCATGGAACGCACTTGGTTGTCTCGGCTGTCCCAAATCGTGGCCGGACTCGTTGCGCTGGTGGCCGTCTCGGCCCCGGCGGCCAGCCCGAAGACCACGGCACGGCCGCCGGAGGATTTGCTGCGGCGGAACATGGACCCGTCGGTCCACCCGGGAAACGATTTCTTCGCGTATGCCAATGCCGGGTGGCTGCGGCGCAATCCCATCCCCGCCTCGGAGTCGCGCTGGGGCATCGGCGAGGTCGTGCGCGAGGAGCTGTATGGCCGGCTGCGCCAGATCAATGAACGCGCCGCCGCGAGCGCGAACGCCCCCGGCAGCGAGCAGCAGAAGATCGGCGACTTCTGGACGACGGCCATGGACGCGGCCAAAGCCACCCGGCTGGGCCTCGCTCCGCTGCGCGCGGAGCTGCAGCGCATTGACGCGATCCAGAACGCCCAGGGCGTGCTGGACGCCGCCTTCGCGTTCCAATCCCTGGGCGTGACCACCTTGTTCAGCCTGTCGGTGGGCCAGGACGAAAAGCAGAGCGACACGATGACCGTGCATCTCTGGCAGGACGGCCTGGGCCTGCCGGAGCGCGACTTTTACTTCAACGAGGAGAAGGGCGTGGCGAAGATCCGCGTGGAGTATGTGGCGCATATCAGGCGCCTGTTGAAGCTGCTTGGCCGCGCGGAGGCGGACGCGAAGTCCGCCGCCGCCCGCGTGATGGCGTTTGAAACCGCCCTGGCCAAGGTCTCCCGCAAGCTGGAAGACCTGCGCGATCCCGAGCGCAACTACAACAAGCTCGCCCCCGCCGAACTGACGCGGAAGCACACGCCCGGCATCGCCTGGAGCGACCGGCTGGGCGGCCTCGGCTTACGGGCGGAAACAGTGGTCGTGGGGCAGCCCGAGTTCTTCACCGCCTTGGACGGCCTGCTCCAGGCGACGCCGGTGCCGGTGCTGCAGGACTACCTGCGGTTTCATCTTCTGTCCGAGTTCGCTTCGGCGCTGGGCAAGCCGTTCGAGGAGGAGCACTTCGCCTTTTACGGGAAGGTGCTGAACGGCCAGAAGGAGCCGCGGCCGCGCTGGAAGCGCGTGCTCGACGCGCAGGAGGGCGCGATGGGCATGGTGCTGGGCCGCATCTTCGTGCAGGAGTATTTCCCCGCCGCCACGAAGCAGCGCTATGTGACCCTGGTGGAGGCCATCCGCACGGCCTATCGCGCGCGCATTGACCGGCTCGACTGGATGAGCGCGGCGACCAAGGCCAAGGCGCAGACCAAGCTGGCCGCGATGACGTCGAA
The DNA here is from genome assembly GCA_964496695.1 of uncultured Klebsiella sp. Classification (GTDB taxonomy): domain Bacteria; phylum Verrucomicrobiota; class Verrucomicrobiia; order Limisphaerales; family SXTU01; genus SXTU01. The sequence goes on from CAZCBE010000178.1 coordinate 3,022, forward strand.
GGTCGGCTACCCGGACAAGTGGAAGGACTACTCCACGCTGGTGGTCAGCACCAATTCCTACGCGGAGAACCTGATGCACGCCGCCCGCTGGCACTTTCAGGACATGCTGGCCAAATACGGCAAGCCCGTGGACCGCACCGAATGGGGCATGACACCGCAGACTTACAACGCCTACTACAAGTCGGAGAACAACGAGATCGTGCTGCCCGCCGCGATCTTCGTCATCCCGGGCATCGCGGACGCGGACGTGGACGATGCGGTCGCTTATGGCTACGTCGGCGCCTCGACCATCGGTCACGAGATCACGCACGGGTTCGATGATGAAGGCCGGCAGTTCGACGCGCAGGGCAACCTCGCGGACTGGTGGAGCGCGGCGGACGACGCGAACTTCAAGCAGCGCGCCGAAGTGATGGCCAAGCAGTTCAACGCCTACACGCCGTTGCCGGGCCTGCACATCAACGGCCAGGCCAGTCTCGGGGAAAATATCGCAGACTACGGCGGGGTGCTGCTCGGGCTGGACGCCTTCAAGCAGACCGAGCAATACCGGAAGGGCGAGCCCATCGCCGGCCTGACGCCGATCCAGCGCTTCTTCCTCGGCTACGCGCTGGGCTGGCTCAGCCACGAACGCGAGGCCAGCCTGCGGCGCAACCTGCTGAGCGACGTGCATGCGCCCGCGAAGTGGCGCGTGCTCGGCCCGATGTCGAACATCCCGGAGTTCTACGAGGCCTTTGGAGTGAAGCCCCATCAGCCGATGTGGCGGCCAGCGGATGCCCGGGTGAAGATTTGGTAGTCAGCACCAGGACGGTGCGGCAACGGCGCACGCTATGGAGTGCGGAGACTTGTCTCCGCTTTCCGCAGGCGACTGGTCGCCGTCGAGGTTCCACGACTCCCGGACTGGCGCACCGCTTCCGGCTGGCGCGAGCACGAACGCACCTTGGCTTCATTCACGCGCCTGCACTCCGACGGCGACCAGTCGCCTGCGGAAAGCGGCGAGAACTCGCCGCGCTCCATAGCGGCCCCGGCAAATCCAATCGTTGCGATCCCGCCTGCCCGGACTTGCGGTCACATCAAACTTTTCAAACTATCGCAGCAATGCTTCTCCCGCTCCCGCGTCTGTTCTTCTTATGAAAGCAACCACCTGCCTCGCCCTCCTGCTCGCTGCCTTGCCGGTTTCAGCCCTGGCTCAAGCCGCCCCGACCAATGCCCCCGCCGCGTTCCGGGACCTGTTCAACGGCAGGGATCTCACCGGCTGGGTGGACGTGAACACCAGCAAGGAGACGTGGAAGGTGCGGGACGGGTTGCTCGTGTGCAGCGGCAAGCCCATCGGGGTGATGCGGTCGGAGAAGCAGTATGAGAACTTCATCCTGCACATCGAGTGGAAGCATTTGGAGGCAGGCGGCAATTCGGGCGTGTTCATCTGGAGCGAAGGCACGGTGCCGGCCGGCCAGAACCTGCCCAAGGGCATGGAGGTGCAGATGCTGGAGCTGCAATGGCCGGTGCTGAACCCGGACAAGGACGGCAATCCGCGGCCGATCGGCTATGTCTCAGGCGAGCTGTTCGGGGCGAACGGGCTGAAGACCACGCCGGACAATCCGCGCGGGAGCCGCAGCCAGTCGTTTGAATTGCGCTGCAAGGGCAAGGGCGAATGGAACACCTACGACGTCGTGGCCGTGGATGGCGTGGTGAAACTGTCCATCAACGGGAAGTTCGTGAACGGGATCAGCCAGGCCTCGGTGAGGAAGGGCTATCTGTGCCTGGAGTCCGAAGGGGCGGAGATCCACTTCCGCAACATCCGCATCCTCGAACTGCCGCCAGGCCGTGTCACGCCGGAGCAGACGGCACCGGAGGTCGGGAAGTAGCGGCCGAGTGCTGTTCGCAATCACCTGAGAGCAATTCCCAATGGCGGTCGGGGGGATTTCCGACCGGAGGCCACGAAGCACGCCTTCTCCCTTCCTCGGAGGAGGGGAGAAGGTGGCCGGAGGCCGGATGAGGGGTGGGCCACCAACGCCGACGCACGTCACCCCTCACCCCAACCCTCTCCCCTCCTCCGAGGAAGGGAGAGGGAGCCAGAATGTGTCCCGATCCCCAACTGAGCCGCCGAACATTCTTCGGCATGGGCACGGTTTCGGCAGCCAGCCTGACCACACAGTTTCCAAAACACAATGGCACCGGAGCTTCATCTCCGGCACAGTGGAGGCCACGCAGAACCCATCAGCATGAAACAGCTCACGTCCATTCTCACCGTCCTGCTATTGGCTGCGCAGGCGCTGCCCGCACAGGCACCCAAGCCAACCGCCCCCGCTCAATACACGCTCAAAGGCCGCATCTCAGACGCGGCTGGCCGCCCCTTGGGAGAGGTGCGAGTGGGCCTGAAAGTGGCCGGCGGGGTCACTCACACTGATGCGGGCGGCCAGTTCACGCTCGCCCTGCGCGCCGGGCATTCGCCCGCCAAGGACAAGAGCAACGCCTACGACTACCTGGAGCTGGACAAGGAAGGCTACCTCGGGCGGACGATCAACCTGCAGGAGCTGACCGCCTTCACCCAGCCGCTGGCCGAAAAGCTTGAACCGAATCCGCTCACCGAGGACCGCGCCGAGTTCAGCACGCGCCTGAGCATGGGGCACATCTTCCCGCCGATCGCGACGGACAAGCAGTTCTCGCTCATCAGCGCGGAACAGTGGGCGAAGTTTTTCGCGAGCATGGACAGTGAGAAGAAGAACGGTCCCACGGAGCAGGTCTTCTTCCAGGCCTACATCCCGAAGGACGTGAAGAAGCTGAAGGCCGTCTTTCTGCTGACGCGTCACGGCATCGGCTCCATTGATCACCCGCGACTGCGGGACTTCGCGAACCGGAACGGTGTCGCCCTCGTGAGCGTGAAGGGCAATCCGGTGCAGCGGGGCTTCTATCCGGTGAGCCTCATTGATCCGCATGTCGAGCGGCTGGGGCAACTGCTGAAGCGTCCCGAGCTGGCGCGCCTGCCGCTGCTCACGTTCGGCCATTCCAACGGCACGGGCTTCGCCGGCATTTTTCCGTCGCAGCGGCCCGAGCGCGTCATCGGCTGGATTTCGTATCACTCCGGCTCCGCGTTTCATCTGCAGTTTCCCGGCGTGGAGAAGGTTCCCGGGCTGGCCATGCACGGCGGCATTGATCCCTTCTTCAAGAACGGGCAGGAGCCGACGGTGAAGCGCCTGCGCCAGGAGCGGAACGCCGCGCTGGCCATGATGCTGGAGGGCAACGTGGCCCACGGCCCGGTGGACAAGGAGCAGAATGCGACGTGGGATTTTATCGCCGCCTTCTGCGAGGCGGCCATGCGCATCCGGCTCAACGAGGATGGCACGCTGAAGCCCGTCGTCATCGAGCAGGGCTGGCTGGGTGCGAACTATGATCTGAGCCAGGGCGGCCAGCAGGAACTGGCCATCGCGCCGCATGCTGCGTTCAAGGGGGACCGCACCATCGCGAACTGGCTGCCGGACCAGAAGTTTGCGGAGACGTGGCAGCTTTATGGGAAGACTGATCCGCGGCCGCGCAAGTAAACCTGTGCCGGCGGCTTGCAGCCGCCGCGTTGCGGGTGGAATGCTTGAAGCCGTCCCGTCCTGCTGCGGCCAACGGTCGGCGGCTGCAAGCCGCCGGCACGGAGTATGGAGTCCCGCCTTTAGGCGGCGAGGCATCCGACCGGTGGCGAGCGTTCTGCGCAGCGTCTGGATCGCAGCGAAGTTCCACCGGCTGAAGCCGGGACTCCGTGCGCGGTTCATGGGAAAGGAGAGCGATCACAATTTCGCTTCGAGTCTCAGGAATTCGTATGAGCTTCTCCAATCCCTTCAAACGTCCAAACCCGATCATAGCATGAAACACTTTCTCCCCCTCCTCACCGCCTTGCTGCTCACTCCGCTGGCTTCGTTGCCTGCCGCTGAGAACAAACCCGTCGCGGCCAGCGATGCCAAAGGGCTGCTGCTGGATCACGCGCTGCCGGTCCTCGCCGCGCCGGACTTCAAGGCTCCCCTGGATGCCAGCTTCAGCGTGGCCAAGGGAAAGTGGACGCCGCAGGACGGGGTGCTGGCGGTGCTGGATCTGCCGGACGAGAAGCACATCCCGGTGCTGCATCACAACGTCGGGCTGGCGGCGGCGGTGATCGAGGTGGAGTTCTTCCTGGATGGGCCGGGCAACTTTCTGGTGGGCTGTGATTCGGACAAGCATGTGGGCCGGGTGGTGGTGAATGCGGCGGGTTTGAGCATCGCGGAGGATTCCGTGAAGCCGTCGCACACCATCGCCAAGCTGCCGCTGACTGTGGCCCCGAACGAGTGGCATCACCTGCGCGTGGAGTGGAAGGGCGACCAGATGGCGGCCAGCCTGGATGGGAAGGAACTCCGCGCGAAGCATGACTTCCTCGCCACGCCGAAGGCGCGGAGCTGGCTCGCGGCCGGCAAGTCCGTGAAGGTGCGGAATCTCAAGATCAGCGGGGAGAAGACGCCGGGGAAGTCATGAGCGGGAATGAAGCCGTTGGCGGAGCGCCGGCTTCCCAGCCGGCTTACCCCAAGCTGAGTTCAGGAAGGCTGAGCAGGGCAGGACGAGGCAGCCGTCCCTCGTCCCAGCGCGGTAAGCCGGCTGCAAGCCGGCGCTCCGGGATAAGCCGGGGGCGAGGAGCGCGGCATTTGTGCCGCAGAGACGTGGGCAAGGCACGGATAGTTAAAACACTCCTGTGTAACCGTGGCTTTCTGCGGCGTAAACGCCGCGCTCCTCGCCGCTTTTGCGTTGCCATGATTCCACCGGCTGGCAACGTCGCCGGATGAACTCGTTGCCCCTGTTTCTCGCCTGCGCCCTGATCAGCAGCGCGGCCAGCATGGTTTCCGGACAAGACTATGAACCGCGGGTCTTCACGAACTCCGCCGGGGCGACCTTGCCCTACCGCTGGCTCACCCCGGCCAGCCCTGAGGCCGGGCGGAAGTATCCGGTCGTCCTCTTCCTGCACGGAGCCGGTGAGCGCGGCAACAACAACTCCGCGCAGCTCGTGCATGGCACCAAGCTCTACCTCGACGCCGCGAACCGCACCAAGTTCCCCTGCTTCGTCGTCGCGCCGCAGTGCCCGGCCAACAAGCAATGGGTGGACATGCCGTGGGGCGGCGACAAGGGCACGCAGCCGGCCAAGCCCAGCGAGCCGATGCAGCTCGTGCTCGACCTGCTTGACACGTTGCCCAAGTCCGCGCCCGTGGACACGGACCGCATCTACGTCACCGGCCTGAGCATGGGTGGCTATGGGACATGGGATTTGATCACACGCTTCCCGGACCGCTTCGCCGCCGGTGCGCCGGTGTGCGGCGGCGGTGACGACACGGTCGCCGCACGCGCGGCCAAGGTGCCCATCTGGGCCTTTCACTCGGATGACGACAGCGTCGTGAAGGTCATCCGCACACGCAACATGCTGGCGGCTATCCGCGCGGCGGGCGGGCAGCCCAAGTATTTTGAGTATTTCGGCCTCGGCCACGGATCGTGGGGCCGGGCTTACAGCGAGCCAGAACTGCTGCCGTGGATGTTCGCCCAGCGGCGCGGCCAGCCGGACACCTTCAAGCTCCAGACCAAGCCGCCCGAGCTGCCGGCCGTCGCCAAATTGCCGGACACGGATGAAGGTCTGCCCGGAGCCGGGCCGCTGCGGCGCTACGACTGGTTCCGCAATCTCTGGCGGCAGAAGCGCATGACCTGGGCCGGCCGTGTGCAGCAGGACAAGGGTGCGGTGGTCTTCCTCGGCGACTCCATCACGCAGGGCTGGGGCGACAACTTGGGCAACAACTTCCCCGGCCTCAAGGTTGCCAACCGGGGCATCAGCGGCGATACCACGCGCGGCATGTTGTATCGGCTGAAGGAGGACGTGCTGGATCTCTCGCCCAAGGCCGTGGTGCTGCTGGCTGGGACGAATGACATCGAGGAGAAGGCCACGCCTGAGGTAATTGCCGGCAACGTGAAGCTGCTGCTCGCGGCGTTCAAGGCGCACAATCCCAACATGCCGGTGATCGTGTGCCAGGTCATGCCCAGCCACGCCAGCAAGAGCCGGACGAAGGAGACGATCACGCGGCTCAACGAACTGGTTGGTTCGCTGGCGAAGGGCAACCCGCAGGTCACGCTGGTGGACACCTGGACGCCGTTTGCCGATGCGGCGGGCGATGCCAAGAAGGAGGAGTTCCCCGACCTGCTCCACCCCAACGCCGCCGGCTACAAGAAATGGGCAGAATCGCTGAAGCCCGTGCTGGCCCAGCTCAAGCTGACCGCGCCGTGATGCCAGCGGTATCGCTGGAACGAAGCGTGCCAGATGCCATGGCGGGATGAAATCGGGTGCAATGCGGCTCGATCATCGGGTGCTCCTTTCCCCTCACGCCGGCCCTCTCCCCTAGCAGCGGGGGCTGTCAGCCAGCCACGGAGCATGGCACGCGCTCCGGTGCATGAAGCGCGGACCTGGCGGCTCCCTCTCAACAAGGGATCGCACTGTTGGGTCTTGCATGGCGGAAAATCCCCCACGCAGGAAGTAACCGACGATTTGCGGTTGGATCGGTTGCATGTTTAGCCGTGGCTCCGTCGCCGTGGGCAGGGAGATGAACGGTTCGCCAAACCGTGGCCGCACACTTCAGCTCCCTCGGCCACCACCAATGGAGTTGCCGGCTGGATACGGGCCAGGAACCTCGCCGTCCTTGAACGACTCGGTGCCGGTGGGCTGGCCGCGCTCCATCCACACGCGCTTCTTGAGGAAACCGCTCGGATAATACGCCGCCGACTCGCCGTGCGGCTGGTCGTCGCGCAGCTCGATCTGCTCGGCGAGCCGGCCGTTATCGTGCCAGCGGCGGAAGGTGCCGTGGAGCTTGCCGCCGGAGATCGCGGCCTCGGAAAGTTTCGCCCCGTCGGCATACCACTTGACCCGCACGCCCGCGGAGACGCCGCCGACAAAATTCTCCGCGACCTGGCGAACTCCGTTTGAGTGCCATCCCTCGGAAAGCCCGTTCAGCAGGCCGTTGGACACGACGGAGCGCGATTGCAGCCGGCCCGCTGCGTAATGCTCGACGACCGTCCCGGTAAACGGTGCGGACTGCGCGGGACGATGAAGCCGGCCATCCCTCAGCACGAGTGATGAGCGCGGAACTTCCGGCGGCGCGGCGACAGGGGGCGGCGCGCAACCGCTGAGCGCGGCGGCGCAAAGCCCGGCGAGCAGCGAACCGAAATGGAATGTCCCCGATCTCCCGCGCATGGCAGCTATTGGATCTGGAGTTTGTAGAAAACCGAGGCCGTGCCAATCACCGCTCGCCGGAGCGGGCGCGGACACTTGCAGCAACCGCGCGGCAGGCGAGGCGTGGTGGCGCAGCTTCACAACGTGCGGAAGAAGCTAGAACCGGTAGCTCACGCCGGTGCCGATGCCCAGGCCGCTGCTGAGATTGATCTCCG
>CAZCBE010000179.1:0-10432 GCA_964496695.1 uncultured Klebsiella sp.
GGCAACCTTACCTTCGACCGGACCTTGCGACAACTTAAACAGAAAGTGCTCTAGGATTTGGAGCTTCGCCCATGCCACTGAAAACAGCGGAGAACTCCCAATGAGGGCGCATCTCAGTTTCTTGCAAGGGACTCTGGCCGAGCGGAGAAACCCGGAGGGTTTCAAGGTGAATAGCCGTGGGTGAAACCCACGGGGGACGGTTTTCCGGTTCGACCCTGACAGGGTCGAACGCGCGCGCTCCTCGGAGGGCGTTGCGTTCAACCCCTCCCGGGGTTGTGCCCCACGCCTCGCTCACCGTGGGTTTCACCCACGGCTATTCACGTAACACCCCTCCGGGGTGATTGCAGGCCGCGCCTGCCCCCGGCAAGAAACTGAGATGCGCCCTCCCAATGATGAACCGTTCTCAGTCCTCCGCAAACAGGTATTCCAGATCCGTCTGGGAGAGGCTGCGGGCGAAGCCTTCCTCGCCGAGCACGTCCTGGATGGTCTGGGCCTTGCGCTGCTGCAGGTCCCAGATCTTCTCCTCGACCGTGCCGGGCGCGATGAGCCGGTAGGCGTTCACCGTCCGCGTCTGGCCGATGCGATGGCTGCGGTCAATGGCCTGCGCCTCGACCGCCGGGTTCCACCACGGATCGTAGAGGACCACGTAGCTGGCGTTCGTCAGGTTCAGGCCCGTGCCGGCGGCGCGGAGCGAGAGCAGGAAGACGCCGGCCTGGCTGTCGGCCTGGAAGGCGTTCACCACTTCCTGGCGCTGCTTGGTCTCGCCCGTGAGCAGATGCGTGGGGATGCCGCGCTTGGCGCAGTCCACCTCGAGAATCTTGAGCATCTGCACGAACTGCGAGAAGACGAGGACCTTCTGGCCCTCCGCCACCAGGGTGTCGAGCAGCTCGAACAAGGTCTCGGTCTTGCCGCTGGCCACATCGCTGCCGACGAGCTGCGGGTGGCAGCAAATCTGCCGCAGCCGGGTGAGCGCAGCGAGGACGTGCATCTTGCTCTTCGCCAGGCCCTTTTCCTTCACGGCCTGCATGACCTGTTCGCGGGAGCGGCGCAGTTCGGCCAGATACAGCTTGCGGTGTTCTTCGCCGAGTTCGCAGTCGCGGCGCTGCTCGATGCGGTCAGGCAGGTCCTTCGCCACCTGCTTCTTGAGCCGGCGCAACAGCAAGGGCCGCAGTTTCGCGGAGAGGCGGCGGCGAGCGATGCGCTGCAAGGACACCGCCTCCTCAGTCTCGGCGCCGGGCTTCGGATCGTAGGTCTCGTGGAAATGCTCCTGCGAACCGAGATAACCCGGCTGGATGAAGTCCGTGATGCTCCAGAGGTCGAGCAGGCGGTTCTCCAACGGCGTGCCGGTGAGGGCGAGCCGACGGTCGGCCTTGAGCTGCTTCACGCTCTGCGTGACCTGCGCGGTCGGGTTCTTGATGAACTGCGCCTCGTCCAGGATCAACGCCCCGAAGTCGAACTTGTTCAGTTCCTCCAGGTCGCGGCGGAGCAACGCGTAGTTGGTGACGATGATGTCGTGCTGCGGGATCTGCTTCCGCAACGTGTGCCGGCCGGCTCCGCTCTGGAGCACGAGCACCTTCATGTGGGGGACGAACTTCTCCGCCTCACGCCGCCAGTTGTGCAGCACGGACGCGGGGCAGATGACCAGCGCGGGCTGCGGGTTCTTCGGGTTGCGGGCCTTGAGCCATGCCAGCCAGATGAGCGTCTGCAGCGTTTTGCCGAGGCCCATGTCGTCGGCCAGGATGCCGCCCAGGCGCATCTCGGTGAGATGGCAGAGGAAGTCGAAGCCTTCCTTCTGATACGGACGCAGCTCGGCGACGAGCCCCTTGGGCAGGTCTGTCGGTGCGATGCCTTCAAAATTCTGGAGCCGCTTGCGGAGCGTCTTCGCGTGCTCGCTGTCGCCGAACTTCTCCAGGCCCTTCTCATCCAGGTGCGCAGCCTGCTCGATGGAGACCTGCTGGGCGATGGGGCTGAGGCCGTCGAGGCCGAGGTCCGCCAGCGCTTCGTGCGCGGCCTGCACAGCCTGTGTGTCGAGTTCCACCCAGCCGGAATCCGGCAGCTTCACGAAGCGGCCTGTGGCGCTGGCGAGCCGTTGCAGGTCGGCCTTCGTCAGCTTCATGCCCTCCTGCTCCCACTCGGCGGAGACGCTGAACCAGTCAATGCCGCTGCCCTTCACGACGAGCTGCGGCTTGAGCTTGCGCGGCGTGAGGAAGAGGCGCTGGAAGGCCGCGTTGCCGAGGAATTCGGCGTCCGGGGGGCGCGTCGCCCAGCTCGCGGAGAGGATGCTGAAGAAGTTTTCCGCCGCATCACCGACCCAGAGGCCGGGTTCGGGCGTGAAGCAGTTGAGGCGGCGGAGCCAGTTCACCGCCGGGTCGAGCCGGAGGTCGTCGAGGATTTCGGGCTTGCCGTTCTTGCGGCCCGGCTCGTCCTGGACCCACTCGTGGCCGTTCCAATGCCAGACCGAATTGTCGCGTTCGCTGCGGGCGAGCAGGCGGATGCGGATGACCTCGTCCACGAGTTCGAAGGTGAACTGCGGCACGGCGGGATGCGCCACGCAGAGCTGGTCCCAGTCCACGCCGTTGTCGAAGTGCGCGCGGCGGAGGTTCGTGAGGAAGCGGTGGCTCAGCTTCTGCACCGGCACGAAGGGCGTGCGGGCCATCGCCTCAAGCAGCCCGCCGGGCGGCGCGTTGCGCAGCAGGTAGAACGTGTCGTCCACGAACGCCAGCGGCGGCTGGCCGGCGAACCACACCGCGTCCGTGATCGGACGCAGTTCGCCGTTGGAGAGCTTGATGCGCTGGGTGAAGGAGAGTTCCTGGGAACCGTTCTGCAGGTGCGGCGTCAGCTCGACCACCTGGCCGTGATACACGATGGGCTTGGTCCCGCACTCCATCAGCAGCCGGCCGTGATGGCCCCAGCGGGCGATCCACTGGAGCAGTTCCAGGCCTTGCAGCACGAAGTCGCTGTCCTTGTCTTCGCGATGGCGGTTGCTCTCCACGACCCACTGGATGAACTCCCAGTCGAACGCGGGGAACAGCTCCTGCTCGTGCGCGGCGCGGGTGTTGAGGTCAATCAGGTCAGCCAGCGACTTCTTCTTTTCGCCGGTGCGCGGACGGAACAGATGAAACTCGACGGCAAGCTGGTGCAGCGGCGAATCCTTCGCCATCGGCTGTGGCTTGCAGATGACCCGCAGCCCGGCGCGCGGGGTGTCGAGATGGACGGGGGCGGGCGGGAAGAGCCAGTGCTCCAGCTCCTGCATCAGCTTGCCCTCCTGCTCGGCCTGCTCGATCTCGGCAAAGCGCGAGTAGTTGGCGAACTGCTGCAGCTCCTGCGGCAGCGAGCGGCCGGCGCGGAGGAACAGGATGGCCAGTTCCTCGAGCCGGGGGCGCCCCTTGGCGTCCACCATGCGCGGCCACCATTCGTTCGCGCCAAAGTCTTTGCGCGAGAGGTTCAGCTTCTCGAAGTAATCCTCGAGCAGCAGCCAGGAGCGCTGCGAGTCCGTGCAGGTGGCGAAGAGGTGGAGCAGATTGCCGCGCTCCGCCACCTTCTCCTTGGAATCAGCCAGTTCCCGGCGCAGGTCAGCTAGCGCGCCATAGGTTTGGTTGAGGACGGTATGATGGGCATCGTATTTGGCCGTGTTCGCGCCGATGCGTGGCACGCGGCCTGGCTTCGCTACCTTTGGCATTTTCCAGAGTCACAAATTCAACAATCGAGCATCGAAAATAGAGCTTCATTGGCTCACAGATGCGCGCCTCGGGTCAATCGGAAAAAATGCTTTTCTGGGACAGTAAAGCCGGGGCCGGTCATTTCTGAATGGTCCGGGCCGGTTGTCCCCCGGTGCTGCACGCACCTGCGCATAGTCCGTGCCCGGCGTGCGCCCGCTCCTGGGGCAAATCATTTACTGCTGCGCCGGGCTTGCAGTTTGAAGCCTCGCCACTACACTCCGCCCTCTGTTTTGAACGGACACGTATGCTGACCTCCCATGAACTGTTCGGGTTCATGCCGCCTCTCCTGGCGGCGGACATCCTCGAACACGCCTATGCCAACGACCGCGAGCTCTATCGCGCCACCGTCACCGCCATCGCCAACGCCCGCAAAGTGCGGCCGGTCTTCCTCGACAAGCAGCCGCGCAAGGAACGCCATGCCGGCATGATCGCCTACCTGAGCCGCCCCGGCCTGGAACTCGCCGCCGGCACCATGCTGCGTGGCTGGCTGCTCAAGGCCCACAAGTCCCTGCTCGCCGACTTCCTCGACGGCGTCGGCATCGCCCACAAGGACGGCGTGGTGGACGATCTGCCGGATTCCGTGGACGACGCCAAGCTCAAGGCCGCCGTGGACACCCTCCTCACCAAGCAGCCGGCCGACGTGGTGAAGGTTTACCTGCACTCGTTCAACACCATGAACGAATCGCAGTGGAAAAACCTTGAGACGATCCTGAAGGACGACACGCGCCTGCAGTTTTAGCCCCCGCACTCAGCGCGCGGCAGGGTTCGACCCGAACACCGAATTAAAACCGCGGATTTCGCGGATGACAGGGATGGGAATGGTTTTCCGGTATCCGTCCGGCAACCCGCGTGCCTGTTCATGTCTTGTTTATCCGGATCGTTTCGGTTGGCCATGAGACAATCCCTTCAACGGAGAGACGCGACGCGGGGAGCCGTGGCCCAAATTGACCACAGAGATTTCGCTTCATTGTCTTCCTCTGTGTTCATCGCGTCTCTGTGGTCAAGTATCTGTGGATGCTCGTAATTGGTATAACCTGCTTGGACCGGGCAGCTCTCTGATTCCCCCCGCGTGCTCGGCGTTGCTGCGTTGATTCGAATGCGGCTCCGACTGCACCGTTCGGTATCCGCGTCATCCGCGGTTCACCCTTTGGAATCAGCCCACACCCAAAGCGTCCGCCAGCCGCTTATACCAATCCCCAATGACTATCGGTGGAATGGGCGATGAGGACCGCGACACACATCTTCTCCCTCTCCCCTCCTCGGAGGAGGGGAGAGGGTTGGGGTGAGGGGTGTCGTCCGGCGGCAGGCTCCTGATTTACATTGAGAATTGGCATCACTTCCTCCGGATCGTATGGATTGGGTGCTCATCCAGCAGGTTCGCGTGGATGCCCTCGATCTTTTTCGGATCAAAGAAGTTCACGCCCGCATAAAACCACAGCGGGACAATCGGCAGTTCATCCCGGATCAGCAGCGTCTCCGCCTGGCGCAGCATGGCGGCGCGCTGCATTGGGTCGGTCTGCAGGTTCGCCGTGCGAATCAGGTTGTCGTAGGCCGGGTTCGCCCAGCCGGTGCGGTTGTTGCCGTTGCCGCTCATGAACATGTCGAGGAACGTGTTCGGGTCGTTGTAGTCGCCGATCCAACTGCTGCGCGAGAGGTCGTAGTCCAGCGCGCTCTGGGCGCTGTAATAGACCTTCGGCTCCATCGCCCGCAGTTCCATCTTCACCCCGAGTTCCTTCCGCCAGATCTCCTGCAACTCCACGCCCACCTGCTCGTCGAGCTTGTCGGTCTTGAACAGGTAATGGAACGGCGGGAAGTCCTTGCCGCCGGGGTAGCCGGCCTCGGCGAGGAGCTTGCGCGCCTGCTCGGGGTCATAACCCCAGCCCTCAGGCGGCTCATAGACGCCCATGCCCTTGGGCGTGAAGTGCGAAGTCGGCGTCTCCCCGCTGCGCACGATCTTCCCCGCCAGCTTCTTCCGGTCCACGGCGAGGGCGAAGGCCTTGCGCACGCGCACATCGGTGAAGGGCTTGCGCTTCACATTGAAGCGGAAGAAGTAGGTGCCCAGGTAGTCGAACTTGTGGCAGTCGGGGCGTTTCCCCAGCACGTCCATCAGTTCGTTCGGCACGAGGTTCTTGTCCCAGATCACGTCCGCCGCGCCGGTCTCGTAGAGGTTGAGCGCGGTGGTGGCGGACTTGATGGGCAGGAAGTCCACCAGTTCGCTGCGGATGTTCGGCGCATCCCAGTGGCGGGCGTTGCGGCGCAGACGCACGCGGTCGTTCAGCCGCCAGAATTCGAGCGTGTAGGCTCCGCTGGTCGGGACCGGCGGCTGGAGCAGCCAGCGGTCGCCGTGCTTCTCGATCCAGAAACGCGGCACCACCGCGAGCGTGGGAAACGCGCAGAGGTCGAGGAAGAAGGCGGTCGGCCCGATGAGTTCCACGCGCAATGTGTGCGGGCCGACGGCACGCACCGCCACATCCTCCGGCGTGAAGGGCTTGCCGGTCGCGGCGTTGGTCTTGCCGGTCGAGTAATCCTCCGCTCCCTTGATGAAGAAGAGCTGGCTGGCGTATTCCGCGCCGGTCACGGGATCAAGCGCCCGCCGCCACGACCAGACGAAATCCTCCGCCGTGATGGGCTGGCCGGTGGACCACACGGCGTTGGTGCGCAGGTGAAACGTGTAAACCACGCCATCCGGCGACATCTCCCAGCGCTGGGCCACCGCCGGTTCCGGCGTGGCGTTGGTGCCTTCGAGGCGCGTCAGCCCTTCAAACAGCGCCTTCACCACGCGCATCTCCGTCTGGGTGGAGATGATCGCGGGGTCGAGCGAATCCGGCTCCGCACCGTTGACCAGGACGAGATCGGCCGGCGGCTCGGAGCGGGTGCAGCCGAGGAGCAGCAGCGAAACGGCAACGGGCAGCAGGCAGGCGGCGGCAAGTCGTGCTGCGTGTTGCGTGTTGCGTGTCAATGAAAGCGCCCGATCCACGACCACACGCACCACGCACCACGCACCACGCACCACGTCCCTCCAAAAACGAAACGCCCTCGGAGGTTTTCCAAGGGCGTGATTCGCAGTCGGCATGAGGCCGAAGTTATTTTTTCACCGGCGGCGTTGTCGAGGGCGGATTCGTCGTGACCGGGGCCGGTGCCTTCGGCGCCGCGTTGGTGGCGGTCAGCAAGACGGGCGCAGTTGCCGGGGCCGGCGCCACCTTGGCAGCGGGCGGGTTGGTCGCGCCGGGCGCATTGGTGAGGATCGAGGGCGGCGGCAGCGTGACTGCCGGAGCCGTGACGGAGGGCGGGACCACCGGCTTCGGCGGAAGGACAGAGCCACCGCTGGACTTCTTCAGTTCCTCGCGCACGCCGCTGCCCGTGCCGCGCCGCGCCGCGCCGCCCATGACGTAAAGCACGAGGCAGAGCGTGAGGAAGATGGTCGCCGCATACTTCGTCATCTTGGTGAGCGCATTGCCCGTGCCCGCGCCAAAGAGCGCGTCAGTCGCGCCGCCGCCGAAGGCCTGGCCGACGCCGGCCTCCTTCTTGGGCAGCTGCACGAGGATGAGGAGAATCAGGAACAGGCTGTCCAGCACGAGGACAGCGGTCAAAAGTCCGGCAACAAAACTCATAGTCTTTTCTTTCAGCTAACTTCGTTCAGCAAACCACAACGGATTCTTCAGATCGAATTCTTTACAATGTCCGCAAAGTCCCGCACGGCGAGCGAAGCCCCGCCCACCAGCGCGCCGTCCACGTCCGGCTGGCTCATCAGCTCGCGGGCATTGCCCGGCTTCACGCTGCCGCCGTATTGGATGCGGACCCGGCGCGCGGTGGCCTCGTCGAACATCCCCGTGAGCACCCGGCGGATGAACGCATGCACGTCCTGCGCCTGCTGCGTGCTCGCGGTCTTGCCGGTGCCGATGGCCCAGACCGGCTCGTAGGCGATGATCACTTCCTCCATCTGCGCCTTCGTCAGCCCGGCGAGGCTGCCGCGCACCTGCGTCTCGACGACCTGCTCGGTCTTGCCCGTCTCACGCTCTTCGAGCTTCTCGCCGACACAGACGATGGGCTTGAGCGACGCGGCCAGCGCGGCGGCGGCCTTCTTCGCGATCAACGGGTCGCCTTCCAATTGAAACTGGCGGCGCTCCGAGTGGCCGAGGATGACGTAGCGGACGAGGAACTCCTTGAGCATCCCGGCGCAGATCTCACCGGTGTGCGCACCGAAATTGTTCTCGCTCATGTTCTGCGCGCCGAGCCGGAGGTTTGTTCCCTCGATGGCCTTGGACACGGATTCCAGCGCGGTGAACGGCGGGCAGACCACGATGTCCACTTCCTTCACGCTCGCGAGGTCGCGCTTGAGGCCGTCCACGAGGGCCAGCCCCTCGGCGACGGTCTTGTTCATCTTCCAGTTGCCGGCGATGATGAGTTTGCGTTCTTTGTCCATGCTTGGGGAAAGGTTCGTGGAAAACGGTTAAAAATCGTCGCACAACTCACCGTGCTTGTGCTCGGGGTTCGGAATGAGCCGGCGGCGGCCCGGGTCAACGACCCAGTCGAGCTGTTCGAGCGGAATCTGGCCGACGATGTTCGGCAAACTGTCCGGCACCTCGACCACTTCGAAGGTGCCCGAGCGACCCTGGATTTCCAAATCCACCGGCGAGAACACCGTCCGTTCGACACCCACGTCGGCCATCGTGCGGGAAGTCACTTTGCGAATCGCGCGCAAGCCGAGCTGCTTGACGAGCGACGTGCGGAGATAAAATCGCACCGCACCTGTGTCCACCAGCGCTTCCGCCTCCGCCATGCGCGCAGGCTCCGTCCGCTCACCCGACGCGACCCTTTCGAGGTCGAACCAGTTGGCGACTTTGATGTGCGTGTTGACCTGTCCCATGAAACGGAAATTAACTCAGTTCGGGCAGACTGTCACTTGTTGCTCAGCACCGCCACTCCGGGCAGTTCCTTGCCTTCGAGGAATTCGAGGCTCGCGCCGCCGCCGGTGCTCATGAAGGTGACCTGGTCCCCCAGGCCGGCCTTGTTCAGCGCCTTCACGCTGTCGCCACCACCGATGATGCTCTTGGCTCCCTTGGCCGTCGCGTCCACGACCGCCTTCGCAACCGCGTAGGTGCCGATGGCGAAACGCTTGTCCTCGAAGATGCCCATCGGGCCGTTCCACAGGATCGTCTTCGCGCCGAGGATGACCTCGCTGAAGGTCGCCGCCGTCGCCGGGCCGATGTCCACGCCTTCCTCGGCGTCGGGGATGTTCGGCTCGGAATTGGTGTGCGGGTCCACGAACTCGATGATGGGCTTGCCCTTCTTGTTGAGCTTGTCCGTCTTCACCGTTGTGACGATGGTGTTGTCCGAAGGCAGCAGGAACTTCACGCCGCGTGCCGCGGCCTTCGCCAGCGCGGCCTTCGCCACGTCGGTCTTGTCCGGCTCCACGAGCGATTTGCCGACCTTGAAGCCCTGCGCCAGCTTGAACGTGTAGGCCATCGCGCCGCCGATGAGGATCGCGTCGGCCTTCTCCAGCAGCCGGTCAATGACCTGAATCTTGTCCGACACTTTCGCCCCGCCGAGGATGACCACGAACGGCCGGGCCGGGGTTTCCAACTCGTCGCCCAGGAACTTCAACTCGCGCTCCATGAGCAGGCCCGCCGCGCATTGGCCACCGCGTGCCGCCACGACCCGCGCCACGCCCTCGGTGCTCGCGTGAGCCCGGTGCGCCGCGCCAAACGCGTCGTTCACGTAGATGTCCGCCACCTTGGCCAGTTGTTCGGAGAACACGGCATCGTTCGCCTCTTCCTGATCGTAGTAGCGAGTATTCTCCAGCAGCAGAATGTCACCTTCTTTCAGTGCGCCCACGGTCTGCTCCACCTTCTCGCCGATGCAGTCGTCCACGAAGGCGACCGGGCGGTTGATGAGGTCGGCCAGCTTGGCCGCGACGGGCCGCAACGACATGGACGCCTCGCGCTTGCCCTTGGGCCGGCCCAGGTGGGCGGCGAGGATGATGCGAGCACCGCCCGCGATGAGCAAATCGAGCGTGGGGAGGGTTTCCTTGATGCGCGTGGCATCGTTGATGACCATCTGCCCGTCCTTCTCCTCCATCGGGACATTGTAGTCCACGCGCACAAAGACACGCTTGTTGCGCACGTTCAGGTCTCGGACAGTTAGTTTAGCCATAAAGAGACGCGGAGCATAGCGAAGGGCAGCGGCCAGTCAATTCGGGTTTTGATCGTTCAGCTACGCCGGACGCATCTTGACACTGCCCCCGACAGCCGACGGAGCGCGGGTCTGTGACCCGCAGCAACGTTCGAACGTCCGTCCCGCTGGCCGACACGAAGGGCATCAGCCGAGGGTGGCCGCTGCGGGTCGCAGACCCGCGCTCCGAGGGATTTCGTTCCTCGCCCCGCCGGGCAAGCGGGGACGCTTGCGGCACGGCCGGCCGGAGGCCGGCGCTACGTAGCGCCCGCGTCCCGCGGGCCGTGCCGCCGGCGTCCTCGCCGGCCCCGTTGCGCGTGCTCCCACCCGCCTGCCCCCCTTCGCCTTCGCCCCTTCCCATCTGTGGTCGCCCTAAATCTGTGTGAAATCCTCGGCCCCGCCTGCCCGGCCGGAGGGAGCCCAATGGGTTCGTTTTTTAAAAACCCCACCTCATTCCCGATGACCATCGGTAGCATAGTTGATGCGAAGCGCGACGCCCATCTTCTCCCTCTCCCTTCCTCGGAGGAGGGGAGAGGGTTGGG
>CAZCBE010000180.1:0-10396 GCA_964496695.1 uncultured Klebsiella sp.
CCCAAGCGCCCCCATTTTCCAGTGTTCACCCAACGGTATTTCCGAACACCCTCTTTCAGGGCTGAGTCTATCGGGCCGGACCGGGCCGCACAAGGCGGCATCGGCGGCTCACGAGAACGTAACCTTCGTCACCTGTTCGTGACCGCAGCCCCGCCGCTGCCGCTCATGCAGGGGGGAAGGGCCGCTTATACTTTTGTCAGCACGTTGACGGTTGTGCCGCGCCGCCCTTTAATCTGCTCTTATCGGATAAGCGGCTGTGTGCGGGCCGTCCCTGCAATGAACATCATTTACCGAATCTGGAACTCCACGCTGGGGAAGAAATACCTCATGGCGCTGACGGGGGCGGCCTTGTTCGTCTTCCTCATCGGCCATCTCGTCGGCAACCTGCAAGTGTTCGGCCCGCCCGAGCTGATCAACGAATACGCGCACTTCCTGAAGAGCAAGCCGCTCCTGCTGTGGGGCGCGCGGTTCGGCCTGCTCGCCTGCGTGGGCCTGCACATCGCCTCCGCCATCACGCTGGCGCAGCTCAACGCCGCCGCCCGCCCGCAGCCCTACGCCACCAAGGGGGCTTACGGCGCGAGCAAGGCATCCCAATACATGCTGCCCACGGGCATCGTCATCGCAGCCTTCGTGGTCTATCACCTCGCGCACTTCACGGTGCTGCTGCCGTGGGTCAATGGCGCCGGGGACTTCTCCAAGCTCACCACCACGCTGCATGGCGAGACGGTGCCGGACGTTTACGCGATGATGGTGATCGGCCTGCAGGTCAAGTGGGTCTGCGTCTTCTATCTCATCGCCCAGGCGCTGCTCTTCATGCACCTCAGCCACGGGCTGGCGGCGATGTTCCAATCGCTCGGCTTCCGCGACCACGTCTGGTGGCCGCGCATCCAGTTCTTCGCCAAGGCCGCGAGCATCGCGTTGCTCATCGGCTATTGCGTGATTCCCGTAGCCATCTGCCTGCGCCTCGTGGGCAGCGACTACGTGGAGCGGAAGAAATACGACTTGAAGGCTGCTGCCGAATCGCCTGCGTCCGTGCTTGTTGCGGCGCAGGGAAAGGAGGCCAAGTAACATGGCTACGCTGAATTCCAACGTCCCCTCCGGCCCGCTGGGAGAAAAGTGGGAGCATCACAAGTTCTACACGAAGCTCATCAACCCCGCGAACAAGCGGAAATACAAGATCATCGTGGTCGGTGCCGGCCTCGCCGGTGCGTCCGCGTCCGCCACGCTCGCGGAGCTGGGCTACGAGGTGCATAACTTCGTCTTCCACGACTCGCCCCGGCGCGCGCACTCGGTCGCCGCTCAGGGCGGCATCAATGCCGCCAAGAATTACCAGAACGACGGCGACTCCGTGCATCGCCTCTTCTACGACACCATCAAGGGCGGCGACTTCCGTGCCCGCGAGGCCAACGTGCATCGCCTCGCCGAAGTGTCGGTCAACATCATTGACCAGTGCGCCGCGCAAGGCGTGCCCTTCGCCCGCGAATACGGTGGCCTGCTCGACAACCGCTCCTTCGGTGGCGCGCAGGTTTCCCGCACGTTCTACGCCCGCGGCCAGACCGGCCAGCAGTTGCTCCTAGGTGCTTACTCGGCGCTGAACCGCAACATCGCCAACGGCGGCGTGAAGTCCTACACGCACGCCGAGATGCTCGACCTCGTGGTCGTGGACGGCCACGCCAAGGGCATCATCGTCCGCGACCTCCAGACGGGTGCAATCACCCGGCACAACGGTGACGCCGTGGTGCTCGCGACTGGCGGCTACGGCAACGTCTATAACCTCTCGACCTACGCACGCGGTGCGAACGTCACCGCGAGCTGGCGCGCCTACAAGCGCGGCGCGTGCTTCGGCAACCCCTGCTACACGCAGATCCATCCGACGTGCATCCCGGTCAGCGGTGACTATCAGTCGAAGCTCACCCTGATGTCCGAGTCGCTCCGCAACGACGGCCGTGTCTGGGTGCCCAAGCGCAAGGAAGACTGCGGCAAGAAGCCGGCGGACATTGCCGAGGGCGACCGCGATTACTATCTGGAACGGATGTATTCCGCGTTCGGCAACCTCGCGCCTCGCGACATCGCCAGCCGCGCCGCCAAGACCGTTTGCGACGAAGGCCGTGGCGTGGGTGAAACCGGCCTAGGAGTTTACCTCGACTTCTCCGCCGCCATCCAGCGCCTCGGTGAGAGCAAGGTCCGCGAGCGTTACGGCAACCTCTTCTCGATGTATCAGGAGATCACCAACGAGAACGCCTACCAGACGCCGATGCGCATCTATCCGGCGGTCCATTACACGATGGGCGGCCTCTGGGTGGACTACAACCTGATGAGCAACGTTCCCGGCCTGTTCGTGCTGGGCGAGGCGAACTTCTCGGACCACGGCGCGAACCGCCTCGGCGCGAGCGCGCTGATGCAGGGCCTCAGCGACGGCTACTTCGTCCTGCCCGCGACCATTTCCGGCTACCTCTCTGGGCAGAACCCCGGCAAGCGCCCGACAACCGACAACGGTTCGTTCAAGGAGGCCGAGGAGAACGTCCAGACCCTCACGAAGCGCATGCTCGGCAACAAGGGCAAGCGCACGCCCGACAGCTTCCACAAGGAACTCGGCAAGCTGATGTGGGAGCACTGCGGCATGGCGCGCAATGCGGCGAGCCTGGAAAAGGGCATCAAGGCCATCGGCAACCTGCGCGAGGCCTACTGGAAGGAAGTCAACGTGCTCGGCGAGTCGAACGACTGGAACCAGTCGCTCGAACGCGCCGGGCGCATCGCGGACTTCATCGAACTCGGTGAACTCATGTGCCGTGACGCGCTCATGCGCGAGGAGAGCTGCGGCGGCCACTTCCGCGAGGAGTATCAATACACGCCGGACGACCCCGAGACGAAGCAGGGCCTCGTGAACCCTGGTGACGTGAAGCGCCGCGACGACCAGTTCGCCTTCGTGGCTGGCTGGGAATACGCCGGTGCTGCGGACAAGGCTCCGATCCTGAACAAGGAACCGCTCGTTTACGAAGAAGTGAAGATGAGCACGCGCTCCTACAAGTAAGCCGCAAACCCTTCAACGATTTCAGACGCGATGAAAGTTACGCTCAAAGTTTGGCGGCAGAAGAACCGGAACACTCCCGGCTCGTTCAAGACCTACACCTCGCCCGAGCTGAACGAGAACATGTCGTTCCTCGAAATGCTCGACGTGGTGAACGAGGAACTCGCCAACCGCGGCGAGGAGCCGATCGCCTTCGACCACGACTGCCGCGAGGGCATCTGCGGCACCTGCTCGCTGGTGATTGATGGCAAACCGCACGGCCCTCACAAGGGCATCGCGACCTGCCAGACCTACATGCGCAGCTTCCAGGACGGCGACGAGATCGTCGTCGAGCCGTTCCGCGCGAAGGCGTTTCCGCTCATCAAGGACCTCGTCTGCGACCGCAAGGCCTTCGACCGCATCCAGCACGCCGGCGGCTTCATCTCCGTCCGCACGGGCGCGGCCCCGGACGCAAACTCGATTCCCGTCCCGAAGGAAAACGCCGACCTGGCCATGGATGCCGCGCAGTGCATCGGCTGCGGCGCATGCGTGGCCGCGTGCAAGAACGCCAGTGCCATGCTCTTCGTCGCCGCCAAGATTTCGCACCTCGGCCTCATGCCGCAAGGGCAGCCGGAGCGTTACAAGCGCGCCAAAGCCATGGTGAATCAGATGGACGAAGAGGGCTTCGGCGCCTGCACGGTGACCGGCTCCTGCGAGGCCGTCTGCCCCAAGGAAATCTCCCTCGACTTCATCGCCCGCATGAACCGCGACTACGGCGTGGCCCTGCTCAAGGGCGATCCCAAGGCCATCAAGGGCGGCGGAGCTGGCTGATTGCCGCCCCGCTCAACTCGCGCGAACATTTCGCCTGCTGGGACGTCGGTTGCTTTGCCCATGAAAAGCACTTCCCTCGTCCTGCTGTTGCTGGCGGTTGCCGCCTCCACTTCCCTGTCCGCTGCGGACGCCAAGTCCGGGCAGCGCGCCCCCGACGGCAAATGGCGGGCCGGCGACATGTCGCGCCCGCGTCCGCCCGTCGTCACGCCGTCGGGCTGGGGCTCCGATGAAAAGCCCGCCGCCCCGCCGTCCGATGCCATTGTCCTCTTCGACGGCACCAATCTCGACAAATGGAAGAGCGATGTGAAGAAGGCCGATGCGCCCGCTGACGACGCCGCGAAGTGGAAGGTGGAAAACGGTTACTTCGAAATCGTCCCCAAGACGGGTGGCATCCGCACGCGCGAGAAGTTCAAGGGGGATTACCAATGGCACATCGAATGGGCCACGCCCGCCGAGGTGAAGGGCAGCAGCCAGGGCCGCGGCAACAGCGGCGTGTTCATTGGCGGGCTGCCCGAGGTGCAGGTGCTGGACTCATTCGAAAACGACACGTATCCCGACGGCCAGGCCTCCGCGCTCTACAACCAGCATCCCCCGTTCGTGAATGCTTCGCGCCCGCCGGCCAAATGGCAGACCTACGACATCATTGTCGAGCGGGCGAAGCTGGACGATCAGGGCAAAGTCACGCAGAAGGCCCGTGTCACTGTCCTTCACAATGGCATTGTATCGCACCACGCCCGAGAAGTGGAAACCAAGGTGATGGAGGGCGACCTCGCGCTGCAAGATCACGGCAATCCCATTCGCTTCCGCAACATCTGGCTGCGCAAGCTCAACAACGACGAGTCCGCGAACACCCCGCCGCCAGCGCCAAAGCAGTAGGGCGGTGCAGTGAAAATGAGATCAGACACTGAGCTTCATTTTACTGACCCAATCTTTCTGACCTGCTTTTTCATCTACTGAAGCTCATCTTCCTGCCCACGCTCATTTATCTCATGCCTCGCTCCACCCTGCTCCGCCGGCTCGGAACCTCCCTGTCGCTCCTGCTTGTTGCTGCCGCGCAAGCCGCCACGCCTGATGGCGAATTGCTGCTGAGCAGTTTGAACTGCACCGCCTGTCACACCGCCGGACCGGGCGTGACTGCCCGCCTCGCTCCGAACCAAGCCCCACGCCTGGGCAAAGACGGTGCGCAGGTCATGCCGCAATGGGTGCGCGCCTGGCTCACCGACCCGCAGGCCGCCAAGCCCGGCACCACGATGCCGGACGCCCTGCATTCGCTGCCGGCTGCCGAGCGCACCGAAGCCATCGAGTCTCTCACCCACTTCGTCATTTCGCTGCAACCCGCTGCGACCGCCAAGCCCGCTGCTTACAGCACCAGTGCGGTCAACGCCGGACGCGAACTCTTCCACACTGTTGGCTGTGTCGCCTGTCACGCGCCGCAGGACGCGCCGGCGCACTCGAAGGAAAAGGTCAACCTCGCCGCGCTCGCCCCCGGCTCCGATCCGCTCGGCGACCTCGCGCGCAAGTTCACGGTCAACGACCTCGCCGCCTTCCTCCGCGATCCCGTGAAGTCCCGGCAATCCGGCCGGATGCCCTCACTGCGGCTAACCGAAGGCGAGTCCCGCGCGATCGCCACCTACCTGCTGCGCACCCAGGTGCCCGTCGGCACGACCGTGAAGCTCCCCGGCCTCACCTACGAATACTTTGAGCAGGGCTTCACCAAGCTCGCCGACTTGGAGAAGGCGTCGCAGCCCAAGGCCACCGGCGTCGCCGATGTGCCCACGCTCAAGGTCGCGCTGAAGAAGGGCTCCTTCGGCCTGCGCTTCCGGGGCGTCATCACCATTCCCAAGGACGGGGAATACACGTTCTACACCGAGTCCGATGACGGCTCGCGACTTTACGTCAATGAGAAGCGCGTCGTGGACAACGATGGCGTGCATCCCCCGCAAAGCCGCGAGGGCAAGGTCACGCTCAAGGCCGGCGAGCATGCCTTCGGTCTCGACTACTTTGACGGCGGTGGCGGTGCGGAACTGAAGGCGCAGTGGAAAGGCCCCGGCATCGGCAAACAGGAAATCCCGGCGACGGTCTTCTCCCACGATGGCCAGCCGATGCGTCCGGTCGGCGACGCCCCGTTTGCCGTGGACACAACCAAGGCCGCACGCGGCAAGACGCTCTTCGCCAGCCTCGGCTGTGCGGGATGTCACCAGACCGGCCCGGAGCGCGTTGCTTCCACGTTGAAGGCACCTGCGTTCAACCTGCTCAAGGAACTCAACGGCGGCTGTCTCGCCAGCGCGCCGACGAAGTCTGCGCCGAAGTTCCACCTGAGTGATACCGAGCGGACGGCACTCCGCACGACGCTTGCGAACAAGGAGACTTTGAACACTGCGCTGGAGCCCAAAGCCAAACTGGATCGGACGCTGGCGCAGTTGAACTGCGTCGCCTGCCACCAGCGCGATGGCAAAGGCGGGCCGACGGTGGGCCGGAACGAATACTTCAGCCCGGCCATCGAAGCCGACTTGGGCGACGAGGGCCGCATCCCGCCGCACCTGACCGGCGTGGGCAACAAGCTGCGCCCGGAGTGGCTGGAGCGCACGCTGTGGAAGGCGGGCGCGGTCCGGCCCTACATGGCCACGCGCATGCCGCAGTTCGGTGAGGCAAACGTGAAGCATCTGGTGGCGGGCTTCGCCACGGTGGATGCGCTCGCAAGCGCCACTCCAGCGCCACCCGATGAGGCTGTTCTCGCCAAGCAAGGCCACAAGCTCGCCGGCACCGGCGGGCTGAGTTGCATCGCCTGCCACAACTTCGCGGGCAAGCCCTCGCTCGGCGTGCCGGCGCTGGACCTCACCACGATCTCGGAGCGGCTCACCTGGGACTGGTTCCGCCGTTACCTCCTCAACCCGCAGGTGCTCCGACCGGGCACGCGCATGCCGCCCTTCTGGCCGGACGGCAAAGCCGCCAACCGCGACATCCTCGGCGGCGACACCGAGAAGCAGGTCGCCGCGCTCTGGACGTTCCTCGCGAAGGGCAAGCAGGCCGAACTACCGCCGGGACTGATTACCGGCAAGCTGGAACTGGTCGCAACCAACGAAGCTTTGATCTACCGCAACTTCATCGAAGGCGCGGGCTCGCGTGCCATTGGCGTGGGCCTGCCGGAGAAGGTGAACTTCGCCTTCGATGCGAACGAGCTACGGCTCGCGCTGATCTGGCAGGGTCCGTTCATTGACGCCGCCCGGCACCGCACTGGTCGTGGCGTTGGCTACGAAGCGCCCCTGGGCTACAATCTGGTGAAGTGGACGCCCGGCCCGCAGTTCGCTCTGCTCGACAGCCCCGGCGCGAGCTGGCCCGTGGAAACCGGACGGACCACGACCGGGCAATTCCGCGGCTACACCATTGATGCGCAGCAACGCCCGGCCTTCCGCTACACCTTTGGCGATGTGGCCGTGGAGGACTTCACCGCCGCGCTGCCCGGCGAGGCGGACACCGGTCTGCGCCGCACCCTCACGCTGAGCACGGCCAAACCCGTGACCGGCCTGCAGTTCCGCGCCGCCGTAGGGACGAAGATCGAGGACAAGGGCAACGGCACCTTCCTCGTGGATGGCAAGGTCCGCGTGAAGCTCACCGGTGGCCAAGCCTTCATCCGTGAGAGCGGCGGGAAGCAGGAACTGCTGGTCGCCGTGGAGTTCAAGAATGGCGCAGCGAAGCTGGTGGAGGAGCTGGCTTGGTAAAGTGAACGTTCCTCAAACCAATACTCTGACACTCACCATGCAAACGAAAATTTCCATGACCCAACTGCTGCCAGCTCTGCTGTTGGGACTGAGCCTCACCATCCACGCCGCCGACAAGAAAGGCCCTGCGCCCGGAACCGCCGAGCGCGAGGCGGAGTATTACCGGGTGATCACGCTGCCCACGCCGCCGGGCGTGCAGTTCGAGGCGGGAGCCCTGCTCTTCCTGGGGCCGGACAAGCTCGCCTGCTCCACGCGCATCGGTGACATCTGGATCGCCGAGGGCCTGCAAGGCGATGCGCCGCAGCCGAAGTGGAAACGCTTCGCCAGCGGCTTGCATGAAGTGCTCGGTCTGGCCGCGCGCGATGGCTGGATCTACGCGACGCAGCGCGGCGAAATCTCAAGGCTCAAGGACACCAACGGCGACGGCCGTGCCGACGTGGTTGAAACCGTGACCGACATGTGGGGCATCAATGGCGACTACCATGAGTATGCGTTCGGCTCGAAGTTCGACCGCAACGGTGACATCTGGGTCGTGCTCTGCCTTACCGGCTCGTTCAACAGCAACAATCCGTATCGTGGCTGGTGTGTGCGCGTGTCGGCGGATGGCAAGGTCACACCGGCCAACTCCGGCATCCGCTCGCCCGGCGGCATCGGCTTCAACGCGCGCGGCGAGGTCTTCTACACCGACAACCAAGGCCCGTGGAACGGCGCGTGCAAGCTGCACTGGCTCAAGCCCGGCGCGTTCATCGGCCATCCCGGCGGCAACCGGTGGTTCGACGAGGCGACGACGAAGGACGCGATCCTCAAGGCCGGCCTGAAGAAGCCCATCGAGCCGAATAGCGGCGGCCGGCTCTACGACGAGGCGAAACGGATTCCTGATCTGCTTCCGCCCGCAGTCTATTTCCCGTATCCGAAGATGGGCCAGAGCGCGGCGGGCATCGCCTGTGACCTGGGCGGCGGGAAGTTTGGCCCGTTCAAGGAGCAGCTCTTTGTCGGCGACCAGACGCACTCGACTGTGATGCGCGTGTTCCTCGAAAAGACGCCGGATGGGAAGAACTACCAGGGCGCGTGCTTTCCTTTCAAGGCGGGCTTCGGCTCGGGCGCGCTGGCGCTGGAATTTGCCAGCGATGCGTCGCTGTTTGTGATGGGCACAGACCGGGGCTGGGGTTCACGTGGCGGCAAGCCGTTCGCACTGGAACGGCTGGTGTGGACGGGCAAGACGCCGTTTGAAATCCACGAGATGCGCGCCAAGCCGGACGGCTTTGAGCTGACCTTCACCGAGCCGGTGGATGTCGCAACGGCGGGCGACGCGGCCAGTTACACGATGGAGAACTACACCTACATCTACCAGAGCGCCTACGGCAGCCCGGAAGTGGACAAAGGCACGCCGAAGATTGTCTCGGCCAAGGTGGCGACGGATGGCCGGAGTGTGCGGCTCAAGGTTGAGGGTCTGGTCGAGGGACATGTGCATGAACTGCATGCAACGGGCGTGAAATCAGCTCAAGGCAAGCCGCTCCTGCATGACGCGGCTTACTACACGCTGAATCAGATCCCCCGGCCCTGAGACGCGCGGCATTTATGCCGCTTCACCGTTCGAACGCGGCATGGCTCCGAACGATAAAAGAACGCAGCACGTTGAAGCGGCGTGAACGCCGCGCGCCACTGATTCAAACCGCCACCAGCGACTTCGCACGCTTGCGCATCTCGTCAATGAGCGCGACGGCGACGGGCGGGAGATTCGGGTGCCGCAGGACGGCCACCGTGATGGGCTTCACCTCGGGCAGCGTGAGCACGCGCAGGCGTTTGTCGTGCGACTTGCCCGGGATGGCCAGGGTCAAACCGATGCCGAACCCATTCGCCGCGTAGGTCTCCACCAGCTCCAAGGAGTTCACTTCCATGCCGGGCGGCCAAACAACGCCGCGCTTGGCGAGGTAGTCCTGGAAGTGCTTGGTGATCGTTTCGTTGAGCGGCGGGCTGATCAGGGTCTGGTCCATGCGGTCGCGCTTGAGGACTTCCTCCACACTGGCCATTTTCATCGTCTTGGGCACCAGCAGCACGATGGGCACCTGCAGGAGCGGCTCGGACTGCACGCCGAGCGGTGGGGTGCCATCCAGGACGGTGACGGCAAGGTCCACCTCCTGATCGGCCAGCCACTTCTCGATCTGCGGCTGAACGCCTTCCCGCAGCAGCACCTTGAGCTTGGGGAACTTGGGCCGGAGCGTCTGGAGCATCTCAGGCAGGTGGTCGCGCAGGATGATCGTGGCGGCGGCAAGCCGGACAACCTGCGTGGCTCCGCCCCGGACGTTTTCCTCGACGCCTTCGAGACCGTCGAAGAACGGCTTGATGTAGGCAAACAGCTCCTCACCGGCGTGGGTCAGGGCGAAAGGCCGGCGCTGGAAGAGCGGCCCGCCGAGATAGTCCTCCAGCGCCAAGATCTGCCCGCTGATGGCCGGCTGCTGGATGCCATAGGGCATGTTGCGCGCGGCGGCGCTGACGCCCTGATGCTTGGCGACGTAGTAGAACAGTTCGAGGTGGTGGATGTTCAGCATGGCGTGGAAGCGTTGCCGGGAGTGGAAACCAACTTGGCCGCCCGTGCAAGCACAGGGCGTGAACGGTGCCGCCGGCTGCAGGCGCATCTCAATTTCTTGCAACCGGGATGTCACGTTCTGAGCCTTCTCCCTTCGCGGAGCGAGGGGAGAAGGTGGCCGGAGGCCGGATGAGGGGTCGCCGCTGGCGCCGACGCAGCCACCCCTCACCCCAACCCTCTCCCCTTGCTCCGCGCAAAGGGAGAGGGAGTGGAAAGCTAACCCCTTCGCAGCCCTGCCTGCTTGCTGCTGCC
>CAZCBE010000181.1:0-10335 GCA_964496695.1 uncultured Klebsiella sp.
GACGGCACAGGCTGGTAGCCTGTGCCACCCATTCCGACTTCGGAGTTCGGGATTATTCTGACCCTTCGGTTCACGGAAGGGTGGGGATGCAGTGTGCCCTCCGGCGGCAATCCACCCAGATGCGCCGGGGCAGTTGAGGTTCCGTGTGCGGGCTGAGCTGTCTCCGGGGCCTCTTGGGCGTGATCGCCCACCTATCAGGATTTCCCCGATAGGGTATGAACAGATTGTGGATAAATTGTTCTTGAGGCTGGCAAAGTCTTTGAGACAATCCCCCGTTTATATACAGCCAAACAGCCCTAGCCAAAACCACCACTAGAATTTACCCGCCGCCCAACCCCCGGCCCCCCGTCATCCAACCCCTCGCCACAACCGAACCTTCCCCGCGCATCCTCGTCGTGGACGATAACGAGGCGATCCGGGCGTTTCTCAAGCACTTCTTCAAGCTGGAGAATCTGCCGGTGGAGATCATTGATTCTGCGCGGGTGGCCCTGGAGCGCTTTCAGGCCACGCCGCAAAGCTATTCCCTGCTGCTCACGGACTGCGAGATGCCTGGCATGAGCGGCCTGGAGCTGGCCCGGCGCGTCCGCCAGGTGCGGGCCGACCTGCCGATGATCCTCTTCTCCACCTCCGTGGCCGTGCATGGTCCGAAGCACTTCGCCATGCAGGGCTTCACGGCGGCGCTGCCCAAGCCCGTGGCGCTGGACACCCTCCGTGCCACCATCCTTGGCGCCCTCGTCACGGCCCCGCCCCCTGATTCGCCGCAGGGCTGAGGCGCTGGCATGGAGTCCCGCCTTCAGGCGGCGGGGCATCCGGACACCGGTGGACGGGTTCTCCGCTATTTTCGGTGGAATGGGTGGGAGAGGCTTCAAATCCCAAGTTCCAAATTGCAAACTCCAAAGGGAGGCGTCGCCCGGCACGGGCGCATCTTGACACTGCCCCCGAAACCGAGCCGGCGCGGACGCCGGCGCTACGTAGCGCCGGCCTCCGGCCGGCCGTGCCGCAAGCGTCCTCGCTTGCCCGGCGTGGCGAGGGCGGGGGCAGTGTCGAGATGCGCCCGCCCGGCACTGGGGCCAGCCGATGGGCCAAGGGCCGAATCAGGGCGGAAGCGCTGGCGGCGGGGCACGCCGAACCATTGGAATTTGGGCTTTGGAGTTTCTTTGGAGCTTGGAATTTGGAGTTTGGAATTTCCCCGGCCTCCTCCGGTTCCACCGAAAACTGCGAAGCACCATCATTCCTCTCCCATGATTCTGTGCCCCATGATTTTGTGAACCCGCTTTCCCATCTGTGGTCGGCTTGAATCTGCGGGAAATCCTCTGTTTTCGGTGGAATGGGTGGGAGAGGCTTCAAATCCCAAGTTCCAAATTCCAAAGGGAGGGGGTCGCCCGGCACTGAGGCAGCCCTTGCCTCAAGGTCTGGTGTGACCTGGCTTCCCCGTCCAATGCCGGGCAATGCGTCCCCTTGGAATTTGGAGCTTCTCCCACCCGCCATTCCACTGAAACAGCGGAGAACCCAATTCCCTTTCCGCATTTGCAACCCGTCCTTCCCCGCTTAAAGTCCGCGCGCCATGCAGACCGCCATTCACTCCGTTGAATCCGCCCTCGCCGACCTCCGCCGGGGCAAAATGGTCATTGTAGTGGATGATGCCGACCGCGAGAACGAGGGCGATCTCGTCATGGCCGCCGAGCACGCCACCCCGGCGGCGATCAACTTCATGGCCCGCTTCGGCCGCGGCCTCATCTGCGTGCCCACCACCGGGGAGCGCCTCAAGCAGCTCGGCATCGAGCGCATGGTCCTGCAAAACCGCGAGACCTTCAAAACCGACTTCCAGGTCAGCGTGGATGCCGCCCGCGGCATCAGCACCGGCATCAGCGCCGCCGACCGCGCCAAGACCATCCAGGTGATGGCTGAACCGACGGCCCTGCCCGAAGACCTGATCCAGCCGGGCCACATCTTCCCGCTGCGCGCCAAGTCCGGCGGCGTGCTCCAGCGCGCCGGCCACACCGAGGCCGCCGTGGATCTCGCGCGGCTCGCCGATTGCCGGCCCATCGGCGTCATCTGCGAAATCATGTCCGATGACGGCACCATGGCGCGGCTGCCGGAACTCCAGAGGTTCGCCCGCAAGCACAAGCTCAAGATCTGCTCCATCGCCGACCTCATCAGCTTCCGCCGCACGCGGGAGAAGCTCGTCGAGCGCATCGAAGTGGTGAAGATGCCCACGGACTACGGTGACTTCGACCTGCACCTCTACCGTTCCCACACTGACGGCGAGCACCACCTCGCGCTGGTGAAGGGCGACGTGGCCCACAGCCAGCGCGTGCTCGTGCGTGTCCACAGCGAGTGCCTTACCGGCGATGTGTTCGGCTCGCGCCGGTGCGATTGCGGGCCGCAGCTCCAGCAGGCCATGCGGCAGGTCTCGGACGCGGGCTGCGGCGTGATCCTCTACATGCGCCAGGAAGGCCGGGGCATCGGCCTCGGGCCGAAGATTCAGGCCTACAAGCTTCAGGAGAAGGGCCTCGACACCGTGGAAGCCAACCAGAAGCTCGGCTTCCCCATGGACCTCCGCGAATATGGCCTCGGCGCGCAAATCCTCTGCGACCTCGGCCTCAAGACCATCCGCCTCCTCACCAACAACCCGAAGAAAATCGTCGGCCTCGGCGGCTACGGCCTCAAGATCGTCGAGCAGGTCCCCATCCGCGTGAAGCCCAACCCGCACAACGAGAAGTATCTCAAGACCAAGCGGGAAAAGCTCGGACACCTGCTCTGAGTCCGGTGGCGCGCGGAGGACACGGACGGGAAGGGTTTTCCAACGCTGCCTTCGGCAACCCCCCACGCGCGGCAAGCTTGCGCCACCGGTTCCCTAGCCGCGTTATCCGTAGTTCTCCCTGCGGAATTCGGGCTGAACCCGAACTCTGAAGTTGAACCACGGATGCACACGGATGGGGGAAGTGTTCCCGCGCGTGATCCGGCGGGAAAGCAACTCCCGCCGCGCCGCGTCTCCGCGTTGATCCGAAGGGTGCTCCTACGACATCGGTTCCGTAAATGCCGCGCTCCGGCTTGCCATCTCCGCCCCGGCGGTTACAACTCCCGCGACGCATGAGTTCCACCACCAACCGCGAGCTGCGCGGCGTCCTGCCGGTCTTCCAGACGCCCTGGCATCCTGACGAAACCCTTGACCACGCCACCCTCGAGCGCGAAATCGCCTGGCTCTACGACTGCGGCGCGCACGGCATCGTCATGGCGATGGTCTCCGAGACGCTGCGGCTCAGCAGCGAGGAGCGCGAGGAACTCGCCGCCGCGGCGTGCAAGTTCGGCCACGCGCGCGGCGTGGTCGTCATCAGCGTCGGCGCGGAGTCGAGCAAGGTGGCCGAGCGTTACGCGCGGCACGCCGAGTCCGTCGGCGCGGACGCGGTGATGGCCATTCCGCCCGTGTCCGTGGGCATCGGCGAAGGCGAACTGCTCGCCTATTACCGGCGCATCATCGAGGCCATCCGCATCCCCGTCATCGTGCAGGACGCCAGCGGCTACGTCGGCAAGCCCATGCCCATCGCCATGCAGGCGCGGTTGCTCGACGAGTTCGGCCCCGAGCGCGTGCTCTACAAGCCCGAGGCCAGCCCCATCGGCCCGAAGCTCTCCGAACTGCGCGATGCCACGGGCGGACGCGCGCGCGTCTTCGAAGGCACCGGCGGCATCGCGCTCGTGGATTCCTTCCGGCGCGGCATCGTGGGCACCATGCCGGGGGCGGACCTCATCCGCGGCCTCGTCCCGCTCTGGCACGCGCTCGCCGCCGGCGACACCGCGCGCGCCGACCGTATCCACGGCCCGCTCGCCGCGCTCATCTCGATGCAGACCAGCCTCGACGCCTTCCTCGCCGTGGAGAAGCACCTGCTCGTGCGCCAGGGCATCTTCAAGAACACCCTTGTCCGCGGCCCCGTCGGCTTCCGCCTGGACGCCGAAACCACGCGCGAAGTGGACCGGCTGTTTGACCGGATGGTTGAGGCGGTGGGTTAACCACGAATGGACACAAATTCACACTAATGAGAAGCCCGCGAAACACGCCAATCACACGAAAGGGGAGATCCTTTTCGCGTCATTTCGCGTGTTTCGCGGGCACTTCAACTCCACGCGTTCTGATTCGTGTTCCTTCGTGTCCATTCGTGGTTTCCGTCTCATGATTATAGACGTCCACTCCCACTGCTGGCGCTTCCCCGAGGACTTTTCCGCTGACTTCATCCGGCAGGCGCAGCGGGCGCGGGGCGGGCAGGCGGTGGACTTGCGGGTGCGGTTTGAGGACTACGCGGCCAGCGCGCCGGCGGACACACGCACCATCGTCTTCGGCGGCAAGGCGCGCCTGAGCGGCGTGTGGGTGGATGACCAGCATGTCGCGGACTACGTCGCCGCGCACCCGGACCGCCTCATCGGCTTCCTCTCCGTGGACCCGACGCAGGACGGCTGGGAGCGCGAACTGCTCGCGGGCCACGAGGAACTCGGCCTGCGCGGCATCAAGCTGCTGCCCATGTATGCCGGCTTCAGCATGGATGACGCGCGCCTCGACCCGCTCTGGCGCTACGCCGAGCAGCATGCGCTGCCGGTGCTGCTGCACGCGGGCACGACCTTCATCGCGCAGGCGCCGCTGGCCTTCACGCTGCCGCGGCTCATTGAGCCGGTCGCGTTGAAATACCCCGGCGTGAAAATCATCCTCGCGCACCTCGGCCATCCCTATGAGGCTGAGTGCCTCGTGACGATCCGCAAACACGACAACGTCTTCGCCGATGTCAGCGCGCTGCACTACCGGCCCTTCCAGCTCTACCACAGCCTGATGCTGGCGCAGGAATACGGCGTCTGGCCCAAGCTTCTCTTCGGCACGGACTACCCGTTCACCACCGTCAACGCCAGCATCGCCGGCCTGCGCGCGCTCAACGACATGCTCGAAGGCACGAAACTGCCACGCCTCGACGTGAAGCAAATCGAGGCGATGATCCAGCGGGACAGCTTGAGGCTGCTGGGCCTAGAATGACCAATTCCCAATGACGCAATGACCAATCAATGCCCAATGCCGAACGGCCGGACGGGCGAGCTCATGTTCGATTTGGAGACGGGTTGACCATGTTACGCGTCCTTTCCCCTCACCCCGGCCCTCTCCCCGAGGAAAGGGAGCGACGCACCCAGCGCAGGGTGAGGACGATGCATATCCGAGTTAACGAGCGCCGCCGACAGCTTCTCCTTCTCCCTTGGGGAGAGGGCCGGGGTGAGGGGGAAGGGCGCACAATGCCATCCAGCCACGCCTCGCTCGCAGCTCGTCATCCAAAAACCAGCCGTTCCACAATTCCGTTGGTCATTCGTCATTCATTGGGCCTTGGTCATTTGCCATTGGTCATTCATCCGTGAGCACGCCCGCCGCCACCCCGCCAACGCACGTCCGCTTCCTCGTCCTCGCGGGCCTCTGCACCGCCGCCGCGCTGTCCTACGTCAGCCGCAACGCCATCGCCGTGGCGGAGAGCACCGTGCGCGCGGACCTGGAGCTGACGAAGCAGCAGTCCGGCTGGCTGATGAGCGCGTTCTTCATTTCGTATGCGGTCTGCCAGATTCCCGGTGCGTGGGTCGGGCAGCGGTTTGGCGCGCGGCGCGCGTTGCCGGCATTTGCCATCGTGTGGTCCATCGCCACGGCGGCGACGGCGCTGGGCGGCTTCATCAACCTGTTCGCCATGCGCGTGGTGAAGGGCATTTCCCAGGGCGGCCTGTTCCCCATCTGCACCGGCGTGGTGGCGAAGTGGTTTCCCAAGACCGGCCAGGCGTTTGCCACCGGCGCGCTGGGCAGCTTCATGTCCGCAGGTGGTGCCGTCGGCGCGGCGCTCACGGGCTGGCTGGTCGTGGCCGTGGGCTGGCGCTGGATGTTTGCGCTCTACAGCCTGCCGGGACTGCTGTGGGCGGCGTGGTTCTGGTGGTGGTTTCGCAACACACCCCGCGAGCACGCGGCAGTGAACGAGGCGGAGCGGATGCGGATTGAGTCGGGTCGTCCCCAAGCTGTCCCTGTCGAGGATGGCAAGGGAGCAAAGCCGGCGGCACCTTCAATCCCCTGGCTCCAGCTCCTCTCCAGCCCGGCCATGTGGTGCATCTGCGGGCAGCAGTTCTTCCGCGCGGCGGGCTACATGTTCTTTACGAGCTGGTTCGCGACGTATCTCCAGGAGGGCCGGGGCGTGACCATCATCAAGTCCGGGTTCCTCACCATGCTGCCGCTGCTCGCGGTGGTGGTGGGCAGCATGTTGGGCGGAGCGATTTCCGATGCCGTCCTGAAGCGCACCGGCAGCCGGCGGCTGGCGCGGCAAGGTGTGGCGGTGGTGTCGCTCGTGCTGTGTGCGACGCTCACCATCTCGGCGTATTTCTTCACCGACGCGCTGGCGGCGGTGCTCATCATCAGCGCAGGCTCGTTCTTCGCGGCGGTCGCGGGGCCGTGCGGCTACACGATCACCATCGACATGGGCGGCGAGCACGTGCCGGCCGTGAACAGTGTGATGAACATGACCGGCAACTTCGGCGCGATGCTCTTCCCGCTGGCCGTGCCGCTGCTGCTGGGGCCGGAGCAGAACTGGAACGTGGTCCTCGTGAGCTTCGGCGCGCTCTACCTCGGCAGCGCGCTGTGCTGGCTGATGCTCAAGCCGGAGGGCAGCGTGTTTGAACAAGCGCTGGCGGGGAAGGAAGTGCCGAAGCACCGATGAACCTGCCCCAAATACCCCTTGCGGATGCGCCGTGGCGGCGGCCTTTGGAGTGCGGTGACTTGTCACCGCACTCCATAGCGCGCCTCGACTCCGCACGCGAGCGGGCGGTTGCTCGTCGTGATCGAGACAGCCGCTTGGAATTTGGAACTTGGGATTTCTTTGGAGTTTGAGGCTTGGAATTTGATATTTGAACCCTGTTCACATGACCAAAGTCGAGACACCGCAAAGCCGCTGCCGCTTCGCCCTGGCGTGGGGTGACATCACTCCACCGGCCGACATCTATCACCGCATGTGGGGCGCGGCGAAGCACGAGCGCGCCACCGGCATCCACCGTCCCCTGCGCGCCACGGTGGCGGTGTTTGAAGCGCTCGACTGTAGCCGCCGACGTGAGGAGGCGGACTCGACCACGAATGCCGAGGCCCAATCCGCCTCCTCACGTCGGCGGCTACAGATCCTGCTGGCCCTCGACCACTGCGTGCTCGGCGCGGTGGAACATGGGCAGCTTGTCGCCCATGTCGCGCAGGCCACGGGGCAGGCGGCGGAGAGCATCCTGGTAGTCTTCTCGCACACGCACGGGGCGGGCTTGATGGGCTTGGAGCGCGCGTCGTTATCGGGCGGGGACTTGATCCCGGGCTACCTGCGCGCGGTCGCGGAACGCGCAACGGAACTGGTGAACGAAGCCCTGGCCAAGCTCGCGCCCGCCGACATCACCTACGGCAACGGCCGCTGCAACCTTGCGGCGCATCGTGACTTCTGGGACGCAGAACGGCAGCTCTACGCCTGCGGCTTCAATCCTGCCGGACCTGCCGATGACACCGTGCTCGTCGCGCGCGTCACCGGCGCCGATGGCACGCTGCTCGCCAGCGTGGTGAATTACGCCTGCCATCCGACCACGCTCGCGTGGGACAACACCCTGATCAGCCCGGACTACGTCGGCGCACTGCGTGAGGTGGTCGAGCGCGAGACGGGCGCGCCCTGCCTCTTCCTCCAAGGCGCGAGCGCCGAGCTGGGTCCGGTGGAGGGCTTTGTGGGCGATCCAGCGGTCGCGGACCGCAATGGCCGTCAGCTTGCCTACGCCGCGCTTTCGACGCTGACGGCGTTGCCCGTGGCCGGCACGCGTTTCCGTTACACTGGCCCGGTGGTCTCCGGCGCGACGCTGGGCGCGTGGGCGCATGAACCGTTGACCGCCGAGGAACTCGCGGACAAGCAAGCGTGGCAGGTCGCGCACTGGAATGAGCCGTTGCCCTATCGTCCCGGCCAGCCGACGGCGGCACAGGCCGAGGCGGAGCTGCAGCAGTTCCAAGCGGACGAAGAAGCCGCCCGCGACGCAGGCGACTTCGCCAAGGCCGCCGACTGCCGCGCGATGGCCGAGCGAAAACGCCGGCTGCTGCACCGGCTCTCGCAATTGCCGCCGGGCGACCAGTTCCCGCTGCAAGTTACGCTCTGGCGCATGGGCGATGCGTGGTGGCTCGGCGTGCAGGGGGAGTTCTACAGCGTGCTCCAGACGGAGCTGCGCCGGCGCTTTCCCGGCAAGGCCATCGTGGTCGCGACCATTGCGGCGGACTGGGGTGCGTCGTATCTGCCGCCGCGTGAGCTTTACGGGACGGGGATTTACCAGGAGACCATCGCGGTGGTCGCGCCCGGCAGTTTGGAACAGGTGATTGAAGCGGTGGCGAAACGGATGGAGGCAGCGGGATGAGGGCGACGCACCTTTTGGAGTGCGGCGAGTTCTCGCCGCTTTCCGCAGGCGACTTGTCGCCGTCGAAGTTCCGTTGGCTGCGGGCTGGCAGGGCGTCTTTCGGCTGGCGCGAGCCGGGACGCCCTGGTCATTGGATTGCGCGTCCGACCTCGACGGCGGCAAGCCGCCTGCGGAAAGCGGTGACAAGTCACCGCACTCCAAGGCGCGTCGGAGCGCAAGCCGCTTCAGCGGCTTTTCGACCGGTGAAACTGTTGAAACAGTTTCACCTCACCGTCGTATCGGACACCCGGCTGAAGCCGGGTGCTAATGAGAGGGGCCGGGGCGCCAGCGTGAAGGGGACACTCCTGTCCCCTTTGACCAAAAGAACCCGAGTTTCCGCACGGCGGACAGGAGTGTCCGCCGCACCGCCGCTCCGCGGGACGCGAAAGCG
Organism: uncultured Klebsiella sp.; assembly: GCA_964496695.1. GTDB lineage: Bacteria > Verrucomicrobiota > Verrucomicrobiia > Limisphaerales > SXTU01 > SXTU01. The sequence goes on from CAZCBE010000181.1 coordinate 8,843, forward strand.
GCGTCGCGCTCCGCTTGCCGCCGCAGTCCAAGACGGGCGGCTTTCTCGTTCGAGCGAGTGCGCAAGTGGCTTCTCTCAAAACAAGATGGTTTGAGCCTCCTCACGTCGGCTGCTACCGGGAATTGAGCACATGAAAATCAAAAAGATCGAAACCCTCGTCTGCCACGCGCGGATGCGGAACTGGGTGTTTGTGAAGGTCGTCACCGATCAGCCGGGCCTCATCGGCTGGGGTGAGGCGACGCTGGAATGGCACACGCGCAGCATCGTCGGGGCCATCGAGGACATCGCGGAGCTGATCGTGGGCGAGGACCCGACGCGGCCCGAGCACCTGTGGCAGATGATGTATCGCCAGCACTTCTGGCACGGGCACGGCATCGTGCGCGCCACGGCCATCGCGGGCATTGACCTCGCCTTGTGGGACATCGTCGGGAAGGTCGCGGGGCTGCCGCTGGCGAAGGTTTTTGGCGGGCCGGTGCGCGACTACGTGCGGACCTACTGCCACCTGGGCGGCGGGAAGATGGAAGACTTTTACCAAACGCCGGCTGACAACGCCAAGCGCTTCGCCGACCTCGCGCTCGCGGCGGTGGCGGACGGCTTCACGGCGTTCAAGAGCATGGCCGTGCCGAGCACGATGCCCATCGAGGGGCAGAAACCCGTGCGCGCCGCTGAAGCCGCCGTGGCCGCGATGCGCGACGCCGTGGGGCCGGACATTGACATCATGGTGGACTGCCATGCGCGCCCCTCGCCAGCGATGGGCCTGAAGTTCGGCAAGGCGCTGGACCCGTATGGCCTCTACTTCTTCGAGGAGCCGTGCTGGCCCGAGTGCGTGGACGGCCTGGCGAAAATCAATGCCGCGCTCACCACGCCCGTCGCGAGCGGCGAACGCGTGACGAATCTGGAGGCCTTCAAGGAGCTGTTCGACAAACGCGCCGTCGAAGTCTGCCAGCTCGACCTGACGCATTGCGGCGGCTTCACGGCGGCGCGCCGCGTGGCCGCGCTCGCGGAGTCGCACCGCATCGCGCTCGCACCGCACAACCCGCAGGGGCCGGTGAGCACGGCGGCCTCGCTGGAGTTCGGCTTCTCGCAGCCCAGCTACATCATCTGCGAGACCGTGCACAACGACGTGCCGTGGCGCGCGGACGTGGTGCAGGAGGGCTTCACGGTGGAGAAGCAGGGCCGCATCGTGCGCCCGAACACCAAGCCCGGCCTGGGCATCACCATCAACGAGAAAGCCGTGAAGAAGCACCCGTTCCAGCAGGAGATCGTGCTGCGGGAGTTCTCGCGCGATGGGGCCGTGGCGGACTGGTGAGCCGTGCTGGTAGGGCGCGGTGTCCTCACCGCGCCGTCGAGGTCTAGTGGCATCCGGGTGCTCGGCGGCGGGCTGAGGACAGCCCGCCCTACCTGCCGCAGGTTCATGGAGGGGCCTTTCTAAGTGCGATTGGCGTAGTTGCGCACTGTCCCGGAGCGCGGCCCCCGGGGGCCGCGCGGGGGGG
>CAZCBE010000182.1:0-10152 GCA_964496695.1 uncultured Klebsiella sp.
CCAATTTTCTTCGCCATGCCGGCTATGCGACAACTTAAACAGAAAGTGCTCTAAACCACCGAGCCGCGCTCCTCGGCGGAGACCCTCCAACGCCCTGCCCCCATCTTTGTCCGTCCCAAATCTTTGGGAAATTCCCGTGTATTTCGCCCCCATCACCGCCGCGCTTTCAGGTGCCGGTCCAGCAATTCCTCCGCCGCGGCCTGCGCCTCCGCCGGATAGCGGTGCCCCTGCCGATGGTTCAGCAGGCGCACGTTATCCTTCGCCCCGAGCAGTTCATACACCGGCCGGGCCGCCTCGACGAAAGCAGCGCTCTTGTCGGTGTCCGCCGAGTTGCCCGCCAGCAGGAGAAATGGACGCGGGGCGATGAGCGCCATGAGCTGGTGATGCTCCAGCGCGAAGCCTGGCTGCTTGATGCGGGGGCCGAGATACCACGGCGCGTCCCAGTTGCTGAAAGTCAGCCCGATGCCGCCTTCGCTGAACACGGCCACCTTGAACCGCTCATCCAACGCGGCGGCGTAAAGCACTTCCTTAGCGCCCAGCGAATGCCCAATGCACCCGATGCGCTCCCGGTCCACCTGCGGCAGCGACTCCAGAAAGTCCGCCGCGCGGATGCCGTCCCAGGTCATGCGTGCCATGCCGGTCCATGTCGGATGGCGCTGCTGCACGCGCTTCACCCACTCCGCGTAGCCGGCCCCGTCGTCGAAGATGAAGCAGCGCGGGCACACGACGACATATCCACGCTTCACGAGTTGCACGCCCTGCATCAGCTCGGGCACGGAAGCATCCACGCCCGCCGCCTGCTGCGCCTGCGATTTCACGGTCTGATGGAAGACCACGACGCCGGGGAGCTTGCCCGTGGCGTTCTTCGGCGTGAGCACATACGCATCTGTGAACACGCCGTCCTCGACCTGATACTTCACATGCTGACGCGTGAAGTCAGGCAGCGTCTCCGTGGCCAGCACCTCCACCTTCAACGGCGCGTGTTCCTTCGGAAACTCGCCGAGAACTGCCTGCCACTCCGCACGAATCACCGCACGCCGCTTCATCCACGCGGTCGGCGAAGTGATGGCCTTGCCGACCTCATCAACGAGCAGCGGACTGAGTGAAAGTGGTTTCGCAGCGGGCGGTTCAGCCGCGAACAGGCTGGATTGACCGAGCTGAACAAGCGCGGTCGCCGCCAGCAGCAAGGCGAGGAGCGCGGCGTTCACGCCGCAGAAGGCTGCGTGGGCAAAGAGCGCTCGAATTACCGTTGGCGCAAGCACGTTCCTGCGGCGTGAACGCGCTCCGCATTCGCCCTTCGCCGCAGTGGCATTCTCGGTATCGACGCTAGGAATGAAGGATCTCATGGATGCAGGAAGTGTCGCTATCGCGCAGGCGGCACCTTGCCCACGATCGCCTGCAGGTCCGCCACCGCCGTGTTCACCAGCCGCTCGCCCGCGTCCGCCGCGAGGAAGCTGCACTCCGCCGCACCGTAACCGCCTTCTTTCACCGCCTGCACGGTCGGCAGATAAACGGTGAACGGCGTGCCTTGCCCGCTGTAGGCCAGGCCGAGGATGAAGGCGTTCGGGACGGGCGACTTCGCCCGGAGGTCAAGCTGGTGCTGCACGAACGGTTCGCCGGGGATGGCCACGAGCGCGAGGTCGCGCTGGATGACCACCGTGAGCAGGCCCACCTCGGTGCTCTGCGTGCCCTGCCGGTGCGGGATCGTAAGCTGGCTTTCCTTCACCTGGATCACGGGTTGCGCGTTCGCCGGCCGGGTCTTCAGCGTCGCCGCAAGCTCCAGCGCCGCCTTGCCGAGGGAGATGCCCGCCTGCTTCACGATGTTGAACCGGTTCTCGCCGCGCAGATTGTGGAGATCATAGGGGTCAAGATCACCCGACGCACCCTGAAGAAACATCGCCATGCAATCGGCACCGAGTTCCTGCTCAAGGTGGTTCACCATCGCGCCGGGATAGTCGCGCGATACTACGCCCGCGCCCATGAGCGCCACGGGATGACAGGCGTAATGCACCGCGAAGGCGCGCGGCTTGCCGGCCAGATCCTCGACGCGCAGCACGCCCACCGTCGGGTCCACGGGCTGGGTCGGACGCCGCTCGGGATTCTCCCACAGCGGCAGGACGCGGTCGGGGCGCACGAGCCGGCGGTTGTGCGCCATGTAGGCGCTTTCATACGGCCCCTTGCCGGAAGCGAGCCGCGCGGGAAAGAGGCTTTGCATGGCTTTGCCAATGGCAGCGACGACCTTCGTCTCCGTCGCGGCATACCACGGGTCTTCCGAGAGCTTGAGCCAGTTGACGGTGGTGGAGGGACCGTTGGGGTTGCGCGTCCAGTCGGGTGCGGCGGGTGGCTTGATGAACAGGCCGCGCGGAGCCATGGCCGCGTGGGTGTGCGTGGCGCAGAGGAGGACATGGTCCACGCCCCACTTGGCCTTCGCCTCGGCAATCACCTTCGGCGACGCGAAGACGATCAGGTCCAGCGAGACGATGGCCACGGAGGTCTTGCTATCCTTGAGCACCAGCACGCGGGCATAGAGCGGATCGCGCAAACGCAGCGGCTGGCCGGACAGATTCACGGCGTCGTTCTCCGCCGGCGTGATCTCGACCTTCGCCGTGCCAGCCCAGAGGCCGGATGGCGACTCGGCCGCACGAATCGCAGGGACCAGCCACACGAAAGCTACGAGCAGGACGGCGAGCCCTCGGAAGTAGCGCAGGCCTCCGGCCTGCCGTGCCGCCGGCATCCTGCCGGCTCCCTCGTGAGCCAACAACGCAACGCACGCGCCTAGACTCCCTCGCCCGGGCCGGCGGGATGCCGGCGATACGGCAAGCCGGAGGCTTGCGCTACGGGGCTGGGCGTCATCGTGTTCGCGGTGAAGTTTCATGTTCATGAATGGCCTCGAAAACTCACTCCTTCAGTGCCGCCTGCGTCTCCAGATGCTGCGCCCACGCCGCCGCCTGCAACTCCTTCGCCACTGCCGCCGGCATGTCCGCGGGTGCGGCGAGCCCCATCGGACTGCGCCCCGTCATTACGCTGTAAAGGCTGCACGCGTAGATATACGAACCCCACAGCCCGGGGTGCATCTTGTCCTTCGCGAACAGGCTCTCCATCCGTTCCGCCGAAGGCTGGCTGCCGAAGTATTTCGTGTAAGCCGGGCTCGCATCCACGATGGCGGCCTTCAGCTCCCGCCCCATGTCCAGGTGCAGCCGATGCTGCCGCTCGAAGCCCTGCGGGTAGTCGCTCAGGATCGAGGCGGTGCCGAACAGGAGCGTCTTGGCCCCCCTGCCCTTTACCAGATCATGAAACTGCCGCGCGTAAGGCTGGAAGGCCGGTGCCTGGACATTGTAGATGTCCTGCAACACGACATAATCCCAGGTGCCGCTGGCGATCATTCCCCGCGCCGTATTCGTCTCAGTGCCCGCCTCCCAATGGCTGCGCAACGACGCCCCGCCCTTGATGCAGCCGGTGATCTGGATGGGCGGCGCGCCTTTGTCCGACGCCGCGAGATTCTCGATCAGCTTGTTGTTCACCAGCAGCGGACACTGGCTATTGCCGATCATCAGCACGCGCAGCGGCTTGACCGGCACCGGCAGCAACGGCGTGATGACCTGTGCCACCTGCTTGGACTGAAGCGCCGTCCCCTCCGCCGAGTAATGCACGCCACCACCATCCCACAACTTCTTCGGATGATTCGCGACCAGCGTGTATAGATCGTCCACCACGAGCCCGGCTTTCGCGATGTGCGGGGCGGCGATCTGGTTGCGCTCGATCACGCCCTTGTCCGGCGCATCGTCCTTCTGCTGGCACGGCGTGGTCGTGGCCCAGACGAGCTTGGCGCTCGGCGCGTAGCGTTGCAGCGTGGCCAGCACATCCGCGAAGCCCTTCCGATAGCCCTCGATGCCGCCGTGCAGGCCGTAGTTGAAGTGGATCACGGAGTAAACATTCTGCCGCAGCACCAGCTTGATCTCGTCGAGCAAAGCGGGATCACCCACGGCCTTCGACGTGCCCAGCACCGAAACGTAGGCCTTGTCCTTGAGCGCAGCGCCCACCTCGGAGGCGTAGCGCACCGTGATCGAATCGCCGATCAGCAGCACCAGCGGCAGCGCGGGACCGTTGGGCGGCTTGGTGCGGAGGGTGATGGTGCACCAGTCCTGCGCCTCGCGCGGCGTGCGGTAGTCGTAGAGGTCTTCGGCGTGGACGGTGCCGAGCGCAAAGCAAATCAGACACAACACCCGTAAGACAGGAACAAGCAGTTTCATGAGAGGTTGTTTAACCCGAACGCCGATGGGGACGGATGCCGATGAAGAGGAGCGCGGCCTTCAGGCCGCAGAAACGTGAGCACGCCAGGGCTGGTTTGAGCGCACTTTTCCAGCCGCAGCCTTCTGCGGCGTGAGCGCCGCGCTCCGCTTGCGGCAGGCGCGTTGCTGATGTGCTCTGCTTCGAAGTTCAATTTTAGGCGGGAACGCATCGGGGCGACGGCGCGCATTGCCTTCACGGTTTGGCCGGCCGGTTGAAAAGAAAATCCTTGAACGCCTCGCGTTGCAGGCCGATGCCGCGCTTGTCCAAGTCGGGATTGGTGGCGAAGAACGAGTCGAAATCCAGCTTGAGCCCCGGCTCCATCATCCGGTCCGGCGCAAATCCGCGCTTGTCCGTCGGATGGCCCGGCATTCCGGGATCGCCCGCGAAGAGCGGATCGGCGAAGAGCGGCTCCAGAATGTAATGGCTGAGCTGGCTGGCCGGCTTGTTCCCGTTGAGCGACCGCTCCTCCACCGGGATGCAATCCCGCAGGAAGTAGCAGTTGTTCCGCTGCCGGAACGCGGCGGTCTCGCCGTCGCAGCAGAGCACGCCGATGTTCAACTTCGCCTTCTTCTCCAGCATGTCCGTGAAGATGCAGTTCTCCATCGTGGACGGCTGCGTTTTGTCGTTCCGCAGGACGAAGGCCATGATCATCGGCTCGGCGAAGACCGTGTTTTGAATCACCAGATTCGGACAGCGCCAGAAATACATCCCGCCGAACTTGTAGGTGTTCACGCAGTTCTTGATGAGCAGGTCCTCCACGAGAATTGCGGTCACGGGATTGGCCGAATAGCCGCCGCGTCCCTCGGAGAAGCAGCGGGTGATCGCAATGTCCTTGCTGCTGTAGAGGTGAAATTCCCCGCTGGTTTGGAGGCTCCAACCTTCGTTCGGAAACAAATTGAACCGGGCGAAGTAAAATCCATCAAACCGCAGGTGCCGCTTGCCGCCGACGATGAAGGCGTTGGGCAGCACCATCTCCTGCCCGTCCAGGTCCACGCGTTCACCGGGCAGTGACCGGAACGTGATGGGCAGCCCCTGCTCACCGGTGGCGCGCAGCCGGACCCGCTCGGAGTATTTGCCCCCGGCAACCAGCACCGTGTCCCCGGGGTTCACTTGCGCGGCGGCGTGGCGGATGGTCCTCCAGGCGCTGGTCCGGCCCAGCCCCGTGCGCGCATCGTCCCCGTCCGTGGCCACGTAGTAAGTCGCCGGCGCGGGATTCTGCTTCAACGTCGTGAAGTTGAGCGGCTCCGCCGTGAGTTCGATGGGTTTGTCGTCGCCCTTCGGCACCATGTCCTTGGGCGACTCGATGGCCTTGATCCGAAAATAGTAACGCTGGCCCGGCTTCAACCCCGTGAGGCTGTAGGTGCCGAAGCAGTTGACGTTGAAGCTCGCCGAGCGCTCGCACGCGGGCGTCTCGCCCCAGGCCAGATGGCAGGTGGCCGGCAAAGTGGTGTTCCACTCCAGATTGGCCGTGGTCGCGCTGACCGAGTGGACCACCGGCCCGGCCACCAGTCTGAGTTCGGGCGAGCGCAACTGGTCCCGATACGGACCCAACGGCTTGCCCCTGAGCCCGCCTGCGGCGAAGCGCGCGGCGTCGCTCAGACGCGGCACCCCCGCCTCTACGACCAACTCCGGCGTCAGCTCCCGCGACTGCTGGTCGTGGCTTCGCCGCACTTCGCTTAAGCTCCGTCCCCTGCCGCTGACTTCCCACGCCATGTTCGCGTTCCGGTAGCTGTTGTAATCGGAGTAACGCACGGCTGCCTCGCTGGCCAGGCGAAGCGCGACGCCTCGGGCGTTGTCATACACGTTTCCGCTCAGTTCAGCGGCATTTCCCTCGGTCAGACTCAGTGCGGCCTTCTGAAAGCCGGTGAACAAACAGTGCGACATCTTCAACTCACGGACTCCGCTGGCCATCACAGCGGTATCAGCCGCACTGAAGGTGCATTGATGCAGGCCAACACTCGAACCGCCCACCACGCTCACTTGCTGACGGAAATGCAACCGCTCGAAGCTGACGTGCTGGCAGTTCTCAATACGAACGCCACCGTTGATGACCACTGCCCCCGTGCCGCGACCTCGGACGTGGATCGGCGCGCCTGCCGCGCCTTGCGCACGCAGTTCCAGCCCGCCCTCATAACTGCCCGGCTCCACATAAAGCGTGTCACCCGCTCGCAACCGGCTGGCCGCCCGGCTCAAGGTCTTCCACGCCTTCGCCACGGAAAGCCCGTCGTTCAAGTCATCACCGTCGAGTCGCACGAAGAAGACGTTCGTGGCAAATGCGAACGGTCCCCGGTCACTGCCTCCGGGACCTGTCCCGCGAAAGCGCGAGGTTCCTTGCAGCCGATAATCGTGGTTTGCCGGGTCGGCAAATTCGCGCTGCCAGTCCAGTCCCGTCTCGTGGCCGAGGCTGATGCTGTCGCCCGGCCGTTGCTTGCCGGCGTTGCCTTCGCGGCCGAGGAGCCCGCGCGTGACGTTCACCACGCTCCAATGGCCCGTGGACACGCAGCCCTCCGCGACGTGGAAATACTCATAGCCTGTCTTGATCTTGAGGTCCGCCGACTCGTTGCCCCACGCCAGGTTGTTGATCAGGCGGCTGCGGTTGGTGGGGTCGTTGCCGCCATCGTTCCCGCTGGGGGGAGCACCGCCGGTGCCGTAGATGTTGATGCCATACATCCCGTTCAAAAACGCGGTCGAGTCGCGGATCACGTCGCGCCGCGCTCCGAAGACCGTCAGGCCGCCCATGTCCCCGTTGGCGAAGGACGACTTGTTCGCCCATGCCACGCAGCGCTCGATGAGATTGTCGCCGCTGCCCGGCGCGCCCGAGTTCATGCCGATGCCCCAGCCGTTCAAGTAGGCCCGGCAATCGCGGATCACGCAGCCCTTCCCGTTGACGAGGAACATGCCCCAGACCCCTCCCGCGGTCTCCTCGCGATAATGCAGCAGCCCCATCGCGCTGTAGCCAGTCACGTTGATCCCCTCGACCACCACGCGGCGCGGCCGCACCAAATGAACCCCGTGCGTCGGCAGCACCGACACGCTGTAGTGGTGCGCGGAGGCCGGCCGCATGTCCGAGGTGGCCAGGTAGAGCTTCCCCGCGCGGGCATCGTGAAAGAACGTGCCGGGGACGAACTCCAGCTCGGCCGCGTTCGGCATGCGCTTCAAGATGGTCAACGTGTCGCCCTCGTTCACCGCCGGCACCTCGCCCGCGAACGGAAAGTCCGCCACGAACACAAACCGATGGCCCGCGAGCGGCTGAAACACCGGGGCCGGCACGTCTCCGCGCAAGGTCACGGTCCCCGCGAGTTCCGCCCGGATGACCGTGTCCCGGTCCAGGCTGCCCAGGTCCACCCGCTTCACCGCCTCGTGGTATTCGCCCGGCCCGATGGTGAGCGTGTCGCCCGGACGCAGCGCGTTCACCCCGTGTTGCAGGGTCGCAAAGGCCGCTGCCCGCGTGGTCCCGGCGTTCGCATCCCGGCCTTCCTTGGTGACGAAGAAGTCCGCCGCCCTTGCTGGAGCAACTGCCCCGGCCAGTGCCAGCAGCACGCAGGCAAGCCACCGGCGAGTCCAGGGCGCGCGCTCTGCTCCCTCTCCCTTCCTCGGAGGAGGGGAGAGGGTGGGGGTGAGGGGTGACGTCCGGCAGAACGCTGCCGATTCGCCTTGGAAACCCGTAGCACTCAGCGGGCAGCCCCTCTCATCATCATCGTGCATTACCTTCATCTGATTCAGGGCTTGGGCTCGAGCTGCAACGCCTCGCGGAACTTCGCGAGGGATTCCTTTTCCTTCCCCTGCGCGGCGTAGGCGTGACCGTAGGCGCGGAGCAACTGGATGCGCCAGGTCGGGGCCATGCCGGCCAGGTCGCCATACTGCTGGAGCACCTGGATGGCCTCGTCCGGCTTCACCTGGCTGGTGAGGATGCGCGCGATGGACACGGTGGCGGTGAGCGGCTGCCAGCCCTGACCCTTGCCGGTAATCGCGAACGCCTGACGATACGCGGCCAGCGCCTGCTCGTCATTGTTCAGGTTGTTCACGTAATTCTCGCCGAGCGTGAGCCAGATCGCCGCATTGCCGGACGCAAGCTTCGTCGCCGCCTTCAAGTCCGCCTCCGCGCGCGGACCGTCTTTCAAAACGGAGTAAACATGCCCGCGCAGGTGCAAGGCCTCGCTGGCCTTCACGCTCATCGCCGCAGGCCAGGCGGAAAAGTCCATGTCACCAAACTGCGTGATGAGTTCCTTCCACTTCCGCTCCTGCTGAAGCGCCGCCATCCGCCCGAGCACGGCATCAGGGTCCGCCGTGTAGCTCGCGTATTGGGCCGCCACCTGCGCCACCTGCGCGTCGCCGTAGTGAAAGTAGAAGCGGCTCCGCAGCGTGAGCTTCTGGCCGGCCGCGAGCGTGAAGTCTCCGGAGTGCGAGTTGCAGGCCGGGCAATTCGTGCCGTGCGGACGACAGACAACGGTTTTGTGGTCGCCGTAGTTGCCCTTGAAGTGATCCGTGCCAAAGCGATTCGCCGTCATCAGGCCGTAAGTGCGCGCGTGCCAGTGCGTGGGGAACCGCAGGTTCGTTGGGTGATCAAACATCGCGATGCCCACCGTCTTGCCGCTCGCGTCCGGCCCGAAGTAATCCGTCCACTCCGCGCGCTTGCCCCACGCCGCCTCGTTGCGGTCGCCCCGGCTGTTCACAATCGTGCCGTCGCCCTTCTCGCCCTTCTCGGACTCGACCTTCATCGTGCCCGCCACGCGCACCAGCAGCCCGCCATCGCGCTTGTCGCCGAAGACCACCGGCGCATTGGTGGCCTGCAGTTCCACGTCGTAATCCATCAGCACCTGCCGGTTCGCGAGCGGCGTGAAGACCAGCCGCACCTTCTCGCGCAACACCAGCTTGCCGTCGCCCAGCCATTGATTCCACAGCACCACTTCGCCCGTCTGCCCCGAAGTCATCCGCTCGATCTTCTCCAGCTTCACCTCGGCGGACTGGCCGGGCTTCGGCTTGGGCGGCGACCACCAGAAGTTGAACCCGTTCACATCGCTGTGCGAAAAGCGGATCGAGCGGTGGTGCGGATGATCCGCATCCTCGCCCGGCACGCCCGTCTTCATCGGAAAGTGCCGCGTCAGATTCTCCCCGTTGGGTCCGACGACCGGATACAGATACGGCCCGACCCAGTCCTTGTGCCGCCACTCCGTGAACACCTCGCCATCAATCGTGACACGAATGCGGTCCTCCAATTCAGTGAGCGTGACGGCGGCGGAGAGCCGGGCGGCGGACGCGAACACGGCCACGAGCGTGGCGAGCAAGATGCACGGCACAACGCCAGGCACCCGAGGACAAACGGCTTTCACGCCGCCAAGGCTGGCAGGGAAAAGAACCGATGCAAACGCCGAAGTTGGCGGCGTGCTCCTCCCGGGCGCATCTCGACACTGCCCCCCGAAAGCCGATGGAGCGCGGGTCTGTGACCCGCAGCAACATTCGAACATCCGTCACGCTGGCCTACACGAATGGCATCGGACGAGGGTGGCCGCTGCGGGTCGCAGACCCACGCTCCGGGAGCAGTGTCGAGATTCGCCCGTTCCTCCCTCTCCGCCTCGAACGGGGAGAGGGATTGAGGGTGAGGTGTCGAGTCTGCGGATGCTGGCCCTACGGCGTAGGCGCGGGTGGAGCGCGGCACTCCGGGCCGCAGCGGCTTGACCGGATGACGACGCCAGGAAAACCCGTGGCTTGCACTTGCGGGGTGGCCGCTGCGGGCCGGAGTCCCGCGCTCCGAGAGCAGCGTCCGAACGCCTTCGCTATGCCGGAACTGCCTCGCGCATCGGACGCGTGCTGAAGCGGCGTGAACGCCGCGCGCCGGGGATATGGGAGTTCGCGGCAGCGTCT
>CAZCBE010000183.1:0-10120 GCA_964496695.1 uncultured Klebsiella sp.
TGCCACTAGACCTCGGCGGCGCGGTGAGGACACCGCGCCCTACCAGCGCTGGTTCCGTGGCCGAAATCGCGGCCTTTGGCGGGCCGTGGGTTCTCTCCCAGCGGGAGATTGTCCAGTAATTGGGATTACTTCTTCTTCGCCGCCCAGCCGTCCCACTGGGCACGGTATTCCGCCGTCATCGGGGTGAAGGTGAGCTTCACCTTGGGCAGGTCCGCCTTGAGCTTGGCGAGGTCTTCGGGCGAGAGGGCGACATCCTTCAGGTCGAGTGTCGTGAGGCCGGGGATTTCCTTGAGCCGGTTGAGCCCGCCCGCGTAGGTGAAGACGGCGAACTCCAGCGAAAGCTTGTTGAGCTTGGGGATGGTCACGAGGGAGGCGAGCGAGGCGTCGCTGAGTCCCGCGTAACCCTTCGCCCACAGGCGCACGGATTCCAGCGAGGGATGGTTTTTGAGCAGCACGATGAACTGGTCGCTGGCCGCACCGTGCTTCAGGTCCACGCGCTGAAGCTTCGGAGCGGTGACGGCCTCGATGCAGAACGCGCCGTCGCTCGAAAACACCTCAAGGGTCGGATGCGCGCCGAGCGCGGCCTTGGCTTCGGGCGTCGGCTTGGTGATGTGCAGGGTGTGCAGGGCCTTCAACGACTTCATCTCGCCGAACTTGGCGGCCCCGGTGCCCGTGACCAGGGAGCCGTTCACCGTGACCATCTCCGGGTTCAGCGCCACGAGGCGCGCCATGCCGGCATCATCCAGCGACGAGCCCCCGAAGCTGAAGGCCCGCGCGCGGAGCGTGGCGATGGCCTCCCACTGCCCGGCGCTCAGCGGCGTCTTGGAGTCCACGGTCAGGGTGAGGCCCACGGGTTTGCGGTCCGCAAGCGTCACGTTGGCGGACTTGAGGACTTCCGGGAGATCGGGAAGGGGTGCAGGTTTGTTCTGCGCGGGGGCGGTGGTGAGCAGCGTAAGGCTGAGGAGGAGCGATGGGAGCAGCGAGGGACGAGTCATGGCGTGTGTGTTAATCTGATTAGTCGAAAATGTAGAGTGCAGAGTCACCGCAATCTTGCGGCTGGAAAAGTGTTCAAGGAACTCGGGGCGCAAGCTACTTCGTCACAGGAGACAAGTTACAGTCTGCAGCTCGGAATGTGATTTGGTCTAAGTCCGGGAACGTGAAGCTGCGTGGCTCATCCAGCAAATACGCCTCCATCTCGGAAATCAACCCCTCTCGACCGTGAAGGAGGATGCCACAACGAACCCCTTCAGGGGACACCGCGAACGCATCGGCCAATATCGTGCTTGTCCCAGTTGCTCTGCGCCCGCCAACCGCCAGATTAAGTGTCGGGCAACCGCAAGGACACTGAGCGGCCACGGTGACTTCTGGCAACTGGTCAACAAAACCAGCCGCTTCCGGTGTGCCGTGCTTGAGCAGAAAAGCCAACAACTGCTGCTCCCGCTCTGTCAGCGGTCGAGTGCCCAGCGTGTCGTGTGCAGCTTCCATGCAGAAATCGTCAACGAGCCAAGCTTAACCACCGGCCCACAAGAAGCGTAGGCTTAGTTTGCAAACGCAGCGCGAGGACCGGAGGAGATGCACCTGATCAGGCCACTTGAGATGCAATGGACTCCAGTTCCTGCCGTGAAATGGGATACGCTGTCCAGTTGTATGAATCAACGACCAGGAACAACGATTCGCCAACGCCAACAAAATGGCATGAGTGGCGCGGCAAACCACCAAAGCATTGAATGTGATGAACACTGCGCCAGCAACCGAGCAGGCAACGCCAGCCGAGCGTGACCGGGATCGAATGAAAGCGGCCCTCGTGAATCCGCCGAATGATCTTCGCAAGTGCCGCACGCCACTCTGACGCGTTTGAAGAAGCGATATGCAGACTGACTGACTCGGCGAACACCGAGGGACGTGGCCGGGTCAAGGCATAACCCGAGTCGTCTTTCTTCACGGTCCAGTGGCTCGATAAATGCACGGCGCGCTCAGCGGGTTAATTATTGACTCACCACCAGCGTTCTCGGCTCCGAAGTAACCTTCAGCCCCGGAATCGTGACCAACCCGCTGGCATCCGCCTTGCCCTCACCGCGCGTGGCACCAAAGGTCCATTTGAACGTCTCCCCTGGCCCGAAGCGCGTGTTCTGAATCCGGCGCAGGGACACGTCCGCGCTCGCCTCCTTGGGGATTTCGAACGTTGTCTTCACCGTGGCTGGAGTGGCCAGGAAGAGCGACATCTCCAGGCGGCCCTTGGCATCCGTGAGGTTCTTCCAGCGGAAGAAGGCGTTGATCTGGCCGGTGGTCTTGCCCTTCACATCGTCCGGCCAGGGAATCTTGCCGTTGCTGGAGGCATTGGCGAACACGGGGTAGGCCTCGTTCTTTTTCACGCTCAGCCAGTCGAAGGTGTTGATCAGGTCGTTGACCTTCTCGATGGCGGCGTGGTTGTTGGCGTGACCGAACGGACCCCAATAGAAATAGAGCGCATACTTCCGGTCGTTCATGGCCTTCACGAAACGGTCGTGGCCGTTGGACCAACTGTCATTCTGGGCGGAGTAGTCAATCGCCACCGGCGGGTCGGGAAGCTGGAGCGTCGCCGGGATGGACTGGGGCGGAAAGCCCATGCGATGCGAGGCGTGCTCGATGCCGGCGGGGACGTTTGCCTTGATCGCGGCAAACACATCCCCGTGGCGCAGACCAATGCCGAGCGTGCCGCTGCCGCCCATCGAGTTGCCGCAGAGATACACGCGGTTCGGGTCGTTCGCATACTTCGCGAGCACCCATTTGATGGTGTCCATCACGCGCTTTTCCGCCGGGGAGGTTTCGCTGCCGGAATTGCGCTGGGTCAGGCCGGCATCGCCCACATGCATGCCGCCCCACCACCAGTCGCCCTTGTTCGCGCGGCAGTCGAGATAGAGCGCGTAGTGGTCATCGGGCGAGCGGTAGATGTCGTGATTGCCGACGGTGCGCGTGCACTTCAGGCACGACATCACATCGTGTCCCGCCGAATGGAGGACCACGTAGAGCGGTGCGTTCTTGCGCGCGGTCTTGGGGTGGACGACGACGAACGTGTCCTGCTGCGGCTGCTGGTAGCCCCATTCCGGGCGGACCCCGTGCTGGAAGACCTCCACAGGCCGGCCATCAATCACCAGTTCATCAAAGTTCCCGGCCTTGGGCTTGGGTGCGGCGTCGGCAGGCCATTCGCCCTGCGCCGCCAGCAGCGGGAGGAAGGACGTCAGCAGAAGGGCGAAGATCGCGGAGAGCTTTCGGTTCATGATGTATGCGAGGCAACAGGCTGCGCAGGCTCGATCCCGTGGAGCCGATGCGCTCAGACCGACGGCTTCAAGAAAGTTGCTGCGTTGCGTTGCTGGCAAGTGTGCGGGCCGGCTGCCCGTTGCCAAGGGTTTTCTGGGCAGCAGCCAGCTCAGAGGCGCGCACTGCCCTCGAGCAGCCGGCGCGGACGTCGGCGACACGTAGCGCCGGCCTCCGGCCGGCCGTGCCGCAAGCGTCCCCGCTTGCCCGCGTTGCCGAGACGGGGGCGGGCGCATCTTGACTGCCCCCGGAGCGCGGCTGCGTCCCGCTCGGCGCGGGATCAGCCGCAGCAACAAGGAAGTGCCTAACGGTGTCGGAACACCTTAACGCCTTCGGCCAGGCGCAGCCGCTGCGGCTGGTCTCCGCGACACAGCCGCGCTCCGGGGAGTTTCGTTCCTCGGGGCAGTGCGCGGACGCGCTCCCGGCAGACTCCCCACCAAGGTTTGCGCGGACGGTTCAGCCATGCCAGAGTCCCCGCATGAAAGCTCTGACGCTGGGTTTGCTGTTGCTGGGATGGACCACCTCGACCTTCGCCGCCAGCAAGGCCGACCTGGACAACCGCGTCCGCTCGCTGACCGCCAAGTTCGAGGCCATGCAGCAGAAGCCCGAGCTGCGCATCCCGGCGGAACATTTGCGTCGAGCCCAAGGCATCATCCTGCTGGACCGCACGAAAGCCGGCTTCATCTTCGCCTTCCAGGGCGGCGGCGGCGTGGCCCTGGCGAAGGATGCGAAGTCCGAGAAGTGGGGCCCGGCGGCCTTCTTCAGCGCCACCGAGGCCAGCGTGGGCTTCCAGGTCGGCGGCCAGCAGTCCTTTGTCGTGATTCTCCTGATGGACACCAACGCCACCCGCCGGCTGACGGAGTCCACGTTCGAGTTCGGCGGCGAGGCGCGCGGGACGGCCGGTGATGTGAGCAGCGGCAAGGAAGGCAAGCTCACGAACAAGAGCGATCCCGTGCTGGTCTATACCGACCGCAAGGGCCTCTACGGCGGAGCCGCCGTGAAAGGCGGCGACATCTCCCCGAATCACGAGTGGAACCAGCTCTACTACGCCCAGTTCGTCACGGTGAAGGACATCCTCTTCGACAAAAAGGTGAAGCCCTCTGAAACTGCGGCCGAGCTGGGCAAACGGCTCACGGAATACAGCAAGGAAAGCAAGAAGTAGGGCGGCGGAGCGCGACGTTCCCCCATGAGCCTAGGCGGGTAGGGCGGGCTGTCCTCAGCCCGCCGCCGACTTCCCGGATGCCACCTGACTTTGGCGGCGCGGTGAGGACACCGCGCCCTGTCAGGTCTGAGGCCTGAAACCCATCACGGCCACTGCGCGATCCCGATTACCGGCAGGGCGAAGCGGAAGGCCGCTTCCTGCTCCGGCGTGCCGGCAGCCTTGAAGACTTCGTAGATTTTCCGGGGCTTGTCCGGCGTGGCGATCGAGTCCGGCTTCCGCGTCCAGAGCCCGAGTTTCAGGCCGCCTTCATGGGCGTGGTCCACATGGCGGTGCAGGATGAAGGCATCAATGCCCGCGAGCGACTCGACCTTCTTCCACGCATGGCAATACGCCGCCGCCTGCCACAGCTCGCCCTCCGGCTTCGCGGGACAGTGGAACCCCTGCTCGGAAAGAATGATCCGCCGGGGCTGGCCACGATGGAGCAGCTCCGGCCGGCGGAAGTAGGCGTCGAGCACTTCGAGATTCTTGAAGGTGATGCGTGGCGTGTCCTCGCGCGGTGTCGGGGACTTGTCCAGCCAGCTTCGCGGCTCGAAGAGATTCTCGGGATACGGATGATGCGCGAGGTGCCAGTCGAAATCTCCGCCCGCCTGCGCCAGCCGGTTGAAGTCGTCAATCAACCCCTTGCCCTCGCACGACCGGAGCGGTCCGCTGCCCATCACGCGGTTCCAGAAGTGCGTGAGCGAGAGATAGACGCGGGCGTGCGCGGCGGCCTTGCGCACCGCCGTGTGCGTGACGCGCACGGTGCCGAGATAATCCGCCGTCACCTCCGCGCGCGTGGCCGGGCCGAGGTTATACCACTCCCAATGCGCGTTGACCTCGTTGCCGACGATGTAGCCCCAGACCCGGCCATGCGCGGCGTTCGTGCTGGAAAAGCGGTCGGCGAGGAACTCCAGCGCGGCTTGATAGTGGCGCAGGCCATCGGGCGTGGAGGTGTTGAACGCGGTGAGGCGGTTGGGCGCATTCGTGCTGTAGTTCGGGTGCCGCATCACCTCGTCGAGTTCGGCGCGGCCGGTGTAGTAAAGCAGGATGAGGTTCACCACCACGCCCGCGTCCGAGAGGCGCTTGATGCCCAGCGAATCGAGATAGCGGCGGTTGAAGTGGTAACTCCGCCCGTCCATCTCCCACTTGAGGGAATCCGGCTGCGGCTGGAGCTGGATCAGGCCCGCGAGGTTCAAGTTCAGCGCGCAGTGCTGGATGCCCAGCGCGAGCGCGTCCTCCACCATCTGGACTTGCAGGCCCTTCTTGTTCGCTGGCGTCGGGTGCGGCTCACGGTTGCGCGAAAGCTTGTCCAAGTCTTCCGCGAAGTGAACCGTGCCCACTGGCTCACCGCCCTGGCCCGTCCCGCGCACCGCGACGAAGCCGGAGTAAAGCCGGTCGCGTTGGCCATCGAAGCGGGGGATTCGCACCACGGGGTCGTTGGGCGCCTGAGCCACCGTGCGCGCGCCCCGCCGCAGATTTTCCAAAGGCAAGGCACGGATGCCTCCGGGCTTGGCAGCATCAAGCTCGTGGGGTGACAGCTCTGCAATCGCCTGTCCGGCTGACGGAGCTTCGAGCCGAAGGAGGATCTCCGTCGCCGTGGCCGTGATGCGCGTCACGCCGGCGGCAAGCGCTGAGGCCCGCATCAATGCCAGCACTGCGCAGAGGGAGACAAGAAGGCGGATGCTCAAAGCGAAGAACGGACGGCAGGGGTGGAGTGGTTAATCAGCGAAGCTGGTAGCACGTCCGTGGAGCGCGACGTTCAACCGCTGCATCAGTCTGACGCGCTGTGCCTTCGGACCCCAGACTGGCGACACCCGGAAGCGGTTGAATGGCATTCACCATCCGGTCCACTGCGGCGGCCAGGTCCCCGCAACGATGCGTTTCTCCGAGGCTTGGCGTTGAGCGGGGCGGCCGATTGCCAACTGCACCGTTGGCCAAGGCGCGTTCTGACTGAAATCGCCGTCTTCGCCTACGGTCCCGAATCACGCCGCCGGTGAATAGCCATCCCCGCGCCAAAGTCCTGTCCAGTGACCGCTGCGGCCTGTAAGCTGTGCCTCCGCCGTCCACAAAAACATCGTATCCAGCCACATGACTCCCGAACCGTCCCCCTCCCGCCGCACCTTCCTCAAGTCCTCCGCCGCCACGACCGCAGTCGGCGTCGCTGCGTCTGAAATCGCCTTCCCCTCCCTCCTCCGCGCCGCGCCGAACAGCAACAAGCTCCGCATCGGCTTCATCGGCTGCGGCGGGCGCGGCACCGGCGCCGCCTCGCAGGCGCTCAAGGCGGACAGCAACGTCGAGCTGTGGGCCATGGGCGATGCCTTCCCCGAACCGCTGGACCGCAGCCTGAGCGCCCTCAAGGCCTCGGTGAAGGACGACGCGAAGTTCAACGTGACTTCCGAGCGCAAGTTCGTGGGCATTGACGCCTACGAGAAGGTCATCAAGAGCGGCGTGGACCTCGTCATCCTCACCTCGCCGCCCGGCTTCCGGCCCGGCCACCTGCGCGCCGCCGTCGAGGCCGGCAAGCATGTCTTCACCGAGAAGCCCATGGCCACTGATGCCCCCGGCGTCCGCTCCGTCATCGAGTCCGTGAAGATCGCCAAGCAGAAGAACCTCGCGGTCGTGGCCGGCTTCTGCTGGCGCTACGACTACGCCAAGCGCGCCGTCTTCGGCAAGATGCTCGACGGCTCGATCGGCGACCTCCGCGCCATCTATGGCACCTACCTCACCGGCCCCGTGAAGCCCATGCCCAAGGCCGAGACCCGCCCCGCCGGCATGAGCGACCTCGAGTGGATGACCCGCAACTGGTATAACTTCACCTGGCTCTCAGGCGACGGCCTCGTCGAGCAGGCCATCCACACCGTGGACTGGATGATGTGGGCCATGAACGACAAGCCCCCCGTCAAATGCACCGCCGTCGGCGGCCGCCAGATCCCGGCCAACGGCGGCAACATCTTCGACCACATCGCCGTCAGCTATGAGTGGGAGAAGGGCGTGCGCGGCTTCATCCAGCAGCGGCAGATCACCGGCTGCTACGGCGAGAACTCCTTCTACGCCCTGGGCACCAAGGGCAACGCCTACATCTCACGCGGCGCCTTCACCACGGACCTGAACGGGGAGCGCACCTGGAAATACGAAGGCCCCACGCCCGACATGTATCAGGTGGAGCACGACGAACTCTTCGCCTCGATCCGCGCCGGCAAGCCGCTCAACGACGGCGACCGCATGGTGACCAGCACCCTGGCTGGCATCATGGGCCGCATGGCCGGCTACACCGGCCAGGAAGTCACCTGGGAAATGGCGCTGAACTCGAAGGAAGAAATCGCGCCGCAGAACCTCCGCGACTGGAACGGCAAGGTGGAAGTCCCCCCGACCGCCATGCCCGGCCGCACCAAGTTCATCTGAGCAAAGCGCCGCCGGTCCCCCGTAGTGCCCGCGTCCCGCAGGCCGCAACGCCGGCGTCCTCGCCGGCCCGGTTGCGCATGCGGCCTTCGAACCGAGCACGGAGTCCCGGCTTCAGCCGGCGGAACGCTGCTCCGTTCCAAGTGCTGCGCGCGCGGTGTCCTTGATGTGCGAACGGCGAGAGCGAGGAGCACGGCCTTCAGGCCGCAGAAACGTGAGCACATCCCAGGTGGTTTGAATGCGCTTTTCCAAACGAATCTTTCTGCGGCGTGAACGCCGCGCGCTGCCCACGACCAGCGCGTTACGGCCCTCTGTTTCAGAGTTCGGGATTGGCCGTAATGCCTTTCGGGAATTCCATAAGCGAAGCAGCGTGGACTTTCAATCAGGGCTGAAAGCCCGTCCGGTGACAGCTACCCGGGCAGCGTGCCGCCCTTTCAGGGCAGTGACGCAGTGGGCCGCAAACCCGGGCCTCCGCCTCGCGGGGCTCGGCTCCAGCCCGGGCTGTCACCGGACGGGCTTTCAGCCCTGAAACCGGCGGCCTTCGGTGCGGTGGCGAATCCCTTTGGTTTCTCCCGCCAAATTCCCGAAAGGCGTTGGGATTAGCCAGCGATGCAATCGAAGCGCCGGCGGGAAAGCGTTCTTTATCCGCGTCATCCGCGGTTCTCTCGTCGGACTTCGGGTTTATCAGTTTGGCGCAGTCAGTCATGTCGCCCCGCCAGCAGCGCGCGAATCCAATCACTCCGGGCCCATTCCCGGACGGACTTGCCCTTCGCGTCCGTCAGGTCCGGGCTGACGCCCCGGTCCAGAAACGTCTGGAGAATCTCCCGCTGCGCCGTGCGTGAAGCTTCCGACCCCGAGCCGCCCCGGCCCGTGTTCTGCACCGCCAGATGAAACGGCGTGGAGCCGGGCTGGTTTCGGAGCGTCGGGTCGGCCCCCGCCTCCAGCAGACACTTCACGGCGGCGGCGCACCGGTTGCGCACCGCGCGGTGAAGCGGCGTGGCCCCGTTCTTGTCCGGCGCATTCACCTTGGCACCCGCCTGGAGCAGCAGGCGGATCATCACCACCTGGCTGCGGGGGTTCCAGGCCGGGCTGTCCGGATGGCCATCGGCGGCGTAATGCAGCGGCTGGCTGCCGCGCCGGTTCCCGGTCGGAGCCACCTCCGCGCCGGCCGCCAGCAGCATCCTGGCGATCTCCACGCGATACCCCGCCGCGGCCACATGCAACGCGACATCCCCGGCATAGACATAGTGCGCAATGCCCGGGGCGTAATGATCCTCCTCCGCCACGCTGTCCCGGGCCAGCGAGGGGTGGCTGTCGAGCTGCGCCTTCACCCTGGCGCGCTCATCCGCGATGATCGCCGTGACTAGGGCTTGAAACGTGGTTGGCATGGTTGGTTTGTCCGATGCGGCGAGACGGGGCGAAGTATCGGTCCGCGTTGCTGTCGAACACGGCCAGGCAGCCCTCCCGATGCACCGCCGAATAGCGCACGAACGAACGCATCATTTCTGTTTTGGCGAACGACCCAAACTCAGCGACCCGGGCCACGAGACGCCACGATTGCCAACCGCGACGCCATGCCGTGCTCGCTGGAGCGCATGGTTACCTCATTTCTTCTCCATCTTTTTGATTGCCTCTCTGGTTTCATCACTCGACACACGAGTCTGCTCTTCGGGATACAAAACCAGTTTGCGCTCCCATCGGTTCGTAGTGCCACTCGCTTCTAAACGCAAGACTCCGAACGCACCAGTGCGCCCCTTGAGGCGAATTCCCTCAGTCTTGGAATCTCCGGAAGTTAAATCGAAGGTAATATCGAAACGGTCCGAACTCCAACGTGTAATCCGATAGGTGCTCACACCATACTTGTGTATCACACTGCGCGGCATCGCAACATGCGCAAAATAACCCGTAAAGTCAGAGCGCAGGTCTAGGCGATAGAAATCGTCGTAGTCGGAGTAGCCAATGTAAACACCGACGAGTTCGGCGGAAGCAGGAGGCTTCGCTAACCTGTCGGCGAAGCAGAGACCGCCAAGAAGAGTGGCGACACCGATGCATATCGACGCGAATTTGGATGGCGGTTTCATGTGAGGTCTAACGCCCCAAGCTCAGCGACCCGGCGCTCGGGACGCAACTATTGCAACCGCGACGGTCCCGCCGGGTTAGCTGCCATGAACGGTTGCGTGGCGTGGGCAAAACGGGCACACGCCGAGTCGTATGAACCACAACGCA
>CAZCBE010000184.1:0-9892 GCA_964496695.1 uncultured Klebsiella sp.
CGGACGGCACAGGCTGGTAGCCTGTGCTACCCATTCCGACTTCGGAGTTCGGGTTCAACCCGAATTCCAAAACCGGAGCAGAACCACGGATAAAACGGATGTCGCCTCAGTGGTGGGAGCAGCTCCAAATCCCGAGTTCCAAATTCCAAATTTCAAAGGGAAACATTGCCCGGCACCGGGCGGGCAAGTCGGACCGAACCACCCCTTGAGCCAAGGACCGAATCGGGGAAGCGCTGGCAGCGCGGCACGCTGAACGATTGGAATTTGGGCTTCCCGCCGCGCACCTCACGGCGCTTTCGGCGTGACCGCCTTGGGCACAAACTTCAACGACACGCCGTTGATGCAGTAGCGCAGGTCCGTCGGCGTCTTGAAGCCCTCGCCCTTGAAGACGTGGCCGAGATGACCGCCGCACCGCGCGCACAGGACTTCCGTGCGGGTCACCCCAAACTCGCGGTCCTCGCGGGTGCGGACATTCTTGGCGTTGGCCGGGTCGTAGAAGGACGGCCAGCCGCAATGCGAGTCGAACTTGTGGTCTGAGGAGAACAGCTCCGCGCCGCAGCCGCCGCACACATAGGTGCCCGCGCCCTGCTGCTTGAACTCCGCGTAGGCCTTGCCGTTGGGCCGCTCCGTGCCCGCCTCGCGCAGGACGTGATACTGCTCCGGCGTGAGCAGCTTGCGCCACTCGGCGTCGGTCTTGGTGACGAGGTTGGTGTCCGGGGCGGCGGGCGGAGTGGGCGCTGAGGGAGTGGGGGTGGACATGGCGACGGGCGGTGGTTCCTGCGGCGTGCAGCCGCCCAGCAGAGCGAGGGCGAAGCCCAGGATCAGGCTGGTGCAGATGCGTTTCATGCCCAGACGATACGTCTCAGCCTGCATGGTGCAAGGCAGCGATGAAGTTTCCCGCGCCGGCCGGCCCCGGAGCGCGGCTGTGTCCTGCCCGGCGCGGGATCAGCCGCAGCCATGGTCGAACGCCGAGCCGGGTTGGAATTCCTTGTCGCCTGCTGCCTGGGCGCAGCGCGCTCCGCCCAGGCCAGGCATCGGTTTTCCCACTCGCCGACCAAATGGATTCGATTTCCGTATCGGGCGCACCTTGGCGAGGCTCACAACCATGAAGCTGCTCCAAGTTCACCTTCTGACGGGCCTGTTGATGATGCTGGCCAGCGCCGCCGCAGTGGGTCTGCAGACCGATTGGAGTTCGTCCGTTCCCTCGCCGATGCTGGCGGCCTTCCTCGTCTGGCCAAGCGTCCCGCTCGCCGTGGCGATGGCGGCTGGCTGGCTGCTGCGGCGTTCGCGGGCGGCGCTGATAAGCTGCCTGCTGGGCCTGTCCGGCGCATTCTGCCTCATGGCCGCATTCTATGTGAACGCGTTCTATTTGAACCTGGATCCGCAAAGCGCGTTGATCATCCTCTTCGGACCCGTTTACGCGCTGGTCCTCCTGATTCCCTTTGGCCTGGCGGCCTGGTGCTTCCACTTCAAGAGCAGGCGGGCGGATACCAATTCCGAATGACTTTCGGTGGAATCGCTGATGAGGAGCGAGGCGCATGTTCGGCTCCCTCTCCCCTCCTCGGAGGAGGGGAGAGGGTTGGGGTGAGGGGTAGCGTCCGGCGGTATTCTACCGATCAACATTGCGAACCGGTATGATTCGAAGATTGCCCGTTAGCAGTCAATCGCTAGAGTCCGGTCACACATGATGCGGCTCTGTCTTCTCCTTCTCGCTTCGTTTGGCCTGCTTTGTTCCCAGTCCTCCGCCGCGCCCGCGAAGCCCAACATCCTGGTCATCATGGTGGATGACCTCGGCTGGGGGGATGCAAGCTGCTACGGCATGAAGGCGGTGCAGACGCCGAACGTGGACCGCCTCGCCCGCGAGGGGCTGCGCTTCACGGACGGCCACTGCACCTCGGGCACCTGCACTCCGTCGCGCTATGCGATGTTCACCGGCGAATACCCGTGGCGCAAGCGCGGCACCGGCGTGCTGCCGGGCGATGCCGGCCTGGTGCTCGAAACCGAACGGGGCACGCTGCCGCTCACGCTGCGCGGTGCGGGCTATAAGACCGGGGCCATCGGCAAGTGGCACCTCGGCCTGGGGCCGCAGGGCGGCCCGGACTGGAACGGCGAGATCAAGCCGGGCGCGCGCGAGGCGGGCTTTGATTACAGCTTCATCATGGCCGCCACCGGTGATCGCGTCCCCTGCGTGTATGTGGAGAACGGCCGTGTCGCGGGGCTCGACCCGAAGGACCCCATCGAAGTCAGCTACCAGATGCCCTTCCCCGGCCTGCCCACCGGCAAGGCGAATCCGGAACTGCTCAAAATGCATCCCAGCCACGGCCACGACATGGCGCTCATCAATGGCATCAGCCGCATCGGCTACATGAAGGGCGGCACCGCGGCGCACTGGAAGGACGAGGACATGGCGGATGTCTTCACCCGCAAGGCCATCGGC
Organism: uncultured Klebsiella sp.; assembly: GCA_964496695.1. Taxonomy (GTDB): domain Bacteria; phylum Verrucomicrobiota; class Verrucomicrobiia; order Limisphaerales; family SXTU01; genus SXTU01. The sequence continues at coordinate 2,438 of CAZCBE010000184.1, forward strand.
TTCATCGAGGCGAGCCAGGACCGGCCCTTCTTCCTCTACTTCGGCACGCAGGACATCCATGTGCCGCGCGTGCCGCACCCGCGCTTCGTGGGCAAGTCCGGCATGGGGCCGCGCGGTGACGCCATCGTGCAGATGGACTGGTGCGTCGGCGAGCTGCTCGCCACGCTCGACCGCCTCAAGCTCACGGACAAGACGCTGATCGTCTTCACGAGTGACAACGGCCCGGTGATTGACGACGGCTACAAGGACGAGGCGGTGCTCAAGCTCGGCGCGCACAAGGCCGCCGGGCCATGGCGTGGGGGCAAATACAGCAACTTCGAGGGCGGCACACGCGTGCCGTTCATCGTGCGCTGGCCCGGCCGCGTGAAGCCCGGTGTGTCAGAAGCGCTTGTGTCGCAGGTGGATTTTCATGCCTCCTTCGCCGCGCTCGCGGGCGCGTCGCTGGCCGAGCCGCGCGACAGCCAGAACATTCTCCCCGCCCTGCTGGGGGATTCCGCCAAGGGTCGCGAGGCCCACGTCGCCAGCGCGAGCGTGCTCTCCCTGCGCGCGGGCAACTGGAAATACATCAGCACCAGCCAGGGTCCCAAGCGCTCCGCCAACACGAACACCGAAACGGGCAACGACGCCGGCGGCCAGCTCTACGACCTCGCCACCGATCCCGGTGAAACCAAGAACCTCGCGGCGGAGCAGCCGCAGCGCGTGGCGGAGATGGTCGCGCAATTGGAGAAGATCCGCAGTGCCGGCCGTTTGCCGCCCGTGGACCCGGCTGCCAAAGGCGCGAAGAAAGCCAAGCAGCCGTGAGCGGGACACTCCTGTCCCGCATGCATGTTGAGAAGTGAACGAGTGCACAGCGGGCAGCGATGTCCGCATTGCGTCATGGACTGCGCCGGCAGAGCGCAGCGGCGACGGCGCTTTCCCTTCCCGCGGAGCGGGCTTTGTGAAGGGGACACTCTTGTCCCCTTTTTGATGGAGCGGAGTTTCTCATTCACAGCAGACAGGCGTGTCCGCCGCACGGGCCGCTCCGCGGGACGACAAAGCGGCGTCGCGCTCCGCTTGCCGTCGCAGTCCAAGACGGTCGCATTGCGCCGTTGCCGTGGTTGATTCGTTCGCTCACACTTCGCCATCATGAAGATCACACTGCCGCTGTTCCTTGCTACCTGCGTCTTTGCCTTGCCGGTCTTTTCCGCCGACGCGCCGAAGACCGATCCCAAAGCCAAACCCGCCGCGAAGCCCGCCGAGCCGCAGCGCGCGCCCACTCAGGCAAACGTCGCCTACGGCACGCACGAGCGGCAGGTGCTCGATTTCTACAAGGCCGACTCCGCCACGCCCACGCCGGTGGTCTTCCACATTCACGGCGGCGGCTGGGTGGCCGGGGACAAGAAAGGCGTCGGCAGCCTGGAAAAGTATCTCGCGGCGGGCATCTCGGTGGTCTCGATCAACTACCGCTACAGCACGCAGGCGCAGATCGCCGGCGTGAAGCCGCCCGTCGAGTGGCCCATCGCGGATGCCGCGCGCGCGCTCCAGTTCGTGCGCAGCAAGGCGAAGGAATGGAATCTCGACAAGCAGCGCATCGGCGCGACCGGCGGGAGTGCGGGCGCGTGCTCCAGCCTGTGGCTCGCCTTCCACGCCGACCTCGCCGACCCGAAAAGCGCCGACCCCGTGGCCCGCGAATCCACGCGGCTCTGGTGCGCGGCGGTCAGCGGCGCGCAGACCTCACTGGACCCGAAGGAGCTGAAGGAGTGGACGCCCAACAGCCGCTACGGCGGCCACGCCTTCGGCTTCATGCCGGACCCCAAGGACAACAAGACCCGCGACACGCAGTTCGCCGCGTTCCTCGCCGGCCGCGAGTCCGTGCTCCCGTGGATCAAAAAGTATTCCCCCATCGAACACGTCACCAACGACGACCCGCCCATCTGGATGACCTACTCCTCCGCCCCCGCGCTCGGCGAGGAGCAGAAGGACCCCACGCACACGGCCAACTACGGCGTGAAGCTCCAGGAGAAGTGCAAGGCCATCGGCGTGGAGTGCGAACTGGTCTATCCCGGCGCGCCGGACGTGAAGCATCCCAAGGTGGAGGATTATCTGATCGCGAAGCTCAAGGCGAAGCGGTGAGGCCTCAATGGAATCAGTTCGTAAGCGACTTCGGTTGGGCGACGTGTTCAGGATGATCTATCCGGGTGGGTCGCGTTATGTCCAGTATGCGAACAACCACTGGATGACCGGTCCAATTCTCCGGGTTTTTCCGCCTGCGCCCAAACTGGGTTCGCTTAAGGAAATCGAATCGCTGGTTGCGGGCCCGCATGAGTTCTTCGTTTGTGTGTTTGTAACCACGGAAGCGATGGCTGACCCGCGACTGCTCTTTGTCTGCAACATGAAGGTGCCGGATTTTGCTAGCAAGCTGCCACTGTTCAGAACTTGCGGGAAGTTTCTGAACTCACAACTCGCCCCCAACGACCATGTTATCGACGCGAAACCCTCGTCGGATTGGGATCTTTGGGACGGGGAGACCTACACTCATGTGGGATGCCTGACATTGGAGCAGATCAACTTTCCTATCCACGAGACATGGTCGCTAGGCTATTGCATTAATCGCTTTGAGGAAGGTTGGACCCCGCAGACCGATCCTCGAAACACACTTCGATCGCGATAAACGAGGCGGCTGGTGAGGCGTATTGGACGCAGGTCAATTCCAAGCGGTATCCTGACGGCGGAGAAGTCGGAGCCGGTCGCAAATTGCGACCACCTCTGACGGCTTGGCTCGATGAACATCGGGAACGCATCCAAGCGATCTCATATTCCAACGCAGCCTGGAGGAAGCCGGGGCGGTGCTGTGTTTCAAGATCGCAAATTGCGACCTTGAACCCGAACTACGCAGCGGCCGGATAGGCTACCGCTTGTAGCGCAGGCTTGCAGCCTGCTGTTTCGCGGGTTTTCAACCCGCTAACGTCACGCATTGTCTAAATCGCCCAGAGCAACGGACGGTCTGCCGGCTGTAAGCCGGCGAAACGGCAGACTGCAAGTCTGCGCTACGGGTGCTTGGCGTCTCAACTTCAGAGGTCGAGCTTATCCGGGACGATGCAGTTGAAAGTGGCGTTTCCACTAACGCGGAGGAACGCAGAGTTGAGCCCAGCCTTTTGTGTTCACCTTTTGGTGGCCTGCGCAAGGTTGTCTCTCCGCGCCCCTTTGCGTCCTCTGCGTCTCTGCGTTGAAGCAGTCGGTCCGATTTCAACTGCATGGTTCCCGCTTATCCGCGTTCATCTCGCCTGCGCTGACTTCGGCGTGGCCAGCCATGTTCCTCCGTGGTTACTTTCCGCCCATGAAGCCGCTGCTGTTCTTCCTGTTCGCTCTGCTGCCATGGCTTGAACTGCGCGCCGCCGAGATCGCCGGACCAGTGGTCACCGTGCGTGACCCCGCCCAGTTACGCGCCGCGCTGGGTTCGCTCCAGCCGGGCACGACCATGCAGATCGCTCCCGGCGAGTATCCCGGCGGCCACACGGTCCGGGGCGTGGAGCGGTTGACGGTGGAGGCGCTTGATCCGAAGAACCCGCCGCATTTCAAGGGCGGCAACAGTGGGTGGCACTTCTCCCAATGCGATGGCCTGACGGTGCGGCACCTGCGAATCAGCGGCCAGCGCACGGGCGGTCTCAACTTCGACGATGGCGGGCAGGCGGCGAAGCTCGTGCGGGGCATCACGGTCGAGCACGTTGAGATCAGCGACATCGGCCCGCAGGGGAATCACGACGGCATCAAAGGCTCCGGCCTCACGGGCCTGACCATCCGCAACTGCACCATCGCAGGCTGGGGCGGCCAGGGCATTGACCTCGTGGGCTGTCACCAGTCGTTGATCACGGGCTGCAAGTTCATCGGCAAGCCGGGCTTCTCGGCGACCGCCGGTGTGCAGGCCAAGGGCGGCAGCTCCGACGTGACGGTGGAGAAGTGCCAGTTCACCAAGGCCGGCGAACGCGCGATCAACGTGGGCGGCTCTACGGGCCTGCCCTACTTCCGTCCCGCCGATGCCCGGCATGAAGCCACGCGCATCATCGTGCGCGACAACGTCATCGAGGGCAGCCTGTGCGCCGTGGCGTTTGCGGGCGCGGACGGCGCGGAGTTCACGGGCAACACGATCCTGTTTCCCGACAAGTGGGCCTTCCGCGTGCTTCAGGAAACGAAGGGCGACCGGTTCGTGCCTTGCCGCAACGTGCTCATCAAGGACAACCGCATCGTGTTCCGCCGCGCGCAAGTGCAGGTGGAGGTGAACATCGGCGGCGGCACCGCGCCGGAGACGTTCCGCTTCGAGGGCAACCGCTGGTTCGCCGAGGACCGCCCGGCAGCCTCGAAGCCCCGGCTGCCGGCGGTCGAGAAGGACGGGGTGTATGGCCGTGATCCAAGATAAGAGGTGCCGGAGCATCAGCGGCGTCTTGGACTGCGGCGGGAAGGGGAGCGCCACGCCGCTTTTCCGTCCCGCGGAGCGGAATGGACGCCCGCCGAGTCCGCTCCGCGGGAGGGAAAAGCGCAGTCGCCGCTGCGCTCTGCCAGCGCAGTCCAAGACGGGTGCGGTTCAACGCGCGCCTGCGGAGGACAACGGAAGCGACAAATCCGTGTTCATCCGTGTCCATCCGTGGTTAATTCCAGTCCACACATTCAATCCTCAGCCATGCACTTGTCCCTCCGACTTCCGCACCGCCCGTGGTTCGCCGTCCTGCTGGCGGTCGGCTTACTGACCACTGACCACTGGTCACTGAATACTTCTCTCTGCCACGCCGCCGCCGCCCCAGCCCCCGGTGCCATCAAGCTCCTGCCCGACCTCCCCTACAAGAGCGGTGACAAGCTCAACGACTATGAGAAAGAGCGGTGCAAGCTGGACCTCTGCCTGCCAGTGGGGAAAACGGATTTCCCGACCGTCATCTGGTTCCACGGGGGCGGCCTGACCGGCGGCGCGAAAACGAGCGCGACCCCGCTGATGAAGAGCTTGGCGGCGGCGGGTGTGGCGGTGGCGTCGGTGAACTACCGGCTCAGCCCCAAGGCGCAGTATCCCGCCTACATCGAGGACTCCGCAGCGGCCTTCGCCTGGGTGCGGGCGAACATCGGTGCGCATGGCGGCAACACGAACCGGCTCTTCGTCAGCGGCCATTCGGCAGGCGGCTATCTCACGTTCATGATCGGGCTGGATGCGCGTTACCTCCGGGCGCATGGGCTGGACCTGAGCGCGATTGCCGGGCTGATTCCGGTGAGCGGCCAGACCATGACGCACTACACGGTGCGTCAGGAGCGCGGCATCGGGAAGTTCACCATCACCGCCGACGAGGCGGCCCCGGTCTTCCACGCGCGCAAGGACACGCCCCCGATGCTCGTGCTCTATGCGGACAATGACATGGCCGGCCGCGCCGAGGAAAACGCCTACCTCGTGGCCATGATGAAGGGCGCCGGCAACCAGCGCGTGACCGGCCTGCTTGTGCGCGACCGGAATCACGGCAGCATCGGCGGCCGCCTCGCCGAGGCAGGCGACCCCGCGCGCGTGGCGATGCTTGAATTCATCGAAGCACCGGCCAAGTTCCGGCTGGCTGGTCCGGCGGGGAAGGCCTCCTTCTGACCGGCGGGACCGAATCAGTCGCGCCAGCAGCAAGTGTCCAGTGTTCAGTCACCGAAACTTCTTCAACATGAAACTGCCCGTCCGCCTGCCACATTGTCAGTGGTTCACCGTCCTGCTGACGGCCTTCCTACTGAACACTGAACACTGCCTACTGAATACTTCTCTCGCCGCCGAGGCGCGCCCGAACCTCCTCTTCATCATCTTCGATGACTGGGGCTGGCGCGATGCCGGGGCCTACGGCTCGACCTGGGTGAAGACACCGAACTTCGACCGCGTGGCCCGCGAGGGCGTGCTCTTCAAGCAGGCCTTCACCTCGAACCCCAAGTGCAGCCCGTGCCGCGCGAGCATCCTCACGGGGCGCAACACCTGGCAGCTCAAGGAGGCCGTCTCGCACGGTGGTTACTTCCCCGACGGCTTCGAGGTCTATCCCGATTTGCTCGAAAAGGCCGGCTACACCGTCGGCCTCACGGGCAAGGGCTGGGGGCCGGGCGACTTCAAGCTGCTCGCCAAACGCACGCGCAACCCGGCGGGCCCGGGCTTCGACAAGTTCACGCAGGAGCCGGTCGCCAGCGGCATCGGGCGGAACGACTACGCGAAGAACTTTGAGGCGTTCCTCGAACTGCGCGAGAAGGCGAATCCGTTCTGCTTCTGGATGGGCTTCACCGAGCCGCACCGCGCCTACGAGTGGAACTCCGGCGTGCGGCTCGGCAAGAAGCTGGAGGACGTGAAGGTGCCCGCCTACCTGCCGGACACGGACCTCGTTCGCCGCGACCTGCTGGACTACGCGGTGGAGGTGGAGTGGGCGGACGCGCAGATCGGCAAGGCGCTCAAGGTGCTCGAAGCCGCCGGGCAGTTGGAGAACACGCTCATCGTCATCACCTCCGATCACGGCATGCCCTTCCCCTACGTGAAGGGGCAGATCCACGAGGACGGGTTTCGCCTGCCCCTGGCGATGCGCTGGGGCAAGGCCATCAAGCCCGGTCGCGTGGTCGAGGACTTCATCAACGTGCGGGACTTCGCGCCGACCTGGCTGGAACTCGCCGGCCTGAAGCCGCATCCGCAGATGACCGGCAAGAGCCTCGTCAACCTCCTGCGCTCCGACAAATCGGGCTGGATCGAAAACCGAGACACCATGCTCGTGGGCAAGGAGCGCCACGACATCGGCCGGCCCAACGACCTCGGCTATCCCGTGCGGGCGCTGCGCACGAAGGACTTCCTCTATGTCCACAACTTCCACCCGGACCGCTGGCCGGTGGGCAACCCGGAGACGGACTTCGGCAACTGCGACCCCGGACCGTCGAAGGAGGTGCTGAAGCTGCTGGGCGGGCACTTCTACGACCTGTGCTTCGGCAAGCGCCAGCCGGACGAATTGTATGACCTCCGCCGTGATCCCGAGGGCGTGAACAACCTCGCCGGTGATCTCGCCCACCGCGAGAAACTCGATGACCTGCGCTACCGCATGATGCAGATGCTCCGCGACGAGCAGGACCCGCGCGCCCTCGGCGAGGCGGCCATCTTCGACACTTACAAGTATGTCGGCGGGCGGGGCAAGGGCTACGAGACCTGGCTCAAGGCCCAGGAAGAGAAGCTCGAAGAACTGAAAGCGAAGCTCGACACCGCGCCTCCGCCCGCGAAGAAGGCGGGCAAGAAGGGGAAGGAGAAGTAGGCGGACCGTCTTGGCGGAAATTTTAGCCCGCGAAACACGCGAAACATCGCGAAAAGGGATTTTGCCTTCCCCCTTTCGCTTGTTTGGCGTGTTTCGCGGGCTTGCTCGGAATTCGGGTCGAGTCAAAGCGGGGTCAGAAAGATTAGCCCGAACTCCGAAGCAGCGGCGGCGCAGCCGCCGGGTAGCACAGGCTACCAGC
>CAZCBE010000185.1:0-9882 GCA_964496695.1 uncultured Klebsiella sp.
GAAGAGCCATGGACAAGGGCGGGCCGCTGCGGGTCGCAGACCCGCGCTCCGGGGCAGGGTCGAGATGCGCCCGTCGCACTCAGGGTGCCTTCATGCTACGAAGCAGGCTTGTCTTCCCCCGCGCTTCCCGCCGAAGATGCCTGCCTCAACATGAACACCCTCTGCGCCCCGCGTCGTTTCGCTTCCCCTGCCGCTGTCTTCCTCCTCGCTGCCGGTTTACTCCTCAGCACGTTTTCCCTGCGCGCCCAGACCATCGCGGCCACCACCAACGACGTGGCGCTCATGCGCCAGATGCTCGCCACCGTGACCGCGTGGGATGCGAAAGGGAGGAAGGCCTTCGACGCGCCTCTGCTCGCCGAACTGGACGTTTTGTGGCGCCGGGGCTACGACCCGCTCCTGCGCATCCGCGCCCGCGAGGTGATCCCCGCGCTGGAGAAGGCCGCGCTCGCGCGCCCGCACTTCCTCGCGGTGGCCGAGGCGGTCAAGGGCGCGCGCGGCACGGTGCGCTTCGAGGGCGGCGGTCCCCAGTGGCTGCGGGACGTGGCCGGTGACGATGCCATGCGCCTCTTCGACCGCCTCACAGCCATTGACCTCAACGACAAGGCCAACCCGCATGACAAGACCTACAAACGCAACGACACCCTCAGCGACGCCTGGCTCACCAACTTGGTGAACCTCCCCGACCTCATCTACCTGGATCTTTCGAACTCCAGCGTCGCCGGCCCCGGCCTCAAGCACGTCGGCGCGCTCAAGAGCCTGGAGCGGCTCAACCTCACGCTCACGCTCATCACTGACCCTTGGCTGGAGCAGCTCCGCGACCTGACGAATCTCCGCGTGCTGTCCCTCGCTTCGGCCAAATGCACCGGCGAGGGCTACAAGTTCCTGGGCAACTTGAAGCGGCTGGAGACGGCCAACTTCCACACCGCACCGGTCAACGACACGGGCCTCGCGGGCATCGGCAAGGCCCCCAGTCACGAACGCCTGGAAATTGTTCACACCCACTTCACCGACGTGGGCGCGCAGTCGCTGGCGAAACTCGTGAACTTGGAACGTCTCCAGATGGGCAGCCGCACGGCCACCGGAGCCGCCGTGAAGCCGCTCACCGGCCTGAAGAAGCTCCGCGAACTGGACTTGCACGATGGGCAGGCGTCCGTCGAAGGCGTGCGCCACGCGAGCGAGATTCCAAGCCTGCGCGTGCTCCGTATCTATGGCCCCATCAAGGACGAGGGCGCGCAGCATCTCGCCAAGTTGAAGAATCTCGAACTGCTCATCGTGCCCGGCACGCAGATCACCGATGCCAGTCTGGAAGCCTTCGCCGGCCTGAGCCGCCTCAAGCGCCTGGAAATTCAGGGCAACAAAGTCACCGACGCCGGCATCGCCAAGCTCAAGGCGGCGATCCCCGGCTTGGAAGTGGTGAAGTAGCCGCTGGAACCACTAACTTGCACTGACCTGCACTCATCAGCAGGCCGGTCAGGTTTGGCTGGAACCATGCCGTCGGAGCGCCGGCTTGCAGCCGGCTTACCGCGCTGGGACGAGCGATGGCTGCCTTTGGCGAAGGCGGAGCAGGGCACTGAATGTTGCGTAGGAAGTCCTGCCCTGCTCAGCGTTCCTGGGCTCAGCTTGGGGTAAGCCGGCTGGGAAGCCGGCGCTCCGCCGCCAACGGCATCGTCCCGAATTAGTGTCCATTCGTGTTCATTCGTGGTTGAAATCCAGATTCTGGGTTCATCCGATGCCGGATTGCACGCCCCCAAGGCTGGGCGGTATCCTCCGCGCGGATGGCCAACCAGTTTTACGAGGCCGGCGAGCGGCGGGCCGCGCGGGTGAACGATCTGTTCGCCGCCATCGCGCCGCGTTACGACCTCATCAACGACCTGCAAAGCTTCGGCCTGCATCGCTGGTGGAAGCGCCGGCTGATCCAGCTTGCAGCGGTGCGGCCCGGCGAGGCCGCGCTGGACCTCTGCTGCGGCACCGGCGACGTGGCCTTCGCCCTCGCGGTGGCGGGCGCGCGCGCGACCGGGGTGGATTTCAGCGCGCCGATGCTGGCGGTGGCGGAGGCCAGGAAGGCCGGGGTCCAAAGTCCAAGGTCCAAGGTCCAAGGTCCCAAGTCCTCTGCTGCGGAAGGGCCCGTGTTTCAGCAGGGGGATGCGCTGCACCTGCCGTTTCCTGATGCACACTTCGACATCGTGACCATCAGCTATGGCTTGCGGAACCTCGCCAGCGTGGACGAGGGACTGCGCGAGATGTGGCGCGTGCTCCGGCCCGGGGGACGGCTGCTCGTGCTGGACTTCGGCAAGCCGGACAATGCGGTCTGGCGTGGGGCCTATTTCACCTACCTGCGCTTCGCCGTGCCGGTGTTCGGCCGGCTCTTCTGCCAGAACGCGGAGGCCTACGCCTACATCCTCGAATCACTCCAGCACTACCCCGCCCAGCGCGGCGTGGACGAGCGGCTCCGCGCGCTTGGCGCGAAGAACGCAAGCATCGTCAACTTCCTCGGCGGCGTGATGAGCATCAACGTCGCGGAAAAGCCGCGTCCGTAGCTGGGCGCAGCGGCAACCGTGGCGAGAGCGCTTCAGATATCCGCAAGCCATTCGCCACTGCCAATCTTTCTGGCCCCATTTTTTCTGACCCCGGTTCCGGCTTTGGGGAATGCTTGAATTGCCCTGGGTGCCCAGCACGAAGCCGGAGCAGGAGTAGGATCAGGATTACGAGCAGGAAGAGGCACCAAGGCCCTCGCGCTCCTGATCTTGATCCTAATCCTGCTCCTCCCCTTGTTTCCCGCTCGCGAGGAAGGACAGCGCCCTTCCGGGCCGCGCCCCGGGGAGAGTCAAGCTGCACCCTCCGTAGAGCACCTTAGCCAAAAGCCTTTTACACCCCGTCGCCCCGCCGTTACAGTCCGCTACAAAATTCGCCCGCAACCTATGCCTGACGCTCCCGCCCCCGCCCCGACGCCCTTCCAAGTGTCCGACTCCGACGTCGCCGCCATTGACGCGATGCGCACGCTGCACGCGCAGCTCCGGGCGGAGGTGGCCAAGGTCATCATCGGCCAGGAGGCGGTCATCGAGGAACTGCTCATCGCCATCCTCTCGCGCGGCCACGCGCTGCTCATGGGCGTGCCCGGCCTGGCGAAGACCACCATGGTCCAGGCCCTCTCCGAGGTCATGAGCCTGCAGTTCAGCCGCATCCAGTTCACCCCTGACCTGATGCCCAGCGACATCACCGGCACGGACATCCTCCAGGAGACCGACATCCCGGGCAAACGCGCCTTCATCTTCCTCAAGGGCCCCGTGTTCTCCAACATCGTCCTGGCCGACGAAATCAACCGCACGCCGCCCAAGACGCAGTCCGCGCTGCTCGAAGCCATGCAGGAGCACAAGGTCACGGCCAGCGGCAAGATCTTCCGCCTGCCCGAGCCGTTCTTCGTGCTCGCGACCCAAAACCCGATCGAGCAGGAAGGCACCTACCAGCTCCCCGAGGCGCAGCTCGACCGCTTCATGTTCTTCATCCATGTGCATTATCCGAGCATGGAGGAGGAGCGGCAGATTGCCCGCGCCACCACCGGTTCCGCGCCGCCCGCGCTGGAGAAGCTCATCAGCGGCGAGCAGGTCATCGCCTTCCAGCAGCTCATCCAGCGCGTGCCCGTGCCCGATCACATTTACGACACCGCCGTGGACCTCGTCCGCATGACCCGCCCCGCCGACGAGTCCGCGCCCGCGTGGATCAAAAAGTGGGTCACTTGGGGGGCCGGCCCGCGCGCCGTGCAGTATCTCATCCGCGGTGCGAAGGCCCACGCCGTCCTCAACGGCAGCTACCTCGTTCGCATGGAGGACATCGAGGCCGTCGCCCAGCCAGTGCTGACCCACCGCATCCTGACCAACTTCCAGGCGCAGACGGAAGGCGTGACCAGTCCAAAGATCATCGAGCGGCTGCTGGGGGAATTGCGGGGGAAGGAACCCGGGCGCAAGGCTTGACGCGTTCGGAGTTCGTAAATCAAAGGCCGTAACTTGACTCTCAGAAGGCTCGGGCAGACTCTTTCATCATGAAGACCGCGACGCACAAGATCCCGCGCAGGAAAGTGTCAAAGGTTTCGCTCCGGGCCAAGCCCCCGGTAAAGCGCCCGGATTTTGAGCAGGAGTTGCAGACCATCTTTGGTGACAAGCAGATGGATCATCTGCTGGCCCCCATGCTGCCCGAGCTGTTTCCCGACCTGAAAACCGTCGCTCTCACCCAAGCAGCCTACGAGCGGCTCGAAGCGTGGCGTGAACAGACAGACGAGCCACTTTCCGACGTCATCCTGCGCGCCGTCCCCCTCAAAGGCTCGTTCGATGCACTGGCGAAAGCGGCCCAGCATCTGCCCCCCTTGTCAGCGAAAGGCGAGCGGGCGCTGCTTGCATCTTATGAGCGCCGCCAACCCGCCGGGGACGCATGGAAATAGCGGCTGACACCACGCTGCTGGTGGATTTGTGGCGTTGCCGCCAGCGGCCACAGAGACTCGTGGAAGCCCGCGAAAAATGTGCCGGCCATACGGTGCCGCTTCCTTGGATGACGCGGGCGGAGTTTTTGCGCGGAGCGGCTCATCAAGGTTGTCCGGAAGCGCAGACCGAGTCTTTCCTGTCCGCGTTCCAACAGGTCGCCTTCACCGATGGCCAGGTGTCCCGCTATGCGCGGGTCTGGGCGGATTTGGCGAAAGCGGGACAAATCGTGGATTTCCCCGATTTGTGGATCGCCGCTACCGCGCTTGACCGGGGTTGCCCAGTGATTACTCGGAATGGTCGCCACTTCAACCGGGTGCCGGGCTTGCAGGTCATCGAATACAAGTTGATCTGAATGTCCACCCCCGACGCCAAACCCCATTCCTTCCTCGACGCGGCCATGCTCGCGCAGCTTGCGCACCTGCCGCTGGTGTCGCGCTTCGCCATGGAGGGCAGCGTCTCGGGCCACCACAAAAGCCCGCACCGCGGCTCCAGCGTCGAGTTCGCCGAGTATCGCTCTTATGTGCCCGGCGACGACCTGCGCCGTCTCGACTGGCGTGTGCTGGGCCGCACGGACCGCTACTACATGAAGGAGTTCGAGGCGGACACGAACCTCCGCTGCTGCCTCATTGTGGATGCCAGCGCCTCGATGGCCTTTGCGGGCAAGACCGGTCCGAGCAAGTTTGCCTTCGCCCGCCAGCTTGCCGGCACGCTCGCCTATCTCGCCGTGCAGCAGGGCGATGCCGCCGGCCTCTATTGTGTCGGTGAACAGGCCCCGCCCGAGCTGCCGCCGCGCCGCAACCCTGCGCATCTTCAGGAGATCCTCAACGTCCTCGAAGGCCTCGTGCCGCGTGGTCCCACCACCATGCTCCGCACACTGCACGACCTCGCCGAGAAGATCCGCCGCCGCGCGCTGGTCATCGTGATCTCCGACTTCTTCTGCGAACTGGAGCCGCTGCTCGCCTGTCTCCAGCACCTGCGCTTCCAGAAGCACGACCTCGCCGTGTTCCATCTCCTTGATCGCATGGAGATGGAGTTCAAGTTCGACCGTCCGCTGCGCTTCGAGGACCTGGAAAGCCCCTTCAGCCTCGTCACCGAGCCGGCGATGGTGCGGGACGAATACCTCCGCGCCTTTGACGCCCACCGCGCCCGTCTGCGCCAGGGCTGCCTCGAATTCAACGCCGACTACCGCGAGGTCGTCACCGACCAGGAGCCGGGCAAGGTGCTCGCGGATTTCCTGACTGAGCGGGCCCACGTCGCCGGGGCGCATTGAGCCTTGCGGGTTGACGTTGGCGGATTCATGCCTTTAGTTTGCTCCCATGAAGCCTGCGAGGAGTTCTGCTCACCAGCATCCGTCTGCCGCCCGCCCGCCCGATGCGGGCTTTACCCTCATTGAACTCCTCGTGGTCATCGCGATCATCGCCATCCTGGCGGGCATGCTGCTGCCCGCTCTGTCCCAAGCGAAGCAAAAGGCCGGGGCCACCAAGTGCGTGAACAACCTCAAGCAGCAGCAGATCGCCGCCCGGCTCTACGCGGACGAGAACAACAGCATGCTCCCCTCCAGCCACACCCCGGCGACCACTGGCCTGAGCTGGGCGGAGTTCCTCATGCCCTACGTGGGCAACAACACCAACATCTTCCGCTGCCCCAGCGTCCAGAATCCCGGCACCGAGGTCCTGTGGAGCAACAGCCAGATCCGGAAGAACTACGCGGTCAACTTCCACGTTGCCCCGCGCGAGCCGGGCTTCAATGAGACCAAGGTGGTCAAGCCCGTGGGCACGGTTTACCTCACCGACGGCGGCACCGTGGCCGTGAACACGACAAATCCCACCCTCGCGGTCACCACCGCCTCCACCTACAAGTCCGGCTGCTGGATTCTGATCCTCCCTGACAACACCGACGGGACCGGGGCAGGGGCCGTGGTGAGCGCCGGCCCGGCTCCCGCCAACTGGCAGCACTGGGGCGGCCCGCACCTGCGCCACGCCAAGCGCAGCGATGTCTCCTTCCTCGACGGCCACGTCGAAACCCTCCCCGCCTCCGCTTGGTATTGGGCCAGCAGCCCCTGGCTGGATCCGGCGACCGGCGGGCCATGAACATGCAACTCGCCAGCCACCGCTTGAAGTTGCACCTGCGAGCGGCTAGCTTCCGTCCATGTCCAGCATCGCCCTAGAGTTGGAGGCCGCCCTCAAGACGCTCCCTCCGGTGAAAGCCCAAGCTGTGGAGCAGGAAATTCGCCGCGTGCTGGCCGGGGCGAAGGGTGCGGAGACCGCCCGAAAAGAGAGTCACCGCGCTTTTATTGAGCGCATGGCAGGCTCTTTCGGAAGCGAGCCGTTTGAGCGTCCGCTACAGGGTGAATTTGAGAAGCGCGAGGATTGGTGATGCCCTGGCTCCTCGACACCAACGGCTGGATTCTTTTCCTCAAGCCGCACCAGTCGGGTGGTCACGCCATCGCCCAGCGTCTGGCCCAGTGCGACGAGGCGGAAATTCTGCTTTGTTCGGTGGTGAAGGCGGAGTTGTGGCATGGCGCTGAGAAATACGAGAACCGCACGGCTCGTCTCGCCAAGCTCGCCGAAATTTTCGCCCGCTACCGCTCATTCCCCTTCGACGATGCCGCTGCCCGGCACTACGCGAGTATCCGCCACCATCTCGAATCTCGCGGCCAAGCCATCGGCCCGAACGACCTCCAGATTGCCGCCATCTGCCGCGCCAACGACCTGACGTTGGTCAGCACGAACACCAGTGAGTTCGGACGCGTGCCGGGTTTGAAGGTCGAGGACTGGACCCAAACGCCAATCAAGGCAGACGAGCCTTCGAAATGAACGCGTCGCCAACAAACATTGGTGGCCGCAGCCAAGGCCCCTCCGTCCGTCGCTGGGTGTTCGCCTTCTTTGCTCCGGCTTACGTGTTCGTGGCGATGGTTATCCTCATAGCACTTGGCATGCGCGAAGCAAAAGAGGGTCCGGGCGGCTTGTTGATGGTCTTATTTGGAATTGCGAATGTAGCGAGCATTTGGCTTTGCCTGCGCGAGGTTCTTCGCGTTCAGCACCCTGCTTGGCAACGCGCATTGCTGATGGTCGCTACCATCTTTGGTTTGGCGGCACAGACCATTGTCGCTGGATTGTTCTTCGGACTTCTTTTTCTACCTAGCGAATGACCTTCCTCCAACCCTTCCTCCTCTGGGGCCTGCCGCTGGTCTTGGTGCCGGTCATCATCCACCTCATCAACCGCCTGCGCCACAAGCCGCAGCCGTGGGCGGCGATGATGTTCCTGCTTCAGGCCACCCGCGCCTCCACCAGCCACGCCAAGCTCCGCCAGTGGCTCGTCCTCCTCTTCCGCACCCTCGCTGTCCTCGCGCTCATCCTCTTCATCGCGCGCCCGCTCGCCGGCGGCTGGCTCGGCTGGACCCTCTCGCCCGCGCCCGATGTCATCGTCATCGTGCTGGACCGCTCGGCCAGCATGGAGTCGCGCATCGCCGGCCAGACCACCACCAAGCGCGAGCAGGCCGTGAAGCTGCTGGCCGAGGCCGCGCGGGAATTCCAGGACAAGTCCCACCTCGTCCTGCTCGATTCCGCCACGCGCATCCCCCAGCAGCTTGCCAGCGCCAAGTCCCTCCTCGAACCCACGCTCACCGGTCCCACGGACACCGCCGCTGATCTGCCCACGCTGCTTCAGCTTGCCCACAACTGGCTCGTCGAGAACCGCGCCGGGGCCGCCGAGCTTTGGCTGGCCTCCGACCTCCAGCGCAGCAACTGGCTCCCGGACGACGAACGCTGGAAGACCGTCACCGCCCAGCTCGCCAAGCTCCCGCAGCGCGTGCGCGTGCGCCTGCTCGCCTTCGATGACGACCGCGAGCCGAACCTCTCCGCCACGCTCGCCGAAGTCTCCCGCCGCGCGCGTCCCGACGGCGCGGAGCTGAACCTAGCGCTGGACCTCGCCCGCAACGCCACCAATGGCACCGCCCGCTTCCCGCTCGCCCTCACCCTCAACGGCCAGAAGTCCCAAAGCGAACTCGACATGGACGGCCCGGCGCTCCGCTGGCGGCACAAGGTCGAACTCGGCGCGGCCAAGGGCCTTGGCTGGGGCGCGCTCGAACTGCCTGCCGATGCGAACGCCCGTGATAACGCGGCCTACTTCATCTTCGGCGCCGAATCCGCCCTCCGCGCCACCGTCGTGAGCGACGAACCCGCGCTGGTTCGCAACGCCCAGTTTGCTGCGCTCTCCCCCGCCACCCGGCAGCCGGCCGAAGTCATCACGCCCGCCGCCTGGGCCGAGCGCACCGGCTCCGACGCCACGCTGCTCCTTTGGCACGCGCCGCTCCCGGACGCCGCCGGGGAGAAGCGCCTGCGCGGCTTCATCGAGGAAGGCGGCGTGGTGGTCTTCCTCCCGCCCGGCCGCGTGGACACGGGCAAGTTCCTCGGCCTCGGCTGGGGCGAAGCGCTGCCCGCCCCGGCGGACAAGCCCTTCAAAGTCGCGAAGTGGGAGCAGCAGGAAGGCCCGCTGGCGAAGACCGACGAAGGCTTGAGCCTCCCGCTCGGCGAACTCGAAATCTCCCGGCGTCAGGCGATCACCGGCGAACCCACCGCCCTCGCCTCCTTCGCCGACGGCTCGCCGCTCCTGACCCGCCGCGCCCTGGGCAAAGGCCAGTTCTTCTTCTGTGCCACGCTCCCACACGAGGACTGGTCCACTCTCGGCGATGGCCCCGTGCTCGTGCCGATGCTCCAGCGGTTCCTCCAGACCGGGGCCCGCCGTCTCAATCAGGAGACCATGGCCGCCGCCGGTGAACTCAGCGCCCTGGACCGCGCGAAGCAATGGGTCTCCGCCGAGGGCGTCAGCGGCAAGAGCATCCTCCTTCACGCCGGCGTCTATCGCTCCGGTGAACGGCTCCTCGCCGTCAACCGCCCTGCCGCCGAGGACGACCGCCTGCTCATCACCCCCGAGTCGGCGAAGAGCCTGCTCGGTCCGCTGCCCTTGCAGCTCCTCCAGGAGCGCACCGCCCGCAGCGACGCGCTTCAAGGTGAAATCTGGCGGCTCTTCCTCTTCGGCATGCTCGCCTTCCTCTTCCTCGAAGCCTGGCTTGTCCTCCCGCCCAAGAAGCCCGCCCTCACCGACCCCATGGGCCCGCGCGAGCAGCCCAGCGCCGCCTGACCGTCCCGTGGCGCGCGACGTTCACGTCGCTTCAACGTCCGAACTCTCGCCGACGTGGGATCAGCAAAGAACGTCGGCAGTTGAACCGCTTGGCCTTCGAATCGCGCCGGCGTCAGCATGTGATTTGATGACGAATGCAGTTTGAAGCCCCGCACCACCGCAACCAAACCCCCTCGCCCCGCGAGGCACGAGCGGGGCGAGAACCCACGGCCCGCCAACTGCCGCGATTTCAGCCCTTGAACCTCCCCTTCGTGCCGGGACCAGTGGC
>CAZCBE010000186.1:0-9686 GCA_964496695.1 uncultured Klebsiella sp.
CGCCCCGTTTCATCCCCACTCCCGGCCCCCGCTTGCCTTTGTTCCGCTGCCCGCCATACTCGCCCCGCTTTTCACATGAGCACCCTGAACATCGCGATCATTGGCACTGGCGGCATCACGTTGCAAAACCACCTTCCCGGCCTGGCGCTGTGCAAGGACGTCAAGGTCCACGCGCTCTGCGACGCCAACCCCGCCACGCTCGAAGCCGCCCGCCAGCAGACCGGTGCGCCCGTCACCTCGACGAAGTGGGAGGACATCGTGCAGCGCGATGACGTCCACGCGCTCATCATCGCCACGCCGAACGCCTTCCACCCCCCGGTGGCCATCGCCGCCGCCCGCGCCGGCAAGCATGTGCTCAGCGAGAAGCCGCTCGCACTCAACGCCGTTGATGCCCACCAGATGGCCGACGAAGCAGACAAGGCCGGCGTGCGCCACATGACGGCCTTCACCTACCGCTTCGTCCCGGCGATGCGCTACCTGAAGCATCTCGTGGACCGGGGCGAACTGGGCCAGCCCTATCACTACCGTTCCTGCCGCCTGCAGGACTGGGGCACGCGCAACGTCGGCTGGCGGCAGATCAAGAAGCTCGCGGGCACCGGCGAGATCGGCGACATGCTTTCGCACCGGATTGACTTCTCCCACCATCTGCTCGGACCGATGGCCCGGCTGGTGGCGAACTTGAAGACCCTGACGCCATTGCGTGATGGCGCGCCGAACGACACCGACGACTGGGTGGCGATCCTCGCGGAGTTCAAGTGCGGGGCCAGCGGCGTGCTGGAAAGCTCGAAGCTCGCCAGCGGCACGAACGAAAGCTGGCGCAGCCCGGACCGCGTGGAACTGAACGGCAGCGAGGGCAGCTTCAGCTTCACCACCGGCAGTTGGAACGAACTGCAATACGGGAAGGTGGGCGGCCCCGGCCTGAAGGCGCTGCCCATCCCGCATGAGTTTTACGTGTGGCCGGGCAGCCCGCGCGACCCCGGCGCCGGTGACCCTTTGGTGAGCTTCCGCTACGACCAGGCGGTGGAGTTCGTGAACGCCATCCGCGAGCAGCGCCCCTGCTCCGTGACCTTCCATGACGGCGCGCGGATGCAGGATGTGACCGACGCGGCCCTGAAGTCCGCCGCGACCCGGCAGTGGGTGGATCTGTGAGCCGGCGGGGCGCCAGTCGGGTCGTTCGGAGCCCCGGCTTCAGCCGGCGGAACGCGGATGATTACGGACGCTCACGCGCGCAACGGATGCCGGCTTCGGACGCCTCACCGCCTGAAGGCAGGGCTCGGAACGCGGTCGGCGGGATTTTTGATTGAGACGGCGGCGGAAATTCATTATCAACGCCCATCGCCCCAGCAGTGGCCGGGCAATTTAGAAACCGAATCGGACGACCATGAAAGACATCCTGAACCGTTTCAGCCTGGAGAGCGTGAAGATCAACAGCCAGACGATCAGCATCGCCATCCTGCTGTGGTGCATCACGGTCGCCTGCGCCATCTGGAGCATCAATTCGCAGCCGTTCAACAAGCGGGAGCGGACCTTCTGGATCGCGCTCGTGGTGCTCTTCCCGCTGGCCGGCCTGCTGTTCTATCTCCCGTTCGCCTGGCGCAACGCCGCCACGGGCTCGCTCTCCTTCTGGCGCAAGCCCAAGCGCAGCCGCCAGTGATCCCGCCGCCGGTCCTCCCTGCGTCATGCGACCCTCCAAGCGCCGCTGGAAAGCCCTGCTGGGCGGCGCGCTGGCGCTGACTTGCGCGGTTTCGGCACGGGCACAGTTCTCCAGCCAGAGCACCGGCGGAGCCAACGCCACCTTCCGCCCCGGCGGCCTGCGCGAGGGCCTCACCACCACCACGCTCAACGAAAAGCCCGACTCCGAACTGGGCGGCGAGGGCACCACGGATTCCAGCCTCGTGCGCGATGCGAACGCGGCGCAAGAAGGATTCTTCCGCACCTTCCAGAACGGCATCATCCGCATTCCCAAGATCGGCGGTGGCACGGGACAGTTGCGCGTGGCCGCGCCGCTGGGCGCGACCGCGGGCCTGCCGCTCTTTGGCTTCGCGGGCCGGCCGGAGAATGCCGAGTTCAAGCTGGGCAACTTCTACCTGGACATCTTTTCCCTCAGCGGCACGGTGCTGTGGAGCGACAACATCAACCTCGTCGAGGTCGGCAAGCAGTCGGAGGAGATCGCCGTGGTGCGGCTGCAGGGCACGGCGATGTATCAGATCAACGAGGTGATGCGGCTCTCGGCCGCCGGCACGGTGATCTGGCTGCCCTTCAAGCAGGAGATTGGCTTCACCGACCCGCTGGCGGACTACTCGTTCAGCCTCGCGCCCATCTTCCAGACGCAGTTCAACTACGACATCCCCTTCAACAAGGTGGATGTGCAGATGATCGAGAATTTCACGGTGCAGAGCGGCGGCTTTGGCACGGGCCGTTCGTTCGATCTGCTGGACCGGCAGGCCGGCGACCTCGAGGACCGCGCGGGCCGTTACTCCTTCCGCGACACGCAGGCGCAGGGGCCAACGGACAAGCGCTTCCGCTCCGCGCCCTCGTTCCGCAATGAAATCGGCGTCAATGCCAGCACCGTGCTGCCCACGGTCACGCGCTTCACGGCCGGCTACTCGCACGAGAACATCTGGCAGGCGCGCGACAGCCTGGGTCAGCAGAGCAGCTCGGACACCTTCACCGGAGAACTGCGTTCGGAGCGCGAGAACCTGCGGTTCAAGCCGTATTTCACCTACAGCGCGCGCCACCAGAACAACCGGTTCGGCTACGATTCCTCCATGCGCGGCGGTTTCTCCGGCCCCATCACGCCCTATCTGGAGCTGCGCAGCGAGATGGGCTACTACCTCGCGGGCGACGAATCGGGCGAGGGCTACACCTGGTTCGTGGGCCTGCTCCACCGCCCGCGCGAACGCTTCGAGCACGAGCTGAACTATGTGCGCACGGTCACCTACCCGGACCGCTCGCTGCTGACGCTGGTGGGCTACCATGCGCAGTTGCAGGCCAGCCAGGACATCATTCTGGAAGCGGCCGCGCAGGAGCAGAACGTCGAGCCCATTGACAACCCAAACAATTCCTTCGGCGGCAAGGAATTCCGCGCCGAGGGCCGCCTGAACTACCGCGTGCTGGACCGCATTGTCTCGCGGCTCGGGTTCGCGTGGACCCACAGCGTGGGCCGGACCGGGGTGACCCCGCTGCGCTTCGACCTGCACACCATCCGCTACGAGCTGATCATCGCCCACACGCCGACGTTCGAGTCGGCCCTCCTCTACCAGCACGAGTTCCGCGACTCGAACCGCGCACTGGACAGCTACGTGGAGAACGTCATCTCACTGACGCTGACCAAGAAGTTTTAGGCCGGAGGAGCGCGGCGTTTACGCCGCAGAAGGCGGCGGCTGAAACAGTGCGCTGGAACCACTTCAGGCGTGCTCCCGTTTCTGCGGCCTGAAGGCCGCGCTCCTCTCAATCCGAATTCCGAAGTGAGATTTCGAGAAATCGAGGATGGAGCAGGGTCAAGCTCAGGATTCCGGGCCCGAGAGAAAGCTGGAAACCCGCCTGTGGCGGCAGCAAGGCCGTTGCGATATGGAGTGCGGCGAGTTCTCGCGCTTTCCGCAGGCGACTTGTCGCCGTCGAGGTCCGGCGGTTCACGGTGGTCGGGCAACTCCGGGCTGGCGCCAGCCGAAACGCCCGGTGAAACCGGACGCGCTCCGGCCTTCGACGGCGACAAGTCGCCTGCGGAAAGCGGTGACAAGTCACCGCACTCCAAAACGCGCTCGAACCGCTCCGGCTCTTCTCCTATCCAAAATCCCTGCTGGCATTCGGGTTCCACTTCGGAACTTGGCCTCAAACCAGCGACATCCCGCGCGGCAGGCGCACCACAATCGTGCCGGCGATGCGGTCATGCCACGCGCGCCGGTCGCGGCTCCAGCCGGCCCAGAAAAAGCCCAACCCCAACGCGATGAGCGAGAACAGGCTGGCCAGCGAGCGCACCAACGCCACCGCGATGGTCACGGGCCGGCCGTCCTCGCGAATGATCTTCAGCGAGAAAACGATGCCGCCGATGGTCGTGCCTTTCCACCACCACATCACGACGTGATACAAGAACCACGCCGGCAGGAAGAGCAGCCCCTTGGTGGCCACCCCCACGGTGGCACCGATGAGCACGGCATCCAGCAGCGTGGCCACAAAGCGCCGCCAGAAGCCCACGCGCGGCAGCACGGCTTCACCAGCGACCCCGAGGGCCTCGGCCGGCACCGGAGGAATTTCACCGGCGGGCAGTGCGTTCTCCTTGTTGAGATGCTGGACGGCGGCGACGACGGTGGCCCCGAGCCCAAGCAAGGTCGCGCTGCCCCACACAAACACGCCCAGCACCGGCACCATGTAGAGCAGGCAGAGCAGCACTCCGCCCGCCACGAGGGCAAACAAACCGTGCTGGAGAAAGCCCATTTTCACCTGCCGGCCAAACTGGTGGCCCACATGACGCAGCACCGCCGTCTTGCCCAGCAGCCCCGCGCCGAAGAACGCCACCAGCACCAGCGGCACCAGCAGCACGCCCACACCGGTGGCCACGAGGAGCACGCACACCGGCGCGACGAGAATGCTCACGACCAGCCCGGTGAACAGCGCGGTCACCGGCCGCTGTTCCAGCGCGGTCACGCTCGCCTGCACCGGCGCGGGGAACAGCACCTGCATGAGCACATACACGAGGGCGAACATCGCAAACGCCACCCAGGCCCACGACACCCCGGGCGGCAGCGGACGCAGCAGCAGCACGCCCTGCGCAAGGTAGTCGGTGACCCATTTGAGCTTCGGGAACTGGTTGGTCGTCAGGAGTTCCTTGGCCGGACGCGCGAGCTTCGCCGCCGGGTCACGCTCCACTTCGCAGCCAATGAGCACGCACCGCCCGCGAATGTCCGCCGCGGGTCCGAGCTTCACCTTGCCGAGCACCACCACGAGATCGTGATGGACGGTGCCGTTGATTTCCACGTCACTGCCGATCGAGACGAAACTCCGCCGGATCAGGCCGTTCATGGTCCCGCGGCCCAGCACGATCACCGCATCCCGGGCTTCCTCCTGCGGTCCGACTTTCAGGTCCGTGAGGATGCGGACCAAAGGTTCGGTATCCGTGCCGGCGCCTTCGGAAACAGTCCGGTCCTGGGCCCGGCCCTCGTCTGGCACCGCCTGCTTGGTGGAGTTGGTCGGCCCGCCCGCCGCCGTATCCGCCCCGTGCAATGAACAAAACGGCAGCCCCGCGAGCAGCAACAGCACGCCCACCCAGGAACGCAGCAGAGAAACAATGGTCATGATAAATGGCTCACCGGCGTTGCCAGGCATAGCGGAAGAAAACCGTCCCGAGTGCAATGGCGCAGAGATATGAGATGGCGAACAGCGCCCCGGCGGCGATCAAGGCCGTGGTCGGCACGGAACGCCCCAGCACGGCCAGCGCATTCCCAAGCGCCCCGGCCACGCCCCAGGCCTCGGTCGCCGAGCCGGCCAGGCGGAACAGGAACTCCAGGTTCAGCAGCAGCAGCGTGACCCCGGCCAGGGCCGCCACCGCGAGCAAGGCCGCCACCCCAGACAGCCGCCGCACCGCCCGTGGCCACTCGAACCAGCTCCGCTCCCACCACGCGGCCGGGCGCGAGGCAGCGCCCTGCCGTGCGGCCAGCGCGCTGAGCACGTTGGCGACGAGGCTGGCCGGGGCCGGGCGCGGCGGCAGGCGACGCAGTTCCGCGTGGAGCGCGACGGCCAGTTGGTCTTCAGGTTCCGGGTGCATGCTTGGCTGGAGTTGAAAGCGGGTCGTGCCGGGCAGTGAGTTCACCTTCCACGCTGAGTTGCAGCGCGCGGCGGAGGGCATCGCGTCCGCGATGAATGTCGGTCTTCACCTTCCCGAGCGAGACCCGGAGCTGCTGCGCGATGTCTTCGTAGCTCAGTTCTTCAAAATGGTAGAGCACCAATGGCACGCGCTGCTGGGCGGGCAGGCGCTGGAGCGCCCGTTCCAGCAGGGCGCGACGGGCGTCCTCATCGTGCGCGGTCGTGTCAGGCGACGGGGCGGACAGCGTGGCGCTGAATGGTTCGCCGGTGGCATCGTTGTCCAGCTCGGAGAAGAACCGCCAGCGCGCGCGGTAGCGTTCGAGGTGGTTGAGGCAGAGGTTCCGGGTGACGGTCTTGAGCCAGCCGGCGGCGCGCTCGTTGTCCCGCAGTTCGGCGAAGTGGGAATGCGCCCGGAGAAAGACCTCCTGCGCCACATCGGCGGCATCCGCCTCACGGGCGAGCAGCCGGATGGCCACTGAATAAACCATGTCCTGATGGCGGCGCATGAATGCTTCGAACTCGCAGTTGTCTGTCATGGCGGCCCCGACCGGTTCGAGGCACTCTACCTGAACGACCCGCGGAGGGGAGGAAAGTTTCAGCCTGAATGAGGAAGGACAGCCTGCGGAGGCCACAATCCCGTTGGGATGGCAGTGCAGGCTGTTGGCACGTCCTCGTCAGGCAAACCGGTTCTTCGCCGTTTTCGGTGGAACAGGGAGACAGGCAGGGAAATTCCAAGCTCCAAGTCCCAAGCTCCAAAGAAGCTCCAAGCCTCAAACTCCAATTATTCAGCACGCTACGCCGTCAGCACTTTCGCTGTGGTTCGGACCTTGGCCCAAGGGCTGGTTCGGTCCGGCTGGCCCGGCCAGGGCCGAGCGACGCCGCCCTTTGAAATTTGAAGTTTGGAATTTCATTGGCATTTGGAACTTGGGATTTGGAGCTTCTCCCACGCTACAGAAAACAGCGGAGAACCCGGAAAACGGCCTCACAAAGCCGCGTGACCACACACCGGGCAGTCCGCGCGCCGGGGCAGCTTGAGCCGGCGGAACTGCATCGTGCCCAGGTCCATCACCAGCCGGGTGCCGGCGAGGGGTTCGCCGAGGCCGGTGAGGAGCTTCACCACCTCCACCGCGCCCAGGCAGCCCGCCGTGCCGCTCACCGCGCCGAGCACGGGGAAATGGCGTTTCCATTCGGGCGGGACTTCCGGCACGAGACATTGGAGGCAGCCGGTGCGGCCCGGGATGAAGGTGGTGAGGTGCGCCTCAAAGGCATAGACCGCACACTCGACCATCGGCTTGCGCGCGGCGACGGCGGCGCGGTTCAGGGCCAGACGTTCCTCAAACATCGGCGCGGCATCCACCACCACATCCGCCTGGGCAACGAGCGTGAGGGCGTTGGCGTCGGAGATGTTCTCCGCCACGGCGGTGATCTCGATTCGTGGGTTCAAGTCATGCAGGCGGCGCACAATGTTGTCCATGCGCGGCTGGCCGATCCGGTCATGGGTCTGGAGGAGCTGGCGGTTCAGGTCACCCGCGTGCAAGTTGCCCCCGTGAGCGAGCACCAGGCGGCCCACCCCGGCGGCGGCCAGTTGGTAGGCCACGTTGCCGCCCAGTCCGCCCACCCGCGAAACGAGGACGGATGCCCCTTTGAGCTGGCGTTGGGCAGCCTCACCGAAGCCGGGCAGCCACATCTGCCATTCATAAATGGCATGCTCCTCGGTGGTCAGTTCGGGCATGTTCATCTGGCGAGTTTGCGGCGCGGGCGGAGCCGCCGCAAGCTGGCGTTGGGAGCGGCTGGACACAGACGCGTCATGACGTGCCGATGCAGTTTGCAATCAACTGGTTGCTTCAACGAGACACAGCGGCAGAGCCGCAACCAAAGTGGCCGGATGACTCGCTCCAACGCAAAGGGCGCAGAGATTGCAGAGAGACGCAGAGGACATGTCCCTTCAGTCTCTGCGTTCTCTGCGTCTCTGCGTTGGATCGGATGGTGCTCCAACCGCATCGTCCGGCTTGGGCACGAAACCATAGCATGAACTGCGGTTCGCACCGGTGCGGACTCCGCCCGCGCTCCGGGCGCGTTGTGCTGCCGTGGTAGCGCTTGCACTGGCCGGGCCGGGCTGCTACTAGTTTCCATAAGCCCAAAGCCGCCATGCGTTGCACCCCACCGACCGCCCACTGGCGCACCCGCGCCGCGTTCACCCTGATCGAGTTGCTCGTGGTGATTGCCATCATCGCCATCCTCGCCGGGCTGCTGCTCCCCGCGCTGGCCAAGGCGAAAGGCAAGGCCAAGCAAATCCAGTGCGTGAACAACACAAAGCAGATCGGCCTGGCGTTCAAGGTATATGTCGGGGACTTCGACGACTCATATCCGCTGCACACCGCCTGGTGCGACTGGGGCGGCAAGCTGGGCACCTCGAGCATCGGTGGCGGCAACATCGCGGTGGCCAGCCGTCCGCTGAATGTTTATGTCGGTGACACGAAGTCGTTCCGGTGCCCCTCGGATGCCGGCGACTCGGTCTGGAGCATCCCCAACTGCTACGAGGCTTACGGCACCAGCTATTCGGTGCAGTGGAACTCCGACCGCTACCAGACGTTGCATGTGACGGGTAATGCCCTGACCGGTCCGGCGGTGGGCATCCCGAGCCGGGACTCGGCCTTCGCCGCCTCGCCCACCACCAAGCTGATCTTCGGCGATTTCATCTGGCACAAGGACCGGAACACGCTGGCGCAGGCCACCGAGTGGCACAACTACAAGGGGGAACGACGGGTGCCCCTGTTCTTTGCGGATGGCCATGCTGAATTCTTCAAGTTCCCGGTCATCTACGAAACTTACGGAGTTGCCACGCCCAATACACCGCCGCCTGACATCGCCAACGGCTGGTGGTGAGGCGCCTCGCCCTACTCACCCGACATGAACCTGATCCAACCGTCCTCCTCCCGGCAGGCCAGCGGTGCCTTCACGCTCATCGAACTGCTGGTCGTCATCGCCATCATCGCGATCCTCGCGGGGCTGCTGCTGCCCGCGCTGGCCAAGGCCAAGCTCAGAGGCAAGGCGGCCGTGTGCATGGGCAACACCAGACAGATCGGGGTCGCCTTCAAAGTCTATATGGATGACTACCGGGGCTACTTCCCGATCCATAACAGTTGGGGCAACATCGGCGGTGCGCTGGGCCAGCATGCGGGGAACCTCGAAGGCGGTCTGACCCCGGAGAACGCCCGCCCACTGAACCCCTACGCCGGCAAAGTGGAGGTTTTCCGCTGCCCGGCCGACAGCGGTGATGCGCGCTGGAACCCGCCGGCGGCCAACCCGGCGGTGGACAATTGCTACACGGCCTGGGGAAACAGCTATTCGGACCAGTGGAACACCGACCGCTACCAAATCCGCCGAGTATGCGGGTCGGACATGGCCGGCAACGCGCCGATGAACGAAGGCGAGCTGGCGCAGTCGCCTTCGACAAAGCTCCTCATGGGCGACTGGATCTGGCACAAGGACCGAAGCGTGCTGGTGTTGAGGAACGCGTGGCATAACTACAACGCCGACAAGCGTGTCATGTTCATCTTCGGGGACGGTCACTCCGAATTCTACCGGTTCCCCGACATCTGGTATACTTGGTCGGCCGCCACCCCAACGACACCAGCTTACGACATCGCCTACGGATTCTGGTGAGCCTCAGGTCGCCGCGATGCACGGGCCTGGTCAGGAAATCAGCCCCGAAAGGCCGCTGATGTCGCATAGGACTCCGGCCCCGCACTTCCTATTTTGCGTTCGGCGCGCTTTCGTCGCCCATCCCCCGCTTCTTCCGTGTCCATCTGCGGTTTCCAAGCACTGATTCAGCCCGAACTCCGAAGTGGGAATGGGTAGCACAGGCTACCAGCCTGTGCCGTCCG
>CAZCBE010000187.1:0-9577 GCA_964496695.1 uncultured Klebsiella sp.
AAGGTCTGGTTGGTGCCGCTGGCGCTGAGCGTGAGGGTGGCGGTGAACTCGGCGGACTTTTCGCGGATCGTGCCGGTGTAGGTGGCGGACTGAAGAGTTACGGTTGAAGGGTTGAAGGGTTGAAGGGTTGAAGCGGAGGACGCGGGCTGAGCGTGCGCACTGGTGGTCAGGAACGCGAAGAGGAGCAGGGCCGCCGCGGGAGGGACCGGGCCGGAACTGTTGTCGGAAACGCTCGGCTTCGATTCACCGACGGGCAACGGAGTCACCGCCGCTTCCCGCTTCAACCCTTCACTCTTCAACTCTTCAACCTTCTTCGGCCAGCACTTCCACGCCAGCCACCCCAGCACCACCGCGCCCACCACCGGCACCGTGCCAATCAGCACCCAATGCAGCGTGCGGGCGGAGAGGCCCAGCCACACGACCCCGGCCAGCGCGAGGGCGAGCCCGAGGGCGAGGCCGAAGGAGCTGCGGTCCGCGCGTCGCCACTGGATCAGCATCCAGAGCAGGCCGCCGAGGAAGAGGGCGAGCTGGCCGGCGGACTGCGCGGCGCGGAACTTGCCCAGCGGCATCAGGGACATCTGGATGCCCAATGCATCGGAGTTGAGGTTCAGCACCTTCGTGAAGGTGAACGCCTGGCCGCTCCGCGGAATATCAATGCGGATCGAGCGCATCCCCACCGCCGTCTGCGCGGCTTCACCGGAGGCATTCGCGTAGCGAACCTCATCACCCCCTCTGCCAGCGGCAAGGCCTGAACCAGTGACTGCGAGCGCGCCGAGCTGGAAGGCCCCGCTCGCGTTTGGCGCACCGGCAAGGCCGCTTCGACGCGAAGAAGCAGGTTCATTGGCCGAAACCATGTCGTCGGCGAGCACCATAATGCGGTTTTGTGAGCGTTGTAATTCCGTGCCCACGGCGGCAGTTGCATCAACCGTGCTGAAGTTGACCGCCACGCCACCAACCGAACCGTTCTGTCGCTGAACTGTGACTGTCGAATTTGTGACATACCCGGCAGCACTGAAAGCAAGATTTCCCGCGCTCGGTTCAGGAGCGGGCGTGGTTGGCATTGCCGGGGACGTGGCCGGGGCAGGGCCGGCGACACCGCTGCGCGACTCGGAGCGGAACAGTCGGCCCACGAGCGGCGGTTCAGCGGCGGCCGCCGCTTTGGTTTCCGCTTGAGCTTTGGCCGCTTCCTCTTTGGCCTCAGCCATCTTCAACTGGTCGGCGACCTTGCGCTGGGCGGTGGCATAGCGCGCAATTTCCTGCGGCTCGGACTTCTCCCGCTCGGACATCTTTTTGTCCACGGAGGCGAGCCGCTCCTTCTCCACCCGCAGTTCCTGCTGCTGCCTGGGCTGGTCGGTTTGCTTGGCCACCTCCAGCCGCCGCGTCTCCGCGTCAAAGGTCGTATCCACCGTGCCATCCGCTTTCAGCCGGGCGACCCGGCCTCTGGCAACCCCGTTCATGTTGGTAAATGATCCCCCGACGACGATCTTGCCCTCCGGCTGCAAGGCGAATGCGTTCACGACCCCGTCTTGGTCTGAGTCAGCCATGGCAGCTCTGGGAATTGGCGTGACCATTTTTGACGCCCTCGCCAAGGCGAGACCTTCCCGCTTCATCCCCACGCCCTGCGCCTGGCGCACCGCCGATTGGGCGACAATCTGCGCGTCCTTCTGCTGGGCCAGGCCAAAGTCGGCGCTGCTGAGCTGGCGCACGCTGCCGTCGGCGAAGGCCACGTTGCGGCCACCGTTGTCCACCGGGGAGTAGGCGAGGATGGCGTCAACGTGATCGGGCTTGCCTGCGCCCACCCACACGAATTGCTCGCCGCTGTCCGGGTCGGTGAGGAGTTTCTCCGAACCCAGTTGGTTCATCATCTCCTCGAAGTTGTCCGGAAAACGGTCGGCGTTGTCGTTGGCGAAGATTTTCGCCGCCAGGCCGATTTGCTTGAGGTTGTTCGCCGACGAGAGTCGGGCGGCCTTGGCCTTGGCCTTGGAAAGGCTGGGCAGCAGCATGCCGGCGATGATGGCGCAGAGGAAGAGGACGGCCAGGGCGATGCCGAAGCCTTTCATGCCGTTCAGCTTTACTGAGCGCGCGACGAAGTAAACGACGGCGAAGAAGGCCAGCCAGGCGAGGAGTTGTCCCCAGACATCATTCCACCACGAGAGGAACCGCTCCCACGCCTCATGCAGTCCGTAAGTCGTCCCCCGCGCGATGCTCATGCTTCCGCCGAAGCTGGAGACGCGCTTGGTGGCGGGGACGAAGAGCTGCCACTCCGCGTAGGTGTTCGGCACGTCCGTGGCCGGAGCAGTGAGCGCCACGGACTGCGGGAGCCACTTGTCCAGCGCGGCGAGCTTCTGCGCATACACCAGGTCCACCGCGAACGCCTCGTCCCGGTTCTCCCCGCGCGGCAGCGGGATTTGGAGCCAGTCGCCGTCGCGCTCCGCCTTGGCCGGCTCGTTGTTCACGTAGCAGCCCCAGAAGTTCGCGCCCGCCGGCAGCTTGAACCGCTGGAACTGCTTCTCGTTGTTCTTCACCATGAAGCTCGCCTGCGTGAGCATCTCGCCCGCCTCGGTCACCACGCTGGTGATCTGCGTCCGGTCGGCCACGGCGTCGAGCACGCGCTCCTCGTCGAAGCGCGCCGCGTCCGCCGTCAGCGCATAAGTGCTGCCGGTGTAACGGTAGGCCAGCAGCACGGGCCGGGTGATCAGCGCGCGGTCGGTCTCCGCCAGCTCCGTCTGGTCAATGGCGCGGAGCGGCTCGGCGGCGGGCTTGGGCTGGATTTTCAGGTTCGCGGCGGCGGTCACGGCCAACGAACCCGTCTCGCGCTCGACGCCCTCGCAGTGGGCACCGGCAAAATCGAGCACGGCCTTCTTGGGGTCGAACTGGTAGTCGTAGGTGACGACCAGCGTGTAGCCGCCCCAGGCTTTGTCCTGGAGGGAGATGGTCCAGAGGTTGGTGGCCTGCTCCTTGCGCCGGATGTTGGGCCCGGTAAACTCGACGTTCTTCCAATGCGCCGGGAGCCGCACTTTGAACTCCTGCACGCCCTGATTCAGGATGCCGAAGCGAATCGTCGCGCTGCCGCCCACCAGGCCGTCACCCACGGTCACCAAGTTGAACACCTCGGCCACGATGCGCGCGGGCAATCGCTCCGTGCTCAGCGTGAGCTTCCAGTCCGGGGCTTCGGCGGTGAAGGCCAGGGCCTCGTCCCGCGCACGCTCCGTCAGTTGTGCGATCGGTATCTCCCGCGCATTGGTCAACTCGGCGGTCTTGAGCCGGATGCCGGCCGCCGCCGCCGCGCCCATGAACGCGGTCTCCTTCGTGGCCCCGGTGATCCGCACCGCTGGGATGCTGATCTGTGCCGGGAACGTCTTGTGCGCCTGCTCCAGCGTCACGTTGAGTTCGCGCCATCCGAGCACGCGCTGCGAAAAGTTCACCTTCAGCTTGCCGCCTGTGGCCTTCCAGTCCTCCACGTTCCCGCCGCGCACATCGGTCACGTTGAAGTTCGTCGGGTAGCTCAGCTCGGCGGTGTAGATGCCCGCCTTCTGCACGCTCAAGCCGATGGTGTGGGCCACGACGAGCCGGGACTCCTCCAGGCGCGCGGTCACCCGGGTGGTGGTTTCCAGCACGGGCTCGATGCGCTTGAGCCGGGCAGCGACGTTGAAGGGCCGCGCGTTGAAGCGATAGGCGAACAAGGTTCCATCGGCGGCATTGACCTGCCGGACGCCGGTGACGGACTCGACCTCCACGACCGTGTCGTCCGCCCCAATCGTGAACGTGCCGGACTCGCGTTCGATGTCCACCGGCTGCGGCACCCGGAAATTCACCGCGACTGGCGTGGACTCGACCGGCACCTCGGTGGAAAGAGTGAGGGCGTAGGTCTTCTCCACCGGCTTGGCGAAGTCCACGGTGAGCACCGACCAGTCGGAAGGCAGGCGAGACGCCGGCCCCACTTTGGCGGTGGTCCAGTCGCGGATGCCCTCGCCCTGCACGCGGGTCAGGGTGTGCCCCGGCGGCAGGCCGACGGTGAGGCGCGAGACGCTGGCCTGAAGCAGCTCATAGCGCAGCAGCGTGGTGAACTTGATGACCGTGGGCGACACCTGCGCGCTGGCCGCGGTGTCCACGGTAATGAGCGACTT
Source organism: uncultured Klebsiella sp. (assembly GCA_964496695.1). Lineage (GTDB taxonomy): Bacteria > Verrucomicrobiota > Verrucomicrobiia > Limisphaerales > SXTU01 > SXTU01. The sequence continues at coordinate 4,128 of CAZCBE010000187.1, forward strand.
GCGCGCGATCTCCGTGGTCTTGCTCTGCCAGCGCAGGGCGACGACGCGGTCGGCTCCAATGACTCCGGCAATGGTGGAGGCGGCTTTCGCCGTGCTGGTTTCGAGGAGCGCGCCGCTGAGCAACTCGACTTCCACCCCCGCGTTGCCTTCCACTTTCAAGCTGGCGACCGAGGCCGGCGGGCCGGTGAAGCTGAGCTGGTTCCACGGCTCGGCCTTGGTGATACGGGCGATGACGTCGAGCTTGAAGGTGTGGATGCCCGGCTTGGTGCAGTGCAGGCGGTAGAGGCCGCTGCGGGGCGGCAGGGTCTTCCCCGCCCAGACCGTCGGGCCGGACTCGCGGGTGAGGCGCAGGCCAGCGGGCAGCTCGGGGGCGAAGACCGCGACGTCGCCTTGGAAGAGGACCGCGCTGACCTCGTTCGTCGTGAGCGACTCGATTTCGACCGTCGTGCTGAAGCGCGCCTCGGTGTCCGAGACCTTCCCGTCGTAGCGCACCTCGCGGACGATGAGGTTCGTGTAGGTGGCGGGCACGGGCAAGGCCGCCACGCCGAGGGTCTTGGGCGGGCTGGAGCCGCGCGAGATGATCTGCAGACCGTTGAGCACCGCCACGCCGCCGGGACCGGGAACCACCTCAATGACCACCGGCTGATCCTTCTCCACCGGCACATCACGGAACACCAGGAACTGCCGGCCTTCCTGCCAGCCCAGCGAAGCTTTCCAGCCCCCGGCGGAGCCGACCGCCAGCGGCCCCAGCGTGTTGGTGCCGCTGCGCAGCGAGAAGACGGAGTTTTGCTCGGGCGTGGCGTCGGGGTCGGCGTGGCCGTAGAGGTAGAAGTGATAGCGGCCCGCCTTCAGCGCCCGGAGGGTCACGACGATGTTCGAGCCGTTTTGGGCGAAGAGAAAGGAGTCGAACATCGGATCGCCCGAGGCGTTGCCCCAGACGCCGGGGGCGTTCTGAACAGTGACCGTGACGGCGGAGTCGGACTTGTCGGCGAACTTGAGGCCCGAGGTGGTGTGGTTGGGGACGGGGGGCTGGCCGGGGGCGAAGCGGGGGTTGTAATGGGCGTGAAGGTTCCAGAAGTCGTTGGTGCCCAGGCCGGTCGCGGCCAGGCCCTGCTTGGGGCTCTGCGCGCCGACGCCGAAATCCACGTTCAGGAGGATCTGGGCGGGGGCGGGGAGGGAGATTAAGAGTAGGAGTAAGATTAGGAGGGGGCGGAAGCTGGTTTTCATGGCGGCGGGCGGGCGGAAGGACTGCGCGAGGGGAAGAAAAGTGCGGGGTGAAAATGGTGCGGCGGACGCGAATAGGCGCGGGGCGGTCATGGGAGAACGAGCGGCAGCATAGCCAACCGCACGGCCTGGTGTCATCGGGTGAAACACGGAGACAGAACAATGGTTGCGGCGCGCATGGTCCGTTGGACGGAAACGGCGGGCCAGTGCTCCCGCCCAGGCCAGGTAGTCGCAGGCTTCAGCCTGCGCATCGGTGCCGCCCAACGAAACGGCACGCGCAACCTGAAGGTTGCGGCTGCAGGGGGCGTCTTTCCTCCCCACAACTATGCGCGGACATTCGCGCGGGTCGCTTCCTTATGAAAAGACAATCCCCTCCGGCTGCTTCGATCCCTCACTCCCGCAACAGTGCCATCGGCTGGGCGGCGGTGGTGATGGCCGGCGGCCTCGCGTTGTGCTGCCTCCCCGCCAGCCGGCCCGAGGCGGCAGCTCAGGCGGCCAGCCCGGCCGCCTTCACGCTGCCGACGACCGCGAAGGCCTTTTCCAAGCCCGGCTTCCTCGGCCTTGGCATCCTGGAAGAAAGCCCGGCCGGCTACGCGATCACCAAGAAGGGCTACGGCGCGCTGCTCCTGAACCAGCCGCTCGGCCCGGGCAAGGCCATCGAGTTCACTCTCCAATACGGCGGCATCGGCACGGTCCTCTTCCGTCCCGCCGTGACCGGCTCGCCCATCGGCAACCACAACGCGGACACCGCCAAATACTCCATCTCCATCGCGTGCGACAAAAATGGCTGGGCGCTGAGCATCAACGGCGGGGTCTTCGCCAACGTGGACGGCAAGCTCCGCTGGGCGATTGACAAGCGGCGCGACACGCTGACCTACTGGCCTTCCACCGAGAAGGCGCAGCAGAAGCTGGTCGCCGAGAAGATCGCCCCCATCAGCATCCTCGAGCGGTCCATTCCCGTGCGCGTCGAGTATCATCCCGATTCACTGGCCATCTATCTGGACGGCACGCTGGCCATGGTCGTGCCGGGGCAGGACTTCAACGGCCCGGCGGCCATCTACCCGTTTCAGAGCGTCAAGCTCGGCCCCGTGCAGATCACGACCTCGACCGCCGGGAGCACGTTCCTCAACGTCACCCTCGACCAGCTCGCGAACGACCGCTTCGGCACGGCCAAGCTCCCCGAGGCGAAGGTAATCCAGGCGGGCGGCATCCCCTTCCGGCTCAGCCCGGGCGACAAGAACATGCTCAACCTCAAGGATGCGCGGTGGATTGATGCCGTCGCGAATCCCAGCAGCTACTACGAGGACTACGACAACGGCGCGCCCTTCATGCACGACACCCGGCAGCCGATGCTCCGCGTGCCGGTCGCCGACTACGTCGCGGCCCATGTGCTCGCGTATGCCGTCGCAGACGAGAAGACGTCGCCGGTGCTGACCTTGCGCACCGGCTCCTATGACGTGCGCGCGCAGACCCTGCAGCATGACTTCGCCGTCACCGTGCCGACCACGGCGGAGCTGCAGCGGGCCGGGGCCAAGGTCGTGGATACCCCGCTGGGCAAGCTCTCGCACACCGTCGTGCCGTTCTCCGCCGCCTTCGGCCAGGACCTGGTCGCGCGTCCGACGATGGAGATCGAAATCACGAAGGAAGTGCATCTCCAGCGCCGCAGCCCGGACCCGAACCGCTTCCGCTATCGCCCGCAGGGCCTGCCTTCGGGCGTGCGCATCGCGGCCATCACGCTGGAGAAATCACCCTTGCAGCTCAAGCTGGCCAGCGGCGTGCCAGGGCATGTGTTTGAACTGCCGGAGAAGCCGCGCTTCACCCTCGCGCTGCAAAATGTCACCGCCTCACCCCAGAGCTACCAATTGACCGTCCGCACGCGCCACCTCGACGGCGACACCACCACCCTCACCGCCGCGCTGAACGCCGCGCTCAAGGGCACCGTCGCGCCCGGCCAGACCAAGTCCGTCCCCTTCGACCCCGGCTTCACCAAGCTCGGCTACTACGACATCGCCGTGGACATCCAGATGACCGGTGCGGCGGGGGCCGAGCGGACGCTTACCCGGCGCACGACCTACGCCGTGCTGCCGCCGGACACCCGCAAGCATCGCGAGAGTTCGCCCTTCGGCGTGTGGGATTTCACCGGCGGCCACTACAGCAGCGCCGATCCCGACCAGGTTGGCCCGCTCTACAAGAAGGCCGGCATCCGCTACGGCATGTTCAGTTTCAAGCCCGAGGACCGCGCCAAATACGGCGTGCTCTGCGGCAACGAGCCGAAGATCATCTACAGCGAAAAGGACAAGTCCTACACCGCGGTCGTGGACAGCTACTTCGCGCGCAACACGGACGCGGTGAAGAAAGTCGCGCTCATCCTGCACGAGGATTCCATCTCGGGAAACCACGTCCAGCGCGTGCCGGACATCTTCCATGACCGCCCGCCCTACAAGCTGCAATCCAGCGAGCAGCTCAACGAGCAGAAGCGGTTCAAGGACTTGCTGGAGAAGTGCATCGAAGGCGCGAGGGCGGTGAAAGCCAAGTATCCCGACATCCATCTGCGTCTGGGCAACGGTCCCCTGCCGACGAAAGAAGAGCTGCTGCGGGCCAAGTTTCCCGCCGAACTCTTCGACTCGCTCGGCAACGAATCCGGCACCTTCGGCCGCATGCCCGAGGCCCAGCCGCCGGACTATGTCGGCTTTGGCTCCAGCCTGTGGATGGACCGCCAGCTCCTCGACTACTACGGCTACAAGAACAAGCCGGTGACGCAGTGCTACGAGATTTGCTACCCGAACACCAACCCCGGCAACCTCGCGCCCGAGACGCAGGCCAATTACTTCATCCGCCATGCGATGCACTCGCTCATCTGGGGCGTGCCGGAGATCCGCATGGGCTGCATCTCGGACGTGGGCAACAGCTACCGCTTCAGCAACTGGGGCGCGTCCGGCATCCTCTACAAGATGCCCGAGCTGAACGCCAAGCCGTCCTATGTGGCCTACGCCACCATGACGCGGATGCTGGACGGAGCCAAGTCGCCGCGCCTGCTGGAGACCAGCTCCACCACCTTCTACGCCGTCGAGTTTGACCGCCCGGGCAACGCGCACGTCACCTGTGTCTGGAATGTAACGGGCACGCGCGAGGCCGTGATCGAGTTCACCGGCGGCCCGGCCACCGAGGTCATTGACGCCCAGGGCAACGTGCCCGCGAGCCTGCGCCGCGAAGGCGGCAAGCTCGCGCTCACCGTGGGCGAGCGTCCGCACTTCATCGTCGCCCCATCCAAGATCAAGACGGTCCAGACGCTCGCGATCACGACTCCGCTGGTCCGGCCGGCGGGCCAGCTTCAGGCGCTCGTGCCGAATCCCACCGGCGACTGGCAGGCGCTCTGGAAAGTCCTCCCGGCACGCGACCCCGAGCTGGAGGCCTACAACTTCATGAACCCCCGGCGCAAGGGCGACTATCAAGTCGAGACGGTCGCCGCCACGGGAATGATTCCCACACCGGCAGCACCCGTGTCAGCGGTCAAGGTCACACCCAAGCCGCTGACCACCGGCAAGGCCACGATGCCGATGTATGCCACCTTCGCATTGAACAAGCCAGTCACCCTCACCGGTCAGCCCACCAGCATCGCGATTCAGATCAAGGGCAACTCCGGCTGGGGCCGCATCATCTTTGAGCTGCGCGACGCTTCGGGGCAGGTCTGGCGCTCCATCGGTGCGTCGCAGCGCGGCGAGCTTTCACCCTGGCTGCTTGACTGGATGCCCAAGGAGATGCAGCAGCAGAACGCCGGCGAAAAGCAGGTCAACAAGATCGCCGACTGGAACACCGACGACGTCTTCGGCAAGTCCCGCATCCACTTCGACGGCTGGAAGTATATTGACTACCCGCTGCCGGGAAATTTCCCGGGCGACCTGACCGTGTGGCCCGCCAACAGCCAGTGGAAGTTCGACAAGGACGGCATCGTCCGCTACCCGCTCACGCTCACCGGCATCACCGTCGAGATTCCCGAGAAGGTGCTGAAGCTCCACCAGTTCGAGCCGGTGGCAGATGCCTCGATCCAGTTTGGCGAAGTCCTGGCCGTCACCCGCGCCGAGCGCTGGCTGCTGCCGCGTTCCGCCAGCGCCGGCAGCGATGGCAAGTTCGACCGGCTGCCGCTCGAACTCACGCCGCGCGAGTCGGACTGAGCCCGAACTCCGAAGTGGGAATGGGTAGCACAGGCTACCAGCCTGTGCCGTCCG
>CAZCBE010000188.1:0-9538 GCA_964496695.1 uncultured Klebsiella sp.
GCTGGTAGCCTGTGCTACCCGGCGGCTGCGCCGCCGCTGCTTCGGAGTTCGGGCTTAAAGCGTCTTCCCGGACAGCATCGCCTTCACCTTCGCCGGGTCGCTCGTGGGCGGCTGGCAGGCCGTGCCGGTGCAGAGGAAGACCACGGGGCCGTCCTTCACCGGCAGGGTTTTCGCAAACGGCTCCACCGCCCCCACGTTCCCTAGCACCACCTTGTTCGGCTGGTAGGTTCCATGCGCGGCGCGCAAGAGTGCCTTCGCCGTCAGATGCCCCCGATCGCCCGCCACGACCACGCGGAACGGCTCGTTCAGCGAGAAGTCCAAGGCCAGCAGCAGATTCGGCACGGCCTGGGGCAGGCGTTGCAGGCGCTCGGCGAAGAGCCGCAGCGTCGTCTCGGCCCGGGCGCGCATCTCCTTGTTGTCCGTGATGGCGGCCAGCTTGAACAGCACGACGGTCGCGACGTTGTTGCCGCTCGGCTCGGCCCCGTCGTAGTCCTCCTTCGCACGGAAGAGCAGATCGGTGGAACCGGCGGGGCTTTGGTAGAAGCCGCCGAGCGCCGGATCGTAAAACTTCGCGGTCATCGCGGACTCCAGTGCGAGGGCGAAGTCCAGATGCTTCGGGTCCAGCGTGGCCTCGTAGAGGTGGAGCACGCCTTCGAGCAGAAAGGCGTGCGAATCGAGCAACTGCACGTTGTCGCGTTCGCCGTCACGCCAGCGATGGTAAAGCGTCTTGGTCTTCGCGTCCCAGAGCTTGGACTGGAGGAAGGCGAGGTTCCGCTCCGCCGCCGCGAGATACTTCGGCTCGTTCAGCACGATGCCCGCCCGCGCGAGCGCGCCGAGCATCAGGCCGTTCCATGAGGCGAGGATCTTGTCATCCAGGTGTGGGCGGATGCGTTTGACCTGAACCGCGAACATCTTTTGCTTCGCGGCGGCCAGGAGCTTGGCCTCGGCGTCGGTCAGCTTCGGGTCCACGATGCTCAGCACGTTCAGCTTCTTGAGCGGCATGGGATGCGAGTGGTCCTCGAAGTTCCCTTCCTCCGTGATGCCAAAATAGCGCTCGGCTACTCTGAACTCTTCCGCGCTAAGGAGCTTGGCCAGCTCCTCCTTCGTCCAGCAGTAGAACTTGCCCTCATGCCCTTCGCTGTCGGCGTCCTCGGCGGAGTAGAAGCCGCCTTCGGGATGCGTCATGTCGCGAAGCAGGTAGCGCACGATGTCACGGGCCACGTCGGCGTAGCGCGCCTCGCCGCTGACGAGATGCGCGTCGAGGTAGAGGTGCAGGAGCTGCGCGTTGTCGTAGAGCATCTTCTCGAAGTGCGGCACCAGCCACTTCTCATCCACGGAGTAGCGCGCGAAGCCGCCGCCGAGCTGGTCATACATGCCGCCTGCCGCCATGCGCTCGCAGGTGTGCAGCACCATCTTCACCACGTCCTGGTTCCCCTCGCGCACCGCCGCGCGGAGGATGAAGGCCGGCTGCGAGGGCCGGGGGAACTTCGGCGCGCGGCCAAACCCGCCATTGCGCGGGTCGTATTCCGCCGTCATGCGCTTGAGCGCATTCGTGAGGATCACAGGCGCGAGGACGGCGTCCTTGTTCGGCTCGTGTTCGCCGAGGCTCTTGAGCTGCTCGGCGATCTGCCCGGCCTGCTCGCTGATCTCCTTGCGCTTCTCCCCCCAGATCTCCGAGATGCGGCTGAGGAGCTGCATGAAGCTGGGCCGGCCAAACTTGGGCTGCGGCGGGAAGTAGGTGCCACCGTAGAAGGGTTTCAGGTCCGGCGTGAGAAACACGTTCAACGGCCAGCCGCCCCCCTGCCCCATCGCCTGCACGGCGGTCATGTAAATCTTGTCCACGTCCGGGCGCTCCTCGCGGTCCAGCTTGATCGCGACGAAGTGCTTGTTCATGAACTCGCCAATCGCCTCGTCCTCAAACGACTCGCGCTCCATCACATGGCACCAGTGGCAGGTCGAGTAGCCGATGGAGAGCAGGATGGGCTTGCCCTCGTCGCGCGCCTTCTTGAACGCCGCCTCGCCCCACGGATACCAGTCCACCGGATTGTGCATGTGCTGGCGCAGGTAGGGCGACTTCTCCTGCGCGAGGCGGTTGGTGTGCTTGAGTTTGGCGGGCGAATTCGTGGACACGGTGGCAGGGGATTTGGCCTTGTCCGCGGCGGCGAGCGGCAGGCCCAGGCTGCTGGCGGCCAGCAACCCTCCCACGACGGCACCGATGCGCGGCAACCAAGTTGAGCGGAAAGTCACCCGCCCAGCCTAGCCCACAACCGGACGGGAGCAAGCGGGCATTGCTGCCCTCAGACTCGTGCTCGTAATCCTGATCCTAATCCTGCTCCTCGGCGAACGCGGGGGAAGAGCAGGATTAGGATTAAGAGTAGGAGTAGGAGTAGGAGGGGGAGGTCAGCCCGTAGCCGCCTCTTCGCCCCGTTGCGCTATGGAGTGCGGCGAGTTCTCGCCGCTTTCCGCAGGCGACTTGTCGCCGTCAACGGCCGATGGCGAACGCTCCCCGCGCCAAGTGCCTGCTCGCGCGAGCGGGATGACGCACTGCCACCGGACCTGTTGCAAACTTCGACGGCGACGAGTCGCCAGCGAAAACCGGTGACAAGTCACCGCACTCCAAAGCGCGCCCGTCCTCCGGTGCATCCAAGGCTTTCCTGCTCCTGATCTTGATCCTAATCCTGCTCCTCGGAGAGCGCGGGGAAGAGCAGGATTAGGATCAGGATTACGAGCAGGAGGGGGAGCGTCCGTAGGTCCGTCACCAGATCGTCCCTCGAATCATCCCGGAGGGATGCAGGAACTTAGCCGGGGGTCAGGAGCGCAAGCGACGCCACCCCTGGAAACGCCAACGCAGATGAGCGACCCCGGAGGGGTCGAGGAACGGTGGCTGCGAAGGCCGCATTCCCGCACCCCGCTGGGGTGCATGATATTGGTGGGACCGGGACCGAGGGTGTCGCTGACGCTTTACCCCCGGCTAAGTTCCGGCCTCCCTCGGGGAGGGGGAAGGCGTTCACGGACCTGCCCGGTGGCCGGACGCTGAAGCGGCCTGAAGGCCGCGCGCCTGTCGCGTTGGCTCCGGTGGGGTTCATGCTTGGCACTGCTGGAGGGTGGCTTGCGCGCGCGCGAGTTCGGGGTGGCCGAGCGAGGTGTAGAGGGCCAGTGCCTGCTGGGCATGGGGCAGCGCCTCCATCCAGCGGTCCTGGCCCAGCAGGACCAGCGCGAGGCAACGGTGGTCCCGTGCCACCAGTTCCTTGCGGCCGACATTTTCAGATAAGAGCAGGGCCTCCCGCGCCAGTGCCTCGGCTCCCGGCCAGTCTTCGCGCTCCAGCGCCAAGCTCGCCAGATTACCAGTGAAGGTGGCCGCGCCCTCGGCATCCCCCACCGCACAGGCGATACGCAGGGCCTCGCGGTAGTCCCGCTCCGCCGCCGGGTAGTCCTTCATATGGCGCTCAATGATCGCCACATCGTTCAGGCCCGTTGCGACATCCTCGCCCTCCGCCACCAAGGATCGCCGAAGCTCAACGGCGTGTAGGGCGCCCGCTAGGGCGGTGGGGTAGTCCCGCTTCAACCTGTGGCCAAGGCTGCACAACAGGAGGGCTGTGGACTGTTCCCGCACCCCGGCCTTAGCGGCCGTCCAATGGGTGGCTGCCCGCGCGCCACAGGCCAGCACGGCATCGCCCTGCTCCCGGAGGGAATGCACATAGCCGGCATTGAAGGCACGCCAGCCGGCGTTATCATGGTCCCCGGCGGCAATGGCCTTGGTCTCGGCCTGGAGGTTCAGGGCCAGCTTTTCATCCCAGCGGCCGGTGAAGTTGAGGAAGTCTCCCAGGGCGCCGCACACGGTCTGGAGGCGCGGGCTAGGCCCGTCCACGAAGAGGGGGATGGCGGGAGCCACGGTCGGCCACGCGGCATCGAGGATGGGGAAGCGGTCGTGCTGCTCAAAGCCATTCTCCACGATGAGGGCGTAGGCGCGCTTTTCCAGACGGTTGCCCGTCTCCGCGACGACTTCGGGGCGCTTCTGCCGCAGGAAGTCCGCCACCATGGGCACAAGGGTGTAGGCCCGCTCCTCCTGGTCCGGCACGACGAGCGAGCGGTTGGCGAGGGTGCGCAGGGCCACTTCCACGGCGGCGAGGTCAAAAGGCTCGGCTGGCAAGAGGCGTGGCTGCGTGGCGCTTTCACCTGTGGCGTCCGACGGCTCGGCAACCCCGTGCCGGCGGCTTGCAGCCGCCGTCGGTTGGCTCCGAGGCGGCGCAGACGGCGATTGCAAATCGCCGGCACGGGCGCGTGGACCACCGGCAGATTCAGCACCGGCTACGGTGGCGATGTGCTCCACGGTGGCGGGCTGGGTGAAGTAGGTCAGGGCCACGAGCACCTTGGTTTCCGCGTCGGAGAAGTCGCGCGCGAGGTCGCCGAAGATGAATTCCAAGGGGTCGTTGCCTTCGGGACAGCTCCGCAGATACGCAATGGCGTCGGTGAAGGTGCGGCAGTTGCCCCGGCCCAGTTGGCCAGCGGTCCAGCGCAGCAGCAGGGGTTTCCCGCCGGTCTGGGTGTAGAGGACGATGCGCTCGGCTTCATTCGTCTTCGCGAGGAGTTTGTTGCGCCGGGCCAAGTCCGCAAGCAGGGCCAGGGCGGCGTCTTGGTCGAGCTGTTCCAGGATGAGCAGTTCCGCTCCAGCCGAGAGGCGGCGACGGCTGGTGAGGATGGCCTTGCAGCCGCCGGGGAGGCGTTTGACGAAGGTGAAGAGCTGGTCGCGGTCGCCCTTGGTGAGGGACTCCAGATTATCGAGGATGAGGAGGACTTTGAGGGGGCGAAGGGCTTCGAGGAGGAGCCGGGGGCGCTCGGTGTCGGGGGATTTGCCAAAGTCGGTGAGGCCCAGCTCGCGGGCAAGTTCACTGAGCATCTCCTGGAAGCCCGGAATGAGCTTGGTGTCGAGGTAACGCTCGCCGTCGTCATCCATCTCCCGGTCCTTGACGGAGGTGAAGAGGATGCGGTCGAAGAGGCCCGGGGGACAATCGTAGGCGGCGCGGATGGCAAGGGAGGTCTTGCCCATGCCGCCGGGGCCGTCAATGAGCGCACCCCAGGTGCGGGCACCGGGATCGAGGGCCTCGCGGATTTGCGCAAGCTCCGCCTCGCGGCCGAAGAAAGGCTGGAGGCGGGGGAGGTTGTTCGGGATGGTGGTGGACGGGGCAGCAGCCTGCCGGGCAGCGGCGGAACTGGCGGACTGAAGCGCGCGTTCGTTCTGCTCGTAGCGTTCGAGAATCAGGGCGGCGAACTGTTCGGGAGTCTTCTGGTCGAGTTCGATGAACCCGGAAGTCGGACTCAAACCATCGGCCTCCGCGAATTCAAACCGGGACGGCATGACGCGGTGTCCGTCGGCCTTGGTCAACAGGCCGTAGATGTGCTGCCATTCCCAGCCAGTCCAGCGCTTGGTGTCATACTTGGGGCACAGGACGGGAACAATGAGGTCAGCCTGCTTGCCATAGAGTTCCGCAAGGTAGATGCCCAAATCATGACGTGCGAACTCGGCCTCGTGATACTTGTCGTAGAGGATTTCCTTTGCGGAGAATTTCTTTGCGAGTATGTCGGCAACCTGGGCGACAAACTCCCGTTTCTCTCCAGCGAAGGAGAACGCGATACGAAAGCGGCGGGGAGTCATATCCGGCAGCATCCTAGGGAAGCTGCGGGAAGGTGGCAAGTGGCGGTCGCTACTCGTGGGGCGCCAACTGGACACTGCCCCCGAAAGCCGGCGGGGCGCGGGTCTGTGACCCGCAGCAACGTCCGATCATCCGTCCCGCTGGCTTACACGAACCGCAACGGACAAGGGCGGCTGCTGCGGGTCGCAGACCCGCGCTCCGGGGCAGTGCCGAGATACGCCCCTCCACCTGCCGTAGTCGCAACCTTCAGGTTGCGCATCAAAACCCCGGCCCAAGGCGCACAGTCTTCAACCCGCAACTACTGCGCTCAGGGCTTGTTGTAGCCGACGACGTAGTGGTTCCCCAACATGTCGTCATAGACGATGAAGAGGTTCACCACGTCGTTCCAGACGACGCCGTTGATGCCGCCCACGCTGGTGGTGCCGGGCGGGACATTGGGCGAGTCATAAACCCGGCCCAGCGACTGGACATCCACCTGCACCTGCACGTCCGTGATATGAGCCGGGGGCTGGCCCAAGGTGGCACCGGTGGTCGGGTCCTTGTAAACCCAGGCGACGGCGGTCAGGTTGCCGGAGGAGACCGTGACGGTCGGCACCGGAATGACGAGCCGGCTGGCCGCCTGCGGGGCGGGGACGTTGAAGATCAGGTTGGTGCCCAGGAAGGTCACGCTGTAAATGCCCCCGGGCGGGATTGCGGGGCTGTTAAGGTTGGGCGACTGGTAGCGCGCCTCGTCGGGCCGCACGTCCGAGTTCTGCGGGTTGGCGGGCGTGTTGTTCAGTCCGGACCCGCCGGGGCCCGTGAAGAGGACGTTGGCGGGCGGCGGGTAGGAGGACGAGTTCTCCACCTCCAGATGGGCCGAGTAGCCGTTCACCGAAACGGGGAACCCAGGCGCCGGAGTGAGGCCCGCGCCGAAATTCCCACCAAACGCGTAAAAGTGAAAATTGAAGGCCAAGCCAAACGTCCGCCCGATGCGCATCCGGTAGAACAGCCGGGGGTATTTGCCCAACGCCTCGGGGTCCACGAGGTCGAACTGGTTGTTCGTGGCCAGCAACGTGGCGCGCGGCTGCCAGTTGATGAGGTTGGTGGAGGCTTCCAGGGTGTAGGTCTGGTTGCTGACTACGCCGACCGCGACCCTGAGCTGGCCGTTGCCTAGGAGGGCGAAATTCGTCAGGACGGGGGCGGGAAAGCTCCCGGGCAGCACGGTCAGGCTGAGCGTGCGGTTGGTCACGGCGTTCACGCTGTCCCGGGCCTGGTAGGTGACGGGGAAACTGCCGTTCTCACCCGGAGTGCCGAGGATTTCGCCGGTGCCGGGATTCAGGAAGAGCCCGCTAGGCAGGAAGCCCGAGGCCAGCGACCAACTGACTGGCTGCGTGCCGCCCTGGCTGCTGAGCAGGAAGCTGTAGGGCGTCCCCTGCGTGGCGTTGGGCAGGCCGGACGTGGTGATCTCCACCGGCTGGGCGGCACGGTTCCAGTAGGTCACGTATTGGTTGCCGACGGTGTCCTCGAAGAGCATCTGGATGGAGCTGACGTTGGTCCAGGCCACGGCCGTCGTCGGCGTGTGGTTCGTGACGGCCGGCAGGATGCGGCCGTTGTGATCATGGCCACCGTCATAGAGCCGCCCGCCGCTGGTTCCATTCACGCGGATCTGGATGTTCTCCATGAACGCCTGCGGACCGACGGTGGCCCCGCTGGCGTCCCGGTAGCTCCACCGGATCTCTTGAATGGTGTTCGTGCTGCTCAACACCACGGTCGGCACCACGAGAATCTCCTGATTCGCCGAGCGCGGATCAAGCAGGTTGAACATGTAGTTGGAGGTCTTGTAACCCACGGTATAAATCCCGCCCGGCGGCTGTGCCGGGGAGTAGATGGCCCCCGGCGGCAGGTTGTTGGGCGAGAAGTTCACCTGCGGCGAAGAATAGAACGCTGAATTACCAAACGACGATCCGTTGACCTGGCTCGTGACGTTGGTCAGCCCCGATCCGCCCGGCCCCGTGAACGTAACCGAAGCTGGATAGTTCACATCGTTGTCAATGTTGTAGAGGGCGTAGTAGTAGGCCAGCGACTGGGGAAAGCTGAGGCTGCCGTTGGTCCCGTCGAAGACGCCCTGGGTGAAGTTGAAGACCAGTTGAAAGCTCCCCGCCGTGGGCCCGGTCGGCGTGCCCGTGGTGATCAGTTGGAACTGCAGGTTCTTGAAGTAGGCCGCCAGCCCCGTCACCCCGGGATACGTGCTCTGATTGAAGTCCGTGGACCGGCCGAACACCATCTCCACGCCATAGGTCTGGCCCGGCCGGAGTTTCCGGGCGGGGATCAGGAACCCCGTGGACAAGCCCGTCAGCGCGCCCGGCTGGCCTTGCTCAGGAGAGGAGAATACTTCCTCGCCGCCGCTGTCCACAATGCGGACCTGGATGATGTCCTGCGCCGTGCCGCCCGCCCACGCATCCCAGGTCAGCGTGAAATCCAGGCTTGGAACCACCGCCTGCGCGGCGGTGAAATTGCTGATGTGCGGGGTGGGCGGATACACGCCCCCGGCCAGCGAGAGGGCGACGGCCTTGGTGCCGTCGTTCACCGTGTTCATGGTGATGGTGTAGCTCCCGCTGGGAAAGGCGGCATCGAGGTCCATCTGCGAGGCAAAGGCCTGCTCGAACCGGTAGCTGCTGTCGCCGTCCGGCGCCAGGGTCACGACCTGCATGTTCGGCTTCGTGAACGACATGCCGGTGAACACCCCCATCGCACTGCCGTTGCCTTCGCACTGGATCACGAAACTGGAGGGGCCGGCGGGCGTGGGCGCAGCCGCATCGGCCTGCACGAACTGCTGCCCCTTGAGCAGGTTGAACTGCGTCACGTCCGCCGCCGGTGACGGGGCGACGCCGAGCAGCGTTAGCAACCCCGCGCTCAGGACTGACCAAAAACGGAGGGTTCGGGATTTCATGGGGCGAGGCATTTCAAAATATGGCTTGGCAGCCGTCGGCAATGTAGGAGCGGGCCACACGAATGCTCTACCCATTTCTTGCCGCAGTCTCGCCCCATTCACTACCACCGTTCAGCCGGAGCCAGACGCTCATTTCCGCGGCAACTGCGCCTCGATTTTGGCCGCCACCTGCCGGGCCAGAAAGTCGGAACCGTCCTTGTTGAAGTGGACGTCCTTGGGGTTCTGAAGTTTGGCCAGGTGCGGGGTGATGGCGGCGTTGAGGTCGTTGATGGTCACGTTGGCCTCGGTCATGACCTTGGTCGCGATGGCGTTGTAGGTCGGGACTTTGTCGAAGGTGCGCTTCGGGTTCAGTTCGCCATCGGGGATGGGCGTGATGGTGGCCCAGATGAGCTTCGCGCCGGTGGCCTGCAACTGCTTCACGATCTCGCGAAGGTTCTTCTCGTAGTCGGCGGGCGGCACCTGCTGTTTCTCCGGCTCCATGAATTTCATGTCGTGGATGCCGAAGTTGAAATGGATCACGTCCCACTTGCTGGTGCCGAGCCAGGCCTTGAGGTTCTTGAGACCGTTGATGGTCGGGCCGCCGTTGGCCGGGATGCGGTGGAGGTTGGCCTTGCCCTTGAGCAGATCGCGCACGGGCTGCGTGTAGCCCATGGAGATCGAGTCGCCGATGAGCAGGACGCGCGGCAGGGCGGGGTCGTCGGGGACGGGCTCAACCTTTGCCTTCTTGGCGTCGGCCTTGGGCTTGGGGTCTTGTGCGGTGGCGGAGTGGACGGAGAGCATGGCCAGCGCGGCCAGAAGGAAGAATGACTTGCGATTCATGCGGTGGTGATACGCGGTGCCCGGTGGATTTTCTAGCAAGTTTGTGGCGACCGAAAGAGGACCCAAGGATTTGGGAAAGGGGCGCATCTCGACACTGCCCCCGAAAGCCGACGGAGCGCGGGTCTGTGACCCGCAGCAA
>CAZCBE010000189.1:0-9209 GCA_964496695.1 uncultured Klebsiella sp.
GCCGGACTTGCCGGGCATGGCCCGTGCGCTGGTGGTGGTTAAGGGCTGGCACACCCTTACCCTCTCCCCCGATGGGGGAGAGGGGATTCGCGTGCGGACCTATCAGCACGCCACGTCCGTCTTTGCGTCTTTTTGTGGCCATTCCTCCCGGTGAAAAAGCCTGTCAAACTCGGCCTCTGGCTGCTCGGCTTCGCCGTGCTGGGCTTGCTGGGCTTGTGGCTGGAGCATGAGCGGGCCAAGGTGCGGCTGGAGGGCCACAAGCAGCAGCTCATCGCCAAGGGCGAGAAGCTCGCCTTGGCCGATCATGTTCCGAAGCTGCCGCCTGCACTTTCCAACGCTGCCCCGGATTTCATCCTCTCCGCCAACCGGTTCACCGAGTTGAAGCCCGAGTTCCGCCCGCAGTTGATGCGGCTCGTTGTCCCGGGCCGGGCGCGGGTGACCTGGCAGCAGGCTGAGCTGCCAACCGACAAGGACCCCGACCTGTGGCCCATCTTGAGCGTTCATGTGGAGGACAACCGCCAGCTTCTGGGCGAGATGGCACTCGCGCTGGAGCGGCCGGAGTTGGTGTTCGACCTGGATTTCTCAAAAGGCTTCAACCTGATGCTGCCGCACTTGCAGAAGCTGAGAGTGGCCGCCACTGCGTTCACCCACGCGATGGTGGTGGATTTACATACGGGTCAGACCAACAGCGCATTGTCGAATCTGCTGGCGGGGGTGCATCTGTCACGCCGCTATGACGAGCCGCTGCTGGTGTCACAGCTCGTGCGGATCGTGTGCGCCCACGTCGCAGCGGGCGCCACATGGGAGGCCTTGCAGTATCCGGGCTGGAATGACAGTCAGTTGCACCAGATGCAAACAGCCTGGCAGGCGTGGGACATGCGACAGGGCTGGGTGGGAGCCGCGTGCATGGAGCGGGCGCTGGCTTCGCATACCTTTGCCCAGTGTCGCGCCAGTCCCCGGATGCTGACGCAACTGGGGGGCACTTCGTCCGGCACGCCTTTCTTCCAACTGCTCGTGAACCACCCGTCGGAGGCAGCGGCCCAGGCGGCGCAGTTTACCGTCGGGCTGGGCTGGGCGCTCTGGTTCTCCTACGACGACGAGCGGTGGATGATTGATGCGAACCAGGTCTGGATCGAAGGCGCGCGGCAGGTGCTGGCGGCGGATGCCTTCGCGCCCGGCCAGGCGCGCACGACAGCGGCCTTCAAGCCGTTTGAGAACCCGCCCATGACCAAGATGCTCTCGCGGATGATCCTTCCGTCACTGGGCCGGACCAGTCAGAAGTTCGCGAGCTTGGAAACGGTTCGCGGCCTCACCTTCACCGCCGTTGCCTTGCAACGGCATCGCCAGAAGCACGGGAAGTTCCCCGCGTCGCTCGCTTCACTGGTGCCGGAGTTCCTGGCCGAAGTCCCGCGTGACTTCATGGACGGCCAGCCGCTGCGCTACAAGCTTCAGCCCGACGGCCAGTTCCTGCTGTGGTCCGTGGGTGAGGATTTCAAAGACGACGGCGGCGATCCGACGCCCGTGGGCGTGGCCAGCTCTTCCGACCCATATCAATGGCTCAAAGGCCGCGACTGGGTCTGGCCGCAGGCAGCGACGGAGGCGGAAGTGGCCGCGTATCACGCTGGCCTCGCCGCCAAGCGTGCGCCTAAACCATCCGCGCCCACGCCGCCTTAAGCCTCTATACTGTGGGAATAGTTTGGTAGAACGGAACGTGTAGAACTTCGTGGCCGCTCTCCCTCACCCCGGCCCTCTCCCGCTGGGAGAGGGTGAATCCTCGCCTACAACATGACCAATAGATGCACCCCTGCTAACCGAATCGGACTACGTGGCCCCCTCTCCCAGCGGGAGAGGGCCGGGGTGAGGGAGAGCGCGTTCAGTCACCCACTGCGGGGATTCGACCAGTGTATTCCCGTAATTGGTATTAGGAGTCCCGGCTTTGCCGGTGGAATGCTGCTTGGTTCCAGACGCTCCCTGCGCAGCGTCATTTGCGTTCGGTCGCCCCGCCGCCTGAAGGCGGGACTCCGTGCAATCGCCTCTCACTTCGCCACCGCGGCCAGGAAGGTGGTTTCGCCTGCCGCCCGCAAGACGGTCTGCGCCACACACGCGGCCGGCAGGACGCAGAATTCTCCCGGCCGGAGGCTGACCGTTTCGCTCTCCTCGGCGACCGTCAACTGGCCTTCCGTCACCGCGAGCACCATCACGCGATCGCCGGTGAGCCACAGTTCTTCATGCGTCTGCAACCGGTGCAGGTCCACGGTGAACAGGTCGCAATCCGCCAGCCAACGCACTTCGCCCACCGCAGCCTTCTTCCACTCGGGCGGAGCCAGTGCCGGCTCGAAGTCCTCGAAGTCAATCGAGGCCAGCGCCTGCGGAATATGCAGCTCGCGCGGCTTGCCGTCGAGCCCGACGCGGTTCCAGTCAAACACGCGGTAGGTCGTGTCGGAGTTCTGCTGGATCTCGAAGATGAGATTGCCCGCGCCCAGCGCGTGGACACGTCCGCTCGGCAGGAACATCGAGTCCCCGCGCTTCACTGGGATGCGGTGAAAGCACTCGGCCACGGAACCATCCTGAATCCGCCGCTCGAATTCCTCCCGGGTCGCGCCGCGCCGCAGGCCGACGAAGAGGTCGGCGTCGGGCGTTGCGTCGGCCACATACCACATCTCAGTCTTGGGATCGCCGCGCAGTTCGGCGGCCTTGTGCGCGGGCGGGTGGACTTGCAGCGAAAGCTTTTCCTGCGCGTCGAGAATCTTCACCAGCAGCGGGAAGCGTCCGCCACACGCCTGCGCCCCGCCGAGCAGATCCTTGGCCCGATGCTCCATGAGCCAGCCCAGGTCCCGGCCAGCGAGCGGGCCGTTGGTGATCACGCTCACGCCCTCCGGCCGGTCCGTGATTTCCCACGACTCGCCGATGGGCTTCCCGGGCGGCAGAACCTTGCCGTAAAGCTCCTCCAGCTTGCGCCCGCCCCACACGCGGTCCTTGACGATGGGTTGGAAGGTGAGGGGGTAGAGGGGCTGCGTCATGGAGGAAAGGGTGGCGAGGGAAGAGGGTGGCGCTCAAGGTGAATCTAGACCGTGCTGCGTGTTGCGTGTTGCGTGTTTTTGGGCGAGGGCGTCCGGAGCACCGTCTTGAACACGCAACACGCAACACGGCTCTGCCCACGCCACCCGCGCACCCTACGCCAGAACAAGCTTCTTTTCCACAGGCCTCATGATCTTCCTCCTCGCCTTGATCGCGAAATACGGCGGGATGAACCAGCAGCGGTGCCCGAAGCTCCCAGGCGCAGCCGACGAATCACCGTGCTTCGGCTCGAAGGTATCCTCGATGACAAAACCCGCGCGGCAGAGCCCGCCCAGCATTTCGTCCCAGCGATGCAAAAACTCCAGCGTGCCGCTCTCGCGCAGCGCGGAGCCGGCCGGCACCGGCGGCAGCGGGCCGCTGCGGTAGTAAGGCTCCAGCAGTGCGTAGCCCAGCGGGGAGGCGCGCAGGCTGGCCTGCAGATTCGCCGGTTGCTTGTGCTGGCTTATGTAGAGCCCGCCGGGGGCGGTCACGCGCGCCACCTCGCGATACACCGGGGCAATCGCCGGCACGTAGCAGGTGCTCACCGGCTGCACGACGAGATCGAAGTGTGCCTCGGGCAGTGTCCCAAGATTGTCCATCGAGGCCTCGACAGTGTTGATCTTGAAGCCGCGTTCCGCCGCGAGCTTGCGGTCGAGGTCGAGCATCTGCGGGCTGATGTCCACCACGGTCGTCTCCGCACCGGCGGCGGCGAAGAGGACGCTGTGCTTGCCGCCGCCCGCCGCGAGGCAGAGCACCTTGCGCCCGCGCACCTCGAAGTCCACCCAGCCAAAGGGGTTGATGATGAACTGCGGCTTGGCGAACTCCTTCTCCCCGGCCGGCCGGGCCAGCGGGATCTGCTGCCGGGCCAGCTCGTCCCAAGCATCGCGGTTATGGTCGTTGACCGAAAACATGACCGGATAATACGGAAACTGGCCTGACCGGCGAAGGAAGATTCGACGGGCGAACGGGAAGACCGAAACGATCAGCGAGAAAACTGAACTGCACAGAATCAGTGATCACAAAATCATCGGAAAATGATTCTGTGCCCCATGATTTTGTGAACCATCCCGGCCTACGTCTTCTTCTTCCACTCCGAGCCGGAGTCGAGCTTGATCTGCCGCGGGCCGCTTTCGGTCGTCTGCGCGATGGCTTCCAGCCGGCCGGTGCTGTCGCCGAAACGCTCCACCTTGCCGCCCATGCGGTCGGCGAGAGAGACAAAGAGGTTGCAGAGCGGCGTCTCCTGTTTGAACTCCAGGCTCTGGCCGCTCTTGATGGTGCCGCCGCCGCGCCCGGCGAGGAGGATCGGCAGATCGTGGTGCGCGTGGCGGTTGCCATCCGCGAGGCCGCTGCCAAACAGGATCGCGCAGTTGTCGAGCAGGGTGCCGTTGCCTTCCTTCACGCCTTTCAGCTTGTCCAGGAAGTAGGCGAACTGCGTGGTGTGGAAGGCGTTGATCTTAGCGATCTTCGCCAGCTTCACCGCGTCGCCGCCATGGTGCGAGAGGTCGTGGTGGCCGTCCGGCACGCCGATGAAGGGGTAGCTGCGGTTGCTGCCGTCGTGCGCCACGAGGAAGGTCGCGATGCGCGTGGAGTCGGTTTGGAAGGCCAGCGTCATTAAGTCATACATCATGCGGATGTGCTGCTCGTAGCTGTAGTCCTGCGGCAGGAAGTCCTTGCGCAGCACGGGCGCGACGTTCTGCTGCTTGAACTTCTCGCTCTGCTCGATGCGCTCCTCCAGTTCGCGCACGGCGGTCATGTATTCGTCGAGCTTGCGGCGGTCGGTCGCGCCGAGCTGGCGCTTGAGCGAATTGGCGTCTTCGAGCACGAAGTCCAGGATGCTCTTGTTGTATTGCTCGCGCTTGTGCTGCGCGGCGGCCTCCTCGTTGCTCGTGCCGCTGCCGAAGAGCCGTTCGAAGACCTGCTTCGGGTTCGCCTCGGGCGGCATCGGCGTGGCCGGGCCTTTCCAGGCGAGGTTGAACTGGTAGGCGCAACTGTAACCGCTGTCGCAGCCCCCGGCGGTGCGCGATCGGTCGCAACCCAGTTCAAGCGAATCAAACCGCGTCTGCTTGCCCACCTGCTCGGCGAGCACCTGGTCAATCGAGACGCCCACCTGGATGTCCGCGCCCGCCGTCTTGCGCGCACGAACGCCCGTGAGCCACGTTGCATTCGCCCGGGCGTGGTCGCCTGCTCCATCCGGCCCGCCGCGTCCGCTCACCTGCGCCAGACCGGAAAGCACGTTAAAATCGTCACGATGACCGGCCAGCGGTTCGAGAGTCTGCGGCAGGTCGTAGCCCTTGCCGACCATCTCGGGCCACCAGTTGGCCATGTTCATGCCGTTGGGCACGTAAACAAACGCCGTGCGACGCGGGGCCACCTTGGCGACCGCGGCGGTGCCAGACGGAATCATCGCTTCCAGCGCGGGTAGTGCCATCAGCGTGCCGAGACCACGGAGGAACGTGCGGCGGGGCAGGGCGAGTCGTTTCATAATGTTCGATGTGTCAGCAAACTAGGGCGGCAAACCCTGCACTGCAAGACCCAGGATATGGACTGGTGGTTACGGCGGCGTGTTCAGGTGGCAAAATTCCAAGTTCCAAAGAAGGTTCAAATCCCAAACTCCAATACGCCCAGACGAAGTGCTCGGTCTATGTCTCCCGCATGCCCACGATTCATTGAAGCTTGGAGTTTGGAGTTTATTTGGAATTTGGGGCTTGGGATTTGAAATTTCTCACTTCACCGCCACATGCGCATCACCCTCACCCCGCCGTTTCTGAAACGGCACGCTGTTCACCACTTCCAGCACGAGCCCGGAAAAGGTGTGGCGCCGCTTGGCCAGTCCCTCGGCGATCTCCTTGGTCGCGGTGCGGTCGTAATACTCCAGTCCGCGGCCCAGTGAGTAGGTCAGCATCTTCTCGACCATGCAGCGGACATAGTCGTCCTTCTTCTGCCGGGCGAGCAGGCTGGCGAGTTCCACCGGCCCGCGAAACTTGTCCGCCGCGCTGAACTCCCCGCTCGGGTCAATCGGGGCACCTCCATCCAAAGCGCGGAAAGCACCGATCCCATCGTAGTTCTCCAGCGCAAAGCCGATGGCATCCATCTTGGTATGGCACGAGGCGCACGTCGGATTCGCGCGATGCTGCTCCATGCGCTGGCGGAGCGTGCCGGTCAGTTCCTTCTGACCATCCAGTTCGGGGACGTTCGGCGCGGGCGGGGGCGGCGGCGTGGCGAGGAGGTTTTCCAGGACCCACTTGCCGCGCTTCACCGGCGAGGTGCGGGTGGGGTTGGAGGTGAGCGTGAGAATGCTCGCATGGGTCAGCACGCCCGCGCGCGGCTGGCCCTTGAGGCTCACGCGCTGGAAGTCCTCGCCGGTCACGCCCGGGATGCCGTAGTGCTTCGCGAGCCGCTCGTTCACGAACGTGTAGTCCGCCGTGAGGAACTCGAAGACACTCCGGTCCTCGCGCAGCACATTCTCGAAGAGCAGCTCCGTCTCGCGCTGCATCGCGGCGCGCAGCTTTGCGTCGTAGGCGGGGAAGAGCTTCTTGTCCGGCTGCACGATGCTGAGGTTCCGCAGTTGCAGCCACTGCCCGGCGAAGTTCTCGACCAGCGCCCGGCTCCTCGGGTCTTTCAGCATCCGGCGCACCTGCGCCTCCAGGTTTTTCCGCAACTGTCCGCGCTCCGCGAGCGCAAACAGCTCCTCGTCCGGCATGGAACTCCAGAGAAAGTAGCTCAGGCGCGAGGCGAGCGAATACTCGTTCACGGGATGCACGGCCTTCGGGTTGTCCGGCTCCGGCTGAAGCTCCCCACGGAAGAGAAAGTGCGGCGAGACCAGCACCGCCTTCAACGCCTGCTGCACGCTGCCCTCGAACGTCTCGCCATGCTTCCGCCCCAGCTCGTAGAGCTTCATCAGCCGCTCGACCTCGGCGCTCGTCACGGGGCGACGGTAGGCGCGGCGGGCAAACGCGCCGATCACCTCGCGCGCTATTTGCGGGGCGGTCTCCTTGGTGGCGCGCTTGAAGAAGATGCGTCGGTGTGTCTCCGGCAGCATCTCGGCGGCGGCCTCGGGCGGGCCTTCGATCTCGAGATGATGCACGTTCACGGTGCCTTTCTGCGTCTTGCCGGTCAGCGGCTTTGCGGCCTCCTCGGGCGGCAGGCCGGCCTTGTTCCGCAGCACAACCACGCGGAGATGATGCTTCCCGGCCGGCAGGCGGAACCTCGCCTCGTAATGTTCCGGGGCCGATTCGTCCGCTTCCACTTTCACCTGCTTGAGGATCTGATCGTCCCGCATGAACGTGAGCACCATCGCGTTCGAGCTGGTCGCCTTCGCCCACGCCAGGGTGCGGAGGAAATACTCGCCGTCGCGTGGCGCGTTGAAGTCGAACGCCACGTCGTCCTCCTCGACGCTGTTCAGGGACACCCAGCCGTCGCCAAGCTGCTTGGCGTTGTAGCCCACCATCAGGAAGTCCGGCAGCAGCCGCAGCACGGAGTTCGGCGTGGGCTCCACGACCTCAACCCATTCCACAGCGAAGGCGCGGGACTGGGAGTTGCCCTTCTTGTCCGGGGCCGTCTTGAAAGGATTCACCAGGCCCATGCTCAGCTCGTGCTGGCCGGCCTTTAGTTGCACGGGCAGTTCCGCGATATGCGGCAGTTCCGGGTCGCCGCGCACATCAATGACCTTCACCACCTTGCCATCCACCTGGATCTCCATCTTCGTCAGTTCCGGCGCGATAAACCGGGTCTGGGTCGAGAGCCGCAGCCGGTGCTCGCCCGCGCGGGCGACCGAGAACTTCGCCGTCAACGGCTTCGTGCCGGAGACGCGCCGGGCCGAGTCCGGATTGGTGGGCGTGTTCCCGCCCTGCATCTGGCGCGGCAGGATGCGCTGCGCCGTGGGCCGCGCCTGCTCCAGCGCCTGCCCGGCTTCGGGCGGATCGAAGAGTTCGATCAGCTCGATGGCCAGCCCGCGCGAATACTTGGTCCCCGTGCCGGCCGGGCCGTCGAGCGGATTGAGCAGGCCAAAGGCGAGCGAGTGCTCCCCCGCCGTCAACGTCACTTTGAACTCCACGACGGTCGGCGACTCCAGCGTGCCGTTGACGGAAACGGTCTGCACGACGTTGCCGTCCAGCCGCACCTCCATGCGCGCCGGTTCCTGGCCGGAGACGCGTTCCGCAGCATGGATGCGCAGGCGGTGCTCGCCGGTTTTCGCGTTGGTGAAACGCATCGTGGCCGCACCCTTCGTGAACATGCGCATCGTGCCCGTCGCGCCAACATAGGTTTCCACCGGGCCTTCGAGGGTCTTGGGGTCCAGGCGCGTGGAACGGGCGCGTGCCACCGGCCGGTCCACGATGGCCTGCGCGAGGATTTTCTCGGCGGCGCTGAGATACTTCTCCAGCAGCACCGGCGGCATCGAGAGCACGTCGCCGATGTTGTCGAAGCCGTAGCCGGAGTCGTCCGCCGGGAAATCATCCGCCGGCCGGAAGTTCACGCCCACCAGGTCGCGGATCGTGTTGTTGTATTCCGCGCGGTTGAGGCGGCGGAGCGTCACGCGGCCGGGATCGGGATTCTTGCCGTCCGTCTTGAACACCTCGAAATCAATCCACGCCTGGATCAACTCGCGTTCGGCGAGCGTGGGCTGCTTCTTCTTGTCCGCTGGGGGCATCTCCCGGCTGCGGATGTTCAGCAGCGTCTGGTTCCACAGCTTGCGGTCCGCCAGCAGATCGCTATGGGACTTGTAGGTGTCGAACTCCACGCCGCCTTTCTTGATCCCGTCCGCATGGCAGTCGTAGCAATACTTCTTGAGCAGCGGCAGCACGTCCTTCTGGTAGGAGAGCTTGGCCGGGTCCTTGGCCGACGGCGACCCAAAGAACGCCCCTGAGGCCAATGGAGCGACCGCGAGCCAGACCAGACCACCGATGACGAACAGTTTCATGCGCGCAAGCAAGATGACAGGGAGTCAGACGGGCGGCAACTCGCGGAGATTGCGGCGAAAGAGCACCGTTCTTTGCTCTGCCACCGACCGATGGTGGCCGGTTGCGCGCTCACTCCCCCTCATCGGAGGAGGGAGAGGGTTGGGGGGGGCGGCTGACTACGAGATGGGTTCGGTCAGCCTGGGCGTATCTCGACACTGCCCCCCGGAGCGCGGGGCTGCGACCCGCAGCGGCCGC
>CAZCBE010000190.1:0-9016 GCA_964496695.1 uncultured Klebsiella sp.
GTGGCCGCTGCGGGTCGCAGACCCGCGCTCCGGGGGCAGTGCCGAGATGCGCCCACGTTTGCGGCACGGCCAGCCGGAGGCTGGCGCTACGTGGTGCCGGGTTCTCGTCGGCTCGGCTTTTGGCGAGTGCCAGATTGCGCCCTATCGGCCAGGTGTGACCGCATCCCCCATTCTCGGCAGCCCGAGATGTTCCCGCAGAAAATCGTTCAGCTTCGGCATGGCTTCCGGGGGCGGGCCGATGGCGTGGCCTTTGCCGGGGACGATCTCGAAGTGGACCGGAATGCCTGCGCGTTGCAGGGCGGCGTGCAGCAGTTCGCTTTGGCGGAGCGGGACGAGTCTGTCCCGCTCGCCGTGCAGCAGGTAGAAGGGCGGCGTATCTTTCGAGATGTAGTTCACCGGGTTCGCCCGGGCCACGCGGTCGCGGTTCTGCTCGACCGGTCCGCCGATGAGCCGGCCCACGTCACTGAAGGAGACGTTCCGCCAGAACCCGCCGACGGTGAGTTCATCGAGATCCGTCGGCGGGTAGAAGGCGACCACGCCCTGCACGCGGGGTGACTGGTCGAGGTTCGTGCCCGCGTCCCACTCGGTCACGCCGGTGGCCGTGCCCAGCAGCGCGGCGAGGTGTCCCCCGGCGGAGACGCCGAACGCGCAGATATGGTCGGGATCAAGTCCATGCAGGGCGGCGTTCGCCCGGACCCAGCGGATGGCCGCGCGGCAGTCCATGATCTGCGCGGGGAACTTCGCCTCGCGGCTCAGCCGATACTCGATGCTAACAACGGCGATGCCATTGGTTGCGAGCGGCGCGATGGGGCACCAGTCCTTGCTGCCCATTTTCCAGGCCCCGCCATGAATCCAGACCAGCACCGGCAGCTTGCTCGTCGCCTCGTTCGGCCGGTAAAGGTCCAGGCGCAGCGGGCGGCCCGGCGCGCGGGAGTATTCGAGGTTGGTCAGCTTGCGGGTGCCCGGCGGGGCCGAAGTGGTGCAGGCGGTGAGGGTGAAGGCGAGCAGCACGCCGACGACCAACCGAAGACAACGTAAAGAGGCTCTGACTTGCTCAAGAACGGAACGCCGGTCACTTCCCGCCGGCAAAGGTTCGGCACGTCGCCCGGACGGGGCGTTCTCCCTCACCCTGGTTCTCTCCCTCCGGGAGAGGGAGTCAGTCAGACAGTCGTGAAACCGTCCGCCCGCGCTTGCACCAAGCGCAGGCGGCGGTTCTCCCTCTCCCCAGGGGAGAGGGCCGGGGTGAGGGGAAAGGGGGCGCACGAACGCCCCGGCAGTTCTCAGGCCGGCGCAAAAAATTGGCATCAGACTTTGCACGCTTCTTCCACAGGACGCAGTTCACTCACGGCTTTGAGCTTTGTCGGGAAGCGCGTTCGCGGCAAGCTCGCGGCGTGAACAGTCGGCTGGACCAGGCATTGGTGGCGCGCGGGCTTTGTGACAGCCGTGAGAAGGCCAAGCGCGCCGTGATGGCCGGGCTGGTGCGCGTGAACGGCCAGGTCGCGCGCAAGGCCAGCGACACCGTGCGCGAGCCGGACACGCTCACCCTGGACGCGACCGAGAAGTTCGTCAGCCGGGGCGGACACAAGCTCGAGCACGCGCTGGAACACTTCGCTCTCGCGGTGCAAGGACTGACCGCCGTGGACCTGGGTGCCTCCACCGGCGGCTTCACCGACTGCCTGCTGCAACACGGTGCCGCGCGCGTCTTCGCCGTGGATGTGGGGCAGGGGCAGCTTGCGTGGAAGTTGCGCAATGATCCCCGCGTGGTCGTGCTGGAGAAGACCAACGCGCGCGAACTGACCCTGGAGAAGTTGCAGCCAATGCGGAATACGGAGTGCGGAACGCGGAGTGAGGATGCGGTCCCGGTGCCCTTGGTGGTGGCGGATTGCTCGTTCATCTCCCTGCGCAAGATTCTGCCGGCGGCGGTGAAGCTGCTGGCCCCAGCCGGACGCATCGTCGCACTGATCAAGCCCCAGTTCGAGGCGGGCAAGGAGGAGGCCGACAAAGGCGAGGGCGTCATCACGGACCCGGTCGTGCATGCCCGGGTGCTGGCGGAACTCGAGGCCTTCGTCGGGGCGGAACTCCCAGGCATTGTTTGGCGTGGGGTGACGGAGTCACCGCTGCTCGGACCGGCGGGGAACAAGGAGTTTCTCGTGCTGCTGGAGCGGATGTGAGGGCGCGGCACCGTCTTGGAGTGCGGTGGCCCTCCACCGCTGTTCTCGGGATGGCCGAATGGAAGCGCCGGTTTGAGCTTTGCGGGTGCGCGAACGGGAGGCACTTTTTCCCAAGATGACTTACGCAGCAGCGCTGGATCACCTGCACGGACTCGCCGTCTTTGGTGCGCGGTTCGGCCTGGAGACCACGCAGCGTCTGGCGGCGGCCCTGGGCAATCCTCAGGCCCAACTGCGGTTCATTCATGTGGCGGGCACCAATGGCAAAGGCTCCACCTGTGCGATGCTGGAGAGCATTTACCGGGCGGCGGGCTTTCGGGTGGGTTTGTTCAGCTCGCCGCATCTGGTTTCGTTTCGCGAGCGGATGCAGGTGAACCGGCAGTTAGTCAGTGAAGCCGACGTGGCGCGGTTGGTCGAAGAAGTAATTAGTGCTCAGTGTTTAGTAATTAGTCAGAGCCGTGCAACTTCAGCGCCACCCACTCCCTTACTAATTACTAATCACTTTTCAGAATCCCCTCCCACGTTCTTCGAGTTCGTCACTGCCATGGCGCTGCGCTACTTCGCAGAACAGAAGTGCGACGTGGTGATTTGGGAGACCGGCCTTGGCGGCCGGCTGGACGCAACGAACATCGTCACGCCACTCGCCAGCGTGATTACCAACATCGCGCTCGACCACCAGCAATGGCTGGGTGACACGCTGGGCAAGATCGCGGCGGAGAAAGCGGGCATCATCAAACCAGGGGTGCCCGTGCTGACGTCGGCGGATGCGCCGGAGGCGGTGGCCGTGATCCGAGAGGTCGCGGATCGGTGTGGTGCATCGTTTACGCAGGTGGCCGGGGAACTGAACGCCGGGTCGGAGACCGGCGCTCCGGTGGCGTTGCCCTTGCGCGGGGCGCACCAGCGGCGGAACGCCGGGCTTGCCGTGGCCGTGGTGCGGACGTTGCAGGGCAGGCTGCCCGTGGGCGAGGAGGCGTTGCGGCATGGGTTGGCAACGGTGCAGTGGGCGGGACGCTTTCAGGTGATGCAGGTGAACGGCCGGGACTTCATCCTGGATGGCGCGCACAATCTGGACGGCGTCCGTGCGCTGGTGGCCGCCTTGCGCGGTGAGTTCAGCGACCGTCCCTTCGCGCTCGTGCTGGGGGTGCTGGCGGACAAGGACTGTGAACTCATGTGCCGGGAACTGGCCCCTCAGTTTGCCCGGATAGCGGCCGTGCGGGTAAGCAGCAGCCGGTCACTGGACCCGACGGTGCTGGCGGAGTATTGCCGCCGCGCGAATCCATCGGCCACGGTGACGGCGCATGAATCACTCGCTGATGCGCTGCTGGAACTAAGCGGAGAACCGCAGGTGGTGGTCGCCGGTTCGCTCTACCTGATCGGCGAAGCGATGGAGCGGCTCGGTTCGGAGGCAGCCGCAGGAGAACGGGCGTTGAACGAGTGGCAGCCGAAGCCGAGGTAGCGCAAGCCTTCGGCTGGCCGTGCCGCCGGCGTCCTCGCCGGCCCGTTTGTGCGCAGGAGCGGGCGTCGCCCGCACTCAGAACCGCACCGTCAGATTCAGCCCGGCCCCGATGTCGAACTTCTGGTAGTCCGGCACGGTGGGCGTGTCGGAGTCCTTGATCTCATAGGAGAGGAAGCCGCGCAGGCTGATGTTCTCGTGCAGCGTGATGTAGCTGGAGAGGCCGAAGCTGTGCAGATAGTCAAACCGTGCGGACTGGCTGCCGTAGCGCGTGGTCAGGAGCCGGTAGTAGGGCTGCACCGCCAGCTTGGGGCCGAAGATGTGCGTGTAGGCGGCGAGGAAGGAATTGTCCATCCGGTCGTTGGTGTTGCGCGGGGCCGGCGGAATGGAGGCGAGGGCATCCGGCGTGTCGGTGATGTGGTAGTTCAACTGCCAGGCAAACGTGAGGGACTTCGTCTCGCTGAAGGACACATTGCGGGTGACGCCGATGCGGGGCACCCACTCGCTGTAGAACTGCCGGTAGCTCGTGTAGGTCGGGAGGTGGTTGATGAGGCGTGACCATTCCAGGCCGCCCTCCATGGTCCAGTCCTGCCGGAAGGCCCACCGGGCTTCGCCGAAGACGGCCTGCATGTCAAAGTCCAGATTGCCCTTGGTGGCCGGGCGGTCGCCGAGGCCGTAGTTGAACCATTGATGGCGCACTCCGGCACGCGGTGCGACCGGCCCATGCTTGGTCTGAATCGTGGGCGGCGCGTAGGCGAGCTGCGCCGTGTTCACGAAGAGCGTCGTGCCACTCGCATCCTCGGCCAGGTTCTGGTTCGAGGTGTAGAAAAACTGGCTGTCAAACGTCGCCTCGAAGTTCGTGCGCCGTTGCTTCATCTTCAGGATGGACTGCGGCCCGACATCCTTCAGTTCGCCCTGAAAGAGTTCCGGCGCGTCCATTTCCGCGCTGCCGGGCTTGGTGGCGTCGCGGAGCTTCTTCTCCAGCTCCTGCTGGCGTTTGATCGTGTCAGCCTGATCCACCTGAGACGGGGTCTGCGCCGAGGCCAGCGAAACACCGGCCAGGCATGCGGCACCGATCAGGAGGGGAAGGGAAGTGCGTTTCATGCAGTTGGGAAGATGACCGGGGCAGGGAGCCTACGGGCGAACACCAATGTTGATCGTGCTGCCGAGGTAGGCCTGGGCGGGATTGCCGTTGTAATTGACGTTGAGGATGAAATTGACGTAGCCCGGAGCGGAGACCGCCCCGGTGTTCGGGTTGGAGGCGAGCTGCCCCAACTGTGAGTAGAGATTGACCTGGCTGCCATTCGGGAAGTCTATGTTCGAGAGGTTCACCGTGCGCGCACTCATCGAGATGGTGGCCACATCCGTGAACGTGGCGCCGTTGACCGTCATGATGTCCCCGGCGGTGAATTGCACGGCGGCGCTCGTCGGTCCCACGCCCTGCCGCCCGTTGAACGATCCGCTGCTGATCGCCAGGCCTTTCTGGGCGTTCACGTCCAGCACGGTGAACGAGCCGACCGTCAGGCTGTTCAGGGTGGCGTCGCGGTTCGCGGACAGGTTCACCACTTGGGCGCTCATGCCGGCCCCGTTCACACTTAGGTCCGTCCCATAGGCGCTCGCAGACACCAAGCCGCCGCTGGCGATCAAGGACGTGCCCCCCGTGATGCCCACAGAACTGCCATGGGCGGACACAAACGGCGCTTCCACGGCACCGCCCGACAGCGTCAGTCCGTTGCCCGCGTTCAGGGCGATGCCGCCGTCGTAATTGCGGATGTTGACCGTCTGGAGGTTCATGCCTCCGTCGGTGAAGAGGTGCAGTCCGCCGATTGAGGAGGCGGTGATGTAAGCGCCCGGGTGGACGTTGATGCCTGCCTTGCCTGCCAGGACGACTTCCTGCAGCAGCGAACTGACACTTTGCGGCGTCAGGCTCTGCGACATCATCGGCGGCACGAGCGTCAGATCCAGTGAGAGCGTGGCGATGTTCAGGTATTCGGTGGCTCCAATGGTGAAAAGCGGCTGGTCGCGGAAGGGCCAGAAGTTGATGGCCGTGGTGGTGATGTCAATGTTCCGGCCCACGATGCCGCGGGAGGAGCCGTGCGGACCCAGCACCGAGATGCCAAACGGGACAGCCTCGCCGAACAGGTTCGGGGCATAGGTGCTCTCCGTCAGGTCCGAGGTGTTGATCGTCAGGTTCGCACCCCGGGCAAGGGTGAGCCGGTCCGGCGGAGGCTCGACCGCCTGTTCCAGCACGGTTGAATCCACCGTGGTGACGGTGTTTTCGGTGGCCTGGTTGCCCACCAGGATGTTGGTGTCGTCCGCCACCCCGCTGCGGATGAGCACATTCTGGAGGTCAATGGCGGTCTGGATGATTGGCTTGGAGGGCAACTCTTGATCGAAGCCCTGCACCAGCCGGGAACTCTCCACCAGCTTCTGGAGATTGATGTTCAACTGCGGTCCGAACTGTCGCGAGCCGGGGAGCACGAAGGTTACCTGGCCGGCCTGGAGGATGCGGAAGTCACCGTTAGGCAGGGTGATCTGGCCCTTGCCTTCCAGCACGATGGCCTTGAACCCGCCGCCAATGGTGGCGGTGACGACGATGGTGGTGCCTAGGACTGAAGCGGAAGCAGCCTTGGTCTTGATGGTGCCGCCGCCTTTGCCCTTGGGGGAGTGGAAGAGGACGCTGCCTTGCTCCAAATTCACTTCGCGGCCTTTTGCGGAGAACGCGAAGACCGTGTTGGCCCCAATGCGCGTGACGGTTTTGTCTTCGGCCACCAGTTCTGCCAATGAATCCGGGCCGGTTTGGACGATGTCGGGATTGACGAAGAGGTCGTTGAGGTTCGCTTTCGTCGTGGCCTTGGAACCGGTCGCGATGACGGTCACATCCTTGATGACCTGCGTGAACTTGGCCTGGCGCAAGTCAGCCGCAAAACCCGACGTGGCCAACAAGGCCGCGCACAGCGGCCAAAGACGTTTCATCATAAGAATCCTTTCCCTTGACCGGGGACCAAATGTTGCCCGGAATGTGGCCGAGATTCGTCTCGCCGACAAGTCCAAAGCTCACCGCCACCACATGAAGGCCGATAGTCCGCTCGCCCGCCGTCTGATACTGTCGGGCATTTGCTTGGTGGTCACAACCATCATGCTCGCACTGGAGGGACGGTTCGATCTCTTTACCCAGGCGGAGATTTACACGCAGGACTTGCGCACCCGGCGCGGGAAGTTCGTGCCGCGCGACCCGCGGTTGGTCTTCGTCGGCATTGACAAGCCCAACTACCACGATGACATCACGGAGGAAGAGGCGGCCAGCCAGCCGGTGTTGAAACTGATGCGGGGTGGCTTTCCCTGGACTCGCGAAGTGTGGGCCGAGCTAATCGAAAAGCTGGTCAAGTCCGGGGCCAAAGTGGTCGTGCTCGACATTGTTTTTGCATCCGAGGGCGTCGGTGACGCGCATTTTGCCGAAGTGCTGGCTCGCCACACCAACAACGTGGTTCTCGGCTGGAACGCGCTGGACGATGAGGGCCAGTTCACGATGGTCTTTCCCAACCGTGCGCTCATCCCAACCCCCGATGGCAAGTCCGACCCGCGCGTCGGTTTCGTGGCCATCTGGCCGGAGCCGGACTCGACGGTTCGACGTGGCTATTACCGCATGACGATGGCGGATGTGTTCAGCAAGGTGAAAGGGCAGCCGGTCGAGGCGGGTGCGGACCAGCCGGTGGAGTCGTTGGCGGCCCGGACCCTGCGCCTCCTCGGTGAAGCAGACAAGTTGCCGGGAAGCAGTGAGTTTCCGCTGATCCGTTACACCGGTCCGCCGGGAAAGGGTTTCCGGCAAATCTCGCTGCGGGACCTGTTCCTCCCCAACAACTGGCGGGACAACTTTTCAAATGGCGCATTCTTCAAGGACAAGATTGTCCTTGTCGGGCCAACGGCGAACATCTTTCAGGACAAACACGCCACACCTTTTCAACCGTCCGTGATGATGGGGCCGGAAATCCACTTGAACCTCATTAACGCCGCTCTGAATCGTGCTTACCTCCGCGAAACCTCCCGCAACATGGACTTGGCGGCGGTGGGCGTGGCCGGTCTGCTGGCACTCGGACTTTGCCTGGGCGTTCGCTCGCCCACCCGCCGCCTGCTGGTGGTGTGGCTCTTTTCTGGCGTTTTCTTCTTTGGAGTTTCCCAGTGGCTGTTTGACCAGTGCAATCTGGTGGTCGGGATAGTGACTCCGTTGGTGGTGCTCAACGTCGCCGCAATCGGAGCATTGGGCTATGAGTTCATTGTGGAGCGGATCGGTCGGATGAAACTCCGCGCCACCATGGACCTCTACTTCTCCCCGAAGGTCAGCGCCTACGTGCTCGCCAATCCCGGTTCCATGGAGGCCCGGTCCGCCGAGGTCACGCTGCTGCTCACCGACCTGCGCAACTCCACCCCGCTCGCCGAGAAACTCGGCCCCGGCGGCATGTTCAAGCTGCTCAACTCCGTCTTCGAGGTGGAGACCAACGCCGTCATGGGCCAGGACGGCTCGCTCGAACACTTCCTCGGCGACCAGTTCCTCACCTATTGGGGCGCGCCGCTGCCGCAGCCGGACGGCGCGAACCAGGCCCTGCGCGCCGCGATGGAACTCATCACCGGCATGGAGCAGGTGAAGGCCGCGCAAACGCCGGAGGTCAAGGCGCTCTTCGGCTACGGCGTCGCGCTGCATCGCGGCTCCGTGCTCTTCGGCAACAAGGGTTCCGCCAAGCGCCTCGACTTCGGCCTCGTGGGCGACACCATCAACGAGGCCGCGCGCATTGAGGCGATGACCAAGTATTACGGCGTCATCCTGCTCGTCTCGCGCGAGATCTTCACCCTGCTCACCAATCCCGGCCGGCACCGCCTGCTGGACCGCGTCATCGTCAAGGGCAAGAGCACGCCCGTGGAGCTGTATGAACTCGAGAACCCGCGCACGCCGCCGAATTACGCCGACCTGGTGAAGGACTGGGATGCTGCCTTCGCCGACTACACCGCCGGGAAGTTCGCCACGGCCCGTCCCGTGTTCGCCCACCTCGCCGAGCAGTTCAACGACGGCCCCAGCAAGCTCCTGGTCCACCGCTGCGACGAACTCACCGCCTATCCGCACGCCGACTGGAAAGGCGTCTGGAAGATGGAGAGCAAGTAGGCGTAGCTTGACCAGTTTGCACCGCAGAGGCGGGACGAACGCAGAGAAAGAGTTCCAATGGTTTAAGGCCCGTGCTGGGAGCCTTGCCGGGGGGCTTGTAGCCACCGCAAAGATTCCATTCTGAACGCAAAGGTTCGCAAAATTGGTCGTCAAGGCAAGGCTGCAAAGTTAAGCCTAAGCTGGGAGGGCGCATCTGGACACTGCCCCCGAAAGCCGACGGAGCGCGGGTCTGTGACCCGC
>CAZCBE010000191.1:0-8959 GCA_964496695.1 uncultured Klebsiella sp.
CTCATCCGGCCTGCGGCCACCTTCTCCCCTCCTCCGAGGAAGGGAGAAGGCGTGCGGCGAGGCATCCGGGCATGGGCTTGCAGTTTCACGGTTCAGTTCAGACAAAAATCTCCTCCACCACCCGCGCCCGCTCCACCCCCGTCAACCGCTGGTCCAGCCCCTGAAACTTGAAGGCCAGCCGCTCATGGTCCAATCCCAGCGCGTGGAGAATCGTTGCATGGAAATCCCGCACGCTCACCTTGTTCACCGCCGCGCGGAAACCGATCTCATCCGTCTCGCCATAGTGGACGCCGCCTTTCACCCCGCCGCCCGCGAGCCACGCGGTGAACGCATGCGGATTATGATCGCGCCCCGGCTTGCCACCCTTCTGTGAAATCGGCAGCCGCCCAAACTCCCCGGCCCAAATGACCAGCGTGTCCTTGAGCAATCCACGTTGCTCCAAATCCGTCAGCAGCGCCGCGATCGGCTGGTCCGCCTCCGAGGCGAATCCTCGATGGTTGCCGATGAGGTCCGAGTGGCAGTCCCAGCTCTGCTGATTCTCCATGCCGCCACTGTAAAGCTGCACAAAGCGCACCCCGCGCTCGACCATCCGTCGCGCCGTCAGGCACTGCGCGGCGAAGTGACCGCAGTGCTTCTCGCCCACGCCATAGAGCCGCTTGATGTGGTCCGGCTCCTTCGTCACGTCGAACGCCTCCGGCGCGGCCGTCTGCATCCGGTAGGCCAGTTCGAAGCTCTCGATGCGCGCGCCCAGTTCATTGTCCAGTGCGCCCTGAGCCAGGTGGTCGCGGTTCAGCGACGCGAGCAGATCAAGCTGCGCGCGCTGGCGTTGCTCGTTGAGATTCGCCGGCGGCTTGAGGTTCGCTATCGGTTCTCCCTGCGGCCGGAGCCAGGTGCCCTGATACACGCTGGGGAGGAAGCCCGCGCCCCAGTTCAACGCGTTGCCCTTCGGCAGCCCGCGGTTCAGCGGATCGCTCATCACCACGAAGCTCGGCAGCGCATCGCTCTCCGAGCCAAGGCCGTAGGTCACCCACGAGCCGACGCACGGGTAGCCCATGCGGGTGACGCCCGTGTTCATCATGAACAGCGCCGGGCTGTGGTTGTTCGAGTTCGTATGGCACGAGTGGATGAAGGCCAGCTTGTCCACCTGCCGCGACAAGTGCGGGAACAAATCCGAGGTCCAAGTCCCGCTCTGCCCGCTCCGCTGCCACGCGAACGGCGACTTCATCAACGGCCCGACCGCGCCGGGAAAGAACCCCGTCTTGTTGTCAAACCCGGCCAGTTCCGTGCCGTCTCGCTTCGCCAGCTCCGGCTTGTAATCCCAAGTGTCCACCTGGCTCGGCCCGCCGTTGGCAAAAATCCAGATGACCGACTTGGCGCGTGCCGAGAAATGCGCCGGCTTGGGCGCAAGCGGATTCAACGGCCCGGCCATCGCATCGCGCCCCAGCAGGCTCGCAAACGCAAGCCAGCCCAAACCGCCACCCGCGCGCTGCAGGAGCTGACGGCGGGAAAACACGCGTGAAGGGGACACTCCTGTCCCCTTTACAGATAACCCAGACAGTGCGTCGCTACCGGGGGACAAGAGTGTCCCCCTCACCTCGCGTTGGCGTTCGCCCTCAGTTCTCATACGCAAATTCGTTTAAGCCGAAGAGCACCTGGCAAAAATCCGCCAGCGCATGACCGCGTGCATTCGCCTTCTTCTCTGCCTCATAGCTCGCCGCCTGCGCGGCCAGAAACGCTCCGGCGCTGGCCAGTTCCTTCGCCGTCGGCGGCCGGCTCAGCGCCAGCAGATAGGCGCGGTTGATCTGTGCCGGCGCCTCCGTGCCGGGCGTGTCCGCCTCCACCCGCCGCGCAAACGCCTCCGCCCATTCGCGCACCTGCGGCCCGTTCATGAGCAGCAGCGCCTGCGGGGCGACGGTCGTCGTGGGCCGCGCGCCCTGGCTCACCAGCGGCTCCGGCTGGTCAAAGACCACCATCGAGCCGATGAGCTGGCTGCGCTTCATCGTGAAGTAGATGCTCCGCCGCCTGCTGCGCTCGTCCCGCGTGCCGGGCCCGAACATCTTCGCGTCCAACTGCCCGCTCACCGCCAGCATCGCATCGCGGAGCGCCTCGCCTTCGAGACGGCGCGGCTGCCGGTGAAGAAAGTAATTAGTGATTAGTGATTCAGTATTTGGTGAAAGCGCTTTCTCCGAATGCCCAGGGGCCACTTCCGCCGACTTATCACTAATCACTAAATACTTCTCACTCCCCACTCGGTAAGCCGCACTCCCCATGATCAGCTCATGCACCGGCTTGAGCTTCCACCCATTCCTGATCAGTTCCCCCGCCAGCCAGTCGAGCAGCTCCGGATGCGACGGCAGCGCTCCGGTGCGACCAAAATCATCCGGCGTCGCCACGAGGCCGCGACCAAAGTGATGCTGCCAGAGCCGGTTCACCGCCACGCGCGCGACCAAGGCCCCTGCCCCGCCGTCCACATCCGTCAGCCAGTTCGCCAGCGACCGACGGCGACCGGAGAACTTCGCGCCCGACGGCGGCTGCCATTGCCAATGTTTGTCAGCGTCCGCCGCGCGCGTCAGCACTTGGAGGAAACCCGCCGGCGCAACGCCCTGCTTCTGGTCCGTGCTGCCGCGCCGGAGGAAATGCGTCTGCTCGAAGAAATCCGCGCCCTGCGTGTGCATCCGCAGCGGCTTGTTGCCCTCGGCGCACACGAGCACCTGCGTCTTCGTGCCCGGCTCGGACCGGACATGCATCTCAAGCTTGCCGCTGCGCTCGCGCCAGCCCGCGTCTTTGCGCCGCCACCAGTCGAGCAGTGTGTCACGTTCGGCAGCCGTCAGCGTGGCGGCAGGCGTCCCGCCTGCCGTAGCGGGCGGCGTCCCGCCGCTCGGACCGGGACTCACAGACTTCGAAGCGCTTCCTGCTTTCGGCGCAGCTTCTGACTTCGGTGCGCTCTTGCCGCCGGGCGGGACGCCCGGCTCTACGGCAGGCGGGACGCCTGCCGCCACGCGGCGCAGCACCTCCGCGACCTTCGCGGGAAGATCATCGCCCTTCAGCGTCGGCTCCGCATCGGCCATCACCGCCAGGCGTGGACGGCCGATGTTGTGCTTCGTATTGACCTCGAACTGCAGTTTCACCGTGATGGTCGCGCCCTTCTCAAAATCCACTGCCTCGGCAAACGTAAACACCGCCGCGTGGTCCTTGCCAAACTGCGGGTCCACGGCCCAGCCGGACTTAGGATTGTCATCCAGCGACGATGCGATGGAGAGCGACGCCTTGTTCTGCTCGAAGTCCGCCACGGCCTTCGCGATGGCCACAGGCTTCGCTTCCGCGCTGCCCCGTGGGGCTGCGCTCACTATGACTTTGCTGAGGGCGAAGTTTCCATTGTCCGCCCGGCCCGGCCCACCCCTGGTCATCGAAGCATGGGCCAGCGCTTCGAGTCGCAGACCGGTGAGGCGACGCTGCGTGGTGTTGAAGGTGAACGTGTATTCGTCACTCGCCCCGTTCGCGCCCTCGGCCAGATAGGAGAGATCATCGAGCTTCTTGAACGTCGCCCCGGCCTTGGACTTCGCACTGGCCAGTTCCACCACCGTCCACACTCCGCCCGTCGGCATGGCCGCACCCGACGCGAGCCACACCTCGAACTTCGGCACGAGCGTGGCCTCGTAGCGTTTTAGTTCGGCAGCGAGCGGCCCCGCCTCCGCCTGCCACTTGGCCTTCGCCTCACTGTATTTCTCCGGCTCCATTTCCAGGTCCAGCACGCTGCGCACGGTCGTGGTGAACGTGGAGAGCATCCGGTAGTAATCCTCGTTTGGCAGCGGATCGTATTTGTGGTCGTGACAGCGCGCGCAGCCGAGGGTCAGCCCGAGGAAGGCCGAACTGGTGGTCGAGAGCATGTCATCCATCGCGTCGTAGCGCGTGCGCTCGACCTCGTTGGCGGTGATTTGAGTGGGGAACACACCGGCCCCGAGAAAGCCCGTGGCGCTGAGGGCCAGCGGGTTGTTCGGCTCGAACTCATCGCCCGCGAGCTGCCAGCGCAGGAACTGGTCAAACGGCATGTCGCTGTTCAGCGCCTTGATGACGAAGTCGCGGAAGTGATACGCGCCGGGCCGGTCGTAATCGTGTTCGAAGCCGCTGCTCTCCGCGAAGCGCGCCACGTCCAGCCAATGCCGTGCCCAGCGCTCGCCGTAACGTGGAGAATCCAGCAGACGCGTGATGAGCTTCGGCCAGGCATCGGGAGCAGTGTCCTTCACGAAAGCCTCCACTTCCTCCGGCGTCGGCGGGATGCCGTGAAGGTCCAGGCAGGCGCGGCGGATGAGCGTGCGCTTCTCGGCCGGCGGGGCGAGCGTGCGCGGCGCGGCCTTGGCGAGGAGGAAGCGGTCGATGGGAGAGTAATTAGTGATTAGTGATTGAGTGCTTAGTGGGGCTGCCGGGCGCGCTGTGGTGCCCGGGGTTCCTGAACCGGCAGACTGATTACTAATTACTAAATACTTCCCACTCGGCACTTCCACCTTCCCCAGCGGCTGAAACGACCACCACTTCCGATCCTCCTCCGTCACCTTCGACTTGTCCTTCGCCAGCTTGCCCGCGATCAGCGGGCTGTCGTAGGGCGCGCCGTCGTTGATCCACGATTCGAGGCGCGCGATGACTTCGGGCGGCAGCTTGTCCGCCTTCTCCGGCATGTGCGGCTCCTCGGCGTGGCGGACGAGCTTGAGCAAGCGGCTGTCCTTCGCACTGAACGGCACGATGGCCGCGCCCTCGGTGCCGCCCTTGAGCAACTCCTCACGCGTCGCCAGATCCAGCCCGCCCTTGGTCTTCTCGCCGCCATGACACGACAAACAGATCTTCACCAGC
This sequence comes from uncultured Klebsiella sp., assembly GCA_964496695.1. Classification (GTDB taxonomy): domain Bacteria; phylum Verrucomicrobiota; class Verrucomicrobiia; order Limisphaerales; family SXTU01; genus SXTU01. The sequence continues at coordinate 4,846 of CAZCBE010000191.1, forward strand.
ACGGGGCGGACATGCTGGGAGAAAGTGACGAGTCCGCGCGACATGCGCTCGGCATGATCAGCGGGCAGGGGCGCGGCGGCATGGGCAGTTGCAGCGAAGTGCAGGCAAGCACAAGCCAGAGCCAGCGCAGCGAGGCCCCGTTGCGCTATGGAGTGCGGCGAGTTCTCGCCGCTTTCCGCAGGCGACGTGTCGCCGTCGAAGTTCGATTGGGCTTCCTTGGAAAGCAAGGCTCCAAGCTGGCGCAAGCCGGGGGTGCCAAGAACAACCGATGCACCCACGAATTTCGACGGCGACACGTCGCCTGCGGAAAGCGGTGACAAGTCACCGCACTCCAAAACGCGCGCCTCCTCGTTGAACCGGTGTGGGCTCATTCGCGTGTGATGACTTCGTCCAGGTTGAGCAGCACGTTCGCCGTCACGGTGTAGGCCGCCAGTTCCGCCGCGTCCAGCTTCGCATCCGCCTTGAAGGCGCCTTGCGCCAGCAGGGACTTCGTGGCGTCGGCGTCTGCCCGATACTTCGCCAGCCGTTTCTCCAAACCAGCGGTCAGGACCGCGAGGTCCGCCTTGTCCGGCGTGCGCGAGGTCAGGCTGCGGAAACCATAGGCGATGCGTTCCCCCGGCGTGGCCCCGCCCTCGGTCAGCATCCTCTGCGCAAGCGAGCGCGCCGCCTCGACGTAGGTGACTTCGTTCAGGAGCGCGAGCGCCTGCAGCGGCGTGTTGGTCCGGCTCCGCTTCACGGTGCAGATCTCGCGCGTGGGCGAGTCGAACAGCAGCATCGTGGGCGGTGCGGCGGTGCGCTTCCAGATCGTGTAGAGCGTGCGGCGATAGAGATTGTCGCCGGTGTCGTGCTTGTAGCCGCGCAGGTCGCCGTAGCGGCTCGTCTCATCCCACACGCCCTCCGGCATGTAAGGCCGGACGCTCGGCCCGCCGATTTTCTCCACCAGCAAACCGCTGGCGGCCAACGCCTGATCACGGATCAGCTCGGCCGGCAGCCGGAAGCGCGGCCCGCGCGCCAGCAGGCGGTTCTCGGGATCGCGCGCGACCAGTTCCGGCGAGACCTTCGACGACTGCCGGTAGGCTGCGGACATCACGATGGCTTTCTGGAACGCCTTCATGTCCCAGCCCAGGCGGATGAACTCTGTCGCCAGCCAGTCGAGCAATTCCGGGTTCACCGGCGGCTCGGCCTGCGACCCGAAGTTCTCCGTCGTCTTCACGAGGCCGAAACCGAAAAACTTCTCCCATGTCCGGTTCACCCACACGCGCGCCGTGAGCGGGTTCTCGGGCGAGACTAGCCACTGCGCAAGGCCCAGACGGTTCGTTGGCGCACCGGCGGGCAACGGCGGCAGCACGGCGGGGACGCCCGCGCTAACCTTGTCGCCTTTCTTGTCATATTCGCCGCGCACGAGGATGAAGGCATCGCGCGGCTGGGCGATCTCCTTCATCACCATGGTGGTGGGCAGCTTCACCTCGAAGTCATCCAGCGCCTTCTTCGCTGCAGCTACGTTGGCATCGGCCACCTTGACCGGATTCTCCACATTGGCCCGGTAGAACTTTTGCAGTTCCGCCGTCTGCGCAGCCGTGCGCTTGGAGAGTTCCGTCGCAAAGATTTTCTTCAACGCGGCCGGCACCTGGGCCCCGCCCTCTAGCTTGGCCAGGCCCGGCGCGAGCGAAGTGGCCGACAGACGAAAGCGCCCGATGGAGTGCTGGCCGCTTGCCTTGTGCAGCAGGCGCACGGTGAGCGTGGCGTCCGCCGGCACGGTGACGATGCGGTCGGCGAGGAACATAGCCTTGAGCGGCAGCTTGCGCGTCGGCCCGTCCACGGCCCAGCCCTTGCCGCCCTTGGCATCCACCACCAGGCCGACTTCGTAGCCTTTCTGCGAGTAATCGGCCTGCGCCTTGTTGAACTTCACTTTCACCGGCTGCGCCAGCGACGGCGCGGCAATCTCCGCTTCGATGCCGCTGAGGATGAAGTTCCCGTTGAACGCCCGGCCCACGGACTGCGCGGGCAAAGAGTCATCTGGCAGCGCCTCCAGCAGCACGCCCCCAAACGTCCCTGCCGCGACCGGCGCAGTGACGGTGTAGGTTTCCTGCGCCGACGCCGCACCAACGGCCAGCCACGACGCGTCCTCTTTCCGCGTGAACGTGGTCTTGCCCTCGGCTTTCACGGCGGTCGGCTCCAGCACCTTCCACGCAGCGGCGGCTTCATCCAGCTTGGCGATAAACGTCGGCTCCCACTCTTCTATCAACCGGGGCAGTTGCTTCATCGCATCCGCCTGCTTCGCCTCCGCCGCCTTCAACGTCTGGTTCAGCGCGGCCAGCTTCACTTCATGGTCCGCCGTCGTGACATGGATGGTCGGCTCCGGGTTGCCGCCGCCGCGGTTCGCGCGCGTGCCACTCAACGTGCCCGTCTCCTCCACGCTGTTGAAAAACGCGAAGAAGGCATAGAACTCCCGCTGCGTGATCGGGTCGTATTTGTGGTCGTGGCAGCGGCAGCAGTTGAAGGTGAGCCCCAGCCACGTCGTGCCGGTCGTCTCCACGCGGTCAATGATCGTCTCGATGCGCCACTCTTCCGCAATCAGGCCGCCCTCGCCGTTGATGCGATGGTTGCGGTTGAATCCCGTCGCAACGAGCTGGTCCTGGCGCGGGTTCGGCAGCAGGTCGCCGGCGAGCTGCTCCACGGTGAAGCGGTCGAAGGGCACGTTGTCGTTGAAAGCCTTGATCACCCACTCGCGCCACGGCCACATGCTGCGCGAGCTGTCCGTCTGAAAGCCGTGGCTGTCCGCGTAGCGCGCGTAGTCCAGCCACAGCATCGCCATGCGCTCGCCATATCTCGGCGAAGCCAGCAGCCGGTCCACGACTTTTTCGTAGGCGCTCGCCGCCTTGTCCGCGAGGAAGGCGTCCACTTCGGCGGGCGTGGGTGGAATGCCCGTGAGATCGAGCGCCACCCGGCGGATGAGCGTGGTCTTGTCAGCCTCGGGGGAAAACTTCAGTCCTTCCCGCTTCAGCCGCGCCAGGAGCAACTGGTCAATCGGGGAAATTGGCGACTGACGACTGGTGATCGTGGCAACCGCCGGCCGCTGCAACGGCGCGAACGCCCAATGCCCCTGATATCCCGCCCCCTCTGCAATCCACCGCCGCAGCGTCTCCTTCTGCGACGACGTCAGTTGTTTTCCCGACTCGGCGGGCGGCATCAGATCGTGGGGGTCCTTCGTGAGGACCCGCTTGACCACCTCGGACTTCTCCGGCTTCCCGGGCACGATGGCCAGCGCGCCGGACTTGCCGGGCTTGACCGCCGCCTCCTTAGAGTCCAGCCGCAGACCGCCCTTGATCTTCTGCGAGTCCGGTCCGTGGCAGGCGAAGCAGTTGTCCGAGAGAATCGGCCGGATGTCGCGGTTGAAGTCGAGCTTGGCCGCCGCGCACACCCCGGTGTCCGGCAACAGCAGCCCCAGCAGCAGAATGGCACCGGTAATACTCCGGAAAGAATTGCGCATGTCAGGAGGAGCAGACGAAGCCGACAGTCTTGGTATTGCCACGACCGCACCAGTGGGCCTGAGAATGCCTAGTCGCCCAGCACCACTGGAAGCACCGGGCAAAGCGACGACCGTTCAGCGGCCTTCAGCGGTTTCGCCTTGCTGAAGAAGGCCATCCGTCCCTTCGCGTCACACAGCCACACCTCTTCCGCGCCGGCAGCGAAATACAGCCGCTGCTTCTCCTCGATTTCACCTCGCGTGTTGCCGGGCGAAATGACTTCCACGCAAATCTCCGGCGCCTGCACGAGCACGTTCTTCCGCCGCGCCTTGGTAAGCCGCCCAGCGGAAATCCATACTGCATCCCCCGCTTTGACCCCGTCGGCCGTCGAAACAGGACATTCGGTAAAAACCTTGCCACCCTTCATCAATTGGCGGAGATGAAAGCTGATGGTGGACTGGTAGTCGCCGTGGTCCAATCCAGGTGGAGGCATCCTAATCGCGTGACCAAAACGGTCAGTTTCGACCCGAAACTCATACGCGGCCAGCACGGGATCGGCACAAACTTCCTCCCGGGCGCATCTTGACACTGCCCCCCGAAAGCCGACGGAGCGCGGGTCTGTGACCCGCAGCAACGTCCGATCACCC
>CAZCBE010000192.1:0-8851 GCA_964496695.1 uncultured Klebsiella sp.
AGCGTCCTCGCTTGCCCGGCGTGGCGAGGGCGGGGGCAGTGTCGAGATGCGCCCGAAGCAGTCGGAGTGAGGATTGGCGGAACGAAAGCTGCGTGTCTTGAAAGCCTGAACCAGGGCGTGCCGAGACACTTGCTGCCTCATGGTCCAAGCATTCCAAACTCGAACTGGGGACGCCTGGCTTTCGGGTGCGGCGTCAGGGTGCGCCCCACCAACTCGCTCCCCTGCCCTCGGGCTCGACTTGAATCCCCGCCCTACCCTACCCTTCCCGCCATGCACCAACCGCCGCACCACAATGGCTTCGTCAGGGAGGACCCCTGGCGCATCTTCCGCATCATGGCCGAGTTCGTGGACTCGTTCGAGACGCTCTCGCATCTCGGCCCGGCGGTGACGGTCTTCGGCTCCGCGCGCACCAAGCCCACCGATCCCTACTACAAGGCGGCGATGGAGATCTCGCGCGGGCTGGCCAAGCATCACCTCGCCGTCATCACCGGCGGCGGTCCCGGCATCATGGAAGCCGCAAACCGCGGGGCGGCGGAGGCCAAGGGCAAATCGGTGGGGCTCAACATCGAGCTGCCCTTCGAGCAAAAGGGCAACCGCTACGCCAACGTGCCCGTCAACTTCCACTACTTCTTCTCGCGCAAGGTCTGCTTCGTCAAATACAGCATGGGCTTCGTCTTCATGCCCGGCGGCTTCGGCACGCTGGACGAGTTCTTCGAGGTGGTGACCTTGGTGCAGACCGAGCGCATCTCGCGCTTTCCGCTCATCTGCTTCGGCAAGTCCTATTGGGGCGGCCTCTTCAAGTGGATGCGCGCCTCGCTCGACAAGGAAGGCTACATCAGTCCCGGCGACCTCGACCTGCTCACGATCACGGACGACCCGGAGGAGGTGGTGAAGCTCGTGCTCGACTACAAGCGCCGCATCGGCCCGCCCGAGAGCGTGCCGCAGGCCTTCGCCTGAAAGCAGTTCCGGGTTTCGAGTTTTGGGTTTCGAGCTGACCATCGCCCGCGACGGCGAGTCGGAAAACTCGAAACTCAAAACCCGAAACTCGGAACCGTCCCCATGCACCAGCTCACCCGCCTGCCCAACGGCCTGACCATCGCCACCGCCGCCATGCCGCACATGGCCAGCGTCTGCCTCGGCGTGTGGGTGGGGGTCGGCTCGCGCTATGAGACGGCGCGGCAGAGCGGGGCCTCGCACTTCATCGAGCATCTGCTCTTCAAGGGCACGCGCCAGCGCAGCGCGCGGGAGATTTCCGAGGCGGTCGAGGGCCTGGGCGGCTACCTGAATGCCTACACCAGCGAGGACCACACCTGCTTCTACGCAAAGGCCCGGGCCGACCGCTTCCCCCTGCTGCTGGACGTGCTCATGGACATGTTCCTCGGCTCGCGCTTCGCCCCGGTGGACATCCACAAGGAACGCGACGTCATCAAGGAAGAGCGCGCGAGCTATCGCGACCAGCCGCAGCAGCTCGTCCAGGAACTGCTCAACGAAACGCTCTGGCCGGACCACCCGTTGGGCCGTGCGATCGAGGGCACCCCGGAATCGCTCGATGGTCTGAACCGCGCGCGCCTGCTGGACTTCTTCCGCACGAACTACGTGGCGTCGAGCACCAGCATCGTGGCCACGGGCAACATCACCCATGAGGCTGTGGTCAAGGCGGTGACGCGGCTGACGAAGCGGTTTCCCGCCGGGCCGCGGCCGGTGTGTGAGCCGATGAATAACCTGGCAATCGTTCCGGCCGCATTGCCATCGAAGCGCAAACCAACCAACGCGGGCAAGATGCCCGGTGCGGCAGGCGGGACGCCTGCCCCACTACCACTCTCCGCGCCGCGCGTGCGGCTGCACACGCGGGCCACCGAGCAGACCCAGCTCGCACTGGGCATCCGCGCCGTGTCCCGGCATGATGAGCGTCGCTTCGCCCTGCGCGTGCTCAACGCGCTGCTCGGCGAGTGCATGAGTTCGCGCCTGTTCCAGAGCCTGCGCGAGGACCGGGGCATCGCCTACGATGTCCATAGCTCCGTGAGCTTCCTGGCCGACTGCGGCGACCTCTCCATCTACGCGGGCGTGGAGGAGGACAAGCTGGAAAAAGTGCTCCGTCTCATCGCCAAGGAACTGCGCCAGCTCGCAACCAAGGGTCCGTCCGCACCAGAAGTCCGGCGCGCGCGTGACTACGTGATCGGCCAGTTCGATCTCGCACTCGAAGGCACGGAGCCGCACATGACGTGGCTCGGCGAACAGATCATCGGGCACGGCCAGCTCAAGCCGCCTGCGCGCACGCGCGACCAGCTTGCCGCCGTTACGCCCGCACAGATCCGTGCCGTGGCGAAGGATCTCTTCCGCCCCGAACGGATCAACCTTGCGCTCGTCAGTCCGCTGAAACAGGTGAAGGGTTTGGCGTCGCTCCTCAAACTCTGACGCCCCGCGCGGCGGACACTCCTGTTCGTTGGTTCGGAGTCCCGCCTTCGGGCGGTGAAATGCACGCAGTCCTGGACGCTTCGCGCGCAGCGTCATTGACCATCGCCCACCCCGTCGGCTGAAGCCGGGACTCCGAACCACGCTCTTCCCTCGACGCAGGTCCTCACGGCGACTTTTTCGTGGCTGGCTCGCCTCGCAGCAGTGCCGCCGCCAGCCAGTCGCCATAGCCTGTCGTCTCCTTTGCCTGCGGACGCAGACTCAACCCGCCTGCAGCACGGTCAAACTGCACCGTGCCACTCACTGCTGGCTCCGCCCGCGTGTTGCGCGCACCAATCGGCTCCGCCGTGCGGACGGACTCCGGGGCCATGGCCGCCGCGATAAACAGCAGGTCCGCCGCGCGCGCCGCCCCCGTCACCACCGAGTCGTGCGGCACATACGTGTAGGTGCTCTCCAGCAACTGGCTGGGCCTCCACAACGAACGGCTGACCAGCACCGCCTGCACCTGAGGCTCGAAGACCGCTCCCAACAACGCCAGCATGCCACCCCCCGGTTCGCACAAGCGCGCTTCGCCCTCGCCCAGCAGCGGATCAATGAAACCGCGCTCATTCATCGGCGCAAACGAATCACCCCACAGCGCCACGCGCGTCGCATCCACGTCAGCGCGAGCACGGACATGCGCCAGCACCGAGCGCAGGTCCCGCAGCCGGTCCCCCAGCATCGGCTGCCCGAGCATCAGCGCGGTGGCGGAAACCGAGGTCGCCTCGCTCTGCTGCCCACGCGAGCCAGGCAGCGCGACTTCGCCTGTGCCGCGCAAGTCGGGCAAGCACACCGCAACCCCACGCGCGAGCAACGTGACCAGATCATCGGCTCGTTCCTTGAGAAACACCGCCTTCCCCTGCTGCGCCACGCACACGACCACCGGCAAACGCTTCCCGCTCGTGCCGGACGCCCGCACCAGCAGCAGCGGCAACACGAAACCACGTTCCACTTCCAGCAGGAGCTTCTCAGCCTCGAAGCCCTCGGCCTTCACAAAACCGCGCGGAGCCACCTTCGCCTTGACGGGGGCAATGTCGCCCAACAGCCCTTCCCACTCCGCCCGGAGCCGTTCGCGCAGCCGGTCAGGCACTAGATTGGACGGTGCCATCCCCTTCGCAGTCGCACGCGCCTTGCCCAGTTCGGCGTAGATTTCATGGAGCGGTCGCGGCTTCAGCTTCTCCCGCAGCTCCGGCGTCCAGCAGCGCAGTTCCTCGGTGGGGAGCGGCTTGGAATACTCTTCCGCGCGGATGCCAAACCACTGCTCCAGCGCCGTGTGGATGCGCGCGCGATGTGCCCGCCCGATGTTGTTGCAGTGCGAGGCCTCCGGCGGACGTCCGCGCAACCCACCGTGACCCGTGGTGTAGGCAAGATTCTGCGTCGCGCCCTGCCACGCGTAAATCTGCTCCAGCCGCCGCCACACCGGATCGTGCTCGCGATCCCAACTGAACTCATGCGCATAGATGAGCCGGCGCGGCGCCAGGCTGCCCACGATCACCCACGGCAGAAAACCATCCCGCCCGCTCAGCGGCAGGTTGCGTGTGGATTCCCACGAGCCGGAGCCCAGGTAATTGAAACTGGTCTCCACGTCAGCCGGCAGCGGGTAGCGCGTCTCCGGCTGCGGGCCGCCGAAATTGAACGGCACAACGCAGGTAAAGCGCGCGTCCAGCGCCACAATGACCGCCGCCGGATCACCGCCGCCCGCCACCGAGCCGAGCAGGATCACCTTGTCCCGGTCAATGCTCGCCCGCTGCAGCACCACGTCCAGGCCGCGCATCGTGTCCCACGCCATCCAGCCCATCAGGCTGTCGCCGATGCTGCTGAGCTGGAGCGCGCTGACGTAGCGGTAGCGGTAATCCTGCCGGTTGCCCGCCTGGTGATCACGCCGCTCGCCATAGCCAAGCTGGTCGGGCACCAGCACCGCGCAGCCCGCGCGTGCCCAAGTCATCCCCATGTCCTGCAGCTCGGCTTGCGTCTTCGCATTGTGATGGCTGTGAACGATGACAAAGGCCGGCAGCCTGGCCGGAGCCTTCACCGGCAGATACAAATTCGCCGTCACAAACACCCCCGGCCGGCTCTCGTAAACCAGACACTCGATGTGGAACCCCTCCCCCTCCACCACCCGCACGCCATGCACCGGCACCGTCTCCGGCACGGGTGGAAACTCACCGAGCGAGTGGCGCAAGGCTGCGATCCGCGGCGCCACAAACTTCTCCCACTCCGCGCGGGACTGGAGCGCCGCCCAAGCCTCGCGGTCCCGCCGGTTAACCTCGGTGATCCTCGCCTGCATGTCGCGGCGCAAATCGAGCGAGTGCAAGGTGCGCTCCTCCGGTGTGAGCACGTTCGGATCGAGCACTCGCAGCGCCGAGGTCAGATCCGCACCACCCGCAGCCACAGCGACGAAAGAGAGCAATGCTGCGCCAAAGCGGACAGGGTTCATACACCACCGATTCCGGCAAATCCCACCGCCAAACGCAAGCGCAACGGTGCGCCCGTAGCTCGACATTCCAATGTCGAGTCGTCCAGCCAAGTCCGCACCCCGCTTTCGCATCCCCCATGGCTTCGTTCCGCAGCCTCTCCCTCTCTCAGACCAAATCTAAATGACTTTCGATGAAATCACCGATGCGGACCAAGCGGCACGTCGGCTCCCTGTCCCCTCCTCGGAGGAGGGGAGAGGGCTGGGGTGAGGGAGAGCGGCTGCCAAGCGCGAGAATGCCTGTTCATGCCGTGGCATGTGAACATCGTGTCGTTCGTGTTCAAAACCTGATTTGCGCCTCGATCAACTGCGGAGAATGGCCGCTCGCGCACGGGTGCCTTCCACCGGCTCAACCCAGCTTCGCCGCCCGTTTCAGCGTGGTGACGATGCGCCGGTCGTCGTCGCCGCTGTCCCGGACGAGTTCGAGAAACTGTGGCAGGGTCATGTTCATCCGGCGCAGGAAGGGGCGGTCCCCCGCGCAGCCATACATCAAATCCGCCGGCATTTCGCCGCGCAGCTTGAGCCGGGCCTTCACGATCAGGCGCGGCAACCAGGAGATGCCGTCCACTTCGGCGGACTTGGCAGGCAGGCTGGCCATCGTGGCCACGCGGCCCGTGGATTTGCCGCCGAGCATCTTCAGAAAGTAGTCCCGCCGGATGGCGGTGACGGCCAGCGAAGTTTCGTAGTCTGGATCGCCATCGTAGCGCTGCGCATCATCCACGAAGTCGAACAACTCCTGCGGGCTGCAGCCGATGCCGGCGAGGAACTCCTGGTCCGCCGGGTTGAACATCGAGCCGGGCGTCCGCCGACCGGCGTGCCACGCGGTCACCGCCCGGTCCCAAATCTTGCGAAATTCCTGCTGCCAGCCGTTGTCGTTCATGGTGCGAGGATAACCGCCGGACTTTCAGAGGCAACTTTTTGCCGGACCTGCTACGCTGGCGGAGATGCAACCGCTCAATGAAGCCATCGCCACCGTGCTCCGCGAAGTGGAACGCGGCATCGCCGCCCAGCGGGCAACGGGCGGTCTGCCGCTGATCCCGGAACACCTCCGCCTGACCTTGAACTTCGCGCTTGAAGCCTCCGGCCCGGCCGCGCAGGCCGAATCCAACGGCCCCCACTCGGTGACGCTGGAATTTCGCGTGGGCGAGACCGGTCAGTTCCCGAGCGTCCCCTCCCCTGCTCCCGTGGTCATCCGTCCGGTGGAGACGGGCATCGTCCCCGCGCTGGCGCAGATCTTCGGCGCACCGGGCTTTGACAGTTCCGCCCGGGCAACGGTCTTCCGCGAACTCCTCGCCGGCCAGACTCACGAAGAAGTGGTGGCGGCACTGGCGACGCTGAGTTCCCACGCCACCCCGCCGAAAGACGACGTGACCCGCCGCATCAGCCAGATCTTGCGTGGCATCATCCACAGCGGGCCGACGAGGAATGTGGCGCAAGGGGCAGAGATTCTGACGGCGGTGCTGGCCCAGTTCCCGCTGGCGGAGGTGCTTCGGGTGGCCGAAACACAGTGGAAAACGCACGACGACTGGCTGGGCGAACAATAAGCCCGAATCCCCAAGGGAAAACCGCGGGTGAAGCGGATGAGAAACCGTTGCGCACGCCGGCCATCGGCTGAACTGCTTCCCCCACAGTGACTGGAAAGCTCTGCCAATCCGCGCAATCCACAACCATTTCGCAGATGAGCCGCGTTCGCCTGCCCTGGCTTCGGAACGCTGCTGAAACAGCAACGCCGAACGTCAGGCGGCCTTGGCCGGCCGGTTGAGGAGTTCCAGCTTCGTCAGTTCGGCGAGATCGTGGAATGCCTGGATGCTGGCCTCCGAGAACTGGCGCGGACGCGTGTCCACGAAGCAGAGAGTGCCGATGCAGCTCCCGTCCGGCAGGATCAGCGGGAAGCCGGCGTAGAAGCGCACGCGCGGATCGTCCGTCACGAGCGGGTTCTCAGCGAAGCGCGGGTCTTGCAGCGCGTCCGGGATGATCAGCGGCACGCGGAGCACGACGACATGGGCGCAAAAAGCCATGTCACGCGGCGTCTCCTTGGCGGAAAGCCCCTGGCAGGACATGAACCACTGGCGGTTCTCGTCCACGAACGAGATGTAGGCGATGGGCACGTCCGCCAGCGCCTTGGCCACACGGGTGATGCGCTCAAAGCGCTCCTGCGGCGCGGTATCCAGCAGGTTCAGGCCGCGCAGGGTGGCGAGCCGGTTGGCCTCGTCCACTGGCTTGTCCGCACGTTTCCAGCGGCAGGTCTTGCGCATGATCCATGCCTGCATGTGGGTGCGCACGTAAGTAGCGGAGAACGGCGTCGTCAGCCAGTCGGTCACGCCGGCAGCCTGGCCGGCCGTGCGATTCTCCTGACCGGCGAGGATGACGACCGGGACATCACTCGGCCCCTCGCCGTTCCCGGTCCGCAGCGCGCGGCAGACACTCATGCCATCGAGCGCCGGCAGGGTTTCCTCCACGATGACCAGCGAGGGCTGCTCCGCCCGGGCCAGACGCACCGCGTGGTTGCCATCGGCCGCCTGCATGATGCGGATGTTGCTCGACTTGGCTGCGTCGGAAAGGAAGTTCACCAGCATCGGATTCGTCACCGCGAGCAGGACGGAATGCATGACGGGCAACTGGACCTCCGCCACAGCGGACTCCTCGACCACCGGCGCGGCCATGGCCCGCTTATGCCCGTTGGGCGCCGGGTTCAGGTCCACCGTCATGCCATCCGCAGCGGCGAAGACTTCGAGCGTTGACGTGCCGTTCTTCCGAACCGCGTGGACCTCCGCGATCAGGCGGTCAATCGCATCGTCGTCACGCAGCGGATCGTGGTGCGTAAAGGCCAGCCGGCTGGCCCCGGCGGCCTGACTGACGTCCATCGCGTAATCCATCGTGCTGTGGCCCCAGCCGACCTTCTGCGGATACTCCTGTGCCGTGTATTGCGCGTCGTGGATGACCAGGTCCGCCCCGGCGAGGAACTCAACGTGCCGCCGGTCACGCGGGCTGAACTCCCGGTCCGGACCGTCGCCCCGTTTGGCAAACGGCTCGTGGTCGCAGGCATAGACCACCGTCGCGCCACCAGACTCGATGCGGTAACCCAGCGTAAGCGCGGGGTGGTTCAGATAGCGGGTGGTGATCTTGAGATCGTCAATCTCGAACGAGCCCTCGATGAGTTCGTGGTAGTGGATCTTCGCCCCCAACTGCTCCAGCGAGATCGGAAAGTAGGTGTATTGCATCTGGCCCGCCAGCGTCTCGCGCAAGGACTGGCCAAGGCCGCGCGGCGCGTAGATGTCCCACTCATTGCCGGGGACGAACAACGGCGCGAAGAAGGGCAGCCCCTGGATATGATCCCAGTGGGTGTGGCCGATGAGGATGCTGCCGCGCACGGGTTTGGGGCCGCTGGCCATGAGCATCCGGCCGAGGTCATGAATCCCGGTGCCGCAGTCAATGACCACCAGCGTGCCGGCCGCCGAGGTGACCTGCACGCAGGAGGTGTTGCCACCGTATCGGACGGTGGCACGACCTGGCTTCGCAAGGGAGCCGCGGGTGCCCCAGAACTGGACGCGCAGCGCAGGTCGCGTTTGGTTTTCCATGCGGCCAGTGTTTGGGAAGTGGGCCGGGAGTCAAGTTTGCAGTTCGCAACGGTGAGGCATCCGGGTGACATGCGTGGCACATGAAACCCCCAACTTCCACCGGCGGGAAAAACGCTCGGCAGAGAATCACAAAAACCCCTTGAGAGCCACCGGCTCTCAAGAGACTCGGACATGCCTCGACACTGACCTGAAGCGAGAGACAGAGCCCACGCGGCTGCCCAGCGCAAGCCGTGTCATTGAGATCCTCTCACCGTGCCACAGACCCGCCATCCGGGGCATTCGGGGCGCATCTCGGCACTGCCCCCGGAGCGCGGCACTCCGGGCCGCAGCGGCCACCCTGCAGAACGGG
>CAZCBE010000193.1:0-8147 GCA_964496695.1 uncultured Klebsiella sp.
TGGCCCCCTCTCCCAGCGGGAGAGGGCCGGGGTGAGGGAGAACGCGTTCAATCCCCCACCGCAAGGATTCGACCAGTGTATTCCCGTAATTGGTATAAAATGGGTTGAAAGCCACCGCACTCCGGACACTCCGCGCAGGCCCATGCAACGGGTGAATTCATCCCGCCGCCCACAGTGAGTTTTCGCACCGATTTGAACGGCCCACGGCATTTATGCCACTTCAACGTCCGGGCATCGTGGTGTCCGAACCTGCCGAAGGTTGTCGCACGTTGAAGCGGCATGAATGCCGCGCGCCTCGGGGCCAGCCATCCGTCACCCTTTGTTCCAACCAAAACCCCTCTGAGGTCAGGGCTTCGCTGCGGCGGCGACGTAGGCGCTCAACGTTTCCAAGTTCCGGTTGAAGACTTCGCTGGCCAGGTATTTGAAGCCCGTCGCAAACTTGGGCTGACCTACGATCATGCCGCCGGCGTAGCTGCTCACCCAGCGGCCTTCGGCATCCAGGTCCTGGAGGATTTTCCGGACTTGGGCTTCGGTGGGGACTTTGGGTTGCGGGGCCTTCGCCGTTCCGGCCTGGGCGGCGGCGAGGGCCTTCTCCAACTGCTCGACGTGCGACTCAGTTTTCCAGCCATAGTGCTGCGGCACGTCGGCGTCGCTGTTGGTGAGCTGATAATCTGCCGTCATGTAGAGCGGCTGGTTCGTGCGCAGCTCGTAGTAGCGGGCGAGGCGGCCGTCGGGGAGGCGCGAGCGCTTGAGCCAGGCCAGCGCGCGAGGAATCGGCTCCAGATACTTCGCATCGCCGGTGACCCGGTGGACCTGCAGGAGCGTCTCGATGGCGTCCTGCGACTCGCGGCCCGCGAGCGCGGGCGGCTCGAACTTGCGCGCCCAGATGGGCCGGGTCTTGAAGTCATACTGCTGCGCCCAGCCCGGCTGCGGCTCGGGCAACTGCGCGAGCAGGAGGAAATCCCCAAGCTTCGCAAGCGCCGCGCGGCAACGCTCGTCTTTGTAAATAGTCCAGCCGTCTTCGAGCGGACGCGCGATGTAGGTGCAGAGATCGTCGTTGAGCGTCGGCATGTCCCAGTAGTTTTTGACGCGATTTTCGGTGCGCCACTCGTAGTCGGGGAAGCTGGCCTTCACCGCCGGATACTGCGGTGCGGGCCCGGTCCAGACCTGCGGGAACGCGCCGTTCGGATGCTGCGCGGCGAACACCGCCTTGCGCGCGAACTCGCTGGCCTCGTGAATCGCCGCGTGCTTGAAGCCGAGCGCCTGGTCCGCGTGCATGAGGAAGCGCAGCGCGCTCTGCGAGATGCCGTCGTCGAAGGTCGAGTAGTTGCGCCCGCGCGCCTTGCCGTTGCGATACTGGCCGGCCTTGGCACCGCGCGGGTTGAAGTCAATCACCTGCGCCCAGCCGCCGGACTCGAGCTGGCCATACACGAGCGCCTCGGCGGCGGCCTGCGCGGCATCGAGGTAGAACTTGTCCCCTGTGGCGGCATGAGCCTTGAGGAACGCCATGCCCACCGCCGGCGTGCCGGGCGGCTGGATGAAAATCTGGTCGGGCGTGGCCGCGCCTTCGCCCCAGCGCTGCCGGAGGTCGAGCGAGGTGTAATAAACATAGCCGCCGTGCGCCGATGCCTTGGCGCGGTAGAACTCGGCGGCTCGCTTCATGCCGGCGATGGCCTGCTCGCGCAGCGGCGGCTCGGCGGCGGACACGACGGTGGACGAGTGCAGCAACGCGAGGAGGGTGGTTGTCCAGAAAACCAAGCCGTTGGCGACGCCGACGCCCTTCCCCCTCACCCCGGCCCTCTCCCTCCGGTAGAGGGGGAATCGCAGCCAGCGCGTCCGGCAACCGGATGCGCCGCTCGTTAGTCCGGCGCGGACTGCGTAGCTCCCTCTCCCGGAGGGAGAGGGCCGGGGTGAGGGGAAACGTGGGGGACAATGCCCGACTTCGTTCGGCTTTTGCATGGCACTCGAATTTGAGATCGGTTCGATGCCGGTTGGAACTTCACTCATAGACAAAAGTCACCGTGGCCGTGGTTTCACGATCCGTGACGGCACGCACCCAGTAGGCGGTGTAGGCGGCGGGGAAGGTGTGTTCCGTCGGCTTGCCCGGCTCGACGATGAACTCGCGATACTTCACCCACACTCCCGTGCCAGTGAGGTCCACTTCGAGGCGGATTTTCACGGACTCCTTTGCGGTGTGAGAGAGGGTCACGCGCTTGCGGTCGTAGCCGGTCATCAGATAGGCGTCGCTGGGCTGGCCGGCTTTCACGGCGGTATCCTTCCACGGGCCGCCGGTGCCGCGCGGCTTGCCGAAGTGCCACAGGTCATCCACCGAGCCGACCCAGAGCGCGCATTTGCCGTCGTCGCTGCGGATGACGTGCTCGCTGGCGGGTGCGTCGGCTCCGAGGCCGGAGAGGACAAGCAGGCCGCGATAGCTCGCGTAGTCCTTGATGCGACGGTTGTGCGTGGTGATGGGGCGGACCTTCGCGAAGCCACCCGCGTTGTCGGCGGGCAATTCGTAAAAGGTGCCGGCGGCATTGAACATATCGCGTTCCGTGCAGACCTCGCGGCAGATGCGTTCGTCGCCGAGCGGGCCGGGGCGCTCGAAGGATGCGTCCCCCTTCGGCAGCCGCCAGCGGCCCTTGTTGTCCACGTAGAGCACGGAAGCGGCGTCCAGGGTCAGCACGTTCTGCGGGATGGCGACGTTCTTGTGCATCCACGCGATGCCGGGCGCGTCGTCGGCCTTGCGCAGCTTCAGTTCGCTGTCGAGGTCGTAGCAGCCGAGTTCGCCGGAGGCATCGCTGGCGACGAAGCGCAGGTTTTTGAACTCCCCGCCGCGCGCGTAGAGCAGGCCGCCGTTGACTCCGGCTTCACCGGGCTTGGCCAGGCTGGCGAACATCGGAGCCGCCGTGACGGGCCGCTCGTCCGTGCTGCGATAGTGGAAGAACGCGGTGGCCTTGGCGCAGTCGCGGCTGGCCTTCACGCGCACCCAGACGCCCTGTTCCGGCGCGGTGAACTCGGTCCAAGTGTAGCCACTGGCGGGGACTTCCACGTCACGGAGTTTGGTCCACTGGCCGTCGCCCTTGGCGTCCACTTCCAGCGTAAAGCGGACACTCTTGTCCGCTGTGGCTCCAGCAGCGGGACGGGGGACAGGAGTGTCCCCCTCACGCACGGCGAGGTGCAGCGTGCGATGCGCGTAGCCGGAGAACATATAAGCATCGCTGGGCGCACCGGCCTTCACTGGTTCATCGAACCACACCGCGCCGCGCCCGATGGCCGGCCCAAGCTGGTCGAGCTGCGCGGGTTCGGTGAACCACAGGTTCGACTGCGAGCGGCCGGGGCCGACGATTTCGCCCTTGGCCTTGCGCTTGTTGAGGAACTCGCTCTTCGCCGTGTCATCGCAGCCGAAGACGAGCCGGTCGTTCCAGCGGCAGAAGTCGCCGATGACCTTCAAGTAGTTCGAGCGCGGGGCGAGGCCGGCGGAATTTCCCGCGCTGAAGGTCTTGGGGAACTTCCAGAACGTGCCGTGCATGGTCATGAGGAACTCGCCGCCGCCGATCTCGCGGATGCGCGGCCACTCGGTGTTCCAGCCGTGCGCGCCGTCGTAGCTGTGCGAGCCTTTCGGCAGGCGGAAGCTGTGCCAGGTGGCGCGGACACTCTTGTCCGCAGCAGCCGTGGGGCGGGGGACAGGAGTGTCCCCCTCACGCTCGAGCACCTGCAGAATGAGCGAGCGATGGTCCCAGCCGATGCTCCAGACCGGATCGCGGTCCGGCTGCTCGTTGCCGTAGATGCCGCCGGGGCCGGTGACCTCGGTGAACTGGTTGCGGCGCACGACGGTCCACGCGTCGGCCTTGCCGTCCCACTCCGCGAGCACGCCGCTGGGCACGGCGGGATTGGACAGGGCTTCGCGCGCATGGTCGCCGTTGTTCGCGTAGATGATGCGGCCGAAGCCGGAGTAAAGCCCCTTGCCATGGTAGCCCGGCAGGTCCGCATGCCGGCCGTCCTTCTTCTGCTCGTCGGCCCACAGTTCCGTCACGGCGAGGGTTTTTACATCAATCTCGTAAAGGCCTTCCTCCATGGTCGCGCTGTAAATCTTTCCCGCCGGATCAGTGAGATGGCGGGCGTTGCCCGTGGGCCGACCGAACATCTGCGTGTAGGGAATCACGCGCACCTTGCCCTGCGCATCCACCGCGTAAGGCCCGATGAAAAGCTGCTGCGACTCGCGGTGGATCATGCGGTTCGCCGGCGTGCCACCGATGCTCTCAGGCCGGATGATCTGCTCCAGCGCGGGCGTGACCTCGTAGAACTTGTCCGACGAGCCGCGCGGCATGTGGGGCGCGTAGGTGATGACCCACAGCCGCCCCGCCCATGGCACCACCGCACCGGTGCCGCACTCGCCCTCGTTGTTGAACATGGCGAGGTGCGGGTAGATGCCGGAGACACTGCGGGGCGCGGCGGAAGCCGGCCCGTGCGCGAGGGCGAGGGTGGCCGCACCGAGGAGGCTGGCAAGCAAGGTTCGTTTCATAATGTGCGGCCAAGGCTATCAGCTTCGACGCGCCCGGCGAGGTGCGATAACGGGGTGAAATTTGGTCTGATTACGAGGCGCTCAAATCCGATGCTGGGTCACATACTCGCCGGGGGTCTGTCCCGTGATCCGCTTGAACACCTTGCCGAAATGCGCCTGGTCCGCGAAGCCGGTGCGATGGGCGACTTCACCCGCGCGGAAGCGGCCGGTCTCCAGCAGGCGGCGGGCGTGGTTCACCCGGACCCGGGCGAGGTAATCACCAAACGTGCAGTCGAGGCGCGTCCGAAACAACGCACCGAGATGGTCCGGGCTGACCCTCAGCGCCCGGGCGCAGCGGTTCAAATCCAGCGGGCCGGAGAAATGGTTCAACGTGTGCTGCATGGCCCGCCGCAGCAACACGGGCAATGGCTTGGCGGAGTCCGGCTGCCAGATCGTGCCCGCCAGTCCAGGCTGCTCGCTGCCCGAGGGGAAACCCCAGGCTTCCACCAGCCGCGCCGTCAGACGGGCCACAAAGCCGAGGTGCTGGCGCAGCGTGGGGAGCAGCGCGGCGGGCACGCGCGGGGCGCGGTCGAACTCGGTGAGCAGCGGCTGCGGATCAAGCTGGCGTCGCCGACAATACTTCCGAATGCGCCGGCGGCCGGCGGCTTCCGTGCCGCGCACGACGACCGAGCCAAAGTAAAACGTGCCGAGCATGCGGCCCTTCACCAGCAGCGGCTCGACAAGATCGGTCAGCCCCAGATGGCACTGCCCGGCGAAGCCTTCGCGCCGCCGGAGCAGGAGCCGGTTGACCGCGTGCTTGTTGCGGACGCAGTCGGGCAGCGAGGCGGGGTTGCTTTTGGCCCGGACGCACAGGCCACAATTGTGCAGTTGATGATCCACCGGCAACCGGAGGTCGGGGATCTGCTCCGCGAGGCCGCAGAGATCGTCGAAGTTGATTCGCAGCGGGCCGTCCGCTTCGAGCAGCGCGAACAACTCCGCGAGCAGCGAGGGCCGCGCTTCCGGCTGCTGACGTTCCGCCGCGCGCAACTGGCGCTCGCGGGGCGAGAGGGAGGTGAGTTGGCCGGGCGGACGCATGTCGGGTGACGTGGAAAAAGTATCCGGCAACTGTGCTGCGGGGCAAATCCGAAGGTGCGCGCCGGCCGGTTGAGCGCGCATTTCCTCAATGATTCTGCGTCCGTCATTTACATTCGCCGCTCCAGCGCGCAGGGTGGGCTTGACCTTCGGAGAAACAAACATTCCGCAGGCGAGTCAACCCGCAGAAGAAAGCAAAACATCATGGGCGATAAATCCCCGAAGGCCACCCAGAAGAAGTCCTCCCAGAAGCAGGTCAAGGTCAGCAGCGCCGACCAGAAGAAGAAGCAGGCCGCCGCCGCCAAGCAGCAGCCCGCCGGCAAGAAGAAGTAAGCAAGCTGTCTGGCTGTCTCTTCCGGCCTGAAAATCGGAAGAGACAGATTCCCTCCCCCGCCCGTTTCCTCCGCTTCCCCGTTGGATTGGCCGCCCGTTGGCCGATGGTGTGCCCCGGCCCCGTGGATTTCCAGCCATGCTTCCAAGAACTCCCCCAAAGATTCAGGGAGGACAAAGATGGGGGTGCAATTCAGCATTTGAGCAATGCTCCTCGGCGGTTTGCCTCCCTGTCGCAAGGGGTGGCCGGAACCCCGCCTGCGTCCGCTCCAGTTCCGCCTTCAGCGCCGCCTGCAGCTTCACCAGCCGCTCCTTCCCCTCCGGTGCCGCGATGCGGTTGGTCAGTTCCTCGGGATCAGTCTTCAAATCGTAGAGTTCGTCGCCCACGCCGGGCTTCAGATAGTGGACGAGCTTCCAGCCGTCCTGCACCACGGCGGCATACCAGGGCACGTCGTGATATTCGGCCTTCGCCGGCTCGGTGCGCACCCGCTCGGCGACGGTTGCTCCGTAGTTCTCGCCGGTGAATTCATACAGGCACGGGTGCGGCCATGCAGCGGCGGGATTCTTGAGCAGCGGCGTCAGGTCGCGGCCGTGCGTGGCCCACGGGATTTTCACGCCCGCCTGCGCCGCGAAGGTCGCGATCAGGTCCGGCGCGTTCACTGGCACAGTGCATACCTTGCCCGTCGGCGTGAGGCCGGCCTTCGCGATGATGAGCGGCGAACGGTAGGTGGCGTCGTAAGGCCCGAGCTTCGTGCGGAAGCCGTGCTCGCCCATGCCAAAGCCCTGGTCGGCCGTGTAGATTACAATAGTGTTCTCCAGTTGCCCCGTCTCCTTCAGCGCCGCCATCAGCCGGCCCACGCCCTCGTCAATCGCCGGCACGCACTCGTTCATCTGGCGCACGAAGCCCGCGAAGGTCTGCCGCTTCTTCCCGCTCTCGTCACCAAAGGTCTCGCCGCTCTTCCCCGCAATGGCCGTGCCGTCGGCGGCCTTGGCCCACGACTGCGTGCGGTTCAGATAGTCGGGCTTGCCGGGGCGCGGCGGGAAGAGGTCCGCCGGCTCGGGCACGACGGCGTTCGCGTAGAGGCCCTTGTGCCGCGCGGCGGGCTTCGAAGGCCCGTGGATGCTCCCGTAGCACAGCCAGAGGAACCAAGGCTTGTCCCCCGCCCGCGTCTTGCCGCGCACATAGTCCTCGGCCCACTGCGAGTAATTGTCCGCCGGATACCCGTCCACCCATTCCTCCTTGCCGTTGATCGCCAGAAGCTGCCGCTCGTAGTAGGCCCCGGCATTCTCCGGGTGCAGCGGGCGGTTCCAGACGATCTGGTGATCCCAGTCCCGGCCCCACCCGGCATCCACTCCCGTGTGCCACTTCCCGATCTGCGCCGTGTGATAACCCTGCTGCCGGAGGACCGCCGGCCAGAACGGGCATTGCTTCGGATCGTAGGCGCTCGCGGGATACTTGCCCTCCATCCGCATGCTCTCGACCCCGTGCGGATGCCGCCCCGTGAGCATCGCGGCCCGCGACGGCATGCACCACGCGCCCAGATAGGCCGCATGGAAGCGCACGCCCGCTGCCGCCAGCCGGTCAATGTTCGGCGTCTTCACCCACGGCCACGACTCCGGGTAGCACCCGACCGTCTTGTAAGACTGGTCGTCGGCGTAAATGAGCAGGATGTTCGGCCGCTTGGCCTCGGCGGCGGGAGAACGACCGCCAAGCAGCACGAAGCCCAGCAAGGCCAGAAGGAGGCGCGTGGTCATGGGTGGATAGTAGCCATCCTGGCCGCCTTGGAAACGGGAAACCAGAGGCGCACCTTCGCTCCTCCAGCAACCGCCCGCCCCCAATGGGTTCGTTTCGCAAAAAAGCCGTTCCTCCGTCCCGACTCCGGCTCCCTCTCCCTTCATCGGATGAGGCGAGAGGGTTGGGGTGAGGGGTGTCGGCCGACCACTCCCAATGGCTTCGTTTCGCAAAAGCATATTCTCATGTAGCTCGACATTCCCACGGCGAGTCCCTTGCCGAACCCCACGGCGATTCATGCCCAACACCAACAACGGCAATCTGTTCCATTCGTGTTCATTAGTGTCCATTCGTGGTTTCCCCCTCCCTTCCCAGCCTTCCAATTGGCTTCGTTTCGCAGTCTCTCCATTCGCGTCATCCGCGTGATTCGCGGGCTCTTGAGCCTGTATCGATTTGGCGGACACCATTGGGTAAGGTGGCCGGCGTCCGCCC
>CAZCBE010000194.1:0-7920 GCA_964496695.1 uncultured Klebsiella sp.
GAACTGCTCCGCAGTCTCCCAACTGCGCAAGACTGTTCACCATGTCGTGGCACTGAACTGTCTACCATGTCGTGGCACTGTGCCGGACGCCCGCGCTCCGGCCCATGGCGAGGAGGTTCGGGTGCGGTGATGCGAAGGCAACCGTGATACCAATTCAAATGTTAATCGGTAGATTTCTGCCGGACGACACCCCTCACCCCGACCCTCTCCCCTCCTCCGAGGAAGGGAGAGGGAGAAGATGGGCGTCGCGCGCCTCATCAGCCATCCCACAGATTGTCATTGGAAATTGGAATGAATTTCGCGTGAAGGGCGCGGTGGTCATGGCTTGAATTCGGCGGGCGGGGTGAGCAGTCTCTTTACGCACCCATGAACACTGTGTTCCGCTTCCCATTCACCGTCGTTGCCCTCGCCTTGAGTCTCGCGTCGCTCTCCGCCCAGCAGGCGAAGACCACCTCGGAGAAGGCCGCCACCGAATCCAAATACCCGCAGGTCAACCTCGCCCCGTGGTATGAGGTGGACCCGACCTGGCCCCAGCGCCCGACGGGCGTTCACTTCGGCCATGTGCCCGGCATCGCCGTGGACAAGCAGGACAATGTCTGGATCTTCACCCGCACGAACAACCCCGTGCAGGTCTATTCCGCCGACGGCAAGTTCATCCGCGCGTGGGGCGACGGCGTGGTGAGCAACGCGCATCACCTGAAGATTGACCGCACCGGGAACATCTGGCTCTCCGACGTGGGGTTCCATGTCGTGCGCAAGTTCACGCCCGAGGGCAAGCTGCTCCAGACCTTCGGTGTGCCGGGCGAGAAAGGCGCAGACACGCAGCGGCTCGACATGCCCACCGACGTGGCCCTGGCCCCGAACGGCGACGTGTTCATATCCGACGGCTACGGTAACAACCGCGTCGTCCACTTCGACAAGACCGGCAAGTTCATCCGCCAGTGGGGCACGCTCGGCACCGGCACCGGGAACTTCTCCATCCCTCATGCGATTGACATGGACTCGAAGGGCCGCCTCTACGTGGCCGACCGCAACAATGTGCGCATCCAGATCTACAGTCAGGCGGGCAAGCTCCTCGACTCGTGGGCGAACATCATCGTGCCCTGGGGCTTCTGGGTCGGCGCGAAGGATGAGATCTGGGTCTGCGGCTCCTCACCGATGCCGTGGCGCAATGACCCCAAGTATCCCGGTGCGCCCTTGAGTTGCCCGCCGAAGGACCAGGTCTTCATGAAGTTCGACACCAGTGGCAAGGTCACGCAGCTCTGGACCGTGCCGAAAGGCGAGGATGGCAAGGAACAGCCCGGCGACCTGAACTGGCTCCACTGCCTGGCCTTCGACTCGAAGGGCAACCTGTATGCCGGCGACATCATCGGCAAGCGCGCGCAGAAGTTTGTCAGGAAGAATTAGGATGGCGCGCCCAAGATCCTGTTAGGCCGCATTACGCGTATGGACATTTCCAATATCAAATCATACGAACAGCTAGCGGACTACCTTCGAGGATTTCGAAACTGGCGCGGTGATGTTGCGCCTTACGATTTCGGAGGAGTCGCTCACCTGCTTGGAGCATTGCTCGACAACATTCACGCTCAGGCTTCAGAGGCAGAGGTCGAGGACATTCAGGCGCGGCTCAGTCCGGAACAGGTGGAGACGTGGCGCCGTTTAGCAGCCCACATTCGATCATGATTACGGACAGGATTCCAATCGTGCGGCTAACCAGGCGCAGCAACGAAACCGGCGGGAGCGTCGTGGTTGCAATCGTTGCGTCCCATGCGCTAGGTCGCTGAGCTGGGATCGTTAGGCCGCTTCACGCCATGCCAGTATTCCACGTCTATCTAAACGGAAAGAAGGTGAGCCGCGCCGGAGTCGGCGATACTGGCGTAGTCGGTGCGCATGTCACTTGGGTGCGCCGCAGGGGAGAGCACACGCGCGCCAAGAAGCCCGCCTCAGTTGAGGAGGAGTTGCGTTTGGGCGTTGGTGGCCTCATTACTCCTACAGACGAGCATGTCCGCTGGGTGGACCGAAAGCTCAAGGTTGGCGACGAGATTCGCGTCGTCATTGTTGAGGATGCGCCAGTGGACCGACCACGCACTCGCAAGCGGTCAGACCCCGCAGAAGATTTACGCCAACAGAAGCGATACGTCAGAGAGATGGCCAAGAGATTTGGATGGAGGATTCAGACATGACAGCGCGGCAGGCGCTGAACCTCGTTGGGCGGGTATACAAACCAGCCCTCTCATTAGCACCCGGCTTTAGCCGGGTGTCCCGCGGTAGGCGAGGCTGGCCAGCCGTTTCAACGGCTTTCCCTCGTGCTCAGCAAGCCGCCAAAGCGGCTGAGCTGGTCGGGGTTTGTTGCTACACCGGGCTGAAGCCCGGTGCTCATGAGAGAGATTTCACTGGATGGAGAATTCCAAAGCGTTCCTTCGTCGCATTCCCACTATGACTTTCCTTCGCCCCGGCGCACTGCTCGCCCTGTTCTCGATTCACGCGACCCTCGCCGCCGAGCCGGAATGGCCGCGCTTCCGCGGCCCCAATGGCTCCGGCATCGCCACCGGCGCGCAGCCGCCGACCACTTGGAGCGATGCGCAAAACTTGAAGTGGAAGGCTGAACTGCCCGGTCCCGGCACCTCCAGCCCCATACTCGTCGGCGACCGGCTGTTCGTGACGTGCTGGAGCGGTCTTGGCGCGACCAAGGGCAAGACCTCGTTGAATCGTGAACTGGTCTGCGTGGACCGCGCGACGGGCAAGCTGAAGTGGCTGCGCTCCGTGGCCGGTGAATCGCCGGCGGATCACTACGATGGCTACCTGCCTGAGCACGGCTATGCCAGCCACACACCCACGAGCGACGGGGAGCGGGTG
Source organism: uncultured Klebsiella sp. (assembly GCA_964496695.1). Lineage (GTDB taxonomy): Bacteria > Verrucomicrobiota > Verrucomicrobiia > Limisphaerales > SXTU01 > SXTU01. Next base: position 2,857 of record CAZCBE010000194.1, read on the forward strand.
TATGTCTATTTCGGTCGCGGCGGCGCGGCGGCGTTTGACCTCGAAGGCAAGCAGCTCTGGCAGGTGAAGCTCGGCTCCAGCGCAAACGGCAAGAACTGGGGTTCGGCCGCCAGTCCCGTGCTCTACAAAGACACGGTGATCATCACCGCGTCCGAGGAGGCGCACGCCATCGTCGCGCTCGACAAGTTGACGGGCAAGGAAGTCTGGCGTGCGCCGGGCTCCGCGCTGGAATATGTGTTCAGCACACCGGTCTTCACCGGAAGCGCGGCGGCCCCCGAGTTGGTCTTCGCCCTGCCCGACGAACTGTGGGCCATCAATCCCGAGACCGGCAAACTCCGCTGGTATGCCACGTCAGGCTTGCCCGGCAACATCGCTCCCAGCGCGGTGGCCGGGGACGGCGTGGTATTCGCCTTCGGTGGGTTCCCGCAACTTGGTGCCGTGGCGATCAAGACCGGCGGCAAGGGTGACGTGAGCGGCACGCATCGGGTGTGGTCCGGTCGCAACAGCACCTACGTGCCCACCCCGGTGCTGCACGAGGGCCGGCTCTATGTGGTGACAGACCAGGGGTTCGCGTTATGCCTCGACGCGAAGACCGGCGAACAGGTCTTCAAGGAACGGCTGCCGGGAGCGAGCGCCACTGGTCGCGGCGGCAAGCCCTTCTACGCCTCGGCGGTGCTGGCGAACGGGAACATCTACGCGGTGAGCCGGCTGAATGGCACGTTCGTGATCGAGGCCAAGCCACAGTTCAAGCTGGTGACGCAAAACGCCTTCGCCGCCGATACCACCCAGTTCAATGCCACGCCCGCCATCAGCGGGAAGGAGCTGTTCCTGCGGTCGGACAAGTATCTCTACTGCGTGGTTGCGCAGTAGTCAGAGTGGCGCGCGGCATTTATGCCGCTTCATCGTCCGAATGCCATAAGGCGTGTGCATCACCAAAATGTTTCGCACGCTGAAGCGGCGTGAACGCCGCGCGCCGGAGGACGGGCGGCAGCTTTCAGCACCGCTTTTTCCCTTGAAAGGGGTAACGGAAAATCCGCAGCCGTCCCGTGCGCCCGAGCAAAAGCGGCGGTGAAACGCGCCGCACTCCAGACGCTTCGCGACTTCCAAGAGTCCGGTGAAGATGCACAGGCACTGGTTAGCTCGCACGCTGAAGCGGCGTGAACGCCGCGCGCCCGGGGTCAATGGCCCACCGCGAGATCGAAACAGCGCACCCGGTCGCGATGGCGAAGGAACACCTTGCCGTCGGCGATGGTGGGCGACGGAATCCAGAGTGCCCGGACGTTCGCCTTACCAAGTTCCACTCGCTCTTCGGCCGTGGCTTTCATCATGAGCAGGTTGTTGCCGTTGTTCATCACCACAAAGATCTTGCCGTCTGCGACCACGGGCGAGGTGATGGAGGAAGCGACCTTCTGCGTCCACGCGATCTTGCCCGTCTCCAGATTCACACAACGATGTTCGCCATCCTCGAAGAGATACACATGTCCAGCGTGGATCACCGGACTGGACTGCGAACGAAGCGCGTCGGTCGGGTGGTTCCAGAGCTTCTCCGCACCGGTGGCCGAGAGACGGTAACCGGCGAAGCCGACATTCGCCGCGCGTGAGAGGACAACCGCCCGGTCCCCGGCGATCGCGGGCGTGGAGTCTCCACCGCCGGGCGTGGTCCAAAGGACCTCGCCGGTCTGCAGATTCACTCCGGCGAGTTCGTTGCGGCCATTGCAGATCAGGACGGACTTGCCTCCGTGCTGCCACACGCTGGGCGAGGCGTTGCTGCCGCCGATCTTGGGCTGCTCCCAGAGCAGCTTGCCCGTGGCCGCATCGTAGGCCGCGAGCTTGCCGGCGAGAATGACCACCACCCCGTCCACGACGAGGGGCGAGGACCCGGGAGCTTTGGTCGGCAACGGCTGCGACCAGAGGACTTTGCCGCTCTGGGCATCCACGGCGTAGAGATGGGTGCTGCCCATCGCAAAGACGCGCCCGCCGGCCACGCAGGGCGTGCTGGAGCAATTGCGTCCCTTGGGTTCGCCCGGGGACTTCGCCATCCAAAGGGTCTTGCCGGATTTCACATCGAGGCAGACAACGGTGTCCTCCGCCACGCGCTGGCTGGGCGGCACGGCGGCGAGCACCGCCTGCTTCACATGGTCGGCAAAACCCTGCTCGTTGACCCACTTCTCGAATTCCGCCTGGGAAGCGAACGGCTTCTCCACCCGCGTAAGCAGCTTGTCGTAATCTCCCAGCGGAATGGCCAACTGGCCCTTCCTGAAGCGACCGCCGATGAAGCCGCTGAAAAGCTGACGTTGCTTCTTGTCGAGGTTCTCCTCGATGAACTTCTGGATAAACTCGTCGAGCTTCGCGCCGCGCAACGTGGGCGGAATGGATTCGCGCGTGGCCTCGATCTTGGCCACAAGTTCCTTGCCGAGGCTGGCCGGGTTTTGATGGCCGAGCTGCGTGCGCAGGATGAGGTCCGTGAGAGTGCGCGTCTCGCTCGGCTCGTCACGATGCCACACGACCGAGAGATAGGCCCGCCCGCCGGCCACGACCACGCTGCCGTGCCCGCCGTCGTCGTCGCTGGGGATCGGCTCGCTCTCCCAAAGTTTGGGCGGACCATCGGCGGACCAGGTGCTGGTGAGCGCCGGGCCGCCGCCCAGCGCACCGTCACGGCTGGGGCCTCGCCACTGCGGCCAGTCGGCGGTGGCGCCGGAAAGCGTGGTGGCCAAGGACAGAAGACCGGCCGCACCGATGAAGCGTTTGGGTATCAACATGACGCAGGGGCAGACGCTGGGAACCGGCCTTCGGCTTCATCTGGATTCATCCCGCATGACCGCGAGGCAGCAGCGTTGCGCTGTCCCGCGCTTTGACGCTTAATTGACTCATGCCGACACCGGTCATCACCATCGCCCAAATGCGCGCGTGGGAACAGGCGACCTGGGCCACGGGCGTGTCCGAGGAGTCCGTCATGCGCCGCGCCGGACAGGCCGTGGCGCACTGTGCGCTCCGCATGACGTGTCCCGGGGACGAGATACTGATCCTTGCCGGCAAGGGTCACAACGGAGACGACGCGCGGTTCGCTGCGGAGCACCTGGCGAACCGGCGGGTCAGGGTGGTGAATGTGACGGACCCGGCGGTGGTGGTGGCCAACGTCACCGGATTTCGAGGGACACTCATCGTGGACGGGCTGTTCGGCATCGGCCTGAGCCGGCCGCTGGCGGGAGACTGGCTGCCGCTCATTGAGGCGCTGAACCAGTCGCGTATCCCCATCCTCGCGGTGGATGTGCCATCCGGGTTGAACGCGGACACTGGCGAACCGCTCGGGGATGCCGTGCGGGCCACGACCACGCTGACCTTTGGCGCGGTGAAGCAAGGGCTGCCGCACCCGCAGGCCACTCCGTTCGTCGGCCGCCTGGAAGTCGCCGCTGACATCGGACTCGTGCCGTGTCCCTTCCAGTCCGAGGTAAACTGGACGTTGCCCGAGGATTTCGCACGCTTCCCGCCCCCGCGTCCGTCCGAGGGGCACAAGGGCACCTTCGGACACCTCGCCATCTTCGCCGGCAGCCAAGGCTATCACGGCGCGGCAGTCCTGGCGGCACAGGGCGCGCTGCGGGCCATGCCAGGTTTGGTCAGCGTATTCACCACGGAGCGTGTGTATCCGATGGTTGCCGCGCAGCTCGCGCAGCCGATGGTCCATCCGTGGGCGCAGGACACTGCGTTGCCAAATTCGTGCTCCGCGATCCTGATCGGCCCCGGCCTCGCTGGGGCGGACCTCCCTCCGCCTCTCGTTCAAGCAGCCATCCGCCTCTGGCGTGAAGCTCCCCTGCCGGTCATCGCGGACGCCAGCGCGCTGAACTGGCTGCCGCCGGGTCCGACCGCCTCCGGTGCGCTGCGCGTGGTCACGCCCCACCCTGGCGAGGCGGCCAAGATGCTCGGTCTCTCGAAGGCCGGCGTGCTCGCCGACCGTGCGACGGCAGTGCGGCAGATCGCCCGGGGCTGGGGCGATTGCTGGGTGGTGCTCAAGGGCCGCCAGTCGCTCGTCGGCCGCGGCGAAGGCCCGCTCTTCGTGAACTCCTCCGGCAACCCGGACCTCGGCCAGGGTGGCAGCGGCGATGTGCTCGCCGGCTACCTGGGCGGCTGGCTCGCCCAGCCCCGGCTCCATGCGAACGCGGGCCACGTGATCCGCCACGCCGTCTGGCAGCACGGCCACACCGCCGACGTCTTGTCGGCCCGTTCGCGCGCCTGGGCAATGTCGGAACTGGTGGGCTTGCTGGGCAATGCCATCCCGCCCGAAAACCCCGTCTGAATGGCCCTAGCCGCACCGTCCAGCGAAACTTTAACGGATTAAGACAGCGTTTTTTGGCTCGCTTTTCACATTTTGAAGTGAATCCTAACGCCATCAAAGTCAACGCGGCTGGTCCAGGCACCTGACAGCGAGGAAGACCATCTGCGGATTGCGGAATAGAATTTGAACAAGCCGCCGGACGGCCACCCAAACAACCCAGCATGGACGATTCAAGCGAGCCAACGACGAGCGGTGCCGACAAGAAGGCTCCGCCCCCACCAAAACAGGAAGTCCACTGGCACAAGGCGCTCTTCTGGCACGCGCTGGGTTTCATCACCATCGTCATGGTGTTGTGGGCGGACAAGCTGTTCGGCATCTGGTCGCACCTCGGCGTCGGCGACGAGAACAACGAGACCTATCTGGAAGTGTCCGCCAAATCCGGCGTGGTCATCCTCTTGTGGATCTTCTCGGCCTACAAAATCTACCTCATCGTCTCCCGCCTGAGCTACCTGGAGTCCTTCCTCCACGTCTGCGCCTGGTGCCGCAAGATCGAGGTCGAGCAGAAGTGGTTCACCATCGAACAGCACTTCGCCCAGCAGACCGGCGTCAAGGCGTCCCACGGCATCTGCCCGGAGTGCGCCAAGAAGCTGGAAGAAGAGTATTCCAAGCCTTCGAGCTGAGCGCCGGCCGCGCCTTCGCTGCGTGAGCCCGCCCGCTTAGCAGCCCGTTAAAAAACGGTCGGTTTCAGGATTTCGCTCCCTGGCGCGAAGCGGCGGCTGTGGGGCGCGCAAAAA
>CAZCBE010000195.1:0-7796 GCA_964496695.1 uncultured Klebsiella sp.
GGGCGGACGCCGGCCACCTTACCCAATGGTGTCCGCCAAATCGATACAGGCTCAACCCCTCACCCCCACCCTCTCCCCTCCTCCGAGGAAGGGAGAGGGAGTCGAAGTGCGCCGGGGTCCTGGATCAACTATTCCACCGGTCATGCACGGGCTCGCCTCGCGGGGCAAGCGGGGACGCTTGCGGCACGGCCGGCCGGAAGCCGGCGCTACGTCCGAGGTCCAAAGTCCTCAAGCACTCCACCCGCAAGGCGGTGGCTGCAAGCCACCGGCACGGGGTTCAGGGGTTCAGGGGGATTTGTTTTTACCGAACGAAGCCATTGGGGAAAATCCGGGGGCGGGCTCCCGACGCCACCCCTCACCCCCACCCTCTCCCCTCCTCCGAGGCAGGGAGAGGGAGTCGAAGTGCGCCGTGGTCCTGCATCAACTATTCCACCGGGCGTGCATGGGCTCGCCTCGCGGGCAAGCGCGGACGCTTGCGGCACGGCCGGCCGGAGGCCGGCGCTACGTCCTCGCCGGCTCAACTCTCCTTGCCCCAAAGGGCCGGATGGAAAACACTCCTCCCACTGTCATGAACCGCCGCGCTTTTCTCCACACCACCGCCGTCACCGCCCTGGCCGTGTCCGCTCCGGCGGCGGAGGCACCCCGTCGGGTCCGGATTGGTTTCCTCGGGTGCAGTCATTCGCATGGGATGCCGAAGGTGAAGCTGGCGCTGGAGTCGGCGGACTGGGAGTGCGTGGGCGTCTTTGAGCCGGATGCGAAACATCGGGCGGCCGCCGAAAAGCTCGGGGCGAAGGTGCTTTCGCAGGAGCAGGTGCTGGCGGCGAGCGAGGTGGTGGCGGTGGAGAGCGATGCGATGGGCCGGCACGCGCTGGCGAAGGCCGCGCTGGCGGCGGGCAAGCACATCCATGTGGAGAAGCCGCCGACGGTGACGCTCGCGGAGTTCCGCGAGCTGCTCAGCCTGGCCCGCGAGAAGAAGGTGCTCATGCAGATGGGCTACATGTGGCGATTCAATCCCGGCATCAACGCCGCGCTCGATGCCGCGCGCCAAGGGTGGCTGGGCGAGGTGTTCTTTGTGCGCGGGGTCATCAACACGAACATCTCGGGCGAGTCCCGCCGGTCGGTGGGCGAGATTGCCGGGGGCACGATGTATGAGCTGGGCTGCCATCTGATTGATCCGCTGGTGCGGCTGCTGGGCAAGCACGCGAAGGTGACACCGGTGCTGCGGCATGATGCGAAGGACGCCGACGCGGTGGCGGACAATTGCGTGGCGGTGATTGATTTCAAGGGAGCCATCGGGATCATCAGCAGCGCGGCGATGCAGCCGGTCGCGGGGGCCCACCGGACGTTTGAGATTCAGGGGACGAACGGAATGGCCATCGTGCGGCCGCTGGAGCAGCCCGTGCTCACGGTGGAACTGGCGAAGGACGCCGGGCCTTACAAAAAGGGCAGCCAGGTGATCAACTACCCGCCCTACAAGCGGTATGTGAACGAGTTCGCAGAGCTGGCGGCGTGCGTCCGCGCGGGCAAGCCGCTGAGCGTGACGCCGGATGAGGATGAGCTGGTGCAGGAGACACTGCTGAAGGCGAGCGGGATGCATTGAGACGGGGCAGCCGTGAGGGGGACACTCCTGTCCCCCATGCCTTGCCGGGAACAAGAACTGGGGGACAGGAGTGTCCCCCTCACGGCACCGCTATCGGCTTGCGGCCTTGCGGCCTTCACCCTTTAATCCGCCCGTGACCACGACATTTCGCACCATGAAACGCATCACCTTCCTCAAGTTCACCGCCGCCCTCTGCCTCGCCGCCGCCACCACCCAGGCCGCCGACGCCTGGAAGCCCGAGCCCGGCTTCATCAGCCTCTACAATGGCAAGGACCTCACGGGCTGGGGGTATCGGGACAAGGACTTCAAGCCCGCCGAGACGTTCGACGGGAAGACCAACGCCAGCGATGAGCGTTACACGGCCAAGGGCGAATCGCTCACGGTCAATCCGTTCACCGAGGGCAAAGGTCCCAAGCTCCGCCAGCTCTACACGACCAAGGAGTTTCCGAAGGATTTCATCCTCAAGCTGGAGTTCCGCGCCGCGGTGAATGCGGACAGCGGCATCTTCCTGCGCAAGCCCCAGCTCCAGTGCCGCGATTATCTCGTGGCCGGCCCTTACAAGGACTTGAAGCAATACAAGGCGCAGGACTGGAACGTCATCGAGGTGGTTGTGAAGGACGGCAAGGCCCGCTGCACCTGCAACGGCGAGGTGCTGGCCGAGGCGCTCCAGCTTCCAGAGACGGGTCCGATCGGCCTCGAAGCGGATCGCGGCACGATGGAGTATCGGCGGATTCAGATCAAAGCGCTGCCGTGAGCCGGTTCAAAGAGCACGACCAAGAATAGCAGGCACAAAGGCTCCGTCGTTGCGACTCTGGCCAAGTTGAGAAACCCGGAGGGTTTCAAGGTGAGTAGCCGTGGGCGAAACCCACGGTGAGGGGAACTCTCCCCGTGGGTTACACCCACGGCTATTCGAGTGGCACCCCTCCGGGGTGCTTGAAGTCCGTGCCATATCTGTGCAGGAAACCGAGTTGTGCCTGCGCTTCAAGTTCTCGCCGTTTCACCTTTGACGCCCCCCCGGCCATCCCGTAGGTTCCCACCCTCTTTCGATCATGCTAGGAACCATCTTTAAGAAAATCTTCGGCTCGAAGAACGAACGCGAGTTGAAGCGGCTGTGGCCGCTCGTGAAGCAAATCAACGAGCACGAGGCCGCGCTTCAGTCGCAGCCGGAGCAGGTGCTGCGCGACAAGACCGCCGCGTGGAAGACCCGCCTGGCCGCCATCACGGACGACGCCGAGCTGGCGCGTGAGCTGGACGCCATCCTGCCCGAGGCCTTCGCCGTGGTGAAGAACGCCGGCCGCCGCATGTGCGGCTCCGACGTGATCGTGCGCGGCCATCCGCTCCGCTGGGAGATGGTGCCCTTCGACGTGCAGCTCATCGGCGGCATGGCCCTGCACAAGGGAATGATTTCGGAAATGGCCACCGGCGAAGGCAAGACGCTCGTCGCCACGCTGCCCACCTACCTCAACGCCCTGACCGGCCGCGGCGTGCACGTCGTCACGGTGAACGACTACCTCGCCGCGCGCGATGGCGAGTGGATGGGCGCGGTTTACAAGTTCCTCGGCCTGACCGTCGGCTGCATTCTGCACGACCAGCCGCCGTCTGTCCGCCGGGCCCAATACGCCTGCGACATCACCTACGGGACGAATGCCGAGTTCGGCTTCGACTACCTGCGTGACAACGGCATGGCCACGACGAAGGAAGACCAGGTCCAGCGCGGGCATTACTTTGCCATCGTGGATGAAGTGGACAGCATTCTGATTGATGAGGCGCGCACGCCGCTCATCATCAGTGGTCCGGCCGTGGTCGCACGGGACAGCCAGGTTTACTCGAACTACAAGCCCGCCATCGAGGGCCTGGTCCGCGCCCAGCACCAGCTCTGCGACCGCTATCTCCGCGAAGCCGAAGCACTGCTCAAGAAGCTCAACCCCACGGATGGTTCCCAGCCACAGGGCGCCGAGGCGCTGGAGAAGGAAATCGGCCTGCTGCTCTACCGCGTGAAGCTCGGCCAGCCGCGCTCGCCCGGCCTCGCCCGCCTCCTCGAGGAGCCCACGCACATCAAGCTGATGAACAAGTCCGAACTGGACCTGCATCTGGACCAGTCGAAGCGCGATCTCTACGCGCAGAAGGAAGAGCTGTTCTTCGCGATGGAGGAGAAGAGCCACGAGGCTGACCTCACCGAGAAGGGCCGCAAGCACCTGTCGCCGAACGACCCGGACGCCTTCATGCTGCCGGACATCACCACCGCCTTCAGCGAGATTGACAGCGGAGCGGAGCCGGACGCGCGCAAGCGCCTCGAGGCGAAGCAGAAGTTCCAAGCCGATTTCGAGGCGAAGGCGGAGAAGATCCATGTCATCTCCCAGCTCCTCAAGGCCTACTGCCTCTACGAGAAGGACGTGCAATACGTCGTCCAGGAAAACAAGGTCATCATCGTGGACGAGAACACCGGCCGTCTCATGACGGGCCGCCGGTGGAGCGACGGCCTGCATCAGGCTGTCGAAGCGAAGGAAAATGCGATCATCGAAGAGGAGACGCAGACCTACGCCACGATCACGATTCAGAATTACTTCCGCCTCTACCACAAGCTCGCGGGCATGACCGGCACCGCCGAGACCGAAGCGCAGGAGTTCTTCGACATCTACAAGCTCGGCGTGCTCGTCATCCCGACGAACCGTCCCATCGCGCGCAAGGACCAGAACGACTCGGTCTATAAGACGAAGCGCGAGAAGTTCGAGGCCGTGCTCAAGGAAATCCAGACCGTCCACGCGCTGGGCCGGCCCATCCTGGTCGGCACCGTGGCCGTCGAATCGAGCGAACACCTCTCGCGCATCCTCAAGCGCGCCGGCCTCATTCACTCGGTGCTCAACGCCAAGTTCCACGAGCAGGAGGCGGAGATCGTCGCGCGCGCCGGCCAGAAGGGTGCCATCACCATCGCCACGAACATGGCGGGCCGCGGCACCGACATCAAACTCGGCCCCGGCGTCGCCGATGTCGGCGGGCTGCATGTGCTCGCCACGGAACGCCACGAGGCGCGGCGCATTGACCGGCAGTTGCGCGGTCGCTGCGCGCGCCAGGGCGATCCCGGCTCCTCGCACTTCTTCATCGCGCTCGAGGACGACCTCATGCGGCTGTTCGGCTCGGACAAGATCGTGAAGGTCATGGAGCGCGTGGGCCTCGAAGAAGGCCAGGAATTGGAACACCCGCTCCTGAACCGCTCCATCCAGACCGCGCAGAAGCGCGTGGAGCAGCACAACTTCCAGGCCCGCAAACGCACGCTCGAATACGACGACGTGATGAACAAGCAGCGCGAAATCGTTTACGGTTTCCGCAACGAGATCATCCGCGGCACCGACGTGCGGGACCGCCTGATGGACATCATGGAGGAGGTCGTGCTCGCCAAGGTGGACGAGTTCACCGCCGCCGACACCGAGATCGCCGACTGGAACATCCGCGGCCTCGCCGACTGGGTGAACCTGAACTTCCCCATCGGGATGCCGGAGGAGAAGCTGCTCAAGACGGCCGAAGACGGCGGCGAGACGCCCGTGCCCGGCTCGGCCTTCGACGGGCTGAGCGCCGGCCAGTTCGCCGTGTGCCATCTCATCGCCAAGTCCGTGCGCGACGCCTACGACCTGAAGATCCAGTTCGAGGACGCGGAGGCGCTCAAGAACGTGGAGCGCTACATCGTGCTGAGCGCGATTGACAAGCTGTGGCAGGAGCACCTCTACAACATGGACTCGCTGCGCACGAGCATCGGCCTGCGCGCCTACGGCCAGCGCGACCCGCTCATCGAATACAAGGCGGAGGCGTTCAAGCTCTTCGACGAGCTGATGGTCAACATCAAGACCGAGATCTGCCACAACATCTTCCGGAGCGCCTCCAGCATGCTGGCGTTCGAGAACTTCCTGAAGAACCTCCCCACGATCACCAGCCACTCGGAGCCCGCGCCCTACACCGGGACCGAACCGCCCGTGAAGAGCAACGCCTCCGACATGGTGAGCGACGCGGCCAACGAACTCTCGAAGCCGCCGCCCAAGCGCGCCGGCCCGAAGGTGGGCCGCAACGACCCCTGCCCCTGCGGCAGCGGGAAGAAATACAAGCAGTGCTGCGGGCGGTGACGGCGCGTTGACTTTCTCAGGATGAACTACGGCGGCTGAGCTTTGGGACAGCGCACTCCACCCGCGCAACCTTGCATGGAAACGGACCCGCCCATCGTCCTCCGCTGTGACCCGCTGCTGGGCTGCTACACACGGTTGCCGGTGGAGTTCGCGGCGTGGGTGGCGGAGTCGCTGACGGAGGATAGTCTGCGTTTTGACCTCGACCCAGCGGCGGCTGCCCGGCTGGCCGAGCCGGGCCAGCGGGTGCTCGTCTTCGGCGCGCAGCATCCCGTTGCCGTGCAGCAGGTGCTCGAAAATTGGGAATACGAAGTTGAGCTGGATCCGTCCGTGACGCTGCCGGAGCGGTCCTATCGTCCACCGGTGGACGCCCTGCTCTCCTTGGGCGAGCCGCTGGCACATGATTTGGCCGTGGACTGCCCCGGGCTGGGCCTGGGCCGCGAGCAGGTGCCGGAATTGATCCGCATGGCGGTGGACCCGGAGTTGCATTCCGGCCCGCAGGCCAGCCACATTGTCTGGGCGCCCGTGCATGCCTGGCGGGCACTGGCGGCGCTGCGCGCAGAGGAGGCGATTGTGCCGCTGCTGGGCCTGCTCGTGAGAATGGACGAAGGCGTGGATGACTGGCTGGCCCGCGAAATGCCCGACATCTTCGCGCTGTATGGCCGGCCCGCGCTCCAGCCGGCGGCGGATTACCTGGCCGATGCCCGGCACGGTGAATGGGCGCGCGTGACCGCGGCCAATTGCGTGGGCCACATCGGCGTCGCGCACCCGGACTTGCGCATGGAGTGCGTGACGCGGCTGGCGGCGCAGTTGGAGCAGTGCGCCACGCAGACGGAGAATTTCAACGGGCTGCTCGTCTGCGACCTGATGGACTTGAAGGCGGTCGAGGTCGCCCCGGTCATGGAGCGCGCCTTCGCCGCCGGTCGGGTGGACGAATCCATCTGTGGTGACTGGGAAGATGTCCAGATCGGCCTGGGCCTCAAGACGCAGCGCGAGCATCCGCCGAAGCCGAACCGCCTCACGGAATTCTTCGCCTCCGCTGGTCTGCCGCCGAAACCAGATTTGTTCGACGAACCGTTTGCTGCTCCGGCCATTGACCTGCCGCCCGTCCCCTATGTCGCGCCGCCCAAACCCGGTCGCAACGACCCCTGCCCCTGCGGCAGTGGAAAGAAGTTCAAGAAGTGCTGCGGGCGTTGAGCGGACGCCCGCCCACCATTACTCGATTGGATCAGCCTTGCGCCTCTGCTTCAGAGCGGTCTCGCCTGGACGCTGGCCGGACCCCACCTCAACGATGGTGAGCGCCTGCTTGATCAGCGCGTCGGCTTCGCCCCGTCGGCCTTCCTCAGCAGCGACGATCGCTTCATTGATCACCCGGGTGGCGTCCGCGCGGTATCCCGTGAGCTTCCTTTGCGCGTGGAGATGCCGGCGCGCCTTCTTGAGATCCTCGGCGGGTTGCGCGGAGGTCTGGGCCGCCTGCAAGGACGCGAACGTGTAATGCATGGTCATGGGCACGCGCTCGGCCGCCAGGGGCGAGCACAGCAGGAGCAGCGCGCACAGGGAGGCGAGGGAGTGGCGGAGAGTCTTCATGGTCGTGTTGGATCGTTGAGTGACGGCTGATGGTATAACGACGGCAGCGTGGGAATAGTTCGCGCGACAGCGGGCGTTGAAACGCTGGCGCACCGCCGCCAAGCAGTTTACGCTGCCTCGCATGAAATCGCTCCGCGCCCTCCTGCTCCTCGCCTTCACCAGCGCGACCACCGCCCTCGCCGCAGACAAGCCGGCCACCGATCCGAAGGCCGCGCAGCCCAGGCCCTACGTGCTCAAGATGTGCCTGGTCAGCGATGAGAAGCTGGACAAGGGCGACCCGACGTTCATCTACAAAGGCCGCGAGATCAAAGTGTGCTGCGACGGGTGTGTGAAGGACTTCCAGAAAGAGCCGGAGAAGTATCTCAAGCTCATTGACGCCGAGGAGAAGAAGGTCGCGGCGGACAAGACGAAGCAGCCGAAGAAGTAAGCCCGAAGTCCGTGTCAGCCTAGTCTGGTGTCCAACAAGTAATTGACATTATAGGGGTGGGCGGTATTTTCTG
>CAZCBE010000196.1:0-7654 GCA_964496695.1 uncultured Klebsiella sp.
CCCCCCCCCCCGGCCCCCCCCCCCCCCCCCCCCCCCGCGGGGGGGGGGGGGGGGGGCCCCCCCCCCCCCGCTCCGGGGGCAGTGCCGAGATGCGCCCGGGGAAGATGGTTCCATGTAAATCTCCTTTCCGCGTTGGCTCCCGCTGTGGCTCAATCCGCCCCCAATGTTCGAGTTGCTCAAGACCGATTCACAATCGAAGGCGCGGCTGGGTCGCCTGACCACGGCGCACGGGGTGATTGATACGCCTGTCTTCATGCCCGTGGGCACGCAGGGCAGCGTGAAGGCGCTGGACCCGCGTGAACTCGTCGAGATGGGCACGCAGATCATCCTGGGCAACACCTATCACCTGAGCATTCGGCCCGGCATGGACATCATCCGCGCCGCCGGTGGCCTGCATAAATTCATCAACTGGCCGCTGCCCATCCTCACGGACAGCGGCGGCTTCCAGGTCTTCAGCCTCGCCAAGATTCGCAAGGTCAAGGAGCACGGCGTCGAATTCCGTTCGCACCTGGACGGCTCGCCGCTCTTCCTCGGGCCGAAGGAGGCGATGGAGATCCAACGCCATCTCGGATCGGACATCGCAATGATCTTCGACGAATGCCCGCCGCACGACGCTCCCGCCAAGGAGCAAAACCTCGCCGTCGAGCGGACCATCCGCTGGGCCAAGGAGTGCCGCGATCAGCCGCGCGCCCCCGGCCAGCAGGTCTTCGGCATCGTGCAGGGCGGCAGCAACCCAGTGCTCCGGGAAAAGTGCGCCAAGGCGATCACCGCGCTGGACTTCGACGGCTACGCCATCGGCGGCGTGAGCGTGGGCGAACCCGAACCGGAGATGATGAAGGCCGTGGAACTCGCCGAACCGTTCCTCCCGGCGCACAAGGCCCGCTACGCCATGGGCCTGGGCACGCCCGCGCAGCTCGTCGAGCTGGTCGCCCGCGGCGTGGACATGTTTGACTGCGTGCTGCCGACCCGCGTGGCGCGCAACGGCACGGCCTTCACCCGCAAAGGCACCTATGCCATCAAGGGCGGCGCGGTGAAGGCGGAGTTTGGACCCATCGAGGAAGGCTGCGGGTGCTTCGCGTGCAAGAACTTCTCTCGTGCCTATGTGCGGCACCTGCTCAACGTGAACGAGATCCTCGGCCTGCGGCTGGTGAGCATTCACAACAGCCACATGTTCCTCGACGTGATGGCGGACATCCGTCGGCACCTGGCAGCCGGGACTTTTTCAGAGTTCCGCCGCGAATTCATCGCGGGCTACGTGCCGACGCGGAAAGTGCTGGCGGGCCGGATTCCAGTGTGAGGCGGTCGCTCCGGTGTGCTTCGCCTCACGCCATTTAGCTGAAGGCGAACCAGTGGCGGCTCAAGAGGAGCAGGGCAAAGAGCCACACCAGCAACACACCGCCTCGCACATACAGCCACACCGTCACCGCGCCGTGCAGGGCGCGGAAGAGCACCATGCCGAGCATTACGTCCCAAGACACTGCGGCGGACACGCTCTCCAGTTTCAACGCGAAGACCAGCAGCCCAAACACGACCACGCCAGCCCCGGCAGCCAGGACACTGGGCAGCAGCCTCACAAAGAATGCAAACGCCGCGAAGCAGAGGAAGAGCTGTTCCATCGCCAGGCTGAAGAGCACGTGCTCCATCCACTGGGCCGGGTTGCGTGGAAAATCCGTGGGTGCAAGTTTTCGCAGGACCGGGTCGCCGCAGTAGAAAGAGATGATGGCTCCGCCCGCCCCCAGCACCAGGGTCACCAACCAGAGGTTCACCGGGATGCGCTTGGGGAAGACTTCCAACCCGCCGTGACGCTGATGCCAGGCGAAGACCGCCGCCCACATGACGAAGGCCGCCCAGCCAACCACCGCCATCAAAAACCAGACTGAATCAGTTTTGTGGCCCCAATTGTCCAGCCTGGGATAACAGGCAGCCGTGGTCAGCGTCGCTGCCAGCGCCGCGCGCAGAAGCACGGCGGGTTCGGCGAGGGAGCGCATGGGGAAGTGATTAGTGTTTGGCAACGAATGGGCCGCCCGTGCTCCGTGCCCACTAATCACCAGTTACTAATTACTTTCAGGCCAATCGCACGCAGCACTTTGCAGGGTTACTTCAACCCGCTCTCAATCATCTTCTCGAAGTCACCACGCGCACCCTTGGCCAGCGCGGCCGGTCCGGTCAGGCGGACGAACACGCTGCCTTCCTCGCCCTCGACAATCGCGCCGAGCAGGGCGAAGCCGGGCTTGGGCGTCGGGGCCGCGCCAGGCATGCCGCTCTTGTAGGTGCCCTCGGCGGACACGTAGGTCACCTTCACTTTGCCGACGGTCTTCTCCTCAGTCTTCGCGTTGATCTTGTCGCGGCCTTCCTCGAACTGGCCAAACCAGCGGTCCACGTTCGCCTTGGTGCCGCCGCTTTGCGGGCCGAAGAAGAAGAACACGACCTCGCCCGGCTCCTTCGCGTCCTTGGCCGTGACCTTGAGCTGGGCCTTGCGCATCTGCGAGGCGACCTCCACCCATTCCCAGGAGCCGGGGCGCTTGAAGGTGAACTCGCTCACCTTGAAGGTTTCCGGGCCGGCGGCGTGCGCGGCGGTGAGGAGTGAGAGGGCGACACAGCCGAGCAGAAGCGAGCGGAGCAGTTTCATGCGCGCTCTGGTAGCGAAGCCGCTTCGCCTTGGCAAGCCCGAAGGCCGATGGCTGTGAAATAATGCGCCCCCCGAGCCCAGCGCCGAAGCGGTGAGCGGCCCCGACCGACGCCGAGGCGCGCGACGTTCAACCGCTTCAACGTCCGAAGGACAAACGACTTCCGAATGCCCTGCTGAGATTCGGCGGGCGAGTAGCTCGACATTCCAATGTCGAGAGCAACCCGTGCAGCCAGCCTTTCCCAACTCGACATTGGAATGGCGAGCTACGCGAAGGCCGCGCGCCACTAAAAAAACGGCGGACTCTTGCGAGTCCGCCGTTCGGGTAAGTTCAATTACGCTCAGGCCTGCGGCGGAGCGTCGGTTGCGGGAGCGGCGGGAGCGGCTTCGCCACCACCCTGCTCCTTCTCGCGCTCTTCCATCGCGGCCTTGCGGGAGAAGCGGACGCGGCCGCGCTCGTCGGTGCCGATGCACTTGACCCAGATCTCGTCGCCGACCTTGACGATGTCCTCGACCTGCTTCACGCGGAAGTTGGCGAGTTCGCTGACATGCACGAGGCCCTCGGACTCGGGCATGTATTCCACGAAGCAGCCGAAGTCCTTGATCGAGACGACCTTGGCCCGGTAGAGCTTGCCGTCCTCGGCAGGGGTGGCGGGTTCCTTGCGGCCCGGCTTCTCACGGCGTTCGCCGCCGCGCTCGCCCCCGCGTTCACCACCACGACCACCGCGCTCGCCGCGTTCACCGCCACGGCCGCCACCTTCACCGCGACCGCCGCGTTCGCCGCCCTCGCTGCGGCCACCCCGGCCACCGCGTTCGCTGCGCTCGCCGCCGCCGCCACCGCCGGTGTCGCCATTGCCTTCAGCCGGCGCGGCCTCGGAGGGCGCACCTTCTTCGGAAGCCACGGCCTCGCCGCGCTCTTCCATCGCGGCCTTGCGGGAGAGCCGGACCCGGCCTTTCTCGTCCACGCCCAGGCACTTGACGTAGATTTCGTCGCCCATCTTGACGACGTCCTCGGTCTTGTTGACGCGCTTGTTGGAAAGCTCGCTGATGTGGACCAGGCCGTCCTTGCCCGGGAGGAACTCGACGAACGCGCCGAATTCCTTGATCGTGACGATCTTGCCACGGTAGATCTTGCCGATCTCGGCCTCGGCGGTCATGCCCTCGATGGACTCGCGGGCGAGGCGCATGCCGTCCTCGTTGACGGAGTAGATATGCACCGTGCCATCGTCCTCGATGTTGATCTCGCAGCCGGACTCCTCGACGAGGCGCTTGATGTTCTTGCCGCCAGGTCCGATGAGCGCGCCGATCTTCTCGGGGCTGATCTTCACGGTCACGATGCGCGGGGCATACTTGTTCAGTTCCTTGCGCGACTCAGGAATGGTCTTGAGCATCGAGTCCAGGATGGCCAGACGGGCGATGCGGGCCTTCTCGAGGGCCTCGGCCAGAATCTTGTGCGGCAGGCCGCGAAGCTTCAAATCGAGCTGGAAGCCGGTGATGCCGGCGGTGGTGCCCGCGAACTTGCAGTCCATGTCGCCGAACGCGTCTTCCCAGCCGATGATGTCGGTGAGCAGGCGGTAGTCGCTGATGACGTCGTTGTCATCGGTCTCGGAGCAGAGGCCGACGCTGATGCCAGCCACGGGCCGGGTGATCGGGACGCCCGCATCCATCAGGGCCAGCGTGCCGGCGCAGACGGAGGCCATGGAGGTGGAACCGTTGGATTCCATGATCTCGGCGGTGACGCGGATGGCGTAGGGGAACGCAGCGAAGGGAATCACCGGCTCCAGCGAACGCTCGGCGAGCGCGCCGTGACCGATCTCGCGACGGCCGGGGCCCATGATGCGGCCCGTCTCACCAACGGAGAAGTTCGGGAAGTTGTAGTGCAGGAGGAACTGCTTCTTGGTCTGGCCACCGGTCCAGGCGTCGAAGTTCTGCGAGTCCTCGGTGGTGCCGAGGGTGGCGAGGGCGACGGCCTGGGTCTCACCGCGGACGAACACGGCGGAACCGTGCGCGCGGGGCAACATGCCGACTTCGCTGCTCAAGGCGCGAAGATCATCGCAGCCGCGACCATCCAGGCGCTTGCCGCTGGTCATGATCATCTCACGCGCGGCTTCCTTCTGGATGTAGTAGAAGGCCTGGGAGATGGTGAACTTGGTCACCTTCTCGGCCCCGTATTTCTCGACGAGCTTCACGCCAACCTCGTCCTGAATGGCGCGGCAGGCGGCTTCACGGGCGAGCTTGCCCGGAATGAGCAGCGCGGGGGCGATGCGGTCACCGGCGAGCTTCTTGGCTTCCTTGAGCACTTCGTCGGGAACGAGGAGCAGGGAGATTTCGCGCTTCTGCTTGCCGATCTGGGCGGCGAGTTCCTTCTGGGCAACGATGAGCGGCTGGCAGGCTTCGTGGGCGAAGCGCAGGGCGTCGTTCAGGTCCGCCTCGGTGATCTCGTCGGCTCCGCCTTCGATCATCACCACGTCTTTTTCGTTGCCGACATACACGAGGTCGAGATCGCTCTCAGCCATCTGCGTGTGCGTAGGGTTGGCGATAAACTCGCCACCGACGCGGCCGACGCGCACCGCGCCGAGGGGCCCGGCAAACGGAATGTCGCTGACCATCAGGGCCGCGCTGGCGCCGAGGATGCTCAGGATGTCGGGGTCGTTCTCGCCATCCGCGCTGAGGAGGATGGACTGGACCTGGACTTCGTTGAACCAGCCCTTGGGGAAGAGCGGGCGGATGGGCCGGTCCGTGAGGCGCATCGTGAGAATTTCCTTCTCGGTCGGGCGGCCTTCACGCTTGAAGTAGCTGCCGGGGAACTTGCCGCAGGCGGCGGCCTTCTCACGGTAGTCCACGGTGAGCGGGAAGAACTCCTGCCCGTCCTTGGCCTTGATGGCGGCGACGGCGGCGGTGAGGATGATGGTTTCGCCGAGCTGGACGGTGACGGCACCATCGGCTTGTTTGGCGAGTTTGCCGGACTCAATGGAAAGAGTTTGCCCTCCGACTTGGGCGGTGACTTTGACTGACATGGTTTCTTGCTGGGGGTTTCGGCCCGGTCACCGGGAGGAACTTCAGTGAGCACCGCAGTGCGCGGGTGCTGAATGAAATTTCCCCATGGTGACGGGCCGGATTCTTCGCGGCGGGATGGGTGTGTGCCGAAGCAGGGCGTCGCCGCAAAGGCCGCCCGGCTCCGAAATGGAAAAGCCCGGCGGTTACTTGCGAAGCTTGAGCTTCTTGGTAATGGCCAGATAACGGTTGTTATCCGTGGTGTGGAGGTAGTCGAGCAGGCGGCGACGCTGGCCGACCATGATGAGCAGGCCCCGGCGGGAACTGTGATCCTTCTTGTTGCCCTGAAGGTGCTCGGTCAGGTGATTGATGCGCTGCGTGAGCAGGGCGATTTGCACGTCGGCGGAACCGGTGTCCTTGGCGTGGATCTGATGTTCCGTGACGATTTTCTTCTTAGTCAGTGCTTCCATACTTTCGTGTTTCGATAATGAAGTGGCGACTTTAGAGACCTGACGGACCGGTGTAAAGGCTTTTCCCGGCCTCTTTTCGATGCGATTCCCCCACCGTTGAAATCCGCTGATGAATCAGCCCGGCGTGGACGTCGGACTGGACGATGCTCTCCGCACCCGCCAGCCGCCAGCCTTCATCGGCGTGTTCCCGAGGTTTTACGCTCATCGAACTGCTGGTGGTCATCGCGATCATCGCCATTCTGGCCGGCCTGCTCCTGCCTGCTTTGGCCAGCGCCAAGAAAAAGGCCAAGAAAACGCTGTGCATGACGGATTTCAAGCAAGTTGGTCTGGCCGCCTCGCTCTATGCGCAGGACTACAATGGCTTCGTGGCCAACCATATTTTCTGGTGGCGCCCCATGCTGATGCCTTACATCGCGGACGCTTCCAAGCTCTACAACTGCCCCAGTTCGCAATTCCAAGTGACCCAGGCCCAGGCGCTGGACACCGTCAACACGGGCATCATGAATAACGGTTCGATTGGCAATATTTACCATTCCACCTCGGGCTATCGGACCGCGTCGGGAAACAACGTGAACAACGGGGATGGTTACGCCTGGCCCATTGAGAGTGCCTGGGCCAGACCAAATGAAAGCATCTACCTCGCGGACTCCGTGGCGGATGTCACGGCGGGAGCCCTCGCCAACGTGACCAACGGCGTGCCCACTTCGGAACTTACCGGCTTCGGCACCAGCCACCTCCACCGCATGGCTTCGTTTGGCACGGCGGGCTTTGTCCGCTTCTTCGCCAACCGCCACAGCGGGACTGGAGCCCTTTTCCTGGACGGCCGCTACGAACTGCTCGCGGTGCCCCCGCTTTATCTCTATCCCGAGGGGCATCCAAACAACATCTGGGACACGCAATAGCCTGGCTCACGGGACGAGCACGACCTGGCTGTTCGCCCGGTCTAGAACGAACTGCCTGCCCGGCGGCGGGGTGGGGAGACGTTTCAGCAGCTTCCCCGTCACGAATTCATTCACGTCCTTTGGAAACGGCCGCCCTGAAGCCAGCCAGAAGGTCAGGGCTTCGTTCAGCACGCGCAGATGATCGTTGGGCGACTTGCTGTCCAAGTCCTTCTCGAACGGCTTCATGGATGCAGCCGCAACCTCGGGCGCAAACGGCGTCGCCGCGCCGCCAGGCGTAACGGGGCCAGTCGCCGCCGGCGGGGCCGGCTCCGATTTGGCCGCGCTCTCCGCAGGGGCCGGAGCCGATCGTTTGCGACACGCGGACAAGCCCAGCACGCCCACCAGCACCACGCTCAGCCAAGGAAATCGCATGCGGGGATGTTAGCCACCCGGCCAGCGGTGAGAAGCGGAATTCCGCCCGCATCCGCAACGGGGCGCATCTCGACACTGCCCCCGCCCTCGCCTCGCCGGGCAAGCGAGGACGCTTGCGGCACGGCCGGCCGGAGGCCGGCGCTACGTAGCGCCCGCGTCCCGCGGGCCGTGTCGCCGGCGTCCGCGCCGGCTCGGTTTCGGGGGCAGTGTCAAGATGCGCCCTCCGCAACGGCGGCGCAGTTTTCTGCCTG
>CAZCBE010000197.1:0-7635 GCA_964496695.1 uncultured Klebsiella sp.
GTTGCTGCGGGTCACAGACCCGCGCTCCGTCGGCTTTCGGGGGCAGTGTCCAGATACGCCCCTAGCCCGGTGAATCCATAGTTTTGGATTGAAACGGCGGCGCGCGACTTTCAATGTTCAAGGGTCAGCAACTTCAGCGAAGCCATAACCTCAAACCAACCTGCTTATGTTGCCTCCCGCGCTCCTCGATTCGCCAGCAATTGACCTGCTCGTCCAAAGTGGCCAAGCCTCCAGCGCCCAAAAGGCGGCGGCGCTGTTTGGCAGCGTCTTCGTGCTGGCCATCGTGGTCGGTTTCGCGCTGACCGTGCATTTCTTCTTCTGCTATTGCCTGAAGCGCATCTGTGAAAAGGTCGGGCACGAGCCAGGGCTGCTCGTGTGGTTCCCCCTCTTGAACCTGATTCCCCAGATGCAGGCCGCCAAGCTGCCGCTGTGGCCGCTTGCCCTCTTCATCTTGATCTTCCCGATTCCATTCATCCTGGTCTGGAACTGGATGAAGCTTTGCGAAGCCCGAGGCAAACCCGCCCCGCTGGGTTTGATCATCATCGTCCCGTTCGGTTTGCCCGTGCTGGCCATCTGGCTCGCTTTTGGGGACTGATCCACTGCTCCACGCTCCTCCTATCATGCCCGCCCGTTCCTCCCAAGACTCCTTCGAAGCCGGGGCCTTCCATCCTGACCACGGCACGCGGCGCATCTCGGGCACGCTGAAGATTGACGGGGGCATGGTGAACTTCGAGGGGGCCGACGGGTTCTTTGCCTTCCCGCTGGACAGCGTGCAGGTCAGCCTGGGCGGCGCAAGCGACCGGCTCGTATTCTTCGCCCACCCGAACTTCCCCAAGGCCTCCATCTTCACGTCGGACCAGGCCGTCCTCAACCATCCGGCGTTTGCCCAAAACCCCACGCTCACCCGGGCGCGCGACCGCATCCGCCGCGGCAAGCTCGTCGCGCGCTGCGTCACGTTCGGGATACTGGCGCTGATCGTGGGGGCGATGGCCGGGGTGTGGTTCGCGAAGGACCCGATGGTCACGGCCGTCGCTGGCCAGATGCCCGCCGAGTGGGAGCAGAAGCTGGGCGACACCGCCTTCACGCAGATCTCCGCCAGCCGCAAGTTCATCACGGACGCGGAGGTGAAGCGCCAGCTTGACCTGCTCGCCAAGCCGCTGCTCGCCGTGGTGCCGCAGGACCGCTACCAGTTCAAGCTCCACCTGATCGAGGACGCCTCGCTCAACGCCTTCGCGCTGCCGGGCGGAAACGTGGCCATCCACAGCGGGCTGATCCTGGCGGCGGACTCGCCCGAGGAAGTGCTGGGCGTGCTGGCGCACGAGTTGTCGCACGTGACGAAGCAGCATGGGATGCGTGCGATGGTCGAGAACCTGGGCCTGTATGCCGTCGTCAGCACCTTCTTTGGCGACGTGTCGGGCATCGCGGGCATCCTCCTGAACAACGCCCCGTTCCTGCTCACACAGAAGTTCTCCCGCGATTACGAGCGCGAGGCCGACACGCAGGGCTTCCGCTACCTCGAAGCCGCGAAGCTCAACCCGCGCGGCATGATCTCCTTCTTCGAGAAGATTCAGCGCGAGCAGGAGAAGATGAGGGAGAAGCTCCCCGGCGGTGAGGCGCTGGACGCGCTGGACTTCCTGAGCACGCACCCCGCCACGACCGAGCGCATGGAGCGGCTGCAGAAGCTGCTGGAGAAGTCTCCGCGCAAGGACGGCTTCACGGTGGTGGACCTGGACTTCAAGGAGTTTCAGAAGACGCTGCGGGCGAAGCTGTCGCTGCCGGAGAAGGGGAAGAAGGCGGAGAAGCCGGATGCGAAGAAGGAAAAATGACGCATCCAAAGGCAAAACCCTCCCAACGGAAGCTCTGGTTGGTAGTGGGATGTGTCGCCACTCTCATTGCCCTATGGTTGATGCTTTTGCCTTCCTTGGCCTGGTCCGGCGGTGCCTATGCCGAATTCCACTTCAGTTGCCTCGATGACCGCGCGCGGAGTCCAGTGACCAACAGAGTATTACGGGTGATACATGTGACTGATTTTAGAGACCGGACCGATGTGCAGATTCGTGCGCGACCCCACGTTGAAACAGATGCGAAGGACGATGCGGTGGTAAAGGTGTTGTGTGGTGCCGGCGGAAGGATGGGACTCTTCGGTAAAACCGGCGATTTCACAGTCAATCACGAGTTATGGGCGGATGCCCCCGGATACCGACCAGTTCGGGTGCATTTGGCTAGCATCCTTGGCGGTCGAAGCTGGCCCTTGAAGCATCGCAGATTTGACGTGAAACTCTTTTTCATTGAACTGCCACCGGGCCCTCAACCCTGATTTACCATGAGTTTTTCAACGCGCAGGTTGAAACCTGTGACTACCTTTTAGGTGAGGACAGCAGACTTGGTTCAAGGGTCAAAACTGCGACCGTTGGCGAGCCGTTGATTCTCTCCCGGCTTGCCTTCGCTGCGGCGAGCTTGCAACCTCCACCCGTATCCGTTCTTGAACCGCTTTCACCACGCCAATGAAAACCACCATTGATGGCGCGCCTTCGTTCGCCTATCTGCACGTTGATCTCGACCCGGGCGAGAGCATCATCGCCGAGTCGGATGCCATGGCGAGCATGTCGGCTGATCTCGGGATGAAGGCGAGCTTGAACGGCGGCTTCTTCTCCGGCCTGGGGAAGAAGTTCTTCGCGGGGGAGTCGCTCTTCATCAACACCTTCACCAACACCACCACCGGTCCGCGCCGCGTGACGCTGGTGCAGGCCACGCCGGGCAACATGACGGAAGTGCATCTCAATGAAGAGACGCTCTGCCTCCAGCCGGGGGCCTACATCGCGTCCACCCCGAGCCTGAAGCTGGGCGTGAAGTGGGCGGGGCTGGTGAGCGGCTTCGAGACGGAGGGGCTGTTCCGGCTGACGGTCTCCGGCACGGGCACGCTCTGGTATGGCGCCTATGGCGAGATGCTGGAGCGGCAGGTGGAGGGCGAGTATCTGGTGGACAGCGGGCATCTCGTGGCCTACGAGCCGCAGATGAAGCTGAAGCTGCAACTGGCGGGCGGGCTCTTCTCGAGCTTCTTCGGTGGCGAGGGCTTTGTGACGCGGGTCGAGGGCAAGGGGAAGATCGTGATCCAGACGCGCAGCATCGGCGGGCTGGCGGGGTGGTTGAATCCGAGGCTCTGAAACGGGGCGATACACGAGACTGGACAGTGAAGATCATGCGACCGAACTGGGCAGGGCTGAAAGCCCGCCATGCGAGAGCCCGGGGTGAAGCCCCGGGTAACTGCCCTCAATCGGCGACAAGCCCTGCAGGGGCGACCCCAAACGTGACCCGCGCTCTACCGGAACGGTTCAGAAGAATCACGATTCCTTTCAACGCAGAGACGCAGCGCGGTGGAGCCGCAACCCATGCTGACCACAGAGACGCAATGAACACAGAGAAAGGCGTGGGAGAACTCAGGGGTTCCCGAAGATTCAAGGCGACCACAGATGGGAAGGGGCGGGGGAACTCACAGAATCATGGCGCACAAAATCATGGGGGAATTGATGATTCCGTGGGCCATGATTTTGTGAAAGGAACTCCGAAAGATTGGGGACGGCCAAAGATGGCAGGGCTGGCCGCGCTGGCCGCTCCCAAGCTTTGGTTTCGCTCCGGGTTCATTGCGTCTCGGTGGTCCAATTTCATCAGGCGAGGAACTCTTCTCAGGGTGCGGCGAAGCTGTGAGATAGCGCTACAGATAGAGCAGAGGAACACGGAGAACTGCTTTTCCCAACTGCGTTCACCCGTTGGTGCTCCGTGTGACTGTCGGCTCGGCGTAACTCTGCGCGCTCTGCGCCGCTGCGTTGAATGGGACTGGTTCGCGACCACCTGCATAGCCCCGGCCCACCGTCCCGCCCCTTCAGGGCGACGGATCTTTTCCGCTTTCTACCCAGGGCGGCGCGTTCCGAACGCTTGCCCTGGGCTGTCACATCATGGTCTTTCAGCCCACAAACGCGGCCATCGCAGCGAGCAGCAAGCGCCTGACCACCGCGCATCCAGCATCCAGCATCGCCCACTTTCCCCATGCAAATAGACCTCCTCCACCAGCCGGGCAATTCGGCCGCGCGCGTCTTCCTCTCGCCGGGTGAGCATCTCACCGCCGAGTCGGGCTCGATGATCGCGATGAGCGACGCGCTCACGCTGACCACCACCACGCACAAGCGGGACAAGGGCTCCTTCTTCAAGGCCATCAAGCGCATGCTCGCGGGCGAAGACTTTTTCATCAACCATTACAGCGCGGAACAGGCGGGCGGCGAAGTCTTCCTCGCCGCGACGCTGCCCGGTGACATGCTGCGCTACGACCTGCGCGGGGAGAACCTCATCGTTCAGTCCGGCTCCTTCGTCGCGTGCGACAGCAGCGTGGACGTGGACCTGGGCTGGCAGGGATTCAAATCCCTCCTCTCCGGCGAAAACGTCATCTGGCTGCAGCTCAAAGGGACGGGGCCAGTCATCCTCTCCAGCTTCGGGGCGATCTACCCCATCGAGGTGGATGGCGAATACATCGTGGACACGGGCCACATCGTGGCGTTCCAGGAGACGCTGAACTTCACCATCGCCAAGGCGGGCGGGAGCTGGATGACGGCCATTTTCGGCGGCGAGGGGCTGGTCTGCCGCTTCTCGGGCCGGGGCACGGTCTGGTGCCAGAGCCACAACGCCACCGGATTCGGCGAAACGTTGGGGCCGGAGCTGACGCCGCGCTGAGGGGCGAATGAGGAACTTGAATGAACGCATTTGAAAACGTGCTGCGTGTTGCGTGTTGCGTGAAAGGCAACGAACGCGTCCGGCAGCAACCACGCAACACGTAACACGCAACACTTCTCGCCCATGCTCATCCACAT
The DNA here is from genome assembly GCA_964496695.1 of uncultured Klebsiella sp. Lineage (GTDB taxonomy): Bacteria > Verrucomicrobiota > Verrucomicrobiia > Limisphaerales > SXTU01 > SXTU01. The sequence continues at coordinate 4,860 of CAZCBE010000197.1, forward strand.
CTACCGCAACGGGGTCCAGGAAGGCCCCTACCCTGTCGAGCAGGTCCGCCAGATGCTCGCCGCCGGCCAGTTGAAGCCCACGGACCATGTCTTCCACGAGGGGCTCACCGACTGGGTCGCGGCCGCGCAATCACCCGCGCTGGCCGCGCCCGGAGGGCCGCCGCCCTTGCCCGTCCGGGCGGCAGCCTCGACCGGCGCCGGCTTGTTCGCCACCGGTTACAACGCGGACCCGCGCCGCGAGTTTGAGCATACGATCGAAGGGCGGCCGGACTTTGCCTTTCTGACAGTGCAGGTGCCGGCGAACCAGACGCTCAAGGTCGAGGCCTCGGCGATGGCGACAATGGACTCGAACATGCAGATGAAGACGAAGATGCGGGGCGGCCTGGCGCGGCTGCTCACCGGCGAGAGCATCTTCGTCAACGAGTTCACGGCGGGCAACGTGCCGGGCAGCATCGGCATTGCGCCGGGAGCGCCGGGCGACCTGGAGCATGTGTATCTCGACGGGGACACGCTCTATCTCCAGAGCAGCGGCTTCGTGGCGAGCGGGATGGGCGTGACGCTGGACAGCCAGTGGCAGGGGTTGAAGGGCTTCTTCAGCGGCGAAGGGCTCTTCCTGATCAAGTGCTCCGGCAAGGGCGACCTGTGGTTCAACACGTTTGGCTCGATGTTCTGCATGAACGTCTCCGGCAGCTACGTGGTGGACACAGGGCACATCGTGGCCTTCACGGACGGGCTGCAATATCAGATCGGGCGCATCGGGGGCTACAAGTCGCTGTTCTTCTCCGGCGAGGGGCTGGTGTGCAAGTTCAGCGGCCAGGGCAAGGTGTGGATTCAGACGCGCAAGATCGGGGCTTTTGCCGCCTGGGCGCAGGCCTTCCGGCCGGTGTCGAACAACAGCAGCGGGGGCGGCGACGGGGATTGAGGTGGGGGTTGGGATTGGCCGCGCGAGGGCGCAGCGACGAGGGAAGTTGACGCGAATTGCGCGAATTGACGCGAATTTTCTCGAGCTCAATTCGCGAGAGTTGGCGCAATTCGCATCAGGTTTTCCCCTCGTTTCGGCCGGAGCTCCAACGCTTGAGGCCCCGCGGCCTCATACCAATTCCAAATGCAATTCAGTAAAATGTCGCCGGTCGGCACCCCTCCCCCCTGCCCTCTCCCCTCATCCGATGAAGGGAGAGGGAGAAGCATGTGGCATCGCGTGGTGTAGGTGCCACGTTGCGACCTTCCGCAAAGGTTCGCGGTGCTTGATGCTGTGGCCGACGCTGCTACGCTCACCCCGTGCTGAAACTTGACGATCTGACCTTGCGCCTGCATCCGGCCGACAACGTGGTGGTGGTGAAGCGGCCGCTGAAGCCGGGCGTGGAACTGGAAGGCGGCGCGCTGCGCTTCACGGTGGCGAAGGGCATTCCGCCCGGGCACAAGCTGGCGGTCGCGGAAATTGCCGACGGCGCGCCGGTCACCAAATACGGCCAGACCATTGGATTTGCAAAGGGGCGCATCCTGCCGGGCGAGCATGTGCATACGCATAATGTGGAGCTGCGCGATTTCGGGCGGGACTATGCGTTCGGCGTGGATGCGCGACCGGTGGCGTATCATCCGGCGGAGGACCTGCGTTGCTTCCAGGGGTTCACCCGGCCCGGCGGCAAGGCGGGGACGCGCAACTACATCGGGGTGATCTCCAGCGTGAACTGCTCGGCGGGGGTTTCCCGCTATGTCGCGGACCGTTTTCGGGGACCGGACTTCCAGCGCGACTTTCCGGGCATTGATGGCGTGGTGCCCTTCACGCACAAGATCGGTTGCGGCATCCAGCCCGGGGCACCGCATCAGTTGCTGCAGCGCGTCACGGCCGGCATCGCGCGTCATCCGAACATCGCGGGCTATGTGATGATCGGCCTGGGCTGCGAAGTGAACCAAGTTCACTTGGTAGCCGAGGCGCACAAGCTGCAAGAGCCCCGCGCGGGCGAGCAGACGCCGACCTTCCTCACGATTCAAAACTCCGGGGGGGTCCGCAAGACGGTCGAGGCTGCGGCAGCCGCCGTGGCGAAACTGCTGCCGGCGGCGAACGCGCTGAAGCGCACACCGCAGCCGCTGGCCAAGCTGATTCTTGCCGAGAACTGCGGCGGCTCCGACGGCAACAGCGGCATCACCGCCAACCCGGCGCTGGGCGTCGCCTCGGACGAACTGGTGCGCCACGGCGGCATCAGCGTGCTGGCCGAGACGCCGGAGATTTACGGGGCCGAGCATCTGCTGACGCGTCGCGCGGTGTCGGCGGCGGTCGGGCAGAAGATCGTGGACCTGATCCACTGGTGGGAGGCGTATGCGCGCGCCAATGGCGGCTCGATTGACAACAACCCGAGCTACGGAAACAAGGAGGGCGGCCTCACGACCATTTACGAGAAGAGTCTCGGGGCGGTCGCGAAGGGCGGACAGTCACCGCTCGCCGCTGTCTATGCGTATGCGGAGGAGATCAACACGCCGGGCTTCGGTTTCATGGACACGCCCGGCTACGATCCGGTGAGCATGACCGGACTGGTCAGCGGCGGCTGCAACATCGGGGTCTTCACCACTGGACGCGGCAGCGTGTATGGCTGCAAGCCCTCGCCGTGCATCAAGGTCGCGACGAACACCGCGATCTACAACCACATGTTCGAGGACATGGACATCAATGCGGGCACGATCCTGGATGGGACGGAAACGGTGGAACAGGTCGGGCAGCGCATCTTCGAGGAAATCATCGCCGTGGCCAACTCCGCGCAGCCCAAACTGCGCGCTTTGG
>CAZCBE010000198.1:0-7285 GCA_964496695.1 uncultured Klebsiella sp.
CGACGGCGACAAGTCGCCTGCGGAAAGCGGTGACAAGTCACCGCACTCCATAGAGTCGTAGACGATGGTGGCGTTGCTGTAGGGTGGGCGCGCTTTTGACGCAAAGGCGCAAAGACGCGAAGGGGAGGGGATTTTCAAGGTGACGTTGCTCACGCGCCAAACCGTTCGGCGCACCGGTATGGAGTGCGGCGAGTTCTCGCCGCTTTCTGCAAGGCGACTTGTCGCCGTCGAAGGGGTTGCGGGTGCGATGCAGGGCGGTGTGCCCGCTCGCGCGAGCGCTGCGGGGTGCTGGGCGCAAGGGCGCTTCGGGTTGCCGACGGCGACAAGTCGCCTGCGGAAAGCGGTGACAAGTCACCGCACTCCATAGGCGTCGCAGGCTGACGGCGGTCTTTTTCCACTCCCATTCCCTCTTTGCGCCTTCGCGCCTTTGCGTCAAAAGCTCCCCCACTTCCGCCCGACTTGCGCCTTGCAGTTTGGGACGTGCGCGCTAGCTTCACTGGCGTGTCGCAACCGGTGAAAAAGACCAAACAGACCAAGGCCGTCATGCTCGGCGTCGGACTGGATTCCGACGGGCACAAGCGCATCACCACGGGCGACAACTTCGCGCTCGTCGGCGGCTCGAAGGACACCCACGAGCAGATGACCGAGAAGGCCATCAAGATCAACGAGAAGCTCAAGCAAAAGGGCAAGCAGCTCGAAGAAGTCTCGCGCGAGGAGTTCGACGACATTGCCCACTCCGTCGGCTTGCATAAGCACAATCCGCAGTCGAACTGAGTTCACCGATGCGTTCCACAGTCAAATTCGCCATGCCGTCAGCCATGCTGATGCTCGTGGCTGGCTGTGCTACGACCGCGGATTTCACTGCTCAAACAACCGCGCCAAAATGCAGCGTGCATCAGGTCGTGATGCAGCCGGAGACAATTCAGGAGCACACTGGTGAGCTGGTTTATCTGCCGGATTACTCGAAGGCTTTGGAGCGATTTCCGAACCATGGTGTCGCTCGCCACAAGGGCGAGCCTGCGCGCAAATCCTTGATCGGGCCGGCCAAGGTCCATGATTTCGTTTGTGCGACCTGTTCGCTCGAATGGGAACAGTATTGGGCTTCGTCCAGAAGTCCTCGCACGGCCTACCAGCAGGCACCACACAGCAACTAAGCTTCATGCCCCCGGACCAGCACCCTTACCTTTTCCTCCTCGTCTTCTTCGTGATGGCGCTGGGCTTCGCCGTCGGCCCGCTGATCCTCGCGTGGCTGTGGGCGCAGAAGTTCTCCCCGGCGAAACCCGGCGAGATGAAGAACGCCACCTACGAGTGCGGCCTGGAATCCAAGGGCGACGCCTGGGTGGCCTTCAAGTCCGAGTATTACCTCTACGGCATCCTCTTCCTGATCTTCGACGTGGAGACGATCTTCCTGCTCCCCTTCGCCGTGGCCTTCACCGGCCTCTCCGTCGGCGCCTGCCTCGCAATGCTGATCTTCCTGCTCCTGTTGGTCGAGGGGCTGGCGTGGGCGTGGGTGAAGGGAGTGCTGACGTGGAAATGATCCGAGCACGATCAGGATCAAGATCAGGAGCAGGAACCGACGCGCTGCTCCCCTCCTGCTCGTAATCCTGATCCTAATCCTGCTCCTCTAAACCCTATGGACGACGGACTCCGCAACGAACTCAGCAAGCAAGGCGTCGTGGTTGTGAAGCTCGAGGAGCTTTACAACTGGGGCCGCAAGAACTCTGTCTGGCCGCTCTCGTTCGGCCTGGCCTGCTGCGCCATCGAGATGATGGCCGCCAGCATGGCCCGCTATGATCTCTCCCGCTTCGGCGCGGAAGTCTTCCGCCCCTCGCCCCGGCAGGCGGACCTGATGATCGTGGCCGGCACCGTCACCAAGAAGATGGCCCCGCAGGTGGTGCGCCTCTACAACCAGATGCCGGAGCCGAAATACGTCATTGCCATGGGCGCGTGCGCCATCAGCGGCGGCCCTTTCAAGCAGGGCTACAACGTCCTCAAGGGCATTGACAGATACATCCCGGTGGATGTCCACATCCCCGGCTGCCCGCCCCGGCCCGAGGCGCTCATCCACGCCTTCATGACCCTCCAGCGGAAGATTGACGCCCAGAAGCTCACCGGCCCCAACCGCGCGCGCCACCTGAACGCCGACCTCCCCAGCGAATTCCCCGTCCCCGCCTTCGGCGACCACGACCTCGTGCCGTCGAAGAATCCGAACGTGTGGGAACCCGCGGTGGTGGTGCGGTGAGGGGTTGGCAGCTTATTAGGTTACCCTTCGAAAGTCGCTGACTTTGGCCCTGGCCAGTTCTGAGAACCGCTTCACTTCGTCCGCGCTCTGAAATGCGTGAACCGGCAGCCAGTGGAAGGCTTGGTCACTTGGATACAAGAAAAAGCCTTCGTTGGTTTGAAGCACCTTGGTCAGCATGCGCCAATGAAATTCCCCTGAAGATGCTTCGGTCTTGGAAGCAAGAACTTCGGAGGTAATTTCCCAATCCACGACCATGTCTCGGTCGGAACGTGTGGCGTAGTGTCGGCGTAAGTAGTGTCGTGTCAGGAGCGGACTGAAAAGCAGGCTGAAACCAACGACCGTCATTACAATGCCCGTGTGGTCCACCCCTTTGTTGTAAAGAATGAACAGTCCAAGAATGATGCCGAAAGGAGCCACGAAATATGTTCCATTGCGCAGCTTCCGGCCAATTTCAGAATGCTGCATGTGAACGTGCTGAGCCTTCAGGAACTCGTCCACCGACCAGCGAAAGCTGGCTTTGATGGCGCGGTTGTGCGGGGAAGGGAGTGGAGGTGGCTCTAGCATCTTGTTCAGCATTCTTGGAGATCAACCGTTCCGAGCGCAGAGTGTAAACGTCGGTTCGCACTGTCAATGGTTTCCCCCATCCTGCGGAGCGCTGGTCTCTGACACGGCTTTTTGTGCGGTGCGGAGGGTTCACGCCGGGTCGGAGACCGGCGCTCCGGAACGCGGGAGGAGCGTGCCTGTAAGCCGCAGGAGTTTAGGGACAGAGTGCGTCGCGGAGGTCCGTGAGGTCTTGGAGTGCGGCGGCCCTCCGCCGCTTTCACAACGGTCTTGGAGGTCACGCGCCCGGACATAGCGCCAGAGGACTGGCGCACTCCAAGACGCTGGCGTGCCCTTCCTATACCCCGTTGCTGACGAATAGCAGAGCCGAGCATTGGGCCTGTTGCATTCGTGGTCGCGGAGCGTCTGGAGTGCGCGCGTCTTCCAGCGCCGCTTTTCGGGGCGTGGCCGGGCCGGTGTTCGTGCGCGCAAGAAAGCGGTGCTGAAAGGCACCGCACTCCAGACGCTTCGCGAGTTTCAACGCCTTGGAGCACGCCGGGTCGGAGACCGGCGCTCCGCCAGGGCAGATGGCGTCGCTACGCGACTGGGCGCGTGACTACGGAGATCGTCGTGAAAAGCGGCGGAGGGCCGCCGCACTCCAAGACGCTGGCGCGCCTTCCCACACCCCGTTGCTGACGAATAGCGAGCCAAGCATTGGGCCCGTTGCATTGGTGGGCGCGGAGCGTCTGGAGTGCGCGCGTCTTCCAGCGCCGCTTTTCAGGGCGTGGCCGGGCTGGTGTTCGTGCGCGCAAGAAAGCGGTGCTGAAAGGCACCGCACTCCAGACGCTTCGCGAGTTCCAACGCCTTGGAGCACGCCGGGTCGGAGACCGGCGCTCCGCCAGGGCAGATGCCTCGCGAGCGAGGCAAGGAGGGGAGCCATGGGTTTCAACCCACGGACCCAGGCCCGAAAGGAGATGCGTCGCGTAGCGACGCCTGAACGCGGCGGGGGAGTGGCATTGAGCGGCGTTCAAACGTCGCTACGCGACGACGGTCATTCTTCACGTCAACCGTGGGTTGAAACCGACGGCTACCGTCAGGGCGTCGCTACGCGACTGGTCGCGTGATTGCGGAGCCCGTCGTGAAAAGCGGCGGAGGGTGGACACTCCAAGACGCGGGCGCGCTTTCCAATGCCCCCGGCGCGCGGCGTTCACGCCGCTTCACCGTCCGAACGAATTTGGGCGCAAGGTTGAGCCTCGGCTCCCGAACGTTGAAGCGACGTAAACGTCGCGCGCCACGGGAACTGAGTGCGCGCAACGAAAGCGCTGCCGAAAGCCGCCGCCCGACCTCCGTAGCAGCACTGCGGAGGGTGGACACTCCAGACGCTTCGCGAGTTCCAACGCCTTGGAGCACGCCGGGTCGGAGACCGGCGCTCCGCCAGGGCGTCGCTACGCGGCTGGTGAAACCAATGCCCGATGTCAGTCGGTAGCCGATCGCCAAACGCACCCCTCACCCCAACCCTCTCCCCTCCTCCGAGGAAGGGAGAGGGAGCCGGCTTGGGCGCTCCGCCGCCATTCCTTGCCGAGTCGCCGTCCTCTGTTACCGTCTGTGCAATGAGTTTTGTCGCCGAGTTCAATGCGCTGCCGGTGGATGCGCTGGAGCAGGCCGCCCGGAACGCTTCGCTGGCCGAGGCGCAGGCGGCGCTGGGGCGCACGCATCTGTCGCTGGAGGACTTCGCGCGGCTGCTGTCGCCGGCGGCGGCGGGGCTGCTGGAGCCGCTGTGCCGGCGGTCGCAGGCGCTCACGCAGCAGCGGTTTGGCAAGGTCATCCGGCTCTTCGCACCGCTCTATCTGTCCAACGAGTGCATCAACAACTGCGCCTACTGCGGCTTCTCGCGCGACAACCCGATCCTGCGCGTCACGCTCGCGGTCGAGGAAGTGCGGCGCGAAGCGCAGTCCTTGCGCGACCAGGGCTTCCGCAACCTGCTGCTCGTGGCGGGCGAGCATCCCAAGTTTGTCTCCGGCGACTACATGGCCGCGTGCGTCCGCGCGCTGCACCCGGAGTGGCCGAGCCTGTCGCTGGAGGTCGGCCCGATGGAGGTGGCGGATTACCGGCCCATCGTCGCCGCCGGGGCGGAGGGGTTGGTGGTGTATCAGGAGACCTACGACCGCACGGTGTATGAGCGCATGCACACGGCGGGGCCAAAGCGGAACTTCGACTGGCGGCTGGAGACGGCGGAGCGCGCGTATGCGGCGGGCTTCCGTCGCCTAGGCATCGGTGCGCTCTACGGGCTGGCGGACTGGCGGCGCGAGGCGCTGGCGGTCGCGGCCCACGCGCTCTACCTGCTGCGGCATTGCTGGAAGGCGCAGGTGACCATCTCCCTGCCGCGCCTGCGTCCCTGCGCGGGCGAGTTCGAGCCGCTCACCACGATGTCCGACCGCGAGCTGGTGCAGCTCGTTGCGGCGTTCCGCCTGCTGCTACCGGACGTGGGCTTGGTGCTCTCCACGCGCGAGCCGGCCAAGCTGCGCGACGGCCTGTTCCCCCTCGGCATCACGCTGGCCAGCGCGGGCAGCCATACGGAGCCGGGCGGCTACACGGGCGCGGGCCGTGAGAACATTCACCGCACCGAGCGCGGGCGCATCGTGGAACTGGCGGCGGGGGCGAGCGAATGGGCCGCGACGGCGGGCCGCTCGACGAATGCGACCGGCCAGTTTGAAATTGCGGACGAGCGTTCGCCGGAGGAGATTGCGGCCCTCATCAGCCGCCTGGGTTACGAACCGGTCTGGAAGGACTGGGATGCGGCGCTGAGCGCGTGAGATCAAATGAGAACGACAGCCGCCATGACTCCCACCCCCGGTAGGGCGAGACTCTGTCGAGCCCACTCTGCCGACGGAGTCGGCGCGAGCGGAGCGAGCATCTTGGCTGGGCAGCTCAAACTCGCCCGAAACCTGAAGCAGGTGGACGCCGGTGCGGAGGAGCGCGGCCTTCAGGCTGCAGAAACGAGAGCACGGCCAGGCTGGTTCGCGCGCACTGTTCCAACCGCAGCCTTCTGCGGCGTAAACGCCGCGCTCCTTGCGTCAAAGCATTGTCGAAGCGCCCCTCTCCCCGCTCGTTCCTCGCAGGGCGAGGGGGTCCGTTTTCGGTGGTGCGTGGCTCAAGGTGTGTCCGCGCTCGGAATGAGGCTCGACGGAGTCTCGCCCTACCGGGCGCGTTATGCCTGGGTGGGCGCGCTGTGGCTTATGGCGGTATTACTGGTTGGAAATCTGTCCGCCCAGCCTTATCCCACGACTCCGCCGCCTACCGGCCCGCTCACCTGCGTGGTCTGCACGAAGATTCTGGTGGGCAAGTATTTCACCCACAACCAGACAAACAACATCTGCCCGGAGTGCGCCAAGCTGGAGACGCGTTGCTCGCTGTGCGGTCTGCCGGTGAAAGAAGCGACCAAGAAGACCACGGACGGACGGCTCTTTTGCCGTGCGGACGCGGCCAACGTCATTCTGGTGCAGGACGAGGCGAGCAAGCTCTTCACGCAGGCCCGCGGTGATCTGACCCTCCTCACCGAAGGGAAGCTCACGCTGCGCAGCCCCGAGGTGGCTGTGCAACTGGTGGACGTGGACTATTGGAGTCCGAAGCCGGGCACGGAGTCCACGAACGTGATGCACCGGCTGGGCTTCTCGCTGAGCCGGCCGGTCGGGGGCGGGTTCACGCACAATGTGGTGCTGATGAGCGGGCAGTTGCGCGGCACTACGTATTCCACCTGCGCGCATGAATTTACGCATCTGTGGATCAACGAGAATCTCAAAGCCGGGCGGAAGCTCGACCCGGACACGCGCGAGGCGCTTTGCGAGTTGTTCGCCTACAAGCTAGCCGCCCGGCGCGGGGACACGAACGAGATCGCCCGGCTCAAGCAGAATCCCTATACCAAGGGCGTCATTCTGAATGCCATCGAGTTCGATGCGCGCGAGGGCCTGGCGGGGGTGATCTCTTGGGTGCAAAACAGCACGGATCCGTCGCTGCCGGCGGCAACCGGCATGGCCAACGCCAGCGTTGCGGTGCCGCCGCCGGAACCGCCGGGCGAGCTGCGTCCTCCGCCACCCGCTCCCACGAAGCTGGAGCTGCGATCGCTGCTGCGCACGTCGAAGCGCACGGTGGCCGACATCAACGGCGAGCGTTTTGAGACGGGCCGCGAGTTGTCCATGCTGCTGGATGGCAAGCGACATCTCGTCCGCATGGTTTCGGCGGAGGAGAACGGCGTGACGGTGACGGTGGATGGCAAGCCGCAGACGTTGAAGCTGGGGGCGAAGTGAGGCGGGGCTCCATAGTGTTTACGAGTATGCTCGGTGATTTGCACGGCTCACCCTCACCCCGGCCCTCTCCCGCTGGGAGAGGGGGAACCGCAGCCAGCAACGGGCGGAATGCCGTCGTCGCTAGATGCCACCCCTCACGGCACGGGGCATAGACATGGGTGACACTTTTCATTTTGCTGGTTGGTTCTTTGGCGGCACT
>CAZCBE010000199.1:0-7260 GCA_964496695.1 uncultured Klebsiella sp.
AGGACACCGCGCCCTACCAACGCGTGAGGAGACGAGCCTCGTCCCTGAGTGCATGGCTGGCAGGAGATGCTCGCTTCGCTCGCGCCGCTGCGCGGCCAATGGGGTTCGACGGAGTCTCACCCTACCGGGGGTCAGGGCTTCACCACGAGCTTGCCGAGGACCTGGCGGCTGCGGAGCTGCTCGAAGGCGTTGCTCACGCCGGGGAGCGGGATGAGCTGGTGGATGACCGGCTTCAAGCGCCCGTCCGCGGCCCATTCGAGGGTCGTGTTCAGGTCGCCGCGGTTGCGGCCGTAGCTGCCGATGAGCCGGTGCTGCTTCACGAAGAACGGCCAGAGCTGCATGGGCACCTCGCGTCCGCCGGTCGCGCCGCAGGTCACCACCGTGCCGCCGCGCGCGAGGCAGTGGAAGACGGACTGCAGCACCATGCCGCCGATGTGCTCGACCACCAGGTCCACGCCGCGCTTGTCAGTGAGCTTCCGCACCTCGGACGGCCAGTCGGCCTTCGAGGAGTCCACGGCGAAGTCCGCGCCGAGCTTGATCGCCAGCTCGCGTTTGGCGGGCGAGGAGGCCGTGGCGATGACGCGGCCGCCGAGCTGTTTCGCAATCTGAATGGCCGCCGAGCCGACGCCGCTGGACGCGCCGATGGTGAGCACCCAGTCGCCCGGGCGCACCTCCGCGCGGTCCGTGAGCATGTGCATGGCCGTGCTGCCGGCGAGGGTGAGCGCGGCGGCGGTATCAAAGCTGACCGCCTCGGGCAGGCCCACGATGCAGCGCGAAGGGACCTTGACCTTTTCCGCAAAGCCGCCGTCGCACTGGATGCCGAGCAGCTTGCCGTTGAGGCAGATCGAGTCCTCGCCGCGCAGGCAGAACTCGCAGGTGCCGCAAAAGAGATTCGACTGCACCGCCACGCGGTCGCCGACGCGCCACTGGTCCACGTCCACGCCCAGTGCGAGGATTTCGCCCGCCACCTCGCAGCCGCCGATGCGGGGCAGCGCGACGGGGGTGGGGAGGTCGCCCTGCTCAAACCAGAGGTCGAGGTGGTTCACGCCGCAGGCGCGCACGCGGACGAGAACCTCGTCGGCGGCGGGCACGGGGTCAGCGACTTCGCCAAACCTGAACTGGCCGGGCGTGCCGTGGGCGAGGAGCTGGACGGCTTTCATGTCGGGACCATTGAAGCTTGTGCGCGGCCTGTGATTCAAGCGCGGAAACGGCGGGGAAGGAATCACCAGCCAACCGGTGCCTGCGAATTCTGAAGTTAAACCACGGATGGACACGGATGGGAGGGGGGCGGGAATCCAAGGAAGAGCAGGATTAGGATCAGGATCAGGATTACGAGCAGGAAGGGCAGGCAGGCCGGAGCGGGGGCGCATCTTGACACTGCCCCAAAAAACCGAGCCGGCGCGGACGCCGGCGACACGGCCCGCGGGACGCGGGCGCTACGTAGCGCCGGCCTCCGGCCGGCCGTGCCGCAAGCGTCCTCGCTTGCCCGGCGAGGCGAGGGTGGGGGCAGTGTCGAGATGCGCCCCCGGAGCGACGGCGGCTCCGGCGCGTCGTCTTGATCCTGATCCTGCTCCTCCCTTTGCGCGCTTCAGCCGAGGAAGGGGAGGGTGAGGAGGGCGACGTAAAGCGCGGCGAGGAGGTCGTCCACGGTCACGCCCCAGCCGCCGGGGAGGGACTGGCTTTGGCGGACGGGCCAGGGCTTCCAGATGTCGAAGAGGCGGAACGCGGCGAAGATGCCGACGACTCCAAGCCAGTGCTCAGCGCTGAAGAAGTAACCGGCATCGGGCATGCGCCCGGTGTGGTGAACGTGGCTCATCACCCACCCGCAGAAGCACAGCGGGATGGCGATGATCTCGTCCATGACGACGGAGCCGGGGTCCTGCTCGCCAAGTGCCTTTTCCGCGAGGCCACAAATCCAGACGCTGAGCGGGATGCTGAGAAGGATGCCGCCGAAGTAGCCCCAGAGCGAACCGGTCTCCACGAGGCCGGCAAACCAGAGCAGGCCAACGATGGAGCCCCAGGTGCCGGGTCCGGGCTTGAGCCGGCCGGAGCCGAAGCCTTGGGCGATCCAGACGAGCAATGGATCGTGCGTTGGCGGTTCCGGGGGCGGATCGGTTTCGATCTTCTGGTTCGTGTGCGTGAGAGCGTCGGCCACGGGGTGGAACGCGGCCGGTCCGTGATCATTTGCAATTGCGACTCCCAATTCTCTTTGCACGTCCTTGCTGGCCTTGCGGAATTCTTTCCCGCCTTGCTTCAGTCCCTTCAAGAAGGTGGGGAGATAGTTCAGCCCAAACAGCACCAGCGCGATCATGGCGAGCAATATTAACTCACCTCCCCCACATTTAAATATGGCGACCAGTGGCGTTATGTCCGTGCGACTCATCAGCTTCGCGTGCGTTGCGAGTTGGACGTGAGGGCAGTGCTTTCCACACGACGGGACCTCATGCCAATTCCCAATGTAAATCGGCAGCATTCTGCCGGACGACACCCTGCTCCATGAACCCGTGCCGGTGGCTTGCAGCCACCGACCGTGGGCCACAGCAACACGAACCAGCTTCGCGCACTCCACCCGCAACGCGGTGGCTGCAAGCCACCGGCACGGGGTTCAGGGGTTCATAGCACGAAGCTTTCGTTCTGCGAATTCTCACCCCGGCCCGCTCCCCTCCTCCGAGGAAGGGAGAGGGAGAAGAGGTGCGCCGCAGTCCGTCAGCTATGCCACCGGTTATCATTGGGCCTTCGCCTCACATGTCGTCGAGGTAGATCTGCCGGTTCTTCCAGAGGTAGATCACGCCGGAGGTGAGGGTGAGAATCACCGTCACCCAGAGGGAGAGGTGGGCGAACCACGGCATGAGCAGGCCGAAGAGGTCGCGCAGCCACGGCCACCACTCGCCATGCGCGTCCAGGACGAGCAGCGCGATAATGGCGATGATCTGCGAGATGGTCTTGTGCTTGCCGTAGCGCTCGGCGGCGAGGGTCACGCCCTTGGAGGCGGCCAGCAGACGCAGGCCGGTGATGGCCAGCTCACGGGCCACGATGATGACCGCCATCCACGCCTCGACATGAACGGCCGGCAGCACGCCGCTGATCCCCGGGTCAAACCGGCCACGCTCGACCAGTGCGATGAAGGCCGAGCAGGTGAGGATCTTGTCCGCCAGCGGGTCCATCAGGATGCCGAAGTTGGTGATGAGCTTGCGCTCGCGGGCGATCTTGCCATCGAAGTAGTCCGTGAGGCTGGCGATGCTGAAGAGAATCAGCGCGATGGTGTCGTTCACCGGCGAGCGCGAGAAGATCGCCACGAGGAACAAGCCCGTGAGGACAAAGCGCGAGACGGTGAGTTTGTTGGGGAGGTTCACGAGCCGGACGGACGCACAGGCGCACAGGCGCAAAGGATGAGTATTGGGGCGGTCATAGGCCGTTCACAACCCGATGGATGCCGTTCTTCAGGCATTGTTCGCCGAAATTGATGACCAGGCCAAGCTTGAGTTTGGTGAGGCGGAGATAAGTCAGCATCTTGGCACTGTCCCCGCACGACGGCGGAGCGCGGCCCGCTGGGCCGCAGCGGCTGGCAGCAGGGACAGGCTTGGGAAGCTCCGCAGCCCGTTCTGCAGGGTTGCCGCTGCGGCCCGGAGTGCCGCGCTCCGGGGGCAGTGCGCGGATGCGCCCGGAGAAAAGTCAGCATCTGCGCGCCGAAGACCGGGTTCCATTCCAACACGGCCTTGGGGTCCACCAGCACCAGGTCGTTGACGCGCAGGTCGAACCGCAAGGGGGTGGCGAGGGTAAAGCCTTTGTGGATGACGGGCACCGGGCGCTGGCGCTCCACTTTCATCCCGCGCAGCTTCAATTCGCAAGCGAGGGCCTCTTCATAAACGCCTTCCAGCAGTCCTGGCCAACCGAGTTCACGGTGAACTTCCATCGCGCAGTCCACAATCACCTTGCTGATGGCATTTTCGTCCATAGTTGGCACGAGCCTGACGCAAAGACGCGAAGGCGCAAAGACAGAAAGGACTTGGCTTCAGTCGTGTAGGAGCACGCAGGATCTCTTCCTCCTGCTTTGCACCTTTGCGTCAAACTGGTGCCACTGCTTCAACCACCGCGCTTGACGCGTTTGCGGGGCTTCGCGGGTGGTTTTGAGTCGGGCGGTGGGAGGCGGCGTTCCCACTGGAGCAAAAGGTTTTGGACCTGAAGCATGAACTTCTCTCGTTCGGCGGTTTCCTTGGCGAGGGCGGCCTGCATCTCGAAACGAAGCCGGAGCATCTCCTCCCGCAACGCACAGTTGTCTTCCTGCAAAAGCTCAACCTCCTCGCGAAGCTTGCCCACCTCGCCCGCGAGCGAGACCTGTCGCGTTAGCCACTTGATGACGACGGGCAGCATGAACTATCCCTTGCGCAATTCCGCGCTCAGACGGCGGGACTCCAACCTCAACCGCTCAATACGACGGCTGGTTTTCCGGGTGCGGGCCAGGATGGTGTCAAACTCGCGGAGCAGCTCGTTCGCTTTGGCCGTGAACTCGTGGTCGGTCATTTCCTCGGGGGCGAGGGGCAACGTGTGCATCTTCGCTTTCATGGCAACAGCCTGGCTTTCCCGGGCGGCGCTGGCAAGGCGCAGTTCAAACCGCCTCGGCCATCAGGTCGTAGTCCGTGTGCCCGATGATCTTCACTTTGGCGAAGCCGCCGACGGGGAGCTTGCCCCGCACATAGACGCGGCCGTCAATGTCCGGGGCGTCGGCTTCACCACGGGCAACGAGATAACGGCCCTTGAGCTGCGCGAGGTCCTCGTCGGCTCCGCGGATCAGGCCGTGCTCCCAGGAGGCGACCTTCGCGGACTTGAGTTCCTTGGCGGAGGCTTCGCTCTCGATGAGCACCTTGAGCGTGCGGCCCATGAAACTTTCCGAGACGGCGCGGGCGACTTCGTGCTGGGCGGCCATGGCGAGTTCGCGGCGGCGCTGCTTCACCTTGTCGGTGAGCTGGCTGGTCATCTTGCCGGCGATGGTGCCGTCCTCCTGCGAGTAGGCGAAGATGCCGAGCCGCTCGAACTTCGTCTCGCGAATGAAGTCCAGCAACGTGTCGAAGGCCGCCGTCGTCTCGCCGGGGAAGCCGACGATGAAGGTGGTGCGCAAGGCGATGCCCGGCACGCCGGCGCGGATGCGGGCGATGAGGTCGCGAATGTATTGGCCGCTGGTCTCGCGGCGCATGCGGGCAAGCATGTCGTCGTGGATGTGCTGGAGCGGCATGTCCACGTAGCGGGCGACCTTGGGGCACTCGGCGATGGTGCAGATGAGTTCGTCGGTCCAGTGCGCAGGGTGGGTGTAGAGCAGGCGAATCCAGAAATCGCCCTTGAGCGCGTTCAACTCGCGGAGCAGTGAGCAGAGCGTGGTGGCATCGGCGGGCAGGGAACTGGCGGCGGCGCGGAACTTCTCGGGCGAGGAGATGGCGCGGGAGTGGTTGGCGCGCAGGTCGAGGCCGTAGTAGGTCGAGTCCTGGGAGATGAGGTTCAGCTCCTTCACGCCGTCCTTGATCAAGGCCTTGGCCTCGGCGACCACGTCGGCCTGGGTGCGGCTGCGGTGGCTGCCGCGCATCCGGGGGATGATGCAGAAGCTGCACGGGTGGTTGCAGCCCTCGGCGATCTTCACATAGGCGAAGTGGCGCGGGGTGAGGCGGAAGCGGGGGGTTTCGTAGTCGGGGATGTAGATGGGGCGGGCGGTGACGTCAAAAACGGGTTGAGAGTTGAGAGTTGAGAGTTGAGAGGCCGGCGTCAGGACAGTCTTGGTCTTGCCGAAACTGTCTTTGCCTCGGAGTGATTCTTCGCCGTCGTGGGAGGCGGGCTTAGCTTTTTCCAAATCGGCGAGCTGCGCCTGAACTTTCTTCTTTGAGCGTTGAGTGCTGGACGTTGAGCGTTGAGCGTTCAGCTTTTCGCCGCGACGCGCCATGGCTTCCTTCACCAGTTCGCCGACCTGGGCGACTTGATCAATGCCCATGAACGCATCCACCTCGGGCAGCAGCTTGGGCAGTTCTTCGCGGAAGCGCTGGCTGAGGCAGCCAGAGACGATGAGGGCCTGGCCGCGATGGTTCGCCTCGCGGACGGCGGCGGAGTCGAGGATGGCGTCCACGCTCTCCTCCTGCGCGGCGTCAATGAACGAGCAGGTGTTGACGATGACGGCGTCGGCGTCGGCGGGGTCGTTGGTGATCTGGGCGCCGGACTTGAGGAGGGAGCCGAGCATGATCTCGGCGTCCACGAGGTTCTTCGCGCACCCGAGGGAGATCATGCCGACGCGCACCGGGCGGGCGGCGGGCTGGGAGATTGGGCTCTTCACAGGAACGCGGAGCCTATGCGAGGGCGAGCGGGCTAGGCAATTGTGGAATGGATGGAATGCGGGCAGCGACCTGGACCGCACTCCCAGTTCTCTGTTTCCAAGCGCGCGGCAGCAGCTACCATCACTCCAAGCTTTCGGAAGCACACGCCATGGCCACCATCGCTGAATGTCCCCACTGCTACACGCGCGTGGGACTGACCCAGTCCGGGATCTGCCCCGCCTGTGGCAAGAATGTCAACGACCGCGCGGGCATCAACCCCGACCTCGCCCGTCTGGAGCTGAGGCCGCACGACCAGTTGCCGGACAGTTGCTTCCATTGTGACCAGCCCACACGGCGCAGGGTGGTGATCGAGCAGAGTGTGGTCCGGAAACGGGAGGCCCTGTTCGGTTTCACCATGGCATTGGGGTTGGTGACTCATCCCTTGAGCTCCCTCGTGAGACTGTTCGATGACACGAAGGCCCCCCGCTTCACCGTGGTGGTCAACCTCCCGCAGTGCGAGCGCTGCTCCCTCCGCTTCAATCCTGAGCCGGACAATGTGGATTTTGATCGGGAAGTGTTCTTCTTCATCGTCCACAAAGGCTTCCGCGACAAGGTGCGGCAGTTGAACGGAGGATGAAGGCGGCGGAGGGGACGGAAGGGGCGCAGGGGACTCATGGGAGAGCGCACCGCAGGCCCGCTCCGGGAGGTGGATTTCATTGGCGTGGCGCAATTGGCTGCGGAGGGCGGAAGTGGCAGGGTGGCGGGGCATTGCGGAAGGAGAAACCACGAATGGACTCGAATCGGGCGAGGGAAAGGCGGGGATTGGCACCGCAGAGGCGGGACAGGCGCAGAGGGGGTGGGAGGCGAGGGGCGGGCGTGCTTTTACGAAACGAAGCCAATGGGGGGAGTCGGAGAGATGAGCCTGTATCGATTTGGCGGACACCGTTGGGTAAGGTGGCACGGCTGGTTT
>CAZCBE010000200.1:0-7188 GCA_964496695.1 uncultured Klebsiella sp.
TCGGCACAGGCTGGTAGCCTGTGCTACCCGGCGGCTGCGCCGCCGCTGCTTCGGAATTCGGGTTGAAACCTCCCTGGCCTCGCCAGCGTCCAGCCAGTGTCGCTGTTAGGGAACTGGACTTCGCTCGTGATTTCGTGGCGCGGTGGCCCAACCGACGGAAACGAATTTGCGAACACCGATGTCTTTGCGCGTGCTGCTGGTCGCCTTGGTGCTGGGCCCCGGTCTCCTGACCGCCGCCCCGGCCCCGGCCCCCAAGCCCAAGCCTGAAAAGCCCGTCAAGACCGACGACGGCTTCAAGACCTTTGCGGTCATCACGCAGCGGAATGTCTTCAACGCCAACCGCGGGCTGGTCGAGAAGCCCGCGCCCCCGCCCAAGGCGCCCAAGCCGCCGCGGGTCGAGGCCTTTGCCCTGCTGGGCACGATGAGTTCCGAGCGCGGGGCGGTCGCGTTCTTCGACGGCACCAGCAGCGGGTATCGCAAGGCCGCGCAGACCGGGGACAAGCTCGGGGCTTATACGGTGGCCGCCATCGGGCATGATCGCGTGACGCTCAAGGCCGAAGACCACGAGCTGTGCCTCCCCATCAACATGCAGTTCCGCCGCGAGGACCAGGGCGAGTGGCAGCTCACGCTGCTGCCCGATGACTTCCAGCCCACCGCGCCGCCGCCCGGAAACACCTTGCTGGCCCACAAGGCCGAGTTCCACGACCCGGTCACCGAACAGATCCGCGACTCCGTCTCCGGCAAGTATCAGCGCCGGCTGGAACAGCTCGCCAACGATCCGGTGAAGGCGGACAAGCTCCTCAAGGCGATGAACGGCGAGATCGAGTCCCGGATCAGGAAGCTGGAGAAGCTGGACCGGCGGCAGCCGTGAGCGGACCGCGGCGTTCACACCGCAAAAGGCCGCGGCTGGAAAGGTGCGTGCGGATCGTCCCTGGCCTGCTCACGTTTCTGCGGCCTGAAGGCCGCGCTCCTCCGCACCGGCAGCCGTCCACTTCGGAGTTCGGGCTTAACGCGAGAACGATCGGCTAAGCCTCTCACACCAGCCCGGCGGCCATGGCGAGGGCCAGCGCGGTGAGCAGCACCGCCACCGTCACCTGCACCTTGCGCAGGGTCACCTTGGCCACCAGCTTCGCGCCGAGGAAGGAGCCGAGGAAGGCCGCCAGGCACGCGCATCCCACCAGCAGCCAGGCACGCTCGTCCAGCAGCACAAACATCCCACCGTAAAAGCCCGCGCCATAGACTCCGAGCCGCACCGTGTCCACGATCACCGCGCCGACCACGCCGGTGGCGATGAAGGCTTCTTTCGTCAGGCCCGCGCGCAGCAGGAACGCGGAGCGCAGCGCGCCTTGGTGCCCGGACAGGCCGCCGAAGAAGCCAGAGAGAGCGCCGCCCCACGGCAGCCACTTCGCGTCGAAGGCCGCCTTGGACCAGCGCGGGTGCAGTTCATACGCCGCGAAGCCGATGATGACCGCCGCCATCGCCAGCTTGAGAATGGTGATCTGGCAGATGCGTTCGCCGAGCCGGTATTCCGCGAGGACCGGCAGGACGGAAGCCGTTTGCAGCAGCGCCGCGCCCGCCAGCGCCGCGAGCGCAGCGGGCAGCCCGAAGCGCCATGCCACGCGCCAGTCGGTGTCCCGGCCGACGAGCGCGAGCTTGAACAGGTTGTTCGCCAGATGCACCACCGCCGTCGCCGCCACGGCCACGGGCAGCGGGAAGAAAACGGCGAACGCGGGCATCAGCAGCGTGCCCAGCCCGAACCCGGAACAGAGCGTGAGCGCGGCGGCCACCAGTGCTGCAAAACAGACGACGAAATAGTCCACCCGGGAATGCTACCCGCATCTTCGGATCCGTGAAACCCTGGCACAGAATCGTAACAGTTGCCTCCCTCTGGGTTGTCCCAAGCCGAGACCGGCACTGGGCGCACCTGCTCCAAGCCGGTTCGGTGATTCAATACCGGTAGGGGAATTACCTAGGCAATTTGGCAATTTGATATGCCTGTTTGAGAATGGTTCCATTTGGCCCCAGCCATTCAGCGGCTCAGTCAGTTCGGTTCTAAATCATCCATGCCTGCCGCCGGGCCGGCTTGGGCGCAGCCTGCACCAACAGCACATGAAAACCAGCCTCCGGTCCCAACGCGGCTTCACGCTCGTGGAAATCATGATCGTGGTGGCCATCATCGGCCTCCTCGCCGCCATCGCCATCCCGAACTTCGTGAAGGCGCGTGCCACGGCCCAGAAAAACTCCTGCATTGCCAACCTCAAGCAGATTGACGGCTCCGTGCAGCAATGGGCGCTCGAAAACAAGAAGGCCGCCACCGACACCTACGCGCTGACCGACACCACGCTGCTCGCCTACCTGAAGGGCTCGCGTTTGCCGGCCTGCCCTGGCGGTGGCAGTTACAGCGCGGGCAGCACCGTTTCCGCGTCCCCAAGCTGCAGCTTGTCGGGCAGCGGCCACACGCTCTGAGGCGTTGCTGCGGTCAGCCGGGGGTGAGCCATTCGGCGCGCAGTTCGGCTGGTGACCGCCCTTGCGCCCGCAGAGTGCGCAGGCTCAGGGCATCGTGTCGCTTGGCGAGGCGCACCCCACGATCATCCGTCATCAGCGGACAGTGATGGAATGCCGGAGCGGCGAACCCCAGAGCTGCGTAGAGCAGAAGCTGACGGGCCGTGCTGGCCAGCAAGTCCGCACCGCGCACCACCTCGGTGATGCCCATCGCCGCATCGTCCACCACCACCGCGAGCTGGTAGGCGGGCAGGTCATCATTCCGCCAGACTACGAAATCGCCAAAGTCCGTGCCGGCCAGGAAGGACTGCGCACCGAGCCGGCCATCCTCGAAGGCCACCCTGTGGCCATCCGGCACGCGAAAGCGCCAGGATGGTTTGGAGTTTGGAGTTTGGAGTTTCGCGTTGGGGCAGTCGAACGCAAAACTCGAAACTCCCAACTCGAAACTAGAAACTTGGGTCCGGCACGTTCCCGGATACACCGGCTCGTCCTCGCCCTGGTGCGGGGCCTGCAAGGCGCGGAGCACGTCCTGCCGCGAGCAGGTGCAAGGGTAAAGAAAACCGCCGGCGCGCAACTGCTCAAACGCGGCCCGGTAGAGCGGCATCCGTTCGCTCTGGGTATAGGGCGCGTGCGGGCCACCCACGTCCGGGCCTTCCTGCCAGTCGAAGCCAAACCAGCGCAAGTCCTCCCGCATCGCGGTCACGAACTCCGGTTTGCAGCGCTGACGGTCGAGGTCTTCGTTGCGCAGGAGGAGCGTGCCGTTTTGCTCGCGGGCGCGCTGCTGGGCGGTCCAGAAGGTGCGCGCGTGGCCGAGGTGGAGATAGCCGGTCGGGGATGGGGCGAGGCGACCGCGATAAGGGCGGACGTGAGGCGGACACTCCTGTCCGCCGTGGGATGCGGCTGGTTTTGCCTGCGAGAAGCTCATGAACGGCCAGCGGGTTCGGCGCCGTCTTGGACTGCGGCGGCAAGCGGAGCGAGACGCCGCTTTGCTGTCCCGCGGAGCGGTGCTCGAGACTGGCAGCCTAAGTTCCGCTCCGCGGGATGCCAAAGCGCAGTCGCCGCTGCGCTCTGCCAGCGCAGTCCAAGATGCGCGCCGACACTCATGACACTTCTTCGGGATGCTGCGCCAGCGCCTCCGCCATGCTGGGGAGCCGGAAGGACAGCAGCCGCTGCACCTTCGTGCAGACCATCGAGCTGTTTTGAGGACGCGGCGGGCCCTGGTAGTTTCTCACCGTGTCCGGCTGGACCTGGCCGGGCAACGCGGACCAGCGCGGCAGCAGCAGGTTCGCAATGTCCCAGCGCGAGAGCGTGTCCGCGCCGCAGACGTGAAACAGCCCGGCGGCGCGCTGCCGCAGCAATTCCCAGGTAGCGCGCGCGGTCACGCGCGCGGCGGTCGGGCAGCGGAACTCGTCGGTGAACAGGGAGAAGTTCTTCCCTGCCGCGAGGTCGTTGCGGAGCATTTCGTTGAAGGCGCGGTTGCCGCCGGGGGACTTGCCGAAGTTCAGCGAGAGCCGCAGCGCGGTGTGGCGCGGGTTCGCCAGGACGATCTGCTCGGCGGCCACCTTCGTCTCAGCATAGACGCTGCCGGGGTTGGGTGCGTCGGCCTCGGTGTAATTGCCGCGCTTGCCGTCGAAGACGAGGTCGGAGGAGTAGAAGAGGAGCGGGAGATCGGCCGCGAGTTCCGCCAGGCAGCGCGTGGCCTCGACATTCATCCGGTGGGCGGCCGCCGGGTCGCGCTGGCAGACCGGCGGATGGGCGATGGCGGCGCAGTGAAGGATGGCGTCGGGCCGGTCAGCCTGGAACCGGGCCCGCACGGCCGTGAAGTCAGTGAGATCGAGTTCCTCCCGGCGCAGCGGCACAGGCTGCCAGTCCGGGGCGAATTGCGGCGCGGTCTGGGCCAGATAGTTTCCGAGCAGGCCGCCGGCTCCGGTGATCCAGACGCGGGGGAGGCTCATTTCGCCGACACGGCAGCCTTGCGGCGCGGACGCACGGTCAAGAAGTTGACCTGGTCCACGTCAATGATGTGAAAGCTGTTGTCGCTTGGAGCGACGACGACCGTGGTCCGTTCCTTGTTGAAGAGCACCTGATCCGGGCGCTCGACGGGGATGCTCTTGCCGTCAATGTTGATGACAAACGGCGCGAACGGGGTCTGAAAAACGATCTCCTCGAAACTCTTCAGCTTCATGGAACAGCATTAAATCAAGAGTCACCCCGTCGCAAGCGCGAACCACCCGGTCAGTCGCTCAACCGCTTCGTCAAATCCCCATACGCATCAATCCGCCGGTCCCGCAGGAACGGCCAGTGCGTCCGCGTCACGTCCACCTTCGCGAGGTCCACGGGGACGATGAGGTTTTCCTCCTGGTCCACGCTGGCCTTGGCGAGGATCTGCCCGCTGGTGCCCGCCACGAAGCTCTGGCCCCAGAACTCGAGGCCGTCCCCGCCGATGGGCGTCTCCAGGCCGATGCGGTTCGCCACCGCGACGTAGCAGCCGTTCGCGACCGCGTGGCTGCGCTGGATGGTCTCCCACGCGCCGTGCTGGTTCACGCCGTATTCCGCCTTCTCGCTGGGATGCCAGCCGATGGCGGTCGGGTAGAAAAGGATTTCCGCGCCCTGCATCGCCGTGAGGCGGGCGGCCTCGGGATACCACTGGTCCCAGCAGATGAGCACGCCGATCTTCGCATAGCGTGTGCGCCAGGCTTTGAAGCCGAGGTCGCCGGGGGTGAAGTAGAACTTCTCGTAGAAGAGCGGGTCATCCGGGATGTGCATCTTCCGGTAGATGCCCAGCATGGAGCCATCCGCATCAATGATCGCGGCCGTGTTGTGGTAGAGGCCGGAGGCGCGCTTCTCGAAGAGCGAGGCGACGATGACCACCTGATGCTTCCTGGCCAGCTTGCAGAAGGCGTCCGTGCTGGGCCCGGGGATGGACTCGGCCAGCTTGAAGTTCGCGTGGTCCTCGTTCTGGCAGAAATACTGGGAGCGGAAGAGTTCCTGCGTGCTGATGATCTGCGCGCCAGCCTTTGCGCAGCGCTCCACCTGGGCCAGGGTCTGCTTGAGATTCCCGGCGGTGTCGGCGGAGCAACTGGTCTGCACCAGACCGAGCGTGACGGTCGTATCGGAGCGCGAACGCTTCATGGCCGGCTAGATTTTGGCGACGCGCGGAGTGCGGTCAATGCGTTCCGTCTTGCCCTTGGCGTTCTGGATCTGCTTGTAGTCCACCTGGCCGAAGAGCTGCCGGATGAAGCGGCCCATCGTCTCGTTCGTGGGCCCGTAGCCCGCGTGGTAGATGTAGTGCTCCAGATCGTGCAGCACCTCGTCCGCGTTGGAGTAGCGGCGGTTCACCTCGCGCTCCAGGCACTTGTGCAGCACCTTGTTCAGCGGCTCGTCAATGCGCGGGTCCAAGGTGCGGAAGTCCGGGATCGGCATGCTCTGCACCCGTTCGCGGGACTCGGTCATGCTCGCCCCCTTGAAGATGTTGTGCCCGAGGAGGAGCTGGGCCAGCACGATGCCCACGGAGAAGATGTCCGACCGCTTGTCGGTGATCTGGAAGTTCGACTGCTCGGGACTCATGTAGTCCACCTTGCCGGCGACCACTTCGCCCTCCTGGTCCTGGAGCAGGCCGCGCGCCTTGGCGATGCCGAAGTCGGTGATCTTCACGTCGCCCTCGAAAGCGATCATCACGTTCTTCAGGTTCACGTCCCGGTGGACGATGCCCAGCGGCCGGCCGTCCTTGTCGGTCTTCGCATGGGCGTAGGCGAGGCCGCGCGCAATGCGGCTGGCGATGAACACCGCAAGTTCCTTGGGCAACTGCCGGTTCTGCTCGGTGCACTTCTGGATGAACTGCTCCACGTTCGCGCCGCGGATCATCTCCATGGCGATGAAGAACATCCCGTCCGTCTCGCCCAGATGGTAGGTCTGGACGATGTTGGTGTGGATGAGGTCGGCCACGAGCTTGGCCTCGCCGATGAAGTTCTCGATGAAGAGCTTCTGATTCGCGTAGCTCTGACGGATCACCTTGATGGCCACGCGCTTGATGAAACCGCTCGCCCCGTGCTGCTCCGCCTCGTAAACCACGCCCATGCCGCCCTCAAAAATCTTGTTAACGATTTTATAGCGGACCGGACATTGGATGCTAAACAGGCCGAGCACGGCGAAAACGACACTTAAAAACCCGTCGCCAGTCAAGCTCCGACGCCGGAAATCGGCTGCGGAAAAGCCTGACCTCCAGACAGAAACGCACGCTCAGATCGCATTCGTTGCCGTTTCCGCCTGACCGAGGGCGCCCGGAGGCACCTGATTGGTTCCCCGCTGTTCTCGGTGGGACAGGGAGGGAGGCAGGGAAATTCCAAGCTCCAAGGCCCAAGCTCCAAAGAAATTCCAAACCTCAAATTCCAATCGTTCAGCGCGCCTCGCTGCCTGCCCTTTCGCCCTGGTTGGCACCTTGATTTAAGGGCTGCGATGGTCCGCCTTGCCCCTCCAGTGCCGGGTCACGCCTCCCTTTGGAATTTAGAGTTTGGAGTTTCTTTGGAATTGAGATTGGGAGCTTCTTCTTCACGCCATTCCACTGAAAACAGCGGGGAGCCACCCGATTATCCCCAAAGATTTGGGACGGACGAAGATGGCTGAACCCGAATTTAACCCGAACTCCGAAGTCGGAATGGGTAGCACAGGCTACCAGCCTGTGCCGTC
>CAZCBE010000201.1:0-7162 GCA_964496695.1 uncultured Klebsiella sp.
TCTCCCCCATTGGGGGAGAGGGCTGGGGTGAGGGGGAACGGCGTGCTGAATTTCATGTGCATGCTCAGACTGCATCGCGGTCCGGCGATTTCATCTTTGACGCAACTCTGCGCACTCGCCTGCGAAGAAAATTGGATTCCTTTCCCAGTTCCTCGGCCGAATAACTTTTTGCAGAATCATTTTCGCCCGCTAGACTGGCTCCTGAGTTTGACGGTCCAGCAGCCCCATGGCGGATGCCAACATCACGGCCGAGGTCGAGCAGTTCGTGGCCCGGCACATTGACACTTCGGAACAGGTCGAAGTGCTCCTGCTGCTTCAGCGCTCGCCCGAGCGCACTTGGAACGTGAATGCGGTCTATCAGCAGATCCTCACCAGTCGTGAATCCGTGGCCCGGCAGCTTGACCTGCTCTGTGCCAGCGGCCTGGCCGAGATGCGTGGCGAGGAACCCAACGTATATGCCTACCGCCCGAAGACTCCGGAATTGGACGCCACCGTCCAAAGCCTGGCGACGGCTTACCGGCTCGTCCCCCACCGGGTCATTGAACTCATCTATGCCAAACCCTCCAACGCCATCCGCAGCTTTGCGGACGCCTTCCGGCTGAGAAAGGACTGACCGATGATGCCCCAGGCCATCTATCTTCTCTGCGCCCTGACCAGCTTCACCTGTGCGGCGCTCTTGCTGCGCGGCTACTGGCGGTCCCGCGCTCGTCTGCTCCTGTGGAGTAGCGCCGGCTTCGTCTGCTTCGCGCTCGCGAACAGCGTCCTCTTCGTGGACCTCGTCCTCACTCCGCCGGAACTGGATCTGTCCCTGATCCGCAACTCCATCACGTTGGTCGGTCTGCTCCTGCTGCTTTACGGGCTGATCTGGGACTCGGATTGACGAAAGGAACTGCGCATGAGCAACCAAGTCATAGCCGGTGGAATTCTGGTCGCCTATCTGGCGGTGGCGCTGTTCTTCCTCCGCTTCTGGAAAAAGTCTGGCGACCGTTTTTTTCTCACCTTCGCCGTCGCCTTCGCCGTGCTCGCCGGGGAACGACTGCTGCTGGTGACCGTGAATCCGGCGAGCGAGGGCGCGCCCTTCATCTACCTCGCCCGTCTGCTCGCCTACTCCCTCATCATCTTCGCCATCGTGGACAAAAACCGCGCCCGCTCGTGAGGTGTTCCGGAGCGCCGGTCTGCTTATCAGTCCCATTCGTCCCCTACGTCCCATGTGGCCCATCCCAACTCTGCACGCTTTCCCGGCTCTGCGCTGAAGGACTCCTTCAGTCCACAAACAAGAACTCATTGCTGTTGAACAATACCCGTCCCAGCGCCGCCAGCCCGTGCTGCTCCGCGTAAGCCGACATCGCCCGCACCTCCTCCGGCGTCGCCGCCCGCTGAAAGGCCAGCCGCACCGCCGCTCTCACCCGTGCCGGCAGGTCCGCTCCCAGTTTCTCCACCCGCGCCGCGAAGTGCTCGCTCTGCCGCAGCACGAAGTCGTTGTTGAACAGCGTCAGTGCCTGCAGCGCCGACGCCGAGAACGACCGCGTGGGCTGGAGCAGCGCCGCGTCCGGGAAGTCCAGCGCCTCCATGAACGGGTCCGCAATCCCCCGCCACACCACGCGATAGATGCTCCGCCGCCCCGCGCCCGGGCTGTCCCAGTCGAACGGCGTGTAATCCACCTTCGGCGTGAGCTGCGGTCCCTTGCTCAGCTTGAAGTGCTGCACCCCCGGCCCGCCCAGCGTCAGGTCCAGCCGCCCCGACACCGCCAGCACCGCATCCCGGAACGACTCCGCATCCAGCCGCGCGCGGTTCATCCGCCACAGCAGCCGGTTGTCTGGATCGACAGAAGCAGCCGTTGAAGAGTTGACGAGTTGAAGGGTTGAAGAGTTGGAGGGTGCGTGGCTCGTGGACGGTTTTTCCCTTTCAACTCTTAAACCCTTCAACCCTTCAACCATTGGACTCTGCCGATAGGCCGCACTCGTCACCATCAACCGATGCACATGCTTCACCGACCCGCTGTCCCTCAGCTCACACGCCAGCCAGTCCAGCAGTTCCGGGTGCGACGGCTCGCCGCCCATCTTGCCGAAGTCGCTCGGCGTGTCGCACAGGCCGCGGCCGAAATGAAAGTGCCAGAGGCGGTTGGCCGCGCTGCGCCAGGTGAGCGGATTGAGCGGGTCCGTCAGCCAGTCCGCCAGCGCCACGCGCCGGGCCGACTCGCGCTTCGGCTCGGTCAGCACGAAGCGTCCCGGCAGCCCGGCAATCGCCGCGAGCGCCCCCGGCTCCGCCAGCTTGCCGGGCTTGTCAATGTCCCCGCGCTTGAGCACATGCACCGGCTTGGGCTCCGCCCCGCGGCTCACCGCATAGACCTGGGCGGGCGCGGGCAGCCTGGCGAGTTCGCCGTGGGCGTGCAGCCGCACGGCGTGGGCTGCGATGGCCAGCCGCTGCTCCTCCGTGCGCTGCGCAGGCGGCACCTTCAAACCCGCCGCCACCAGCACCGGCACGACTTCCAGGTTTGCATTGGGCGCATTCGTCACCGCCAGCCGGAACCGTCCGATGAGATGCCCGCCGCCGTGCAACTGCTTGAGCGCCACCACCAGCTTCGTGCCCGCAGCCAGCTTCACCGGCTGCTCGAACTCGAACACCGCAAGGTGCGACTCGCCCACGCGCGGGTAAATCCCCCACGCCGTCTTCTCGTTGCCATCCAGCGCGTGCTGGATCGTCCAGCCCGCCTGGTCGAAGTCCGCCGTCGCACGCTTGATCTTCACCTTGGTGGTGTTCGTCGTGCCCGCCGCCTGCAGGCGCACCTCGCACTCGCTCAGGTGCAGGTTGCCGTTGTCCTGCCGCCCCGGCCCCTTCTTCGGCAGCGCGTCGCTGGCCAGCACTTCGAGCCGCAGCGCGGTCACATTTGTGAACGAGGTCGTGGCCGTCACCGTGTAAGTGTCCTTCTCCGGCCGCGTGCCGCCCGCCGACACGGAACCATCCGCTTCGCGCTTGAGCGTCGAGCCATCCGAGGAAGCAAAGCTTTCGAGCGCCAGCGGCAGCCATTCCGTCACCGCCTTGCCTTGGCCCGCCTCCCACCGCGCGATGACCGGTTCGTGCTCCGGCGCGAGCAGCACTGCGGCGTTCTTCCCGTCCGCCGCTGCGATCAACCCCTGCCAGTGCCGCCGCTGGCGTCCCGTCTCCGGCGATTCATCAAACGGCACGTCCCCCTTGCTGATCCCGGCGAACACCGCCTGCAGCGCGTAGTAATCCTCCTGCGAGATGGGATCGAACTTGTGCGCATGGCACCGGGCGCAGTTCGCCGTCGCGCTGGCAAACGCCGCCATCGTCTGCGTCACCAGGTCATCCCGGTCCAAGTAATCAAACGTGCGCGGCGCGGTGCTCTGCGTGCTGGTGTCGAGCGGCCCGGCTCCGAGAAACCCGAGCGCCGCCGCGAGCTGCGGCTCCGCCGGGTAAAACACATCCGCCGCAAGCTGCTCCCGGATAAACCGCTGCCACGACACATCCCGATTGAAGGCCGTGATCACGTAGTCCCGGTAACGCCACGCGTTCGTCCGAAACACGTCATGCTCGAACCCATGCGTGTCCGCAAAGTGAATCGTGTCCAGCCAATGCCGCGCCCACCGCTCACCATAGTGCGGCGAGTCCAGCAGCCGGTCCACCGTCTTCTCATACGTCCCATTTGCCCCATTTCGCCGGTAGTCCCGCTCAAACTCCTCCACTTCTTCCGCCGTCGGCGGCAGCCCCGTCAGATCAAAGTGCAGCCGCCGCACCAGCGTCCGCGCATCCGCCTCGGGCGAGGGGGCCAGGTTCTTTTCCCGCAGCTTGGCGGAGATGAAACGGTCGATCGGGTTCCCCTGAAACGGAGTGCTGGAGTGTTGGAGCGCTGGAGCGTTGGCCTTCCTTTTCCCATCACTCCATGACTCCACCTCTCCATTACTCCGCCCTCCGGGCACCCCCGGCCTCACCAACGGCTTCAACGACCACCACTCCGCCGCCACCGGCTTCACCGCCTCCTTCAACGGCTGCACCTGCTTCACCCATTCCACCAGCACCGCGATCTCCGCCTCGGACAACTTTGCCTTCCCCTTGGGCGGCATCTGCAAGTCCGCGCTGGTCTGGCGCACGGCCTTGATCAGCAGGCTTTGCTCGGGCTCGCCGGGCACCACCGCCGGTCCCGCTTCACCGCCGGTGAGGATCGCCGCCGCCGAATCGAGCACGAGGCCGTTCTTGGATTTCTTGGCCGCATGGCTGTGGCACTCATGGCAATGCTTCGCCAGCACCGGCAGCACCCGTTCCTTAAAAAACGGATCAGCCTCCGCCGCCCTGACGCCGGAACTGAACAGCACGAGCGCCAGCATCACGCGCGGCAGCAGTGCCGTTGCAGTGCCGATGGATCGTTGTGTCCCACTGCCAGCCAACGCGGCCTGCGTTCCTCCCTCTCCCAGCGGGAGAGAATCAACGGACTGCCAAGTGCCGCGATTTCGCCCCCTGAACCAGCGCTGGTAGGGCGCGGTGTCCTCACCGCGCCGCCGAGGTCTAGTGGCATCGGGGTGGTCGGCGGCGGGCTGAGGACAGCCCGCCCTACCCATCGCAGGTTCATGGGGAGGGCAGGGGCGAGGGAGGAAAGGTGCGGGCACCGTCGCCGTGAAACGGTCGGCACTTCCTCCCGAACGGCCAGCCTGTCCTGACGCAGGTTGCGATCCGTTCGCAGCGCGTTCGCAGAGGTTAAATCGCAGATTCACAGGTGGCAGCGCAGATACAACGAAACCTGACGGCGGCCCGCCAAGGCAATTCACCCCGGAACAAGCCGTTGACATTGAGCCGCCTTTCGCTAGGGTGCGCGCCTCTAATTCGAGAAAACAATATGCCGAACACGAAGTCAGCCGAACGTCGCATGCGCAACAGCGCGCGCAAGCAAGCCCGCAACACCGTCGTCCGCACCCAGCTCAAGACGGTGGTGAAGAAATTCCGCGCCGCCGTCGCCACCAAGCAGGACACCACGCCCGCCGCTCTCCGCACCGCCATCTCCACGCTCGACAAGGCCGTGAAGAAGGGCGTCATCAAGCGCGGCACCGCGAACCGCAAGAAGTCCCGTCTCTCGCTCGCCCTCAACCGGGCGAACGCCGCCGCTGCCGCTCCGGCCGCCGCGAAGTAAGCCGCTCCCTTTCAGCCAGCCAGGCGTCCCTGCCCCCGGGGACGCCTGTTTTGCTTTGGTGCGCCGGTCTCCGACCCCGCGCGCCAGTGGATGCCAATTCCCAACGATTATCGGTGGGATCGCCAAGGCGGCCCGTGACGCGCCTCTTCTCCCTCTCCCTTCCGCGGCGGAGGGGAGAGAGCCACGGCCCGCCAACGGCCGCGCTTTCAGCCCTTGAACCTCCCCTTCGTGCCGGGACCGGTGGCCGGCAGCGAGGTCGCAGCCCCAGCGAGTTCGTGCCCGCTGGCCAAAGCACGACGCGCCTCCGTCTCCCTCGCCCCGCGAGGCACGAGCGGGGAGAGGGCCAAGAGGGGCGCTTAGACAATCTTCGAACGCGCCTTGACCTGCCGCCCCTCCTCTCCCCAGCCATCTCCTCCATTCCATGGAGGAGCGGGAGCCCCGAGCACGCCGGTGGTTCGGCGAGGCCGCATCCATTCGCGCCGGGGCAAGGGGCGCGCCGGGAGGTTCATGGGTAGCCGCCACGGCCCCGTAAGGCGCGCATTAGGACCGTGAACCTTCATGCCCGGGCGCAACTGCGGCCCAGGTCCTCCTGCTCGTAATCCTGATCCTAATCCTGCTCTCCCCTCACTTCCCAGTTCATGGGAAGGGTTGGGGTGAGGGGTGCCGTCCGGCGGAAATCTACTGCGTTTCATCGGGAATTGGTATGATCCCATTTCGCGTCTATTCGCGTGTTTCGCGGGCACTCCTCGCCCGCTGCACCAGCACCCCCAGCCCGCCCGCCAGCAGCACCCACGTCGCCGGTTCCGGCACCGCCGTGAACTGCACCACGAGCTGCGGCGCATTGATCGCGTCCTCACGCGAGCCAAAGCGCCGCGCGGTGAAATTCGGCCCTTCGTCGTTCGCCATCAGCATCCAGCCGAAGTTCATCCCCGGGCTGTTCAGCCAGAGCTGCACATCCGCCGCGAGCTGGGCCGAGGTGAAGAAGTAGGGCGAGTTCACCGTGCTGTAAACCGACTGCACCGCGCTGGCCCCGGCTGCGAAGTCCGTGCCGGCCAGCCCGCCGGGCGCACCCCAGGCCGCCCCGGTCAAGGCCGCCGGGCTGTTCCACGTCGCCTCCCCGGTGGCCGCCGGCGCGCCTTGTCCCGGCGTGCCAGGATTCGCGGTCGTCTGCGCGCCCTCGCCCCAAGCGACCAGCATCCGGTGCAGGCCGAAGTCCGCCGGCGCATACCCATCCACCGGCTGCCGCGTCACCTCGAAGGCCAGCGAAACCGAGTCCACCACCGCCCCGGTCGGAATCGCCGAGACATCGAACCGGAACAGCGCGCGGTTCTTCGTGAAGTTCTGCGTCGTGCCTGAATTGGCGAACGGCTGCCCGCCGAGATTATTGTTCGGCACCGTCTCAATCAGCGTCGTGTCCGCGACCGGCCGGAGTATGAGCGTATCCGCGTGGGCGGATGCCGATGCCAGCATGGCACAGGCCGTGAGCAGGCCGCCGACCACGCGGAGCGCCGACCACCCGCTCGGCGTGATTAAACCCGAACTCCGAAGCAGCGGCGGCGCAGCCGCCGGGTAGCACAGGCCACCAGCCTGTGCCGGGCGGCTACCAGCCGCTCGGAATGACGACGGTGCGCGCACTGCTTCGGTGCCTCGTGTGGCTGCGGGGCCGCCCGGCCGTTCCGTCCGGCCAGTGGCCGGACGGCACAGGCTGGTAGCCTGTGCTACCCATTCCGACTTCGGAGTTCGGGCTAAAGTTGGGCTGCGCATGCTGGAGTTCAAAATGGGTTCGTTTGGTAAAAACTCCAGTCCCCTCTGCCGTCCGGAACGGGCAACGAACAATCGCCGCATCCCGTTTGGGAACAAAGGGTTGTGCTGGTCCGTTGGCCCTGACTTGCCATCATCCCCAATGGGTTCGTTTGGCAAAATACCCCTCGGTAGAGCACCGAGCACCCGCTCGGCGTGATTACTCTCGAACTCCGAAGCAGCGGCGGCGCAGCCGCCGGGTAGCACAGGCTACCAGCCTGT
>CAZCBE010000202.1:0-4597 GCA_964496695.1 uncultured Klebsiella sp.
ACCCGAAACCGCTCCTGCGAGGCATTCAAGCCCGGAGGTTTTGCAAGAGCCTCCCAAGTTCCAAATTACAAGGAAGCTCCAAACTCCAAATTCCAAGCGGCGGAGTAGTCCGGCGAGTGGGCGGGGCGAATCAAGTCAGGCATGTTGCCAGCGCTGTTGGCAGGGTGCCGATTGAAATTTGGGACTTGGAATTTCTTTGCCCAGCCCGCTTTTCCACTGAAAACAGCAGGGGCAAAAAAAGGGAGACTGCCGTGGGTGCTGGCCCGGGCGGCAGTCTCTTCGTAACGGAGGACTAACTGGGTGATACCTAAGCTGGTTTCAGGCCAGTTCCAATTGTGGGAGCGGGACGTGGACGTGATGGACGGGGTGGTTGAACTGGAGGATGCGCTGGCAGGCCTCGTCCATGCTGTTCACTAGAAAGTCATGGTGACCGGAGCCGTTCCACGGGGATTTGATGAGCACTGAGTTGCACCC
Organism: uncultured Klebsiella sp.; assembly: GCA_964496695.1. GTDB lineage: Bacteria > Verrucomicrobiota > Verrucomicrobiia > Limisphaerales > SXTU01 > SXTU01. The sequence goes on from CAZCBE010000202.1 coordinate 475, forward strand.
GGCGACGAAGGCCGCAGAGGCATCCTGCCACTTGTCACTGATCACGAAGCTGCGCTCCATGTCGAGGTGCCAGCGGAAGGCCGCCTCGGTGAAGAGCCCGGCGCCGGGCTTGCGGCAGTTGCACCGGTCGCTTTCCTCGTGCGGACACAGCATGACGCCATCCACGGGCAGCGCCCGGCGGAGCATGTCATGCATCATGTCCAGCTCGCGGCGCGGGAGCAGGCCCCGGGCGACATTGGGCTGGTTGGTGGTGACCAGAATGAGGTAGCCGGCGGCCTTGAGCTTTTCCAAGGGCGCGCGCACCTCCTCATGGATGCGAAATTCTTCGAGCCGCATGGGCGGCATCTGGCTGCGCCCGGCGACCCGCACATGATTCAAGACCCCGTCCCGCTCGAGAAACACGGCTGCTTTCATGGATGAGAACAAAGCAAGTTCGCAGCCTGAATCAGTCGCGGAACTGAAAAATACGGAAATCCCCTGATGAATTTTTCAGGGCGGCCCCTATGAGCCGGATTGCGTCTCCACCGGGAACCGCAGCCCCGCAAACTAAATCTTGAAGTAACGCCTGAGAATAACGTGAAAGGTGAGCCAGGCAGCCTGGCGTCCTCACTCCGAACTCCGAATCAGCACTCGCAAATGCCACGAATGAGAATAGCCGTTTCGGATCTGGCTTGAGCCCTTGCCAGGCCGGCGAGCCATCCTGGACCCAAATTTAACCCGAACTCCAAGTAGCGGCACGAATTCGCCGGGTAGCACAGGCTACCAGCCTGTGCCGAGCAGCTACCAGCCGCTCGGAATGACGACGGCACGCGAACTGGTTTGGCGCATCAAACAGATGAGTAGCCGCCCCGCCGTTCGTCCGGCCAGTGGCCGGACGGCACAGGCTGGTAGCCTGTGCTACCCATTCCGATTTCGGAGTTCGGGCTGAATGCCCTGGCCCAGTTTTCGCGTCTTTTTGCGTGTTTCGCGGGCAAGTCTTCGCCCTCGGGACTCCGCCTGCCCCGGCTCACAAGATCCGGTCATGCGCCCACGGATACCGCGCCGTGCAGCCGAACTCCCGGCTCGACTGGCCGACGGGCGGCGTGTGGAAGTTCTGCGGGTCGAACGACGCTCCCGCCCCGCGCAACACGCTCTCCAGCAACGGGTGTCCGTAGGTCACCCCCGGGAACACCACCTCATTCCGGTTCACATCCAGCACGCGGGTCTGGTCCGCCGAGACGATCACCCGGCGGAACGGCTTGAGCCGCTGTCGCTGGTCCGCGAGGAACGCGACCACTTCGTCCGGGCTGCTGCCCGTGAAGGTGGCCGCGACGCTCATTCGACGAGGTCCTTCGCCTCCTTGAAGCGTCCCTCCATCCGCTTGATCACCGGCATCGCGCGCAGGATGACGTTCTTCTCGGTCTGGCCCGCAAAGGTCTTCATCACCACCCGCACGGCGGCCACCACCTCGCCATTGCGGTCGTGCAGGGGCAGGGTGGCCGTGGCGGTGCCAGCCTGCCGGTCCTCGCCGGCGTAGATCACATCGTTCTTGATGACGCTGAGTTCCACGGCCGAGCCCGACTTGCCCGCGAGCTGTTCATCACTGCTGGCCACCACGCGGGGATACTCGCTGGTGGGGTCCTTCATGTAGATCACCACCGCCGTGATGCTGGTCTTCTTCTCCACGGCCTCGCGCACCAGGATCTTGGCCAGCGGCTCGCGCGGCGTGTAAGTGATCCGGCCCTCGGCGAAATGGCTGACCGAGTCCGATTTCGTCCAGAAACCGATCTTCCCAAAGCCAAACGAATTGTCCGTCAGCGTGGGAATGGTCTCCTTGCCATTGAACAGGCAGCGGATCTGGTTGCCCTTGCACTCGACGCTCAATTCATGCCAGACGCCGCGAGGCACCGCGATCTCCGGTCCGATCGGGTCGGTGCGCACGCCGTCCACGAACTTGTAGAACCGCACGTTGTTCCCCAGCCCGCTGGCCCGGACCACGTAATAATTCTTCGGGTCCTGATAGCGGAACGCGATGCCGGCCATCTGCTCGTTCTTGCCCTCCACCAGCAGGAACTTCGTCGTAAACGTGAAATCACCAAACACCTCTCCGTCGAAGATCAGCGCGGGAAACCGCTCCTCCGTCGCGTCCGCCGATACCTGTCCCAGCACCCGGGCCTTGCCCCCCGCCGGGGCGTTGGGCGTCAGCGGCTTGAACGCGGTCGGCGCGTCCCCCAGCACCACCCTCCAGTCACCCGGTGCGCCGGTGCCGGTGAGCACGCTCTGAAACCCCGCCGGCGGCTTGCCCTCGGGCATCGTCGCAAAGTCAAAGACCCGCTCCGCCGCACGGGCGGCGGCGCACGACCAGACGAGGGCCGACAAGACAACAAACCGGATGAACATCACGGGAAAGTAGCAAAAGCCATCAAGGGGACAAGCGGGGAAAGCTTCAGCGCATCAATCAAGTTTTGAACCCTGTGTGGTGCGTAGTGCGTGGTGCGTGACTTTCCTCCGAGTCGCCCCGTGCCAATCACGCGCCACGCACCACGCTACCTCTCACTGCTCAATCCGATACAACGTCTTCGCCGTCCGCAGGTAAAGCGCCTTCCCGCTGATCGCCGGCGAGGCCTCGATCGCCCCGTCCAGCTTGCTCTCCCCCAGCAGCTTGAACTCCCGCGCCGCCGCGAACACCACGCACTTGCCCTCGCGATCCGCCGCATACACCCGCCCCTCCGCGCTCACCGGCGAGGCATACACCGCCTTGAGCACCCGCTCCGACCACAACACCTTCCCGGTCTTGGCCTCCACCGCGCTGGCGAACCCGTTGTTGTCCACCAGCATCAGCAGATCATCCTGCAGGATCGGCGACGGCGTCTCCGGCACGCCCTTGATCAACCGCCAGACCAGTTGCGGCTTCCCTGCCACCGGTTCGCTGTCCTTCGAGGCATCGAGGAGGTTGCCCGCCTTCCAGGCGGCGGCGGGCGGCGGCTTGATCGCGTAGAAATGCCCCTTCGAGAAGCCGGCGGCGAAGAAGATCAGCCCGTGGCCGTAGATCGGCCGCGCTCCCGAGGAGTGGAACGGTTGCGTCTCCACCTGCCAATACTCCTCCCCGGTCAGCGGATTGTAGGCGTAAAACGCCTTCGCCCCCGTGCTCAGCAGGACCGGCTTGCCCTCGATGGTCGCAACCTGCGGCGTCCCATACGCCTTGCGCAGATCCCCCTCCGCCTTCGGCTTGCCGTCCGGCCCGAGATCCCGGTAATCCGTCGAGCGCTTCACCTTCCACACGTCCTTGCCCGACTGCTTGTCCAGCGCCACCAGAAACTGGTCGTTCGCCCCGTCAAAGTGCAGGATCAACAGGTTCCCATGCAGGATCGGCGAGGAACCCGCCCCCCGGTAATGGTTGCACCGCAGATCGCGCCGTTCCCACAACACCTTTCCGGTCTTCGTGTCCAGGCACGCCGTGCCCGCCTCGCCAAAGCTCACATACACCCGCCCCTCCTCGATCACCGGCGTGGGCGAGGCATAGCTGTTGTAACGCATCCACAGCTCCGGCTGCTGCGCGTCGAAGAGCTTCACATCCCGGATCACCTTGCCGGTGTTCTTGTCCAGCGTGAGCACGAACAACTGCGTCCCGTTCGTGGTGGCCGTCGTGAGCCACAGCTCATTCCCCCAGATCACCGGCGAGGACCACCCCTTGTCGTGGATCGGCACCTTCCACTTCACGTTCTCCGTCTCGCTCCACTGCACCGGCAGCCCTTTGGCATCCGACGACCCATCCCCGGCGGGCCCGCGGAACTGCGGCCAGTTCTCGGCGGCCAGCACCAGGGAGGCGGAACAAGCAAAAGCGGACAGCAACACGGCAAATTTCATTGGCAACAGCGTAACCAGCGTTTCCCCCGCGTGGCAACCCAGCACTCGCGGAGCGGCTCTTGGACGGCAGCCACCCGCCCGACACTCAACCCGGAGCGTGAGGGGGACACTCCTGTCCCCATGTCCGGCCCACCACTCCAAATGGCTTCGTTTTGTAAACCACCCCGTGCCGGTGCCTTGCCGCCGCCGCCTTGCGCATCCTCTCGCATATCCCTTGGACCCTTGGCAATAGTTGATCGGCGATTGGCGATTTCCGTCCTCCCATTCGTGTTCATTC
>CAZCBE010000202.1:4697-7056 GCA_964496695.1 uncultured Klebsiella sp.
TGATCGGCGATTGGCGATTTCCGTCCTTCCAATCGTGTCCCTTCGTTATTTCCCATTCCCCACCCTCGCACCGCATCCGTCCCCACGCCCTTGCGTGGCGCAAATGAACCGGAGCGCCGGTCTCCGCCCCGGGTTCCTACTCTTAATCATAATCCTAATCTTAATCTTCCCCGTCCCGGTTCATGGTGCCCCGGTGGCCTTCCATGAGTGCCATTCAGTGTCAGTCAGAGGTTTCCAGCCTCCATCTTTGTCTTTCCCAAATCTTTGGGTCCCTCCCCGTCCCCTCCAGTCTTCACCCTACCCCCCATCCCCTACTGAAACGTCTCGATTTCGCCACCCCCTGCCACATGGCACTGGTTCCTCCATGCAATCGGACACCGCCCTGAACATGACCGCCGCCCCTCCGCGCTGGTTCGTCGTGGACGACGAATTCCTCCTCCTCAGAATGGCGGAGCAGATCCTCCGCCGTTTCTCCCGCGCCGACGTCCACACCTGTGCCGACCCCCGTGAAGCCCTCGGCCACATGAGCACCACCCCCGCCGACCTCGAACTCCTCGTCACCGACCTCAACATGCCCGGCATGAACGGCCTGGAACTCGCCCGACACGTCCGGGCCCTCGCCCCGCAGGCGAAGATCGTCCTCACCACCGGCAGCGCCCTCGTCCTGCCCGACACCCGCACCCTGCGCGACCACGGCGTGGACCTCCTGCTCCCAAAACCCTTCGGCGTCCACGAACTCCTGGCCGCCGTCCGCCAGCTCTGCGGCACCGCCAGCTTCCGCCCCGCCTGAACGCCCGGAGCGCCAGTCTCCGACCCGGCGCGCTCACCCTCCGCCCCCAGCGCGCGGCGTTCAGCCGCATCACCGTGTCATCCACCGTCGGGAAAACCCTGACGACAGCCCCTGAACCCGCGCTGGTAGGGCGCGCTGTCCTCAGCGCGCCGCCGAAGTCTTGAGGCATCCAGGCCGGCGATGGCTGGCTGATACCAATTCCCCATGACTATCGGTGGCCTCGCTGAGGCGGACCGTGACGCGCCTCTTCTCCCTCTCCCTTCCTCGGAGGAGGGGAGAGGGTTGGGGTGAGGGGTGCCGTCCAGCGGACATCTACCGAGTTGCATTGGGAATTGGTATGAGCCCGAACTCCGAAGCAGCGGCGGCGCAGCCGCCGGGTAGCACAGGCTACCAGCCTGTGCCGAGCGGCTACCAGCCGCTCGGAATGACGACGGTGCGCGCACTGCTTCGGTGCCTCGTGTGGCTGCGGGGCCGCCTCGCCGTTCCGTCCGGCCAGTGGCCGGACGGCACAGGCTGGCAGCCTGTGCTACCCATTCCCACTTCGGAGTTCGGGTTCAGGGCTGGGCTGGTCCGCCTTGCTCCGCCAGTGCCGGACCACGCCTCCCTTTGGAATTTGGAACTTCTTCCACACGCCATTCCACTGAAAGCAGCGGCGAGCCTGAAATCTGAAATCCGAGCTTTCCAATCTCCCCGGCCTCGCCCATTCGCGTTCCTTCGTGTCCAACCGTGGTTCCCTCTCTCTGCGCCCAGCCTGCATCTGTGGAAAACCGACTCCAGTTCAAGAACCCCATCCCTCGGGCGTGCCATGACTGCGTAGCGCCGGCCTCCGGCCGGCCGTGCCGAGCTGCGCCCCCGCCCGCACCTCGACTGCAAACCCGCTCGACAGGACTCCTCCCGCCCATAAACTTCCGCCATGCCCACCTCCGGCACCGTGCTAGACCGCAAGGTGCGGTCGAATGCCTGTTAGGCGGCATCACCATGCGCTCAATCATCCTCACATTCTTCATTCTCCTCGCGACGATTGCCGGGGCACGTTCAGCCCCGCTCACGATTGATGGCGCTTGGGTCTTATCCGACAAGTGGACTGGCTACATGGGCATCGCACTCGTCATCAAGAGCAACGAGTTCAAGTATTGGTTCTATTCAGACGTGAAAGGCCCGAGCGAGCCGAAGTATCCCATCACTGGCAAGGTTGAGTTTGATGCCAACACCATTCGCTTGCGCCCCGACGGTGATGCCCGCCTCTACGATACCAACTGGAACGTGGTTGTTTTCAAGGGCGAGATTTGCTTGCTGGCATCTTTCCACATGTCTCCGCCGTGGCGTGATGAAAAGAAGTTTCCAGAAGACCGGTTGCTCCACAAGTTGGATGCCTTTGACGAGAAGAAGCCGGTCATGAACAGACCCAGAAAGCGTGAGTGACATGCCGCCTGACCATGCGCCGCAGCCCCTATGAGGGTTGTCAACGGTTTGGTGCGCGGACACAGGTTTTTTCTTGGTGGTTGGGCATGGCGCCGCGTGGCGCAGCGGAGCGCAGCCACGACGGGCGCGCCAGCGGGAGGCGGGTGG
>CAZCBE010000203.1:0-6714 GCA_964496695.1 uncultured Klebsiella sp.
GGTGGCCGCTGCGGGTCGCAGACCCGCGCTCCGGGGGCAGTGCCGAGATGCGCCCGTTCTCCCTCACCATGCACCGAGTGCGAAGGAGGCGCAGGAGCAGGATTACGTTCAGGAAGGCTTCAGTCGCTGTGCCGCTTCGGAAGCCTAATCAGAAATGACGGTTCGAAGCGCGCCCTTCGTTCCGCGAACAGCTCGGGACGGGAATTCGTCTGAACTGCCGAATGCACCCGGCCTGCGGGACGCTTGTGTCCCTCGGTCGAGGTGTTTAACGTCGGCAAGTTCTCCCGTTCGCGGCCATGCCGGCCTGCCGAATGGCGGGAATTCGCCGCAGCCGGACCTATGAAGCAAGACGCAACGCGATGGAATCCAGGCGCGCTCCACCGAATGGTGCTGGCCGCCGTGCTCGCCTGGGCCATGGAGCTCGCCCTCCCCGCGATTCAGGCCGCGACGGTCACGCTGTGGGACACCGGCGCGCCGCTGGCCGAGGCCGGTGCCCCGGCCAACCGCACCGGCTGGAAGGCCGTGCCCACCGAGCTGTTCGCGTTTGAAGAAAGCCCGGCCAAGGCGGTTTCCGATCCCGGTTACTGGGGGCGTGAGCATTCGTTCAAGGGCGATGCGGTCGTCGAGAACGCGGGCCTGCTCGCCGTCTTCTCAAAGTCGCGCGGGGCCGTGGAGATTTACGCGAAGGAGGGCGCGGGCGCTCCGGGGCGGTCGATCGCGACCGTCATCCCGCTCAGCACCAAGGCCGGCCCCATGAGCCGCATCGCCATCGCGCGCAACGCCGGGGACGAGGTGGTGCTCAGCGTCACCTATTCCGGGGCGGGCGAATCCGCGCAGTTCTCTTTTGGGCGGAACGAGATCGTGGAATTGAAACCGACGGGCAAGCTCGCCGGCCTGCGTATTCTCAGCCCCATGCAGTATGGCATCCTGCCCGGCTTCATCGGCGATGATCTCCTCTACGATCCGGCGGCGTATCCCGAGGCGAAGTCCATCGCCGTCCCGTCAGAAAATCTCTTCGTGGGTCTGTCACCGGGCGGCGACCGGATGCTGGTCGTGACCTGGCCCAAGGGGCGCCAGCAGGTGCAGCTTGGCCTCGGCGACGCGGAGGGGAAGCGCCGCATTGAATCGCTGGACTTCCAAGGCGACGGCCAGAGCTTCTACCTCGCGTCGCTGTCCGCCCCCGGCATCTGGCATCGCGAGGAATTGAAGGCCGGTTTTCTGGAGAAGGATGTGTCGCTCACCTGGAAGCGCCCGTTCCCGGCGAAATGGAAGACACAGTTGTCCGAGGCCGGGGTGAAGACCGGCTACGCCTTCCGCCAGAGCAAGGGCACCGTCTGGCGCGGCGTGCCCGGCTCGTATGACTTCCCCGCGTGGTTCGAGGGCGACACCGCCTTCCTCCGCCTCGGCAAGAAGGTCCCGCCCAAGGGCGATGCGCTGATCTATTTCCTCGAAGCCCGCGAAACCCCGGCGACCGTCACCACGCCCGTGGACATCCTCAAGGCCACCCTCGGGCGGCCCATGAGCGAGGCGATCCTCGATCCCGCCGGCCGCCAGTTGCGCACGCATCACCGGCGGGGCGGCGACAGCGTGCATCGCGCCTGCACCTGCGGTTACACGGAGGCGATGGAGGCGGTCTTCAAGGCCGGCCAGGAAACCGGCAAGAAGCAGTTCATCGCGGACGCCATTGACGACATGATTTACTTCGTCCGCCTGCATCTTGAGCGCATCGCCGAGTATCGGGGCTTCGCGGAGAACATGGCCAGGCACCTTCAGGCCCGGAGCCAGGGCTCGCCTGAGCTGAAGCCTTACCTCGAAAACCTCACGCAGATCATCCAGCAGATCCCGCAGGAGTGCGAGGTGCAGAAGGAGAACATGAAGTCGCTGGACCACGCCGCCGACCTGGCGAAGCAGACCATGGCCCTGACCCTCAAGTCCGACCCCGACAATCTCAAGACCTACGCGGCACTGCTCAAGGCCTGGCGCGGCATGGGCGGCGCGCAGGACTACGTGCTGGCCCAATGCCACACGGTCACGCGCAAGTTTTACCAGGAAGCCGGCTACGGCTGCGCGGAACTGCCCAAGGCGGTCGCGCAGGCCGAGGAAATCCGCGCCCGCGCCCGCCAGATACTGCGCAATCCCGATGGCTATGAAATCTGGGCGGACTACTGAACCACGGATGAACACGGATGAACACGGATGGGGAGGTTTGACGCGAACTACGCGAATGGGCGCGAATTGTCCCGCCTCCTCAATTCGTGATAATTCGCGCAATTCGCGTCATGTGTCTTTTATCCGTGCCCATCGGTGTCCATCCGTGGTTCAAATCCTGAAACCGAATTGACCAACTGCCTCGGTGAACTTGGCTGACCTCATGATGAAACGTTTTTTGCCCCCGCGTTGGTTGCCTCTGTTCGGGCTGGCTGCGGTCCTCTCGGGCTGCGGACCGAACCCGTCCGGCTCCACCAGCAGCGCCCCCTCCGCCGCGCCCGCACCGCCCGCCAGCACGGTTCCCAGTGCCCCGTCCGTAGTCGCGTCTTCCGCCCCAAACCCGTCCCCTTCCGCCGCGCTGGTGTCCATCCCCGCCGGTAAATTCATGATGGGCGACAAGGAGGAAGTGGACGCCCCGCCGCACGAGGTGAGCGTCAGCGCGTTCCTCATGGACAAGCACCTCGTCACCCAGGACCAGTATCAGAAGCTCATGGGGTCAAATCCCTCGCGGTGGAAAGGCGGGGAAAATCCCGTCGAACAGTTGCGCTGGTCCGATGCCGTCAAGTTCTGCAACAAGCGCTCGGAAGCCGAAGGATTAAAGCCCTGCTACGACCTGACCACGCTCAAGTGCGACTTCACCGCCAACGGCTACCGCCTGCCCACCGAGGCCGAGTGGGAATACGCCTGCCGCGCCGGCACGACGACACCTTATTTCTTCGGCGCGAGTCCCGCGAAAGCTGGCGACTATGCGTGGTTTGACAAGAACGCCGGCGGCAAGCCCCGCCCGGTCGGCCAGAAGCAACCCAACCCCTGGGGCCTCCACGACATGGCCGGCAACGTCTGGCAATGGTGCAACGACTTCTACGAAGTGGAGTATTACTCCAAGTCGCCCAAGCAGGACCCGCCCGGCCCGGCCGACGGGAAGAACAAGGTCCTGCGCGGCGGAGCCTGGCGTTTCAGCGCCGACAACTGCCGTTCCGGCTATCGCTACAACGAGAACCCCGGCTCCGCCGATGTCTGCTTTGGCTACGACATCTACGGCTTCCGCTGCGTGCGCCGCGCGGCCACGACGGTGGCTGGCAAGTGACCTTGGCCGGACCCAGCGCGTGCAGAATTTGGTCAACCACGGATGAACCCGGATGAACAGGGATGCGGTCTCCGCCAACGTAAGAAGGCGGCGGGTGTGGCCCGTGCTACGCGCCGGGTGATGGCAGCCCGTGGCATCCGTGGGAATTCACGGAACACGGAACACGCAACACGATTCCCTCCGTGTCCCTCCGAAGTTCAACCTCCGGTCCCAAGTTGAGCTGACCGCGCGCCCACGATGCTCTTCCACACCTGGACCTTCTTCGCCTTCATGCTGGTCGTGGTGCCGGGGTTCCTCCTGCTGCGCAAGACCCGGCTGTGGATCCCGTGGCTCCTGCTGGCGTCCTACGTCTTCTACGGGTGGTGGAATCCCTACTATCTCATCCTGGTCGCCTACTCCACCGCGCTGGATTTCATCCTGGTTGCGCTGATGGATCACTGTCCGCGGGACCGGCCCAAGGTGACTCTGCGCGAACGGCTGGCCCATCCGCGCTTCGACGACACCGTGCTGAAGGTCGCCTTCCTCGTGTCGGCGCTGGGCACGGTGGGCTTCCTCGGCATGGCCGTGGCGGGACTGCCCACGCTGCGCCCGACCATGGCGGTGCTCACGCTCATCTTCGCGCTTATGGCGGTGGGCGCGTTCTTCGCCAGCCGCGCGGTGTGGCTCGGCGTGAGCATCGTCAACAACCTCGCGATCCTCCTCTTCTTCAAATACGCGCAGTTTCTCGTGGAGAATGGCAACGCGCTGCTCGCCCGTTTGCACGTGAACGTCGTGCTCCCCGACCCCGGCACGTTGATGCCCTTCGGCGCGGCCTACGTGCTCCCGGTGGGCATCTCGTTCTTCACGTTCCAGTCCCTGAGCTACAGCATTGATTTCTACCGGGAGCGGGTGCATCGCGAGCGGAATTTCATCCGCTTCGCCGCCTTCGTGAGCTTCTTCCCGCAGCTCATGGCCGGCCCCATCGAGCGCGCGTCCCACCTGCTGCCGCAGTTCTACGAGTTTCCGAAGATCACCACGCGCGATGTCACCGACGGCCTGTCGCTCTTCCTTGTGGGCCTGTTCAAGAAGCTCGCACTGGCGAACTACCTCTCCTACTACGTCGAGCGGGTTTACGACAACCCGAAGGCCTACGGCGCGCCCGCGCTGGTCCTCGGCACGGTGGCCTTCGCGTGGCAGATCTTCTTCGACTTCAGCGGCTACACGGACATGGCGCGCGGCATTGCGAAGGTCATGGGCTTCAACCTCATGCTGAACTTCAACAACCCCTACCTCGCCACCGGCTTGGGCGACTTCTGGGGCCGCTGGCACATCAGCCTCTCCACCTGGTTCCGCGACTACCTCTACATCCCGCTCGGCGGCAACAAGGAGGGGACGTTCAAGATGTATCGCAACCTCTTCATCACGTTCTTCATCTCCGGCATCTGGCACGGCGCGGCGTGGACGTTTGTGATCTGGGGACTTCTTCATGCCTTCGGTGTGATGGTCACGCGCGAATTGGAGCACTCGGCCTTCTACCGCGACCGCGTGCCGCGCCTGCTCAAGCAGCTCGGCGTGTTCGCGTTCGTGTGCTTCGCGTGGATTTTCTTCCGGGCCGGCTCGATGGCCGATGCGCTGCTGATCATCCAGCGCATCTTCACCGCCGGCTGGCAGGACCCGCAGATGCCCTTGGTCATGCTGGCGATCATCGCGGTGATCTGGCTCTACCAGATGTGCCTGGAATCCACGCTGCGACCGGTGTTGCAGACGAGCTTCGTCCGCGTGGGCGGGGCCGTGCTGATGATCCTCTACATGTTCCTGTGCTCCTCCGGCGGAGGGGCGTTCATTTACTTCCAGTTTTGAACTACGACCAAATTTTTGACCACCGAGACACGATGAGCACAGAGATTTTCCATCAACCTGAATTCCGAAACGCACGAATCTCGACGAGGAGGAGCGCGGCCTTCAGGCCGCAGGAACGGGAGCACGCCGGCAGTGGTTCGAACGCACTTTTCCACTCCACCTTTCTGCGGCGTGAACGCCGCGCTCCGTGCATGGTCTTCGGCGATCAGTCGTTCCGGCTTTTGGATTCTGGTTCAATGCCTCCACTGTGTTCATCGCGTCTCTGTGGTCCAACTGCCCAGCCAGCATTGAGATGAGCCAGGAAATCAACAAGCCACCCGCCGCCGACACGCCGTTCGTCAACGAGATGCGGCTCAACGCGCGTCAATGGCTGCTCGTCGTCGGCATCGTGGTCGTCATCCTCGGATTGGCCCCTTGGGTGTGGAAGAAAGTCGAGCGCTTCGACACCGGGCCGGACTACCGCATCCCCTACACGCTCAGCAAGGACTACTGGCTCTACGAGCGGCGGCTGCAGGAGATCGCGCCCGCCAGCGCCGTGGTCATCGGCGACTCCGTGGTCTGGGGCGAGTATGTGCTGCCCGACGGCACGCTCTCGCACTTTCTAAATCAGGCGGCGGGCCAGCCGGATGCGTTTGTGAACGCCGGTGTGAACGGCTTGTTCCCGCTCGCGCTTGAAGGTTTGGTGGAGCACTACGGCGGCGCGCTGCACCATCGGAAAGTCATCTTGAACTGCAATCTCCTCTGGCTGAGCAGCCCCAAGGCCGATCTGCAAACGAAGAAGGAAGAACGCTTCAACCACGCGCGGCTGGTGCCGCAGTTCTCCCCGCGCATCCCATGCTATCGCGCCGATGCGAGCGAGCGGCTCGGTGCGCTCGTGGAGCGGAACCTCCCGGTGCTCGCCTGGGTCAATCACCTGCAAAACGTCAGCTTCAACCAGAAGAGCATGCCTGACTGGACCCTGGAACAAGGGACCGGCGAGCCGCCATCCCATCCCAATGCCTACAAGAATCCGCTCGCCCAAATCACCCTGCGCGTCCCCACTGCACCGGTGCCTGATCCCGACCGCGGCCCCGCCGGCGCGCGGCACAAGCCGTGGTCCACTACGGGCGAAGGCACGACGCGCTTCGACTGGGTCACACTCGATTCCTCGCTCCAGTGGGCGGCCTTCCAGCGCCTGATCCGCCTGCTGCGGTCGCGCGGGAATGAAGTGCTGGTGGTCGTCGGCCCCTTCAACGAGCACCTGATGGCGGAGGAAAACCGCCCGGCCTACCGCCAGCTTCGCGATGGCGTTGCCACCTGGTTGAAGGAGAACCAGGTTCCGGCCATCGTCCCCGAGCCACTGCCCAGCCCGCTCTACGCGGATGCGAGCCACCCGCTGACGGAAGGCTACCGCGTGCTCGCCCAGCGCCTCCACGGTGATGCGACTTTCCAGCAATGGCGCGGTTCCCCGTAGCGCAGGCCTCCGGCCTGCCGTGCCGCCGGCGTCCTCGCCGGCCCGCGCGCTCGAACGGCTACGGTGCTCCGTTCGCTAGAGCACTTTCTGTTTAAGTTGTCGCATAGCCGGCATGGCGAAGAAAATT
>CAZCBE010000204.1:0-6360 GCA_964496695.1 uncultured Klebsiella sp.
CTCCCCCAGTGGGGGAGAGGGAGCCATGCGCGGAACTTCGTTGCCACTCGTGAACACCACCACTCAGGACTCCCCTGCCCCCACCCGTCAGGCCCTGCTCCTCGTGGCCTTCATGTGGTTCGCCTATTTCCTGAACTACTGCGACCGGCAGGCGGTGTTCTCGATGTTCCCGGTTCTGAAGTCCGACCTCGGCTTCACGGACAAGCAACTCGGCTTCGTGGGCGCTTCGTTCCTCTGGATCTACGGCGTCGGCAGTTTCTTCGCAGGGCAGATCGGGGACAAGTTCTCCAAGCGCCGCCTCATCGTGTGGAGCCTCGCGCTCTGGAGCCTGGTCACCATCGCGACCGGCCTGGCGAACTCGCCGAACATGGTGCTGACACTGCGCGCGCTCATGGGCATCTCCGAGGCGCTCTTCATGCCGGCGGCCATCGCGCTCACGGCGAACGCCTTCCCGCCCGCCACCCGCTCGCGCGCCATCGCCGCGCTCACCACTGCGCAAATCATGGGCAACGTGGGCGGCGGCTGGTTCGGCGGCTGGATGGCCCAGCAAGGCCAGTGGCGCATGGCGTTCTTCGTGCTCGGTGCAGTGGGCCTGGTCTTCGCGCTCCCTTACTTCGCCTTCCTGCGCGGCGTGAGTGAAGAGGCGCAAGTTGAGACCAAGAAGAGCGGCGGTTCCAGTTCGCTGTTAGGCCTCGCGCAAACGCCGACCTACTGGCTGCTCTGCGTGGTCTTCCCCGTCTTCGTCTTCGGCCTGTGGCTGCTCTACGGCTGGCTCCCGAATTTCCTGCATGAGAAGTTCACGCTGAACCTCTCCGACTCCGCCTATAACGCCACCGTCTTCCTCCAGGGCGCAACGCTCGTCGGCATGTTGAGCGGCGGCGTGCTGGCCGACGTGCTCTATCGCCGCACGAAGGCCGCGCGACTCTGGCTCCTCACCGCGAGCCTCATTGGCTGCGCGCCGTTCCTCCACTACCTCGGCAACAGCGACACCCTCGTCGCCACGCGCATCGCCGCGATGGGCTTCGGCCTCTTCAGCGGCTTCTTCATGGGCAACATCTTCCCGTCCGCCTTTGAAATCGTCCCGGCGGACGCCCGTGCCTCGGCGGTGGGCGTGTTGAACCTCTTCGGCGCGGTCATCTCGGGTTGCGCGACCCTCGCCGGCGGCGTGCTCAAGCAAACCGTCGGCATCAGCAACCTGCTCACCTACACCGCCCTGGCCTACGTGCTGGCCGGCCTCGCCGTCATCGCCGGCATCAAGCTCGTCTTCCAACGCGATTACGAACGAGTTCACTGACTATGAGCGAAGACCTCTCCCCTCGGCTGCGTAGCAGCCAAACAACAGTAGCCGTGGGTGAAGCGAGCCATGGCGAGCGCAACCCACGGAACGCTGCAAAAGACGCGCCACCGCGTAGCGGTGGAACTGCCGGACGGGCTCAAGCCGGTGCAACCGCTACGCGGTTGTCGGGTATTTCGCGGAAAGTCCGCGGGTTTCGTTCGCAAAGCGAACTCCACCCACGGCTACGGTTGTCCGGCCCCGCTGGGGCCGCGCCATTCGTGGATCAATTGGTCATGCGGATAGGATTGTCGCTTTGGCTTCTCACTTGCGTCACCTTCGCCGCCACCCCTGACGAACCACAGGACATCACCTTCACCGCCAAGGCTGACGGCTCCGAACAGCACTACGTCGAGTTGCTGCCGCCGGGTTTCAACTCCGGCGGCACGCACGACGTGGTGCTCGCCTTCCACGGGCACGGCTCGGACCGCTGGCAGTTCATCCGCGACGCACGGGGCGAGTGTCGCGGCTCGCGGGATGTGGCGGCGCGCTTTGGCATGATCTTCGTCTCGCCGGACTACCGCGCGAAGACCTCGTGGATGGGGCCGCTGGCCGAGGCGGACACGGTGCAGATCATTGCCGAGCTGCGGCAGCGGCACAAAGTCGGGCGCGTCTTCCTCGTGGGCGGCTCGATGGGTGGGACGGCAGTGCTGACCTTCGCGGCGCTGCATCCGGAACTGGTTGCCGGCGTGTGCAGCCTGAACGGCACGGCGAACCATGTGGAATACGACAAGTTTCAGGACGCCATCGCCGCGTCCTTCGGCGGCACGAAGGCGCAGGTGCCGGACGAGTATAAGAAACGCAGCGCGGAGCTGTGGTCAGGGAAGTTCACCATGCCCGTGTCCTTCACCACCGGCGGGAAGGATGCACTCGTCCCGCCGCAGAGCGTGCTCCGGCTCGCGGAGAAGCTGAAGCAAGCGGGGCGCAAGACGCTCTTGCTGCACCGCGAGAATGGCGGACACGCGACGACTTACGAGGACACGACGGCGGCGCTGGAGTTCGTGCTGCGCGAGGCTGGCGCAACGCCCAGGCGAGGGGCGAACGGGCCGGCCGCACCTTCCACGAACGATCAACCGCTCATTGCCGCCGAAGCGAAACAGTTGCAGGAAAAGCTGGACCGCCTGCGCGCGGATTTTGATCCGGTCGCCGCACCGGCCAAGGCTGATCGCTTCGCCGATGCCGGCTTGTTCCACAAAGGCATCACTTGGGCGCTGCGCTACGAGACAACGCTCACGACCAACGACGTCGCCGCGCTCAAGCGCGCCCTCGCGCGCGGCAACCAGCGCGCCATTTCGCTACTTGCGAATCAAACGCCGTGGGCCACCCGCAAAGGCAAAGTCCTCCGTGGCTACGTCTCCGCCGTGGACGGTTCGACGCAGCCCTACGGTGTGATCGTGCCCGCCAGCTACGACGGCACGAAACCCGTGCGCCTCGACGTGGTCCTGCACGGCAGCTCGAAGCCCGTGGGCATGAGCGAACTGAAATTCGGCGCACGCTTCGACGAGGGCGATGACGCCGCGAAGTCCGCGCCGGACGTGGACTTCATTGAGCTTCACCCGCTGGGCCGCGTGGAGAACTGCTATCGCTGGGCGGGCGAGACGGATGTGTTCGAGGCCATCGAGGCCGTGTGCCGGAACTACAAGATTGACCGCGACCGCGTCGTGCTGCGGGGCATGAGCATGGGCGCGTCCGGCACCTGGCATCTTGGCTTGAAGCACCCGAGCCGCTTCGTCGCGCTCGGGCCTTACTGCGGCTATGTGGACACGCACCGCTTCTCCGAGACGCCCATTCCGAACTTCATCAAGGTCGGCCCGCTGCCGGTGCATCAGGAGCGCGGCCTGCACATGCTCGACTCGATTGACTACGCGGCGAATGCGACCGTCGTGCCCGCCATCGGAGCCATCGGCGACAAGGATGTGTTCTTCCAGTCGCACGTCCACATGAAGGAAGTCATGGCGAAGGAAGGCCTCGAGATGGTGAACCTCATTTCGCCCGGAACCGGTCACACGATTGACCCGGTGACGCATCGCGAACAGATGCGCCGCATCGGCGAGCACGTCGCGAAGGGCCTCGACCACGCGAAGCGCGACTTGCGCTTCGTGACGTGGACATTGAAATACAACCGCTGCCACTGGCTAGAACTCCTCGCGCTCGGCGAGCACTACGAGCGCGCGGAGATCATCGCGAAGGTCGCGGACGATGGCTCGGTGGACGTGAGCTTGGCAAAGAACATCACGCAGTTTGCCATTCACCCGCCGATGCTAGCCGCACCCGGCACCAAGGTTCGCATCGCCGGGACGGAAATCACCTTACCGAAGCGGACCGCCAGTGAACCACCGGCGCTCGTCTTCGCGCTGGAAGGGGGCAAATGGAAGTTCACTGGCCCGCGCACGTCCGTCCCACTCACCGGCAAGCGCCCCGGCGTGCAAGGCCCGATTGACGACGCCTTCGCCTCGCCCTTCCTCTGCGTGCGCGGCACGGGCACGCCGTGGAATCCTGCGGTCGGCGCGTGGGCGGACGCGAGCCTGCGGCGCTTCGGCTACGAGTTCGCCCGCTACATGCGCGGCGACGTGCCGGTGAAGAACGACACCGAAGTCACCGAGGCCGACGTGCGCACGAAGCATCTCATCCTCTTCGGTGATCCCGGCAGCAACCCCTGGATCGCCAAGGCGCTGCCCAAGCTGCCCGTCACCTGGACGCGCGATACGGTGAAGGTCGGCCCGGAAAGCCACTCCGCGAAGGACCACGCCCCCGCCCTCATCAGCGCCAGCCCATTCCCCGGCGCGGGCGATCATTACGTAGTCATCAACAGCGGCCACACGTTTCACGAGAAGGAATTCGCCGCGTTCAACTATCTCCTCTTTCCCCGCCACGGCGACTGGGCGGTGATGCGCCTCTCGCCCGGCGCAGAGTCGTGGAATCCCGGCGTGGCGGCATTCCCCGAAGAAGCCATCCGCGCGGGCTACTTCGATGAGGGGTGGCAGTTCCCGGCCAACCCTTCAGCCCCGGGTGCGAAACAGCCATGAAGCGAATCCTCCTGTTTCTCGGGGCAATGCTCCTGCTGTCAGCGGTGTTGGCGCAGACCAATCCAGCGGCGGCCGCAGCCACCCCGCCCGCGTTCACCATTGATGACCAGTTCCCCGGCGGCAACATCCTCGTGAGCAAGATCGAGGACGACACCGTCCATCTGCGGCCGGACCAGCGGATGAACCGGCTGCCGTGGTTCTACTGGTGCTTTCGCGTGAAGGGCGCGGCCGGGCGCACGCTCACGTTCGTCTTCGCCCCGATGCACATGGGCGCGCGCGGGCCGGGCGTGAGCGTGGACGGCGGCGTGACCTGGCAATGGCTGGGCGCGGCGGCGTCGGCAGGCGGCACGTTTGCCTACACCTTCCCGGCAGGCACGAACGAGGTTCGCTTCTCCGTCGGCATGCCGTATGTGCGCGCCGATTTCGACCGCTTCCTCGCCCGGCACCGGGCCAGCCCACGCGTGCAGGTGGACACGCTGGCGAAGACGCCGAAGGGCCGCAACGTGGTGATGCTCCGGATCGGCGACCCGCAGCGGAAAGCTCCCTACGTCGTGGCCGTGACCTGCCGTCATCACTGCTGCGAAATGATGGCGAGCTACGCGCTGGAAGGACTGGCCGAAGGGGCACTGGCGGACGACGCGGCGGGCCGCTGGCTCCGCGCGAATGTGGATTTCCTGTTCGTGCCGTTCATGGACACCGACGGCGTGGAAGACGGCGACCAGGGCAAGAACCGTTCCCCGCACGACCACAATCGCGACTACGCCGGGACCCCGATCTACCGCGAGGTTGCCGCCTTGAAGGAGCGGCTGCCGGCCTGGGCGGACGGACGTCCGCTCGTGTTCATGGATCTGCACGATCCCGCCCTGCGCACGGACGTGCATGAGGTCGTCCATTTTCTCGAACCCGAGGAGCGCGACCAGGCGGCGCGGCTGGAGCGGCTCACCACCTTTCTGGAGCGCGGCCAGCAGGGCTCCATCCTCTACAGCCAGCAGAACAACCTGCGCTTCGGAACCGGCTACAACACCATGGCCCAGAAGCCGTCCCCGATCAGCGCGGGCTGGGCGCGGTCGCTCACCAACACGCTGCTCGGCTTCACCCTGGAGATTCCCTACGCCAACGCCCGTGGCTGTGAAGTGAACGCGCACTCGGCGCGCGAGCTGGGCCGGGATCTCGCCGTTGCGCTGAAGGAGTTTCTTCGGAACAACCCGGCCGCCGGGGCAAAGCAGTAACCCGCGCCCCGGCCATGAAAGCATTCCTCCGGTCTTCCGCCGCCTTGTGCCTCACCGCTTGGTGCTTCCTTGTCCCGGCCCGGGCCGATTTCGCCACCACGTTCACCGGACCGCCGTATGTCGTGGATGAAACCGTCCTCGGCGTGGATGGCTGGGAAAGCCGCTTCCCGCCGAATGAGCAGACGCCGCACACCGCCCGCGTCGTGGCCGTGCGCTGGCACGACTACCGTCCGGCGCTGATGCTGAAGCGCGCCTCCCTCAAACACACGTTTCCCGCCACCACGAGCGAACGGGTGCGCATCACCTTCGAGCTGGCCGTGACCTTCCCCGATGCCGGGCCGGCGGGCAAGCAGGTGCGGCTGGGGTTCGACACCGCCCCGTTTGGCGAACTCTACTTCGACCAGGGCGCGGAGGGCGGGCTGGGCTATCTCGGCGACGGCAGCGGCAAGGCCGGCGTGGTGCTGCTGCCCAAGGCGGAGATGAAGGTCAACTCGTTCTACACCTTCACGGTGCTGACCGATTTTCGGAAGCGGACCTTTGACCTCACCGTGACGGGGAAGAAGAAGGACCACTCGCCGTTTGTGTTCAAGGTGGAGCAGGCGGCCTTTCCGCCTACCGCCGGCAGCAAGACCAAGATCAGCTCCCTCTACCTCCTCACCGGCCCGGGAGTGACCGCCTACCTCGGCCCCTTGACCATCCAGTCGCAGTGAACCCGTGGGGCGGAGCGCCGGTCTCCGACCCGGCGTGGTCATGCGGCCGCCAACACGCCGGG
>CAZCBE010000205.1:0-5930 GCA_964496695.1 uncultured Klebsiella sp.
GCTGGTAGCCTGTGCTACCCGGCGGCTGCGCCGCCGCTGCTTCGGAGTTCGGGTTCAATGCCTCGGCTTCGCAAAGGGCAGCCATCGCTCATTACAGCGCGGTAAGCCGGCTGCAAGCCGGCGCTCCGACTGCATCGTTCCGGCTGAAAGCATCTTCTGGAAGGGGGACAAGAGTGTCCCCCTCACTCACTTCTTCAGCGTCTTCAGGAAGGCGTAGAAGTCCGCGACCTCTGTATCTTTCAATCCGCTGAGCAAGCCCACGGGCATGAGGGAGACGCGCGTGTCCGTGACGCTGGTCACCTCATCGCCGGTGATGCGCACGGTGGTGTCCGGGCCGGTTTGGATGAGCTTGGCGGTGGGGGAGTCATAGACGAGGAAGCCGGTGTAGCTGCCGCCGGACTTGGTGGTGAGTTGCTTGGGCAGATATGTGGGGGAGATGTCGCGGCTGGGGTCGAGGATGGCGATGAACAAATCTTCGCGCGACAAACGACTCGCCACGCCGGTCAGGTCGGGGCCGATGCGCGTGCTGGTCGAGTGGCAGCGGTGGCACATGCGTTCCTCGTAGAGGCGCTGGCCTTTGGTGGCATCGCCGCTGTCCCACGCGATGGTGGGCAGGCGTTTGAGGAAGGCGGCGGTGTCCTCGTCCCCACCGAGCAGTTCCTTGGCCGCCGCCGGATGCGCATGGGCGAACCACTCGAACCACGCGGCGTAGGCCTTCATCAAGTCACCGGATTCCGTGACCGCGAAGCTGCGCCCGCTCCACTTGGCCAGCAGTTCTGCGAGGGCGGTGCGGGCGGCCTTTTCTTTCGGCGCGGCGCAGTGCCGACGGAGGGAAGCCAGCGCGGTGCCGAGTTCCTTGGGGGTGGCCTCGCCGTCGAGTTTGGCGAGGGACTTGGCCGCGAGTTCCACCACGGCGGGCTGGAAGGAACCGAGCGCAGCAAGAAAGCGCTCGCGATCTTCCGCCTGCGGGGCGCGGGCGAGCACGCGGAGGATGGCGTCCTGCAGGCGGGCATGCGGCCATTGCTGGCGGAGGGCCGGGAACAGGTCGGCATCCGGCAGCACGGCGAGGAAAGCGATGAGTTCGCTGGTGCAGGCGAGTGGGGCGGGCGGGCTGTTCGCGGGCGGGACGCCCGGGGAGGCAGGCGGGACGCCTGCCCCACTACGGAGGGCGGCCAGCAGCACGCGTGCGGCGTAGGGGTGCTCGGATTTCTCGAACCGCCGGGCGAACAGCGCGTGATCCGGGAGGCCGAAGTTTGGCGCGGCGACGAGTGCGGCATCCAGTTTCGCATCGCGCTCCAGCAGGCGGCTGAACATGTCGGCCACGCGGACGGGCCAGTAGGTGCTGGGTTCTTTCTTGTCGGCCTGCATCTTGTGATGCAGCCCGGCGACGGCGCGGGCGATGTGAACGCTGAACTCTATGGAGCGTGGGCCTGGCAGCCGCGCCACGATCATCAGGTAGTGAATGTCATCCTCCACCGGGCTGGTGTCGGTGAGCTTCGTGGAGACGCGTTCCAGCAGGCCGGGGGCGTCGGCGGAAAGCATGGCGAGCAGGCGGCCCAGCTCGCGGTCGAGATCGGCGTGGCCGCTGGGGAAAGCGGGCGAGAGGCGCTCGACGACGTGCTGGCGGAGGGGCGTGGGGATGTCTTCGGTCTTGCTGGCGACGAAGCCGTCGTAGGTGTCGGGCTTGTCCTGCACGAGCTTCACGTCGCCGAGGCCGAGCTGGAGCAGGCGCACGGCGTCGAGCCGCGTGACCGGGTCGCGCGACGTGGCGGCGACGAACGTCGCGTTGTTGAAGTAGTGCGATTGCCAGTTCGGGTCGTCGCTGCGCTCCGGGCCGTAGATGCGCAGGATGCCGAGGCGCTGGCGCTCGGTGAGCTGGCGGGGAACCGGTGTGTTGGTGAAATTTGTGAAAGCAGGGCTCCGGGCGGCGAGGACAGTTGCCGTGCGCACACGGCGGTCGTTTGAATTCAGACCGCGATACCAATCCGGCTTCACTCTGGCCCAGAAATCAAGCAGGCCGTAATGACCCGGACTATTGGTGTCGTTCCACAAGCCATAATTTGGCCACCGGAGGATGGCTTCCCAGCCGGCACGGGCAATTCGCGGGTCCGAGCTTCTTGTCGCAGCGGCAAGTCCGTCACGAACCTCGAAAGTGGAAACAAAGTTACCAAAATCATAATCGGTGATATGTGGGGTCGGGATTTGCATCGCAACGTGCTGCCCATCCCTAGTGCTGTAGCCGCCAGCGCCAAGAGATAACGCCCAGACAATTCTGGCGGCCAGTTCTGACGGTTGACTCCAAGTCCAGTTGATGCCGAGATTTCTGCGAACGATTCTCGGGTCAATTCCGCCAAACAATTCAACCGAGATTTCAACAGCTCGGATTCGTTCAAGCACGGGGAGAGCTTCGTTCTCAATCGCCTCGGAGAACGCATCAGAACCAAGTTCCTTCGCCTGCGGCACCCACTTCGCGCGCGACCAGCTTGCGAGCGGTTGCGGGGCGGAGAGGACTTCGCGGAGGGCTTGGCCGGACGACTGCGGGGCACCGCCCTTAGAGTTGCTGGGGCCAACGGGCGGCGGATGCAAGCCGCCGGCACGGGCACGGGGGACAGGAGTGTCCCCCTCACGGTATTTCACGCGGAAGACGCTGCCGATGGTGCCGCGTCCGCCGATGGCCACGAAGAGGTCGCCGTTCGGGCCGACCACGGCGTCCACGGGGGCGAAGCCGGTGTCGCCGGCTGTCTCCATGAAGATTTCCATCTGCGTGTCGAAGGTGCTGCCGCGGCGCGTGAGCGGGAAGTGGTAGATGCGGCCGTAGGTCCAGCAGATGGAGAAGAGGCTGTTCCGGTAATGCTCAGGAAACGCGCGGTGGCGATAGACGAAGACGCCGGTGGGCGAGCCGCGACCGACCTCCCAGAGGCGCTCGGTGTTGTCGGGCCAGGCGGGTGGGCGGTTCCAGGCGTGGCTCCACCCTTTGAGCACCCAGCCGTGGTGCGCGCCAATGGCGATGTCGAACATGCGGGTGCCGGAATACCACGGCAGATGGTGGTCGCGCTCGCCGTCGGCGTCGTAGGTGAAGACGTTGCCGAAGGGGTGGAAGTCGAGGTCGTAGGGATTACGGAAGCCGTGCGCGAGGACCTCGCTGGTCTTGCCATCGGGGGAGATGCGGACGAGCGCACCGGCGTTGACCTGCTTGACGGGCGAGCCGGGAAGTTTCGCGTGCTCGCGGGAGATGCCCGCGTCGTTGCCGCAGATGAGGTAGAACCAGCCGTCGGGGCCTTTCACGATGCCGTTGGCCGAGTGCTCGCCATCGCGCTCGGTCCGCAGCCAGAACTCGGGTTCGCCATCGGCCACGCCGTCGCCGTCCGTGTCGCGCCAGCGGCGGATGCCGCCGTCGCCGTTCATGATGAGGTCGTGGCCGTCGAAATACAGGCCGTGCGCGCCGGACTTGCTGGCCTTCACGAAGAGCGTGGCTTGGTCGGCCTTCCCGTCGCCGTCGGTGTCGTGAAGGATTTTCACGTAGTCCTTGCCGGCTACTACGATTCGCCCCTTGGCATCCGTGGTCATGGAGAAGATGTCGTGCGCGAGGTCATCGCCCGCGTAGAGCGACACCTCAAAGCCCTCCGGCACACGGAAGCCGTGGCTCACGGCGGCGGGGCAGGGGAGAGACAGGAGGAACGCAAGGGATGCGAACGACAGGCAGAGGGCGGCGTGGCGGTGCATGGTGAAGAGACTTGCGGGAGACGATAGGCGTTCACGGGCGGGGAGACAACTGCGCAGGGTGGCGGCGGGCGCAGCTTGACACTGCCCCCGAAGCAGGGAATCCCCCGGAGCGCGGCTGGGTCGCGGAGACCAGCCGGAGGCGCTACGGTGTTCCGACCTCGTTCGACCCTCCAACCTTGCTGCGGCTGATCCCGCGCCGAGCGGGACACAGCCGCGCTCCGGGGGCAGTGCCGAGATGCGCCCGGTGGCCAATAAGCCACCCCGTCAGAACACCTCCCGGACTTCTCAGCCCAGCTTCGCGGAGCAGCGTTCTTTCCGGGCGGCAGTATGCCGCCCTCTACGGCAGGCGGGACGCCTGCCGCCACGCGGACTGCACAAATCTGGCCCAGCGTTGAGCAATCCCCGGTGAGCCAACCCGGTGGACTCGGACGAAGCTCACGCCGTATGAGACGAGTCCTCTCCACCAGCGAAGTTGTGGAAATCCTTTCAACCCCCAGCGGCGCGGTCGAGGTGCTGGCCACCGGCGAGGCGGATTATGACGAGGATCAGGCGCGGATGGAGATGCGGCTGGACAGCCAGTTCCGTCCCGTGGACGCCAACTCTGCCGTGCATCCGCTGCCGGCCGTCCGGCTCCCCAAAAAGGACACGGTGCGCATGGGCTTGGATTGGGCGGAGGCACTGCCGGCCGCGCGTGATATGTTTCACGGCTGGGTGAAGCGAGTTCACCAGTCAGTCAACGACAGCAAAAACCTTAACTGATCAGGCTTATGATTGCGAAATACCATATCGAATACGCCATGCACGTGGGGCGGAACGCACATGTGAACCATTACCAGACCGACGACCCCGTGGCCGCCGAGGAGTTTCTGGTGCATGTGCTGGAACACGGCTACCGGCTCCAGGCCGTGCGCCACGAAGGCGTGGAACTGCCCCGCCCGGAGTCCGACAAGATGATCAAGACGGCGGCGGGTCTGCTGGCTTCGCGGCATCTCTGCGCGTCGCTGGGCATCAAGGCGGAGGAGGAGCACTTCCGCTTTGGCTTCGCCGCGTGAGCTGGGCCGGAGAGGCCAAACTGGCAAACCTGCGCCCGTTGGGCTGATGCCCTGCGGGCGCGCATCCGGAAACGGAATATGAAAACCAAGATCCTGCTGAGTCTGGCGCTGGGCGCCGCGTTGCTGGCCGGGCTCGCCGCCACGGTTGGGCCGGCGGCGCCGAACGATCCGAAGGTCACCACCCGTGAGGTCATGAAGGTGAAGCTGGAGAGTTCGCAGAAGGTGCTGGAAGGGATCGCGACCGAAAACTTCGGCACGATCACCGTGAATGCCCAGAAGCTGGTGGCGCTGAGTCAGGTCGCTGGCTGGCAGGCGCGCCAGACGCCTGAATACAAGCAATACACGGCGGATTTCCGCCGGCACGCCGAGGCGTTGCAAAAGGCGGCACGGGACGAAAACGTGGACGCCGCGTCGGTCGCTTGGTTCCAGCTCACGGTGAGTTGCGTGAACTGCCATCGGCACATGCGCGGGGTGCGGAACGTGAGGGGTCCTTTGCTGGATCATTTCAGGCCGGCGGAATAGCTTCGGGCGAGTTGGTGGAGCGTGGATTTCATTGGCTCTTCGCTGTTTTCGGTGGAACAGGGAGGTGGGCCGGGAAATTCCAAACTCCAAATTCCAAGTTCCAAAGAAACTCCAAAGCCCAAATTCCAATAGTTCAGCGTGCCACGCCGCCAGTGCTTCCGCCCGGGTTCGGCCCTTGGCCCAAGGGCTGCCTCCGTGCCGGGCGACCCCTCCCTTTGAAGTTTGGAGTTTGGAGCTGCTTTGGAATTTGGGATTTGAAGCTTCCCCCACCCATTCCACTGAAAACAGCGGAGAACCATTTCATTTGCGCCACGCCAATGAAGGAGGAAGGCGGGGATGGGAGAGTCGCGGGGTGGCAGGTGCGCGATTTCAAATTCGAAATTTCAGATTTCAAAGATGCCAGAGGCGAGAGCCGGGGTCCGAAGCTCAAAGTCCAAGGTCCAAGGGTCTGAGGTTGCCTTCGGGGCAACCGGAGGGTTGCAGTTGGATACCCGCAAGGGCGTCATACCAAATCCCAATGGGAGTCGGTAGGTTGCGGTCCGAGGCCACCGGCGCATCTTGGCACTGCCCCCGCACGGCGGCGGAGCGCGGCCCGCTGGGCCGCAGCGGCTGGCAGCAGGGAAAGGCTTGGGA
>CAZCBE010000206.1:0-5799 GCA_964496695.1 uncultured Klebsiella sp.
TGAGGCCAACGACACGATCCCTCCAAAACTATCCAGCTACTTCGGAGTTCGGGTTTAAGACAGCCTATCGGTCGCTATTCAGCACAAAAACCCCAGATAATCCTCACTTTCCTTCCGCTTGACTTGCCCTTGTCCAGATTCCGTCTAACCTCTCGTCATGCCGAAAGGTCAGCACGCCATCCGGTTTGTCGCGCAGAAGACCGGATTAAGCCCGCATGTGATCCGTGTGTGGGAGCGTCGCTACTCGGTTGTGGCCCCGAACCGCAGCGGCACCAACCGCCGGCTTTACTCGGATGCCGAACTGGAACGGCTCATCCTCCTCGCCCAGGCTTGCCGCTGCGGCCACAACATCGGGACCATCGCCAGCCTGCCGGAGGAGCGCTTGCGCGTGCTCGCGGCCGACTGCCTGCAAACCCGCACGACCTGCGCCGACCCGGAGGGCTACGTCTGCACCGCCTTGGAAGCAGTGCGGGCCCTGGATGCCTGCGGCCTCGAAGCCGTGCTGACCCAGGCCAGCGTCACCATGGGCAACCAAGGCGTGCTCTGCCGGGTGGTCGCCCCCCTCGCCTGCGCACTGGGCACCGGATGGATGGCCGGCGAGATCACGGCGGCCCAGGAGCACTTCGCCACGGCGATCATCCGCAGCTTCCTCGCCCAGATGCGGCCCTTCGCCGTCTCCGAGAGCACTCCCCGGCTCCTTGTAGCCACCCCCTGCGGCCAGTTGCATGAACTGGGTGCCCTGCTCGTTGCGGCGGCGGCGGGAAACGTGGGCTGGCGGGTCACCTACCTCGGCGCGTCGCTGCCGGCCGTGGAGATCGCCGGGGCGGCGGTCCAAATCAAGGCCCGTGCGGTGGCCTTGAGCGTGGTGCATCCGGAAGACGACCCGCACTTGCCGTCCGAACTCCTGCGGCTCCGGGCACTGCTGCCCGCCAACCTGCCGATGTTCCTGGGCGGCCGTGCCGCCAGCGCCTATCGCCCCGCGCTCGGCGAGGCCCCTATCACCTTCATTGGCCCACTGGGTGAACTATACGCCGCCCTCGACGCCCTGCGGATGCAGCGCTGAGCCAACCTTCCTCCCCCATGATTCTGTGCGCTATGATTCTGTGAACCTCCCCCCTCTGTGGTCGCCTTGAATCTGCGGGAAATCCTCTGCCCAGCCGGTTTGGTCCCGCCCTCATTATTCTGTCCCATCTTTCTAACTTTCCAGTTCATGAAGAGTGGCCTCCGGCGGATTGCTACCCACTTGCATTGGTATGACGGGCCTCCACCACCACGTCCTTGTCCGCGTCCTCTGCGGTTTCAATTTCAAAATTCGGATTAGTGCCAGTCAGTGCCGGTTAGTGGTTCTTGCACAACTCGCCACGGCCCGATTCAGCCCGCCCGCCCGATCCCCCACCTTCCCCTTCCGCGTCTTCCGTGGTTCATCTCCAGTTTCCCGGATGCGCCACTTTCCCAGGCTCCACTTCCGCCTTCGGAATTAACCTTCCGCCCCGCCTGTTGCCCTGCTAAAACGTGCGCCACATGGCTTCCGAACTCACCATTGGCTTTCTCGGCGCGGGCAAAATGGCCACCGCCCTCGCCCGGGGCTTCATCGCCGCCCGGCTCACCAGCGCCAAAAGCATCGTCGCCAGCGACGTGATGGAGGGCGCACGCAAGGCTTTCGCCGACGAAACTGGCGTCAAGCCCATGCCCACCAACCTCGCGGTGTGCAAGGCCGCCTCCATCCTCATCCTCGCGGTGAAGCCGGACCAAGTGCCCGGCGTGCTCGCTGAGATCCGCGACCACGTCACGGCCAAGCATGTGCTCATCTCCATCGCCGCCGGCGTGCCGCTCGCCCGGCTCGAGGCCGGCCTCGGTCCCGATTCCCGAGTCATTCGCGTGATGCCGAACACCCCGGCTCTCGTCGGTGCCTCCGCCAGCGCCTTCGCCACCGGCCGGAGCGCCACCCCGGCGGACGCCGCCCTGGCTCAGAAACTGTTCGCCTCCGTCGGCGTCGCCTTGCAGGTGAAAGAATCTCTCCTCGACGCCGTGACCGGCCTGAGCGGCAGCGGCCCGGCCTACGCCTACCAGATGATCGAAGCGCTCAGTGATGGCGGCGTGGCCGCTGGCCTGCCGCGCGATGTGGCCACCAAGCTCGCCGCCCAGACCCTCCTCGGCGCGGCCAAGATGGTCCTCGAGACCGGCCAGCACCCCGGCGCGCTCAAGGACATGGTCACCAGCCCCGGCGGCACGACCATCGAAGGGCTGCACGAATTGGAAAAAGGCGGCGTGCGGGGCGCGCTGATGAATGCGGTCCGCGCGGCCGCAGACAAATCCAAAAAACTCGGGCAAGCCTGAGGTGACATTTTTGCCACGGTCATGGCGAACCAGTTTTTCTGCTTCAATCGTCCGCTCTCAACGGGCAAGCTCCCCCTCGCATGAACTTTCCGCCGCCCTCTGACAAGCAGGCGCAGGTCATCTGGTTCTCCTTGACGACCCTGGCGGTGGCCGTCGTGCTCGGGGCGATTGGCGGGACGTTGTGGGCGCTCGGCCTGCTGCTCAACAAGCTTGCCTCGCTCATCGTGCCCCTGGCCGTCGCGGGCATCATCGCCTGCCTGCTGGACCCGGTCGTGGATTTCCTGGAGCAGCGCATGAAGATCCCGCGCATCCGGGCCATCCTCCTCGTCTTCTTCATCGGCCTCGCCATCGTGGTGCTCATGCTCGGGACCGTGGTGCCGGAGCTGGTCGTGCAGACCAACAAACTGGTCAACAACCTGCCCGAATATTCGGACAAATTCCGTGACCGTTTCAGCCTCTGGCTCGCTGACTCGCCGCTGGGGCAGAAGGCCAAGATCGCCTGGGACGAGGAGATCGGTGCCAAAGTGCAGCAGGCGCTCAAGGACACCGTGCCGCTGATCTCGGACTGGCTGCTGGCCCATGTGGGCAGCTTCGGCGTGTTCATGGGCTACGCCGTCGGTTTGGCCCTCGTTCCGGTCTATCTCTTCTACTTCCTGCTGGAAAAGTCCGGCATCCAGACCAACTGGAGCGACTACCTGCCCATCCGCGAATCAGCGGCCAAGAAAGAACTGGTCTTCGTCCTCTCATCCATCAACGACTGCATCATCGTCTTCTTCCGCGGCCAGATCCTCGTCTCCATCTGTTCCGGCACTCTGCTGGGCGTGGGCCTGCTGCTCTGCGGCATTGACTACGCCGTCCTGCTGGGCGCGCTGGCGGCCGTGATCTGCATCCTGCCCTACATCGGCAGCATCATCACCTTCGTGCTGGCAGCGATCCTGGCCGCCGTCCAATACGGCGATCCCAATCACTTCCTCGCCGTCGCCGGCGTGTTCGTGTTCGTGCAGCTCGCCGAGGGCCTCGTTTACTCCCCGCGCATCCTCGGCAACCGCGTCGGCCTGCACCCGCTCACCATCATCATCTGCGTGATGGCCGGCACCAAGCTCCTCGGCGGCATCCTCGGCGGCCTTCTGGCCATCCCCATCACCGCCGCCCTGCGCACCATCATGTTCCGCTACGTCTGGAAAAAGCCCGTGGAAGTCCAGCCCCCCGCCGTGCAGCAGGCCGTGGTGGGCTGAGTGAGCAGTAGTGATTGGTGATTAGTTCAGAGGGCCGGGGCGACCGAAACGACTAATCACTCATTACTAATCACTTCCCGGGTCCGAACCACTCCCGCAGCTTCCCCACCGCCTTCGCCCGGTGGCTCATCCCGTTCTTCACTTCCTCCCCCAGTTCCGCAAAGGACTTCCCCTGCCCCAGCGGAATGAACAACGGATCGTAACCAAATCCACCCGCACCGCGCGGAGCGAAATCAATCCACCCCTCGCACGCCCCGTCGAACAACTGCGGCGTCAGCATCGGCACGGCCCGGTTCACCTCCACCAGCGCCAGCACGCAGCGGAAGCGCGCCGTGCGCTTCGCCTGCGGCGCGTCCGCCAGCAGCCGGAGCAGCTTCGCATTGTTGTCCGCGTCGGGACTGTTGCCTTCCTGTCCTGAGTCCTGTGCGGCAAATCGCGCGGAGTGGACACCGGGCGCGCCAAGCAGCGCATCCACTTCGAGACCGGAGTCGTCCGCGAGGACGAAGACTCGCTCCGTCCCCAGTGAACTGTGCTCGGTGTCGGACAGCCCCGCCAGCCAGCCGGATAGCGACTCAGCCTTCTTGAGCGCATTGCCGGCAAACGTATCCGCATCCTCCACGACCCCGGGCGCTGTCGGAAAGTCCCGGAGCAGCGGCCGGCAGTTGAAACCAGGCCCCAGGATGGCCTGAATTTCCCCGACCTTGTGCGCGTTGCGCGTGGCGATGAGCAGCGTCGTCATGAGGCGAGCCTACAACGACTGCCGGACGCGATAAAGCCGCGGGAGCTGATTCGTCAGCACCGAGTCCGAGAAGATGAAGTTGTTGCTCGGCGCCGTGTTCGTGGCGATGGGGAACCAGCGCGCCGAGAGCGTCCCCGTGAAGTTCGTAAGCGCATCCACGAAATACTGTTGTCCGGCGAAACTGTTGCTGACGGTAAAGACGGCGGGGCTCGTGAGTGGACCGGCCGCCACCAGCGTGGCGTTGGTCAGTGAGAATACTTGGACGGCGGAAGACGTATTCGTCGCCCCCTGATTATCCGTCGCGACGGCCTTCAAAAAGTAAGTTCCGGCTGGGAAGTTCGTGGTGAACTGGAACAATGGTCCAGGACCATTCACGCTGCAGATAGGATCACCGATCACGCCGGCGGATGAGCTGGAAAAGAAGTCCACCTTTGTCACCGAACCACCGGCATCCGAGGCGGTGGCCGAAACCACAAAGTTGCCCGTTGAGAGCACTTTCGTGCCGTCCGGGGGGGCGGTGATGCTGACCGTGGGCGGTTGATTGACGGCCTGCACGGTGATTGTGCCATTCTGCCCAAAGTGCAAGGTGCAGGTATAGGCAAACGTGCCTGGTGTGTTGAAAGTCATGGAAAAGGTTCCGCCGGGACCGAAGCTCGGAGACGCAACTGCATTGGTTGGGAAAGTGACGTTATGCACCCCGTCCTGCCAGAGCCAGACGACGGTGTCCCCTGCGTTGACGGTCCGGGAGACCGGGTTGAAGAAATTGCTCCCCACGATATTCGTCACCGTCGCCCCCCTTGCCGTCAGCCCACCACAGAGCAATTCAATGATGACCACGAGAGCGGACAGCTCGGTCAAGGCGCGGCGACGGATGTTCATGCAGGGCGGATTGCGATCAGCGCAGGAAAACACAATTCCCGCCCTTACTCAAGCCCAGGCACCGAGCAATGCCGGTGGCCGGCTCCTTTGATCCTGCTCATAATCCTGATTCACCGCTGTTTTCGGTGCAACAGGGAGACAGGCACTAAAATTCCAAGCTCCAAGGCCCAAGCTCCAAAGAAATTCCAAACGCCAAAATCCAATCGTTCGGCGCGTCTCGCTGCCAGCCCTTCTGCCCTGGTTGGCACCTTGATTTAAGGGCTGGGAGCATCCGCCTTGCCCGGCCAGTGCCGGGCCACGCCTCCCTTTGGAATTTGAAGTTTGGCGTTTCTTTGGAGCTTGGAATTTGGAACTTGGAGCTTCTTCCTCACGCCATTCCACTGAAAACAGCGGGGAACCATTCGGGTTCCGTTCACCTTCCCGGTGCATCTCATGTGGCTTCCTCATCAGTGCTGGTGAGGGGCGCATCTCGACACTGCCCCCGACAGCCGACGGAGCGCGGGTCTGTGACCCGCAGCAACCTTCGGACGTCCGTCCCGCTGGCCTACACTAAGGGCATCAGACGAGGGTGGCCGCTGCGGGTCGCAGACCCGCGCTCCGGGGGCAGTG
>CAZCBE010000207.1:0-5666 GCA_964496695.1 uncultured Klebsiella sp.
TATGCCCTCATTGTCACCCATGTCTATGCCCCGTGCCCACCCCGGCCCTCTCCCCTTGCTCCGCAAAGGGAGAGGGAGTCGAATATCCCGTGGGTGGAAGTGTGATTCTTGGGTTCAACCCGAACTCCGAAGCGCGCGAACGCCGAGGAGGAGCGCGGCCTGCAGGCCGCAGAAACGGGAGCACGCCAAGATCGGTCCGAACGCATTTTTCCAGCCGCAGCTTTCTGCGGCGTAAACGCCGCTCTCTGCTTCGGAATTCGGGTTCAACTGACATTGCTTTCCCTATGAAAATCACCTCTATCCGCCATCTCCTCGCCCTCGCCTTGTGCTGCGCGGGCCTCCAGTCCGCCCGCGCCCACAGCATCTGGATTGAAGAAACGCCGGACAAGGGCCTGTGCCTCCGCTTCGGCGAGATCGGCGAAGTCATCGAGACCTCGCCAGGGCGGCTCGACGCCTTCAAGTCCGTGCGCGCGTGGGCCGTGGCCACCAATCAGTTTGAGGTGACGAAGCAGAAGGACCACTTCCTGTTCGCCAAGGCCGCCGCCACGGCGGTCACGCTTGCGGAAGACCAGGGCCTGGCCGTTTCCAGCCGGGGCGGGCAGCCGGCGCGCAAGCCGAACTTCTACGCCCGCTGGCAGCCGGCCAAGGCCGGTGCGGGCACGCCCGGGCTGACGCTCGACGTGGTGCCGGAGGCGAAGGCCGGGACGTTCCGTGTCTATTTCCGCGGCCAGCCGCTCGCGGGTGCAAAGATCGCCACGCACAGCAACAGCGGCGCGCCGGAGGCGGCCTTGGAGGCGGATGCCGAGGGGCGCTTCACGTTTGTCGCCACCAAGCCGGGACTCTACCTGCTCATCTGCTCGCATCGCGAGACCGTGGCCGGATTTGTCGGCGGGCTCGCGCATGAAGCGGTGGGCCACAACTGCACCCTGTCCTTCCGCCAGCCATGAGCAAGCTGCGTCCCGTTATTTTCTGGCTTCACTTGGTCGCCGGCGTCGTGGCCGGGGTGATCATTGCCATCATGTCCTTCACCGGCGTCGCGCTGGCGTTTGAGAAGGAAATCATCGCGTGGGCCGAGCGCGACGTGCGCCGCGTCTCACCGCCCGCCGACGCCAAGCGCCTGCCGCTCGATGACCTGCTCGCCCGCGTCCGCGAGCAGCAGCCGGACGCGCGGCCCTCGGGCATCACGGTCTCGGCGGACCCCGCTGCCGCCGTGCTCGTGAGCCTGGGCCGGACGAATGCCTTGCACGTCAACCCCTACACCGGCGCGGTGCAGCCGCAGGGGGCGGCGGGACTGCGTGAGTTCATGCATGTGATGATTGACTGGCACCGCTTTCTGGGCACACACGGTGAGAGCCGCCCGACGGGCAAGGCCATCACCGGCGCATGCAACGTCGCCTTCCTCGTGCTCGCGCTCACCGGCCTCTTCCTCTGGTGGCCGCGCAACTGGACGAACGCCGCCGTGCGGGCCGTGGCCCTGATGAACTTCAAGCTGCGCGGCAAGGCGCGCGACTTCAACTGGCACAACGCCATCGGCCTCTGGTGCGCGCCCGTGCTCATCGTGCTCACGGTCACCGCCATGCCCATTTCCTACCGCTGGGCCACCGAACTCATCTACAAAATGACCGGCACCGAGGCACCGCCGCCCGGAGCCGCCCCCGGCATGAGCGGCCCGCCCGTCGAGGTGCCCAAGCCGCCGCCCGGCACCAAGCCCCTCGGCTACGATGCGCTCCTTGCCGCCGTGCAAAAAGAGGCCCCCGCGTGGCAGCAGATTACCTTCCGCATCGGCGGCGGTGGCCAGCGCGGTGGTGGTGGTGCGGGTGGTGCAGGCTCAACCAACGCCAGCCCCGCCCGGGCCGAAGGCTCTGGTAGCCGCCGACGTGAGGAGGCGGACCCGGCAAAGACAGATGCCGCGAATGCCGCTCCGGCAAAACCCACCGGCGAAGCCCCCGCCGCTACTCCCTCCGGCACCCCGCGCGGCGAAGGCCGGGGCGGCCCGCAAGCCGTCAGCGTGAGCATCAAGGAGCGCGGCGGCTGGCCGCTCTTTTACTCACCGCAGCTCACGCTCGACCCCTTCACCGGCGCGGTGCTGAAGCAAGAAAAGTTCAGCGACCAGAACCTTGGTCGCCAAGTCCGCTCCTGGACCCGCTTCCTCCACACCGGCGAAGCCCTCGGCCCCGTGGGTCAGGCCCTCGCCGGCCTCGCCTCGTTCGGCGCGCTGTTCCTCGTCTGGACGGGCTTTGCGCTGACGTGGCGGCGGTTTTTTGGAAAGAAGGCGAGCACCTCCGCCACCGATGCGGCGGCAGCCACTCCATCATAATCAGCAACGAGAGCGCGCGTCTCCGTTCCTGAAACCCGTGCCGACGGCTACAGCAGTCGGAAACGGCTTGAAGCATTCAACCCGCAAGGCGGTGGCTGCAAGCCACCGGCACGCGGTTCAGGGACTCAATGCCCGCGGCTTTCCCTCCGCGCATTCTCCTCCCGCTACTTCAGTTCCTCCACCACTTTGCGCGCCACGGCGTGGAGGATGCCGCGTTCGCTGGCGTGGTCCACGGTGAAGGTCACGAGCACGAACTTCCGTCCGTCCGGCAGTTCGACATAGGCGCAGTCGTGGCGCGTCTGGCTGGTCCACCCGGCCTTGGACCAGAGCTTCGCGCCCGCAGGCAGGGCGGAGCCGGTGAACTTGCTCTGGCTGTCGGCATCCTTGTCCTTGCTGAAGGGGTCGCGCTTGAGCAGGGCCAGCATTTCGCCGCTGCGCTTCGGGCTGACGCACTTGGTGGTGACGATCTCCGTCATGAGCCGCGCGGTGGCGTCGGTGGTGAGCATGTTGCGCTTGGGCTCGAAGCGCTTGATGGCCTGGGTCTCGCGACCGTAGGGGCCTTCGCACCAGGGCTTCTTGTTCGCGTTCACCCCGGCGTAGCCGAGCCCGGCGAAGTAGCGGTTCACGGCGTTACGCTGCTCGAACCACGCTTTGATCTCCGCGTCGGGAAGCTCCGGTCCGCTCGTGGTGCCGGTGAGCACGTCCACGACATAGTGGGTCGCCTCGTTGTAGCTGTGGACGATCATGTCGCTCAGCGCGCGGCGCAGTTCGGGCGTGTCGGTGAGCTGGCCGTCCTCCATCCACCGGTGCGCGGCGGCGAGGTAGAAAAGCTTGATGACGCTGGCCGGATAGATCTGCTCGGTGCCGCGATGGCTGCCGCGCTCGGGCTTCGCGGGGTCGCGCAAGTCCACCAGGGTCACCGCGAACTGGTCGGCCTTGAGCTTGGGGAACTGCCGGCGCGCCTCGGCGACCGCGCTGTCCACGACCATTTGCACGCGCGGCGAAGGCGCGGCGAATTCGGATGCGGCGGGCTGTGCGGGAGCGGGCGGCACGGGTGCAACCAATAGCATGGCGGCCAGCAGATGTTGAGCGCGGAAGGGGAGATTCATGCCGATGAGTAAAGCGCGTTGGGTGAAACCATGCAACCGGGAGCGCCGGTCTCCGGCCCGGCGTGTTGGCGGCCGCATGACCACGCCGGGTCGGAGACCGGCGCTCCGCCCGCGTTCAGGGTCCGTGAGCAGGGCCAAACGGAACAGGAAACTACCCATGAACGGGTCAGAAAGATGGGGTCAGAAAAATGCGGACGGCGAGAGTGGGGCCGGGCGGGGCGGGCCGAGAATGTCCCGCAGATTCAAGGCGACCACAGATGGGGAGAGGCGGGAAGGTTCACAGAATCATGGATGAGGAATGATACCAATTCCCAATGCCAGTCGGTAGATGGTTGCCGGACGCCACCCCTCACCCCAACCCTCTCCCCTCCTCCGAGGAAGGGAGAGGGAGGAGAGGGGCGTCGCGGTCCCTCATCAGCTATTCCACCGGTTGTCATTGGGAATTGGTATGATTCTGTGAACCATGATTTTGCAGCGGGAACTCCCAAGATTGGGAGCGGACAGGCTGATCTTGACACCACTTCCAACCTGATTTTGTGGGTTTGCGTGAATCAGGTGCCAGTGAACGCGCCAGACCTGCGGCGGTTCAAGGGTTCAATGCACGAGGCTTTCGTTCCATGAATTCTCACCCCGGAATGGCTCCTCCGTGGCTTCAGCCGGGCAGGCGGTTCAGAGCTTCCGCACGTGGAGGTTGCCGAAGTCCATGCCGGCGCCGGTGTCCTTCAGGCCGAGGGCGCCCTTGCCGGCGGGCACGGGCACGCGGGCGGTTTCCTTGTCGCCGAGGAAGACGATGGCTTCGGTGCCTTTGAGCTGCACGCGGATGCGGCCACCTTTGCCGGCGTCCACGGGGAGTTTCAGTTCGGTGCCTTTGCCACCGTGGCCGCGCACGAGGAGTGTCGGCGCGGTGTCGCCGGTGGCGGTCTTGCCGGCGCGCACGTCCATGACGAACTCCACGTCGCCGAACTCGGCGTCGGTCCAGAGCGTTTCCGGCTGAGCACCGGGGCCTTCCTTGAGCACGAGCTGCCAGCCGCCGGCCTGCCAGCGGGATTTGGCGTCGCCGGCGCTCTTCCAGCCGCGGAGGTCCGTGCCGGTGTAGAGCGGCGCCCAACCGGGGTCGAGGGGCGCGATGAGTTCGGGCGCGGGATTGCTGGAGGGAAGTTCCTGGATGCGGATATTGCGGAACTCGACGGGTGCGCCTTCGCTTTCGAGGGCGAGGTAGCCCTTGCGGTAGTTGCAGTCCTCTCCGCCGGAGACTTCCTTGCCGTTCACATGCAGACGGATGACGCCGTTGGTCGCCACGATGCGGTAGTGGTTCCACTCGGGCGAGGGCTTGCTGCGCTCCTCGGTGGGGAAGCTGCGCGAGCCTTTGTGCGGGCCGAAGGGCTTCATGGTCGCGCCGTGGATGGGGAAGACATCGCCGTGCGTGGTGAACCAGTCGGACTTCTTGCCGGTCTGCTTCTCAAAGTTGACCGCGTAGCCGTGGTCGAGCACCTGCACCTCGATGCCGCGCAGGAACGGGACGCCGGGCGCGCTGATGGGCGAGCCCCACATGAAGACGCCGGAGTTGCCGCCGCTGCTGAGATGCCGCCACTCCACTTCCATGATGAAGTTCTCGTAGTGCCGCAGGGTGCGCAGCGCGCCGACGGGTTTGCCGGTGCAGTGGATGTTGCCGTCCTTCACGCTCCAGGTCTCGGGGGCGCAGTTGATGTTCGTCCAGCCGGTGAGGTCGCGGCCGTTGAACATGGCGACGAAGCCGTCGGAGTCGGCGGCGAAAAGGGGCAGGGCCAGCGCGGTGAGCGCGAGGGAGAGCAAGTGCTTCATGGGCGGAGGGTAGCAAGATGAGGTGCGGCGTCCAATGCGAAGGCGGTGAGATCAAACCGCAGCCGGATTTGGACCACAGAGACACGATGAACACAGGGAAGGCAGCGAATGCGCGACGCAACGACATGGTAGGGTGAAACTAATTCCCAATGCCAGTCGGTAGATGGTTGCCGGACGGCACCCCTCACCCCAACCCTCTCCCCTCCTCCGAGGAAGGGAGAGGGAGAAGATGGGCGTCGCGCTACTCATCAGCTATTCCACCGATTGTCATTGGGAATTGGTATGAGACTCGGTCGAACCCCATATCGAGCGGAGCGAGTCGAGCGCAGTGAGCACCTCGGGCGAAGTTAAGCCCAGCCAAGATGCTCGCTTCGCTCGCGCCTCCTGCGTCGGCAGATGGGGTTCGACGGAGTCTCACC
>CAZCBE010000208.1:0-5195 GCA_964496695.1 uncultured Klebsiella sp.
CTAAACCAGCCGTGCCACCTTACCCAACGGTGTCCGCCAAATCGATACAGGCTCAAACGGTTCAGGACTGGCGCGGCCAGCCGATCAATTCCACTTCTTCACGTGAACACTGTCACTCCGCCCGCTCCCGTGCCCTGGTATCGGGTGCTCTATATCCAGGTGCTGATCGCGGTTGCGGTCGGCATCGCCGTGGGCTGGCTCAAGCCGGAGTTTGGCGCGTCGCTCAAGCCATTGGGTGACGGCTTCATCAAGCTGGTGAAGATGATGATCGCGCCGATCATCTTCTGCACGGTCGTCCACGGCATCGCCTCGATGAGCGACCTGCGCAAGCTGGGGCGCGTGGGCATCAAGACGCTGTTTTACTTCGAGGTGGTCTCGACACTCGCGCTCGTGATCGGGCTGGTGGTGGTGAACTGGCTCCAGCCGGGCGTCGGCTTCAACATTGATCCGGCGACGCTCGACCCGGAAATCGCCAAGGGCTATGCGAAAAAGGCCGAGACGCAGACGCTCACGGCCTTCCTGCTCAACATCATTCCCAACACGCTCTTTGACGCGTTTGTCACGGGCGACCTGCTGCAGGTGCTGCTGGTCTCGACGTTCACCGCGTTCGCCATCGCGACGCTGGGCGAGGCGCGCCGGCACGCGGTGCTGGACGTGATCGAGCGCGGCTCGGAAATTTTCTTCGCCATCATGGGGATCGTGGTGAAGTTCGCCCCGGTGGGCGCGTTTGGCGCGATGGCCTTCACGGTGGGCAAATACGGGCCGGAGGCGCTGGGCAAGCTGGCGCAGTTGATGGCCGGATTTTACGCGACGGCGGCGGTGTTTGTGTTTCTGGTGCTGGGTGGCATTGCGGCGGCGTGCGGTTTCTCGATCATCCGCTTCCTGGTCTTCATCAAGGAGGAACTGCTGCTGGTGCTGGGCACGAGTTCCTCGGAGACGGCGCTGCCGGGCATGATCAAGAAACTGCGACGGCTGGGCTGCTCGCATTCGACGGTCGGCCTGGTGATCCCGACCGGCTACAGCTTCAACCTCGATGGCACGAACATTTACATGACCATGGCCGCGGTGTTCCTGGCGCAGGCCACGAACACGCCGCTGGACCTGCGCGAGCAGATCACGCTGCTGCTGGTGGCGATGGTGTCATCGAAAGGCTCGAGCGGCGTGACCGGGGCGGGCTTCGTGACCTTGGCCGCCACCTTGGCGGTGCTGCCGAAGGTGCCCATCGCGTCGCTCGCGCTGCTGGTGGGCATTGACCGCTTCATGAGCGAGTGCCGCGCGATCACGAACCTGATCGGGAACGGCGTGGCGACGGTGGTGATCAGCCGGTGGGAGGGCGAGGTGACGCCGGAGGTGCTCAAGGAGAACTTGAGACGGGCAGGAGATGAGGCGGGGAAGGGGTGAAGGTTAAAATCCCAAATTCCAAGTTCCAAACTCCAAAGAAGCCTCAAATTCCAAATTTCAAATCTGCCTTCGGTTCCACCACTCTCGGTTCGACCGAGGAGCGTTTTGGAATTTGATGCTTGGAGCTTTTTTGGAGTTTGGAACTTGGGATTTGGAGTTTAGCTACTTCTTCTGCTCCGCAAGCTGCTTCTCCAGATCCGTCACGCGGCGGAGCAGGTCCGGCAACTGGCGCAGGGCGAGCCATTCGCGCTTGGTCTGGCGGTCGGGCTGGGCGGGGGAGCCGAGCCATTTGCCACCGTCGGGGATGTCATTCATGACGCCGGACTGGCCGGCGACGGTGACTTGGTTCCCCAGCTTGAGGTGTCCGGCGATGCCCACCTGGCCGCCGAGCACGACGTAGTTGCCGAGTTTGGCGCTGCCGGCAATGCCCACCTGGGCCACCACGATGCAGTGTTCGCCGATCTGCACGTTGTGGGCGATATGCACGAGGTTGTCCACCTTGGTGCCTTTGCCAATGACCGTGGCGCCGATGGCACCGCGATCAATCGTCACGTTGGCGCCCAGTTCCACGTCGTCACCGATGACGATGTGGCCGACCTGCAACACCTTGTGATGCACCCCGGCATCGAAGACGTAACCGTAACCGTCCGAGCCGATGACGCTGCCAGCGTGGATGCGGACGCGCTTGCCGATCTGGGTGCGGGCGTAAAGCACGACATGCGGGAAGAGTTTTGTGTCCTCGCCCACCACGCAGTGGTCACTGAGATGATTCCCGCCCAGCAAGATCGCGCGGGCCTCGATACGGCAGTGCTCGCCGATGACACAGTGCGGCCCGATGTAGGCCGTGTCGTCCACCGACGCCGAATTGGGAATGATCGCCGTGGGGTGGCGCTGGCCCTCCAGCACGGGCTCGGCGAAAAAGAGCGGCAGCACCTTGGCGAAGGCCACGCGCGCGTTCTTCACGCGGATGAGCGTCTTGGTGTCCGACTTGCGGTCGCCCGCGATGAGGACGGCGCTGGCGGCACTGGCCTCGGCGGCGGCGAAGTAGGCGTCCGTCTCCGCGAAGGTCAGGTCGCCGCGCTTGGCGGAATCGGCGGGGGCGAAGCCGGAGATGGGGGCGGTCGGGTCCCCGAGGACTTCCCCGTGGACGTGTTTGGCGATGTCAGCGACGGTGTAGGGCATTGGGAAAGTGATTAGTAATTAGTAATCAGTCGGCGATACGCTCGGATGACCTTACCCGCTTACAAATCACTAATCACTAATTACTCGCCGCTCACTCGCCCTGCGGGTCCACCACCACGTTCTTCTCCCCCATCACGATGACCTGTGGCTTCCACCCGCGGG
The DNA here is from genome assembly GCA_964496695.1 of uncultured Klebsiella sp. GTDB lineage: Bacteria > Verrucomicrobiota > Verrucomicrobiia > Limisphaerales > SXTU01 > SXTU01. Next base: position 2,746 of record CAZCBE010000208.1, read on the forward strand.
CCGCTGCGGATTCCACTTCGGTGAAGCTCATGATCGTGAGCTTGTCGCCGATTTTGCCGAGGTGGGCCACCGCGCCGTTCAGCTCAATGGCCCCGGAGCCGCGCGGCCCCTCGATGACGTAGGTTTCCCAGCGCTCGCCGTTGGCCAGGTTGCCGCACAGGATGCGCTCGTAGGCGAACAGCCCGGACTGCTCCATCAGGTCGGCGGCGATGGTGAGGCTGCCCTCGTAGTTGAGCGACGCGCCGGTGACCGTGGCGCGGTGGATCTTCGATTTCAGGACGTGAACAAGCATGGGTCAGTTCAACGGTTAAAGCGTTGAAGAGTTAAACGGAGAGGCGAAGTCCGGCCGGCAGCGCGGCGGCAACTCTTCCACCATTCAACCCTTCAACTCGCCGCCTTCCAAGTCGCTGTTTGACTTGAAAAACGCGCGGCAATATAAAGCCCGCCGTTCGCAACACAATACTCGATTCAAACTCCTTTTCCCATGAGCAGAAAGATTCGTTACGGGATGGTCGGCGGCGGGCGCGGGGCGTTCATCGGCGCGGTGCACCGCATCGCGGCGGCGATGGACCAGCAGGTGGAGCTGGTCTGCGGCGCGTTTTCGAGCGATCCCGAGCGCTCCAAGGCCAGCGGTGCCGACCTCTTCCTGCCCCCGAGCCGCTGCTACGGCACCTTTGAGGAGATGATCCTCGCCGAGAAGGCCCTGCCGGCCGACCAGCGCATGGACTTCATCGCCATCGTCACGCCGAACCACATGCACTTCCCGCCGGCCAAGATGGCGCTGGAGAACGGCTTCCACGTCCTGAGCGACAAGCCCGCCACCTTCGACCTCGCCGAGGCCAAGGCCCTCGCCGCGCTGGTGAAGAAGACCGGCCTGCTCTACGGCCTCACGCACAACTACACCGGCTACCCGCTCGTGAAGCAGGCGCGCGACATGGTCGCCACCGGCAAGCTGGGCAAGATCCGCAAGGTGGTCGTCGAGTATCCGCAGGGCTGGCTCGCCACGCGCCTGGAGGCCAGCGGCCAGAAGCAGGCCGGCTGGCGCACTGATCCCAAGCGTTCCGGCGCGGGCGGCTGCGTGGGCGACATCGGCACGCACGCCGAGAACCTCGCCGAATACATCACCGGCCTCCACATCTCCGAACTGGCCGCCGACGCCACCAGCTTCGTGAAGGGCCGCAAGCTCGACGATGACGTGAACGTCCTGCTCCGCTTCAAGGGCGGTGCGAAGGGCGTGCTGCACAGCTCGCAGATTTCCGTGGGCGAGGAGAACAACCTGAACATCCGCGTCTATGGCGAACTGGGCGGCCTCGAATGGCACCAGAAGGAGCCGAACACGCTGCTCGTGAAGTGGCTCGACCAGCCCATGCAGGTGTATCGCACCGCCAACGGCTATCTCTGCGACGCTGCCAAGGCCGCCGGTCGCACCCCGCCCGCGCACCCCGAGGGCTACCTCGAAGCCTTCGCGAACATCTACAAGAACTTCGCCAACGCCATCCGCGCCCGCGCGGCCGGCCAGAAGCTCGCCAAGACCGACCTCGCGAACGACTTCCCGAAGATCGAGGACGGCGTGAGGGGCATGGCCTTCATCAAGGCGGTGGTGGAGTCTTCGGCGAAGAATGCGGCGTGGACGAAGCTGGAGGGGTGAAGGGTGTTCAGAAATCTCCGGAGAACAGCTCAGCCAGACCAGAAAGACGGAAATGGGTGGATCGCAATTTCCCCTGAACACCTGACTGCAATCGCCCCCCAATTTAGGTAGCCATGCGTTTGTTCGTTCTTGGCTGGGCGATGGTTTTTAACTTCATCGCTCTTTTTCTCTCCATGAAGCGTTGCTATCGACCGTGAACCGTTTGAACAGGGAATCCAGTTCAGAGCCATCCGTCGCAAATAGCCGCAGGCGTTGGCGCGACCCAGACACCGACCTGTGCAGGATCCCAATTGCGTCGTCTGATGGCGGGACACCAAGCTTTTTGGCAAGCAGTTCGCAAGCAGCGGCTGCTTCTGGGTAACAATCATCATAATCCGTGGCGGCAAAAGGAGCTGTCCTACGCATCTCAGCAAGAGCACCGCCTCCTGAAAACTTCAGCAAATCCTGCCAATACGGGTGCGACACAATAATCTGAAACAACGCGGTGAGACTGGGGGCGATGATGCTTCCGGAACCCTCGGAATCAACGAAGAGGATGTCGCCGCTGGCAGCAAGCATCGCATAGAGACCTCCGGTGCCTTCACCAGCCAGTGGAACTAACTCGGTCTCCGGTTGCGTGCTGAACCAGATGGGATTGCTTGGAATCTCATGCACATCGAAGTCGAAGGGGTAAGCGAGAACTTCGCGCGCGTCGTCCGGGATTTCAGAGATTGTCATGCAGTCATGCAGAGGCGGTTAGCAGATCAGTTCTAAGCCGGAACGATGCAGTTGAACGCGCATAGATGATGCAGTTTCCCGCATT
>CAZCBE010000209.1:0-5177 GCA_964496695.1 uncultured Klebsiella sp.
TTGAGCTGGGATGGGGAAACCACGAATGAACACAAATGGACACGAATCGAATGAGGGCGGGGATAGACCATGGCCAATGGCCGATCGCCGATGGGAGAGGCCGATAGACGGTAGGGGATTTTGCCGAACGAACCCATTGGTGAAGCTGGAGGCTGGGGCAGGAACCGAATCGCGCCGGGTCGGAGACCGGCGCTCCGGAGGGGGATTGGCACCGCAGAGGCGGGACGGACACCGAGGGGGAGGTGAAGGGGCTTTTTACCGAACGAAGCCATTTGAGCTGGGATGGGGAAACCACGAATGAACACAAATGGACACGAATCGAATGAGAGCGGGGATAGACCATGGCCAATGGCCGATAGCCGATGGGGGATTTTGCCGAACGAACCCATCATGAAGCTGGAGGCCAGAGCGGTGATTCGATGGGGAAACCACTAATGCACTAAATGAACACCCATGGAAACGAATCGAACGAGGACTGGGCTCATACCAATTCCCAATGCCAGTCGGTAGAGGGTCGCCGGACGGCACCCCTCTCCCCTCCTCCGAGGAAGGGAGAGGGAGAAGATGGGCGTCGCGCGCCTCATCAGCCATCCCACCGATTGTCATTGGAAATTGGTATCAGACCATGGGCGATGGCCAATAACCGATGCGGGGATTTTACCAAACGAACCCATTCGGAAAGCCGGACGGACGGTCACGTTGCGACCATTCCCGATGCCGAATCCCGCCAGATCGCTACAAGCGCAGGGTCAAATCTTGCCCTGGGCCACGGCGGCCTGGACTTCGCGGTAGGTGTGGAGGAAGAGGTCGTTGTCGCTGACGGCCTTCTGGATGATGCCGCCGAGGCTGCTGAGGTCGGCCTTGTTGATGACGGCGTGGACGCTCTGCTGGAAGGCGTGCATCGGATTGAGCGTCTGGAGCCGCTCGCTGATGAGGAAGGCTACGGTGTGGCGACGGCGAGCCATGGGCATCCACTGGAGGTGGCGGAGGGTGATGTTCTCCTCGGGGGTGCCGGCGGCGAAGAGTTCCTCCACCACGACAACATGGTAGTTCAGCGCGGTGAAGCGCTTGCCGAAGTCCTCGTGGTTGCTGGCGACGTGAATCTTGTAGCCGCACTCCAGAACGATGGTCTGGACGTTGGCGAGGACTTCCATGCTGCTCAGGGCGAGCAGCGCGGGCTTGTCCGAAGGGCTGATGAACTCGTAGTCGGCGAAGGTCTGGCTCATGGGGTGAGGGAGGGGAAGAGCAGGATTAGGATCAAGATCATGAGCAGGAGGAAAAGGCCGACCGGAGCGTTCCTGCTCCTGATCGTAATCCTGATCCTGCTCCTCGGGGCTTCATTTCAGCTTCAAGGTGAGGGGAGGCGGGGCGACGGGTGCGGTGCCGGGGGCGGGGGCGTCCTTCTTCATGCCCAGGCTGGTGACGTTCGAGGTGACTTCGCCGCGCTTCTTCTTGACGTTGTCAATGCCGCGCGAGGTGGGGCCGCGCTTGCTGCAATAGAGCAGCGCGCTTTCCTCGGAGATGTTGTTCTGCTCGAAGGCCTCGATGCAGGCCTGGTCGAAGCTCTTCCAGCCGAAGGTGTAGCTGGCCTCGATGATCTCGTAGAAGGTCTTGCCCTCCGCCTCGCCCTGCAGGATGGATTCCTTGGTGCGGACGTTGTTGCCCATGATCTCGAGGATGGCCTGGCGGCCGCCGCCGATCTTGGGGGCGAGGCGCTGGCTGACGACCCAGCGGAGCGTGTCCGCGAGGCGCTCGCGGATCTGGTCCTGCTCGCTGAGGTCGAACATGCCGAGGATGCGGTTGATGGTCTGGCCGCAGTCAATCGTGTGCAGCGTGCTCATCACGAGGTGGCCGGTCTCGGCGGCGGAGAGGCCCAGCTCGACGGTCTCACGGTCACGCATTTCGCCGACGAGGATGATCTTGGGCGCCTGACGCAGCGCGGCGCGCAGGCCGCTGGAGAAGCGGTCGAAGTCCGTGCCCATCTCGCGCTGGTTGAAGGTGGCCTTCTTCTGCGGGTGAACGAATTCAACGGGGTCTTCCAGCGTGACGATGTGGATGGACTTGTTCTCGTTGAAGTCGTTGAGCAGGGCCGCGAGGGTGGTGGACTTGCCGGAACCGGTCGCGCCGGTGACGAGCACGAGGCCGGTCTTTTCCTTCGCGATGTCCTTGAAGACGGGCGGGAGCTTGAGCTGCTCCAGCGTGGGAATCTGCGTGTTCAGCTTGCGGAGGACGCAGGAGTAGTTGCCGCGCTGGGAGAAGAGGTTCACGCGGAAGCGCGCCTTCTGGCCAAGGCCGTAGGAGGAGTCGCACGAGCCGGTGCGGATCAGATCCTCAGTGAGACGGCGGCTGCCGGCGACGAGGTTCAGCGCGATCTGCTCCGTCTGGAAGGGCGTGAGCTTGTCCACCGGCGGGTTGATGGGCACGCCGACCAACTGGCCGGAGGACTCCACCTGGAGCGGCTTCTCCACGGTGATGTTGAGGTCGGACACATCCTTGTTGGAGTCCAACATGGTGGTGAGGATGTAATCGAGTTCGTTGGCGCGCATGGTCAGGATGTGGTGCGTGGTGCGTGGTGCGTGACGGACGACGGGCGGATGGTGAAAGAATCACGCACCACGCACCACGCACCACGCGGAGAAAGACAAAGTTGCATCTTCGACAATGGTTCGGTGCCGGGCTCAATCCGCGTCACCATTCGACCGCGCCTCTTCCTGTTCGGCCGGGGTGAGGAAGGGGAAGAACTTCTTCTTGTCGAGGGACTTGTCAAAGGCGTCCTTGGCCGCGATGCGCTTCATGCGCAAGTGGTCCATGATCGAGTCGTCGAGCGGCGTGTTGCCGAGCTTCTTGCCGACTTGGATCATGCCGGGGATCTGGTGGGTCTTGCCTTCGCGCACCATGTTCGCGACGGCGGTGGTGAAGACGAGAATTTCGAGCGCGGCCACGCGACCGGGCTTGTCAATGCGCTTGAAAAGGTTCTGGGCCACGACGCCCTTGAGCGCCTCGGAGAGGGTGGCGCGGACCTTGTTCTGCTGGTCAGCGGGGAAGACGTCAATGATACGATCCACGGTCTTGGCGGCGCTGGGCGTGTGCAGCGTGCCGAAGACCAGGTGGCCGGTGCTCGCGGCAGTGAGCGCGAGTTCGATGGTTTCCAAGTCGCGCATTTCGCCGACCAGAATGATGTCCGGGTCTTCGCGCAGCGCGCCTTTGAGCGCGGAGGCGAAGGACTTCGTGTGCATGCCCACCTCGCGGTGGTTCACGAGGCAGCCCTTGCTTTCGTGCACGAATTCGATGGGATCCTCGACGGTGAGGATGTGGTCGTGGCGGTTCTTGTTCGCGTAGTCAATCATCGCGGCGAGCGTGGTGGACTTGCCGGAGCCGGTGGGGCCGGTGACGAGCACGAGGCCCTTGTGCATCATCGGGAACTTGCGGAGCACGGCGGGCAGCGGGGCGTCGAACTTCTCGAAGTCCTCGAAGGAAAGCACCTTGCTGGGAATCTGGCGGAAGACGGCGGAGCAGCCGTATTTCTGGTTGAAGAAGTTGGCGCGGAAGCGGGCTTGCCCCGGGATTTCGTAGCCGAAGTCCACGTCGCCCGTCTCTTCAAACTGCTTCACTTTGATTTCCGGGGCGATTTCGTAGAGCATCGCCTTGAGCGCGTCGCTCTCGAGGGGCGGAAAATCCACGCGGCGCAGCTCGCCGCTGATGCGCAGGATGGGCGGGCTGCCCGAGGCCATGTGAAGGTCGGATGCCTTCTGCTGCATCATCAGGTTGAAGAACGCGTCAATCTTGGCCATAGGAAATCCGGGTTTATGTTTCGGCGTGTCATAGCGAATAGCGAGACGGACTGCAAGCCATCGCCGTCGTTGGAGGAGATTCTTCGCGAGGAAATCGCGCGGAGGGGTCCCGTGCCCTGTGCGCGCTTCATGGAGCTGGCCCTCTACCACGCTGAGCATGGCTACTACGAACGCGACCATGCGGTGGTCGGCAAACGCGGGGATTTCTACACGAGCGTGAGCGTGGGCGAGCTGTTTGGGCAGTTGCTGGCCTTCCAATTTGCCGAGTGGCTGGAGGGACTCGGAACGCGGAATGCGGAATGCGTAATGGCCGAGACGCCACTGCAAATTGTCGAGGCGGGGGCGCATGATGGGCAGTTGGCCGAAGACATACTTCACTGGTTCCAACGGCGCAGACCCGACCTGCTGGCGCGGATTGAGTATTGGATTCTCGATCCCTCGGCGCGGCGGCAGGAGTGGCAGCGCGGACGGCTGAGCATGTTTGCTCCGCGCGTGAAATGGTTTGCCAACTGGGGGGAGGTCCAGCAGGCGGGCGGGGTGAATGGGATCATCTTCGCCAATGAACTGCTCGACGCCTTCCCAGTGCACCGGCTGGCGTGGAGGGCGGAAGAGCAGCGGTGGTTCGAGTGGGGCGTGCGGACGGCCGGCGAGCGCTTTGTCTGGACGCGGCTGCCGGAACTGGACGAGAACGTCGCCGCGCTGACCGAGCCGTCCGCCGCGCTGGGGGGCCTGGAAGCCTCGCTCCGGGAAAGCTCCTGGGCCAGTCTGGCTCCGGTGCTGCCGGATGGGTTCATCCTGGAGCGTTCGCCCTTCGCGGAACTCTGGTGGGAGATCGCCGCCCAGAGCCTGCGGCAGGGGAAGCTGCTGACGTTCGACTACGGGCACACCACCGGCGACGTGATCAACCCCACCAAGCCCGGCGGGACGCTGCGGGCCTACCGCGAACACCAGCTCGTGGAAGACATTTTGGCCGTCCCCGGCCAGCAGGACATCACGGCGCACGTCAACTTTGCGGCGGTCACGCAGGCGGGCGAGCGGGCGGGACTCAGCACCAAGGAACTGACGGAGCAGTCCCGTTTCCTCACGCGCATCGCCCAGCGCACGATGCAGGAGCCGGCGCGCTTCGGGGAGTGGACGCGGGAACGGGTGCGGCAGTTCCAGACGCTCTCGCACCCGGATCATTTGGGGCGGAGTTTTTCGGCGTTGGTGCAGGAGCGGGGGGGAGGGTAAAGTTAAAGGGATAAAGGGTTAAAAAGTTGAAGAGTTTAAGGGGTGCGAACGCTCGTCCCCTTCAACCCATCAACTGCCCCAAACACCGGCCCAACCGAGGGGGGCGCATCTTGGCACTGCCCCCGCACGACGGCGGAGCGCGGCCCTCTGGGCCGC
>CAZCBE010000210.1:0-5076 GCA_964496695.1 uncultured Klebsiella sp.
GTCCTCGCTTGCCCGGCGTGGCGAGGGCGGGGGCAGTGTCGAGATGCGCCCCTGCGCCGCCCCGGCTCATTTTCAGAGTGAGCCGACTCACGCCGGCTGCTACCAACAAGGCTTTGCCACGCGCTCGCTCGGAGCGTCCCCGCACGCCATCCCAGCAAATAAAACGGGCACCCCTTGCGAGGTGCCCGTTCTGGTGGGTGAGTTGCGTCAGCGACTCAGGCCATGCCGATCTGATAGCGCAGGAAACGGCGGACGGTGACCTCGTCACCGAGGGCCTTGCCGACGGTGGCGATGTGTTCCTTCACGGTCACTTCGCCGTTCTTCTTCACGAAGCCCTGCTCGACCAGACACACGGTCTGGAAGTATTTCTCGCGCTTGCCCTTGAGGATGCTCGCCATCGCCGCCGCCGGCTTGCCCTTGAGGGCGTCCGAGTTGCGGGCGATTTCGTCTTCCTTGTCGAGGATTTCGGCGGGCACCTGGTCGCGGCTGACCGCAGTCGGGGTGCCGGCGGCGATCTGGAGCGTGATGTCGCGCACGAGTTCCTTGAAGGCGTCATTGCTGACGGTGGCTTCATTGCCCGCGCCCACTTCCACGAGCACGCCGACCTTGGCGCCGGTGTGGATGTAGGCCGCGATCAGGCCGTTGCCGCTGACTTCCCAGCGGGTGTGGCGGTTGAGGCGGATGTTCTCGCCGATCTTGGCGACGGCGGCGACGCGGTCGGGTTCGAGGTCCGCGCTCGGGTTGGCCGCGATCTTCTTGGCGAGGTCATCGCAGAAGGCCTTGAACTGGTCGTTTTTGGCGACGAAGTCCGTCTCGCAGTTCACTTCGAGCAGCACGCCGACTTTGGAGCCGGGCGCGATGTGCTGGGCGATGACGCCCTCGTTGGCGGCGCGGTCGGCCTTCTTCGCGGCGCTGGCGACGCCTTTCTTGCGCAGCCAGTCCACGGCGAGGTCGAGGTCGCCACTGTTTTCAGTGAGTGCTTTCTTGCAGTCCATCAAGCCCGCGCCGGTCATCTCGCGGAGCTTGCCTACGGTTGCGGCGGTGATTTCAGCCATATTCGGAAAGAGTTGAGCGTTATGAGTTGAGAGTTGAGAGATCGCGCGGCTTGCGGCCGCGCGCCCCAAGTCATTTGTGATGGGTCAGGCCACCGCGGGGGTGGCGAGGGAGGCGAGCGCCTCGGGGGCGATGGTCGGGGTCGGGGCCGGAGCGGGCGCGGGTTCCGCGGCCTGCTTGTTGCGGCCATACTTGGCCTCGTATTCGGCACGGGCCTTGCCGCACGCCTCGGTCACACCGGCGAGGATGAGCCGCACGGAGCGGAGCGCGTCGTCGTTGCCGGCGATCGGGTAGTCCACGTTCGTGGGGTCCGCGTTGGTGTCCACGATGGCGACGAGGGGGATCTTGAGCTTGCGGGCTTCGGCCACGGCGTTGTGCTCGCGCTTGATGTCCACCACGAACATCGCGTCGGGCTGCTTGTCCATGTTGCGGATGCCGTCGAGGTTCTTGACGAGGCGCTCCAGCTCGCGGCCGAGGGCGGACTGCTCCTTCTTGCCGTATTTGCGCATCGTGCCGTCGGCGATCATGCCTTCCAGCTTTTTGAGCCGGGCGAGCGAGCGGCGGAGGGTCTTGAAGTTCGTGAGGGTGCCGCCGAGCCAGCGCTCGGTGACGTGCATCTGGCCGCAGCTCTTGGCGGATTCCTTGACCGCTTCCTGCGCCTGCTTCTTGGTGCCGACGAAGAGGACGTTGCCGCCGCCGCGCACGAGGTTGGCGAGAAATTCATTGGCCGACTGCAACTGCTGGGCCGTCTGGCTCAGGTCAATGATGTGGATGCCGTTGCGCGCCTCGAAGATGAAGGGCTTCATCTTGGGGTTCCAGCGCTTGGTCTGGTGGCCGAAGTGAACGCCTGCCTCGAGCAACTCTTTGATACCGATGGTCATCATACTTTTCTATCCGTTCCGATTGGTTATCAGCCTGCGTCTCCGCCATAGTTGGCGTGACCGGCCATCCCGCAGAACTCGGGATTTCATTTGGTGTTACGGTGGCCGCCCCTGCCCACACGGGCACGGGCTGTTTGGTTTAAGGCCGTTTCTTCCCGCCGAACCCGGCGAAAAGAGGCCGCAACCTACCAGCCAGCCCCACCAAGGCAATCCTATTTTCGCGCAAAAGAGGTTGCGTGACGGGCAGTGCCAGCGGCAAATCACTCCCCTGTGACCGTTCGCCAGCGCAACCAACGCCAAACCCGAAACGCCAAACCCGGAACGGGCTTGGCGGCCATCGAGGTGGTCATCCTGGCCGGCGGGCTCAGCACGCGCATGGGGCGGGACAAAGCACGCCTTCGCTTGCATGGCCGCACGCTGCTGGCCTGGGTGCGCGCCGCCGCCCGGGCAACTGGCTGGCCGGTGCGCGTGATCCGCCGCGACCTCGTGCCCCGCTGCGGCCCGCTGGGAGGCATCTGGACCGGCTTCCAGCGCAGCCACGCTCCGCGCCTGGTCTTCCTCTCCTGTGACATGCCGTTTGTGACACCGGAACTGATCCGCACCGTGGCGGAGCGCCAGGGCAAGGCGGTGTTCGTGCAAACGGAGGAAGGCGCGGGCTTCCCCTTCGTCCTGGATCGCGAATGCCTGCCGCTTATCGAGCAGGCGTTGGCGGAGAACCGCTTTTCCCTGCAAGCCCTCGCCGCGCGCCTGCGGGCGAAGCGACTGCGCGCACCCCGCTCACGACAAGCTGAACTCCGAAACCTGAACACCCCCGAAGAATTCGCCCGTGCCAGGGCCGGCGCTGCGTAGCGCAAGCCTCCGGCTTGCCGTATCGCCGGCGTCCTCGCCGGCCCAGGCGGACGGAAACCGAGGGTGGTAGAACTTTTTGAGGGCTGGGGAAGTTGACGCGAATTGCGCTAATTAACGCGAATTTTTTCACCGGCCAATTCGCGGTAATTCGCGCAATTCGCGTCAAAAATTCGCTTCCCTTTCCGATGGCTTGCCTTGGGCAATGCGTTCTTCCTCCGCGTCCTCCGCGGTTCTTCCTTTGGAACTCGCGTCCAGTTGCGCTTTCAGACGCCCGCGCACGCGAACACACTTGCCCGGCATCCCGACGCTGAGTAGCGTGCGCGCCATGGAATCGAGTGATAATTCTCTGCCGCCTTCGCCCGCGAGTCCAACGCCGCCGCCCCCGTTGACCCCGGCCACGCCCCCGCCCCTGCATTCAGCCCCGCCCCCACAATTTTTTCCGCCGCCGCAATCCCCGCCGCCGCGCCGGGGCCGGGGCTGGTTCTGGCTCCTCATGCTGCTGGTGCTGGGCGGGACGGGCATGTGGCTCATGGGCAAGCTCACCATCCACGGCTCGAATACCCATGCCGCCCGGCTGGATGGAAAATTCTACGAAGAGCATTCCCTCACTGATTTCGACACGTCGGAAAAGATCGTGGCGATTGACATCAACGGCATCATCAGCAGCCACGATTTCGACGGCTCGGGCGACATGGTCGAGCGCGTGAAGGAGGAATTGAAGCTGGCCCAGAAGGACCCCCAGGTGCGGGCGGTTGTCCTGCGGGTGGATTCTCCCGGCGGCGAGGTGCTGGCCTCCGACGAAATTTACCGGGCCATCCGCGAGTTTCAGGATCGCACCGGCAAGCCGGTGGTGGCGCAGATGGGCAGCCTGGCGGCTTCGGGCGGCTACTATGTGAGCGCCCCCTGCCGGTGGATTGTGGCGAACGAAATGACCCTCACGGGCAGCATCGGAGTGATCATGTCCGGCATGAATTTCCGCGGCCTCATGGACAAGGTCGGCGTCCAGCCCCAGGTCTATAAAAGCGGGAAATACAAGGACATGATGAGCAGCACGCGCCGGCCCGAGGACATCCCCGCCGGCGAGCGGGAGATGGTGCAGGCGCTGATTGATGAGACCTACGCGACCTTCAAGGGCATCGTGAGCAAGGGCCGCACCGCCGCCCACGCGGCCAACAAGAAAGCCGGCCAGGCCGGTCAAGACAGCCAGGAACTGGCCAAGGACTGGGAGTCGTATGCGGACGGACGCATCTTCTCCGGCAAGGAAGCCCACCGCCTCGGCTTCGTGGATGAACTGGGCAACTTCGAGGTGGCGGTGAAACGCGCCAAGAAGCTCGCGGGCGTCGTCGAGGCCAACGTGGTCAAGTATCAGCCGCCGTTCAAGTTCGGAAACCTCTTCCGCCTGCTGGGCAAGTCGGACACCCATGCCGTGAAAGTGGACCTGGGCTTTGATTTCCCCCGGCTGCAGGTGGGGCGGATGTATTTTCTCTCCTTCAACGTCATCCAGTGATGCCGGGGAGGAGCAGGATTAAGATTAGGAGTAAGATTAAGAGGCGGCACGGAGCCCAACTCCATTCTTGCTCCTACTCCTAATCTTAATCCTAATCCTCCCCTCTCTTCTCCATGAACAACGTCACCGTCATCACCCACCCGCTCGTCCAGCAGAACCTCACGCGCATCCGCGACCAGGCCACGCAGCCCGAGGAATTTCGCCGGGCGCTCGGCGAGGTCGCCGCGCTGATGGTCTATGAAGCCACCCGCACCTTCGCCACGCAGCCGGTGACAGTGCAGACGCCGCTGGAGAAGACGCGCGGGGTGCGGCTGCGGCGCGAGGTGCTGCTGGTGCCCGTGCTGCGCGCGGGGTTGGGCATGCTTGACCCGATCCTCCGCCTCATCCCGCACGCGCGCGTGGGCTTCATCGGCCTCAAGCGCAACGAGCACACGCTTGAAGCGGCGACGTATCACAAGAGCCTGCCGGACGATCTGAGAAATTTTGAAATCATCCTCATGGACCCGATGCTCGCCACCGGCGGCAGTTCGGTGTCCGCGCTGGACTTGATGGCCGAGCGCAAGGCGAAGCACGTCCGGCTGGTCAATCTGCTCGCCGCGCCGGAGGGCATCAAATTTGTCCACCAGCACTATCCCGAGGTCCCGATCTTCACTGCTGCGGTGGATCGCAAGCTCAATCACAAGGGCTACATCGTCCCCGGTCTCGGCGACGCGGGCGACCGGTTGTTCGGCGTCTAAGCCGGAACGATGCAGTTGAACGCGCATAGATGATGCAGTTTCCCGCATT
>CAZCBE010000211.1:0-5058 GCA_964496695.1 uncultured Klebsiella sp.
CCGGAGGCCGGCGCTACGTAGCGCAAGCCTCCGGCTTGCCGTGCCGCCGGCGTCCTCGCCGGCCCCCGGTTGGGTTCCGAAACAGGATCAGGATCAAGATTACGAGCCGGAGCCACCGTAGCTCAGTTCTTCCTGCTCATAATCCTGATCCTGCTCCTCCCTGTCCCACCGCCGCTCTCCCCTCCCGCAACTTCCCGCTTCCCTTCCCGCCCTCCTTTGGCAGGCTCTCCGCACTATGACCCGATGGTTCTTGTCCGTGCTGGCGCTTGCGTGCGCCGCTGTCACTTCCATTTCCGCCGCCGCGCCCTTCGAGCTGAAGGACGGCGACCGCGTGATCTTTCTGGGCGACACGCTCATCGAGCGCGAGCAGCACTACGGGTGGATCGAGCTGATGCTCACCACGCGCTTCCCGGACCGCAGCATCACCTTCCGCAACCTCGGCTGGAGCGCGGACCTGCCGAACGGCGAGTCGCGCCTGGGCCTCTCGCTCGGGCAGGCGGGCAACGAGCCGGCGGGCGAAGCCTGGAAGCTGCTCCAGAAGCAGATCGAGGAGACCAAGCCCACCGTGGCCTTCCTCGGCTACGGCATGGCCGCGTCCTTCGACGGCGCGGCGGGCCTGCCGAAGTTCAAGGCGGACTACGAGCGGCTGCTGGATACGATTGAGAAGCTCTCGCCGGGGTGTCGGCTGGTGCTGCTGTCGCCCATCAAGCACGAGAAGTTACCGTCACCAATGCCAGACCCGGCGAAGCACAATGAGCAACTTGAACTTTACACAAAAGCCATCGGCGAAATTGCTTCCGCTCGGAAGGTAACGCTCCTAAGCCAGTTCAGAAATCTCGCAGGAGGAACCGTTCGCTCCATACCCACGGACCCGCCGGGCGTGTATCCGGATCGCAAATCGCCGGCTCTGACCGAGAACGGCATTCATCTCACGGATGCAGCTCATAGGCTGACCGCTCAGATGATGGGCATGGAACTGACCGGGAAATTGCCGCCTGCATTTGCAAGTCCAGCCAGCCTCAGCACCACAGCCGAAATCCTCCGCCAAGTCATCCTCCGCAAAAACGAATTCTACTTCCACCGCTCCCGCCCGGCGAACATGGCCTACATCTTCGGCTTCCGGAAACGCGAGCAGGGCAAGAACGCCGTCGAGATGCCGCAGTTCGATCCCCTCATCGCCGCCGAGGAGAAGAAGATTCGCGAGCTGTGCAAGCACTTGAACGACGCCAGCTTCAAGCCCGGCCCCGAACTCCAGCCCGCCGCGCTGCTCGGCAAGGCCGCCGCCGCCAAGCACACGCCGCAGCCCACGCCCGAGTTCACCGTCGCCGACGGCCTCGAAGTCACGCTCTGGGCCGAGAACCCGCACCTCGCCAAGCCCATCCAGATCAACTTCGACCCGCAGGGCCGCCTCTGGGTCGCCAGCAGCGAGGTCTATCCGCAAATCGAACCCGGCCAGGCCGCGCACGACAAAATCGTCGTGCTCGAAGACACCAAGGGCACGGGCAAGGCCGACAAGGCCACCGTCTTCGCCGACAACATGCTCATCCCCACCGGCCTCGCGCCCGGCGACGGCGGCGTGTATGTCGCGCAGAGCACCGAGCTGCTGCACTTGAAGGACACCGACGGCGACGGCAAGGCCGACGTGCGCCGCATCGTCCTCTCCAGCTTCGGCACCGAGGACACGCACCACAACCTCCACACCCTCCGCTGGGGCCCGGACGGACGCCTCTGGATGAACCAGTCCATCTACACCCGCAGCGAGGTCGAGACGCCCCACGGCGTCGTGCGCCTGCGCTCGGGCGGCATCATGCGCTTCGAGCCGTCGTCGCAAAAGCTGGAGGTCATCTTCAAGGGCTGGGTCAACGCGTGGGGCCACCAGTTCGACGAGTTCGGCCAGAGCTTCGTGACCGACGGCGCGGGCGGCGGCGGCATCAACTGGGGTTTGCCCGGCGCGATGTATCAAACCTACGCGAAGGCGCGGCGCATCCTCCCGAGCGTCAGCCCCGGCGGCTACCCGAAATTCGCCAGCCTCGAAATCATCCGCAGCACGCACTTCCCCGCCGACTGGCAGGGCCGCGTGGTGACGTGCGACTTCCGCGCGAACCGCGTGACTTCGTTCAGCATCACCGAGCAGGGCGCGGGCTACATCACCAAGCAGGAGGCCGACATCTGCCGCACCTCGAACAACACCTTCCGGCCGATTGACGTGAAGCTCGGCCCGGACGGCGCGCTCTACATCGCCGACTGGAGCAACCCCATCATCAACCACGGCGAAGTGGACTTCCGCGACCCGCGCCGCGACCGCGAGCACGGGCGCATCTGGCGGGTGAGTGTGAAGGGCAAGGCGGGGTTGAAGAACCCGTTTGGCGCGGATGGCACGGTCACTGTTGGCACCGGGACTGGAACGAAGGCCACGCCGGTCAGGTTTCCAGTGACGCTCGCCAGCACTCAAGTATTGCTCGACGAATTGCTCTCCCCCAATCACTTCAACGCTTCCCAATCCACCCGCCTGCTCGTGGAGAAAGGCGCTACCGCTGTCGCTCCTGAGCTGAAGACGTGGACCGCGAAGCTCAAGGATGAGAAGCAACTCCTCTCCGCGCTGTGGATTCATCAGTCGCTCAACATCCCCGCGCCCGAACTGGTCACGCGCCTCCTCGCCGCGCAGGACGGTCGCATCCGCGCCGCCGCCGTGCGCGCGTTGAGCTTCGTCACCACCATGCCCGCGAAGCCCGTGCTGGTTGCGGACATCAACGGCACCGTCAGCACTTACCTCGCGGACACCGGCGCAAACTTCTCCGAAACCGACACCGTCACGCGCCTGGCCAAGCTCGTCACCGACCCGCATCCGCGCGTGCGCATGGAGGCCGTGCGTGCGCTGGCCAAGTTCCCCTCTGCCAAGTCCGCCGAACTGGTGCTTTCCGTCGTGAACACCATTGGAGCCGACGGGTTCCTCGACTACGCGGTCTGGCTCTCCATCAACGAGCTGGCGCAGCCCTTCCTCGCCGCGCTGGAGTCCGGCGCGTGGTCGCCCGACTCGCCCGCGAAGCAGCAGCAGCTTGAGTTTGCCATGAAGGCGCTCGACCCCGCGCTCGCCGCGTCCAGCGTCACCAAGATTCTCGCCGCCAAGCCCATCACCAAGGACGGCACCGGCCCGTGGATCGAACTCATCGGCGCGGCCGGCGGCGCAGCGGAAATCAACCGCCTCTGGGAGCAGGTCGTCGCGCGCAACTTCTCCGACGCCGCGCTCAACCGCGCCCTCGCCGCCCTCACCTCCGCCGCCCGCCTGCGCAACGTGAAGCCCGGCGGTGACGGAGCGCGCGGCCTGCCGCTGCTCTCCTACGCGAACGTGGCCACCCGCGTCGCCTTCGTGAATCTCATGGGCGCGTGGAAAAACCCCGGCGGCGCGTTTGCCGAGATGATCAAGCTCGCGGGCGACGGCAACACGCCCGCCGAAGTCCGCACCGCGCTCTTTGGCGCGTTCCGCGAGCTGGGCGCGATTCCGCCCGTGCTCGGCGCGCTCCAGCCCTTGACCGCGAAGACTTCACCCGCGCCCGTCCGCCGGGCTGCCACCGTCACCCTCGCCTCGCTCCAGCCCGGGAAGTTCGCCGACCTCGCGCTCGACGAATTGGCCGAGACGAAGACCGAGGCCGAGGCGCTCGACCTCTGGCGCGGCGTGCTCGCCACCAAGGGCGCGGCTAAGGAATTCGCCAGCAAAGTCGCCGGCAAGTCCGCCCTGCCCGCGCACGTCACCAGCTCCGGCCTCCGCGCCGCCCGCGAAGGCACGCCGGAGCCAACGCTCGTCGCCGCGCTCACAAAGCTCTCGAACATCACCGCGCTTTCGCCCGACAAGCTCACCCCCGCCAAGCTCAAGGAACTCGCCGACCTGGCCGTGAAGTCGGGCGACCCCGCGAATGGCGAGCGCGTCTATCGGCGCGCCGAGCTGGGCTGCGTGCTCTGCCACAGCATCGGTGGCGTCGGCGGCAAGGTCGGCCCGGACATGACCAGTCTGGGCGCGGCGGCCCCGGCGGATTACCTCGTCGAGTCCGTGCTGCTGCCCAACGCGAAGATCAAGGAAGGCTTCCACGGCATCACCATCGAGACCAAGGACGACCTCGAATACAACGGCATCCTCGTCCGCGAGACCGGCCAGGAAGTCATCCTCCGCAACGCGCAGAACCTGGAAGTCAGTGTCGCCAAGTCCAACATCCGCAAACGCGCGAACTCCGCCTTCTCGCTCATGCCCAGCGGCCTGCTGGACAGCTTGGCGGAGTCCGACCGCAACGACCTCGTCGCCTTCCTCACCCGCCTCGGCAAGCCCGGCGATTACGATGCCAGCAAAGGCGGTGTGGCCCGCGTCTGGCGCGTGCTGCCCGTGACCCATCGCATGGATCAGGGCGGCTGGGACAAGATCACCAAGGGCGACTTCACCGCCAAGTGGACCGCGATGGAGAGCGGCATCGGCGAGCAGACCTGGAAGCCCGCGACCTCGCTGGTGAACGGCGCGCTCGCGAAGGCCGACTTCGCCCCCAGCAGCGCCCCCGCGCATGTCACCTTCACGAGCGTGTTTGTCGCGACCACGTTCACGGTGACGAAGGCCGGACTGGTCACGCTGGACCTCGCCGGCGTGGGCAAGCCCGAGGTCTGGATCAACGGCCAGCCGGCGAAGAACCTCGGCGCTTCCGGCCCGTCCTCCACCCTCAGCACCTCACTTCAGCCCGGCACGCACACCCTCGTCCTGCGCCTGGACGGCGCGAAGTTGCCGGAACAGGTCAGGATCAAGTCCACCGACGTGAACTGGAATCTGAACTGAGCCAGGGACTCACGAGCGGGACGAACTGACCGGGGCCTGCCTTCCGCCCGTCAGCGCTTTGGAGTGCGGTGACTCGTCACCGCTTTCCGCAGGCGACTTGTCGCCGTCGAAGGAGAGGATGCTTCACGTCCACTAAGGCACAACTGCTCGCGCCAGCATTGGCACGCGCTTGAACCCGACCTCCGAAGTGGGCCACCGCCGCCGGGTAGCACAGGCTACCAGCCTGTGCCGAGCGGCTACCAGCCGCT
>CAZCBE010000212.1:0-4751 GCA_964496695.1 uncultured Klebsiella sp.
GGGGAGAGGGAATGGATCGCGCGTTCGGTCACGCAGGGTTCCTTCAATCCCGCATTGCATCCGGGCTCCCAGCCGCTACAACCTCCGCGCCATGACTGCTCCGAACATTGTCCTGTGGGTTTACATCGTGCTGCTCGTCGCGGGCGGCCTCGTCGGCTTCCTGAAGGCCGGCAGCAAGGCCTCCATCATCGCGAGCAGCATCTTCGCGGTGCCGCTGGTGCTGGCGGCGCTGGGCATTGTGCCGGCCATCGTGGCCGAGGTGGTGCTCGGCATCCTGCTGGTCTTCATGGGCATGAAGTTCGCGAAGTCCAAGAAGTTCATGCCCAGCGGGCTGATGGCGGTGTTGTCGGCGGTGGCGCTCGTGGCGCGGTTTTTGTTGAAGTAGCCCATGAAGGCAGGCGGCCAACTGGCGGTGTATGCGGGCAGTTTCGACCCGCTGACCATCGGGCATCTCTGGATGATCGAGCAGGGCGTCGCCTTGTTTCCCAAGCTGGTGGTGGCCATCGGCAGCAATCCGGACAAGCGCTACACGTTCAGCGTCGAGGAACGGCTGGCCATGCTGCGGGCTTCGGCGGACCATTTGAAGGGCATCGAGTTCGCCACGTTCACGCAGCAGTTTCTCATCACCTACGCGAAGAGCCTGGGGGCGACGCATATCCTGCGCGGCATCCGCTCGGAGTCGGACTACGAATACGAGCGTGTGATGCGGAACATCAACGGCGACCTGAGCGCGGACATCACCACGGTGTTCCTGATGCCCCCGCGCGACATCGCGGAAGTCAGCTCCAGCATGGTGAAGGGGCTGATCGGGCCGGCGGGCTGGCAACGCGTGGTAAAACCTTACGTGCCCAAGCCAGTGTTCCGGAACCTGGTGGAACGATTCCATGGCCGCGCTGCAAAGTAACTGGGAGCGCCTCTGGCGGAGCGTGGGGGCGGCCGGCGATGGCCAGGCCGTGTATGATGATTTGATCCGCCGGTGGTTGGAGCCGCAGCGGGCGTATCACAATCTGGAGCATCTGGAGCATTGCCTCGCGGAGCTAAGCGGGGCGGCGGAACTCGTCGCGGACCCGGGTGCGGTTGAGTTTGCGCTCTGGTTTCACGATGCGGTCTATGATCCGAAGGCAGGAGATAACGAGGAGCGGAGCGCGGAGCTGGCGGTCAGGGTGGCGAGCTGCGCCGGGCTGTCCGCTGCCCTTGCCGCACGCGTGAGTGATTTGATTCTCGCGACCAAACGGCACGAGCCTGCGGCTGACCGCGACACGGCGGTGTTGCTCGATGTGGACCTGAGCATTCTCGGGCAGCCTGCGGAACGGTTTGATCGCTACGAAGCGGAGATTCGCCGGGAGTATGCATGGGTGCCTGAGGAGGTGTTCCGCGTGAAGCGCGCGGAGATACTGACGACGTTCCTTGCCCGTCCGACGATTTACCAGACGGCGCAGTTTCGGGCGCGTTATGAGCAGGCAGCGCATGCCAACCTCCAGCGTTCGATTGATCGCCTGAAGCCAGCTTGACGTGACGAATTCCTCACTCCCCATCTGGCAGCTCCGCGATCAAATCGTGGAGACGCTGCGCACGGGCAATCGTCTGGTGCTGGTCGCGCCCACCGGTTCGGGGAAGACCACGCAGGTGCCGCAGATGCTCGTGGACGCAGTTCCGAGTTTGGAGTTTGGGGTTCCGAGTTCGGTGGGTGCCGCCCTCGCCGACAACACGAAACACGCAACACGCAACACGAAACCAACGCGGATTGTCGTGTTGCAACCTCGTCGCGTGGCCGCCCGGACGGTGGCGGCGCGGGTGGCGTGGGAGCGCGGGTGCAAGCTGGGGCAGGAGGTGGGCTACCAGATTCGCTTCGATGACCGGCTGGGCGACGCGACGCGCATCTGCTTCGTGACGGAAGGCGTGCTGCTGCGCTGGTTGCAGGATGACCAGCAGTTGTCCGACGTGGCGGCGGTGCTCTTCGACGAGTTCCACGAGCGGAACCTGCTTTCCGATGTTGCGCTCGCGTTGGTAAAGCGGCTCCAGCAGACGGCGCGGCCTGATTTGAGGATCGTGGTGATGTCGGCGACCTTGGATGCGGAGCCGGTGGCACGTTACCTCGGTAGCAGCCGACGTGAGGAGGCTCTAACTGAACGCGGGAACGAATATCAGAGCCTCCTCACGTCGGCTGCTACCGAGTGTCCGATCCTCGTCAGCGAGGGCATCAGCTATCCGGTGGAGGTGCGTTACGTGGAGCACTTGGACCGACGGCCAGCGCCGGAGCAGGCGGCGGAGGCGGTGGAGCGCATCGTGAACGTGGGCGGGCCGGGCGACGTGCTCGTGTTCATGCCTGGCATGGGTGAGATCAACGGGACCATCAACGCGTTGCGGGGCGCGCGGCTGGCGGAGGACTGTGATTTTATTCCCCTGCACGGCGACCTCTCGCCGGACGATCAGGACCGGGCGTTCTCGCCGAGTTCACGACGGAAGATCGTGGTGTCCACGAATGTCGCGGAGACGAGCGTGACGATTGACGGCATCCGGCATGTGGTGGACAGCGGCGAGGCGCGCGTGGCCCGCTACGACGCTGAACGCGGGATTCAAACGCTCTTCATCGAGGAGATTTCCCGGGCCAGCGCGGACCAGCGGAAGGGCCGGGCGGGGCGCACGGCCCCGGGGACGTGCTGGCGGCTGTGGACGGAGAGCGGACACTTGAACCGACCCGAGCGCAACACGCCGGAGATTCAGCGCGCGGACCTGGCGGAGGTCGTCCTGCTGCTGCATTCGCTCGGGATCAAGAGCGCGGTGACGTTCGACTGGCTGGACAGGCCGGACACGCTGGCGGTGGAACGGGCGGAGCGGCTGCTGGTGATGCTGGGGGCGCTGAGAGGGGCGGAGCAGCCAGTTTCGGGTTTGGAGTTTGGAGTTTCGAGTTCCGAGACGGCGGGTTCGGACGCGACCGGATTAACTCGGAACCCCAAACCCGAAATTCGAAACTCTGATCTGACTCCCGTCGGCCGGCAGATGCTGCGGCTGCCGATGCACCCGCGCTACTCGCGGATGCTGGTGGAGGCGGGGCGACGCGGGTGCGTGCCGGCGGCGGCGCTCTGTGCGGCGCTGGTGAGCGGACGCGACTTGCTGGTGCGGGTGATGCGCGGGGATGCCCGCGCGGCGGAGAACCGCGAGCTGTTTGAGGCCAGCCAGGATTCGGACTTCTTCACGCTGATGCGGGCGTTTCAGTTTGCGAAACAAAATGGCTTCAACCTCGATGCCTGCCGCAGCCACGGCATCAATGCGAAGGTCGCGCGCGAGGTGGAGCTGACGTATCAGCAGGTGCTGGGGATTGCGGAGCGAGAGGGGCTGGGGGAGGAGAAGTGTTTAGTAATTAGTAATCAGTCCAAAGCGGCTGCGAGCGGCCCACTAATTACTAACCCACTAATTTCTTCGCAGCCCAAGGCAACCGCACCTGACAACGATGCGCTGCTCAAATGCCTCACGGCCGGCTTCATTGATCAGCTCGCCATCCGGCGGGACCAGGGGACGCTGGAGTGTGAGATGACGGAGGGGCGGCAGGGGACGTTGATGCGCGAGAGCGTGGTGCAGAAGGCACCGCTGCTGGTCGCGGCGGCGATGCGCGAGACGGATGGCGCGCTGCGTCCGCTGACGTTGCTGGGCCTCGCGACGGCCGTGAAGCCGGAGTGGCTGCGCGAGTTGTATCCGCAGCACTTGAACGCGACCGTGGAGCATGTGTTCGACCGCACGCACAAGCGCGTGGCCGCCATCAAGCTCGCGCGATTTCGCGACCTCGTGGTCGGGCATGAGCACCAGCGCGAGGTGGAGCCGGAGGCGGCGGGGCGGTGTCTGGCGGACGCGGCGATGCGCGGGTGGTTTGACCTGCCGAACCTGGGCCACGAGGTGAAGCAGTTCATCGCACGCGTGAACCTGGTCGCGGCGGCGCTGCCGGACCTGGAGTATCCGCCCTTCGACGACGCGCGGATGACGGCGGCGCTGGCCCGGGCGTTCAAGGGGCTGTCGTTGCAGAAGGAGGCGCAGGGGGCGGTGCTGAAGCCCGGCTTTGCGGCGCACCTTGCGCCCGAGCAGGTGGGCTGGCTGGAGGAACTCACGCCGACGCAGATGCCGTGGCCTACGGGCAAGCCGGTGAAGCTGGTTTACTCCGAGGAGGCGGAGGGCGGTGGCCGCACGGCGATGTCCCCCGAGGCGCAGGTTAAGCTGCAGGAGTGCTTCAAGCTGGAGTTTCATCCGCTGGTCTGTGAAGGCGCGGTGCCGGTAAAGCTCTGGCTCGCCACGCCCGACGGCAAGCGCCTGACGAGCACCTGCGACTGGCCGCACTGGAAGCAGCACGAGTGGCCCAAGCAGAAGGCGGTGGTGCAGAAGAAGTTTCCGAGCGTGACGTTTGCGTAGCGGAACCGGTCGCTGAAATGGGAGGGTTCGTCGTTTGCCGGGAGGCCGGGGAGAGGAGGTGCGTTGCCGCGATGGATTGTCGAAGCCCCCCCCTCTACCCATCCCTCTCCATGAACCGGGAACCCAAGGAGAGCAGGATTAGGATCAGGATTACAAGCAGGAAGACCTGGGCCACAGTTGCGCCCGGGCATGAAGGTTCATGGTCCCAATGCGCGGCTCTCGGGCCGTGGAAGCTACCGATGAACCTCCCGGCGCGCACCCTTGCCCCGGCGCGAATGGATCCGGCCTCGCCGAACCACTGGCGTGCTCGGGTCTCCCTCTCCTCCATGGAATGGAGGAGAGGGCCGGGGAGA
>CAZCBE010000213.1:0-4611 GCA_964496695.1 uncultured Klebsiella sp.
CGGCCCAGAGGGCCGCGCTCCGCCGTCGTGCGGGGGCAGTGCCAAGATGCGCCCGGAAGATTTGGCCGGACCGGGAGTAATTCACCTTCAATGAGTGAACCGGGAGGGTCAGAAAGATGGGGTCAGAAAGATCAGCGCGGGATGGGGGAGGATTTCCCACAGATTCAAGGCGACCACAGATGGAGGAAGGAACTGGGCGAGGCGCGGGAGGAACGCCCAAAGATTTTGGACGGACAAAGATGGGGTCTGATTAACAATCGGATTTTCAATCCGGCGCATTCTCCGGTTCATAGGGCGGGAGACCGGTTACTCCGTATCAATGAGCTGCAAGCCATCGGGAAGAACTGCGCTAAAGCTGATTTGTGCCGGTCGCGACCGGGCGCATATTGCCCGCTTCCCTTCTCGCCTGCGGTCCGGCACAATGCCATCCATGGCATTTAGCAAACTCGGACTTTCCCAGCCGGTGTTGGAAGGTGTGAAGGCGATGGGCTACGTCGAACCGACGCCCATCCAGCTTCGCGCGATCCCCCTCGTCCTGGAGGGGCGCGACATCATCGGCAGCGCGCAGACCGGCACGGGCAAGACGGCGGCCTTCGCCCTGCCCATCCTCACGCGCCTGGGGAGCCATCAGCGGAGTCCGCGCGCGCTCATCCTGGAGCCGACACGCGAACTGGCGTCGCAGGTGGAGACGGCGTTCCGCGATCACGCGCGCTTCACGGACATGAAGGTGGCCGTCATCTACGGCGGTGTGGGCTACCAGAAGCAGCTCGACGCGCTGAAGACCGGCGTGGATGTCATTGTCGCCACGCCCGGACGGCTGCTGGATCACATGGAGCAGGGGAACTGCAACCTGAGCCACATCCAGCACGTCGTGCTCGACGAGGCGGACCGGATGCTGGACATGGGTTTCCTCCCCGACGTGAAGCGCATTCTCCAGAAGTGCCCGAGCCAGCGGCAGTCCATGCTCTTCTCGGCGACCATCCCCGCGGCGATTGAAACGCTCATCCAGTGGGCGATGAAGAACCCCGAGACGATCGAGATCGGCGCGCGGCGTTCGCCCGCCGAGACCGTGAAGCACGTCATCTATCCCGTCAGCGACATGCAGAAGACGGACCTGCTGCTGGAACTGCTCAAGCGGGTGAACTACAACTCCGTCATCATCTTCTGCCGCACCAAGCACGGAGCCGACCGCGTCGCCTCCCAGCTCAAGGGCGCGAACCACGCGGTGGCGATCCTCCACTCCAATCGCACGCAGAGCGAGCGCGAGCAGGCGCTGGAAGGCTTCCGCCAGGGCAAATACGAGGTGCTTGTGGCCACGGACATCGCGGCGCGCGGACTGGACATCGCGAAGGTCAGCCACGTGATCAACTACGACGTGCCGCAGCATCCCGAAGACTACGTCCACCGCATCGGCCGCACGGGCCGCGCGGAGAACTCCGGTGACGCCTTCACCATCATGACGGCGGAGGATGCGATGCACGTCTTCTCCATCGAGCGCTACATCAGCAAGCCGATTCCCCGCGAGAAGCTCGAAGGCTTCAACTACCGTTACACGGCGCTTTTCGAGGCGGACAAGCCCGGCGCTGCCAAGCCGCACGAGCGGAAGGTGCAGATGGCGCGGGTCGGCGGCGGCTACTTCTTCGGCGCGCGCAGGCGGCGGAGGTAGGGCGGCGCGCGAGGTGCGTCCAGTTCAAGCGAGCGCATGACTTGACGCAAAGTCGCGAAGGGCGCAAAGGGGAGGAGAGGCAGGGAGTCCCGGCTTCAGCCGCTTGAACACGGCTGTGATCCAGACGCTGCGCAGGATCGTCAGTGAAGGTCTCGGATGCCCGCCGCCTAAAGGCGGGACTCCATACCAGCGTCAGAACAAATCCCAGAGATTGCCGGGATTGCCCACCGGGAGGAAGTAGCCCACGCCGCTGGCGGGCATGGTTTCCACATGGCCGTCCACCATGACGATGTTCACCCGCTTCAAATGGCGGTTCACGATGCGCGTCGGGTGGGAGTAGAAGGTCGAGTCGCCGACCGGATCATAGCGGAAATGGATGCTGAGATTGCCCGGGGCCTCGGCGAAGAGGTCGGGGTTGGTTTCCGTCGGGTTGCTGACAATGGCGGTGTCCACGAAGTAGATGGTGGCGGACGGCTTGGGCACCTTGCTCTCGGGGAAGAAGACATTGGTCCAGCCGCCGCTCAGGTTCAGGTTGATGCCGATGTTGAGCGTCGAGTTGCGCGGGTTGGACGGGCAATGGAAGATGTTCGAGGCCTTGCTGGCGTAGCGCACGAGCACGTCCGGCCAGCGGGTGACCACGGGGTCCGGCACGAAGGAGCCCGCGGGTGCCGGCTGGTCGAGAGCGTAGGGAACCAGGACGCCGTCCTGGTCGTCGGCGTAAAAACGCGCGGCCAGGCCAAGCTGCCGGGAGTTGTTCACGCATTTGATGCCATGCGCCTTGGCCTTGGCCTTGCTGAGCGCGGGGAGGAGCATCCCGGCCAGGATCGCGATGATCGCGATGACCACGAGCAGTTCGATGAGCGTGAACGCCGCGCGGCAGGGCCAGAATGTCTTTGGCTGCGTGTTCATGAGATGGTCCGGGAGCGGCTGGCACGCAGGGACAGGCCAGTCGCCCAGTTTGGACGGAAGGCGGAAGCGGGGGCTTCGACCGGACTCAACGAGGGGAGGCAGTCGGAGCGCCGGCTTGTGCATCACCGGGTTCTTCGCTGTTTTCGGTGGAACCGGGAGGCGAGCGGGGAAATTCCAAGCTCCAAGTCCCAAACTCCAATTGTTCGGCGCGCCACGCCCTCAGTTCTTTCGCCCTGATTCGGACCTTGGCCCAAGGGCTTGCCCGTCCAATGCCGGGCAACGCCGCCCTTTGAATTTGGAGCTTGGAGTTTCTTTGGAATTTGGAACTTGGGATTTGGAGCTTCGTGCATGCCGTCGCTCATCCCGGGACCAATGCTCCGGGCTGGCGAACCAGCTTCAATTTTCTTGCTCCGCGCGACGTCCAACCGCCACTCATGCTCACCTTGCAAGACCGCGCGCTCTGCGAAGCGCGCCTGCACCGCCGCCAGTTCCTGCGCGTCGGCGGGCTCTCGCTGGGCGGGCTGACGCTGGCCGACCTGTTCGCGCTCAAGGCGCACGCCAAGACGAACAAGCTCCCGTTGCGCGACAAGTCGGTGATCTTCCTCTTCCAGCACGGCGGGCCGTCGCAGTTCGAGACCTTCGACCCGAAGATGGACGCGCCGCGCGAGATCCGCTCCGCGACCGGCGAGATCAAGACGGCGATTCCCGGAATCACCTTCGGCTCGACCTTTGAGAAGCTGGCGAAGCTCAACGACAAGTTTTCCATCGTCCGCTCCTTCACCACCGGGGACGCGAACCATGACATCAAGCCCATCGTCGGCCGCGACACGCTGCGTGCGAACATGGGCACGCTCTACTCCCGGGTCGCGGGTGCGCTGCGGCCGGACACGGCGATGCCCACGAACATCGCGCTTTTCCCGCGCGCGGTGGACATGGCCAGCGGACCGGCGATCACGCAGTTCGGCAACTTCGAGTCGGTCGGTGAGTTCGGCTCCGCGTATGCGCCGTTCGTGCCGGGTGCGGGTGGCGGCCTGCAGGCGGACATGAAGCTGAACCTCCCGCAGAACCGCCTCAACGACCGGCGCGAACTGCTCGGTTCGCTGGACCAGTGGAAGCGGCGCGCCGAGGCGAGCGGGGCCTTCGACGGGCTGGATGTCTTCCAGCAGCAGGCCTTCTCCACGCTGGAGCGGGGCATTTCTGATGCATTCGATCTGTCGAAGGAAGACCCACGCGTCGTCGCCCGCTACGACACCGCGCCGCTGATGTCGCGTGACCGCTTCAGCCCGCAGTGGAAGAACCGCGAGCACTACGCGGACAACTCCGCGACGCTGGGCAAGCTGCTCCTGCTCGCCCGCCGTCTGTGCGAGCGCGGGGCGGGATTCGTCACCGTCACGACCAGCTTCGTCTGGGACATGCATGCGGATGTGAACAATGCGCCGATGACGGTGGGCATGGACTATGTGGGCCGGCCCTTCGACCACGCGGTCTCCGCCTTCATCGAGGACTGCGAGTCACGCGGGCTGCGGGACAAGATCCTCCTGGTCTGCTGCGGCGAGATGGGGCGCACGCCGCGCATCAACGCCAAGGGCGGACGCGACCACTGGGGCGGCCTCGCCCCGCTGATGCTCTACGGCGGCGGCCTGCAAATGGGCCGCGTCATCGGCGCTTCTTCCCGCGACGGCGGCACGCCGGCGGACAATCCGGTGAACATGCAGAACCTCCTCGCCACGGTGATGCACACGCTGCTCGACCTCGGCGAAGTTCGTGTGATGGACGGGCTGCCGAAGTCGCTCTTGGACACGCTGACGGGGGCGGAGCCGATCAAGGGGTTGGTGTAAGGCTGGGGAAGAGCAGGATTAGGATCAGGATTACGAGCAGGAAGAGCTGAGCTGCCATTCGTGCATGTTCCGGTCTCGCCTCGCCGGGGCAAGCGAGGACGCTTGCGGCACGGCCGGCCGGAGGCCGGCGCTACCTGCCTGTTGGGGCGCATCTCGACACTGCCCCCGGAGCGCGGGTCTGCGACCCGCAGCGGCCAC
>CAZCBE010000214.1:0-2861 GCA_964496695.1 uncultured Klebsiella sp.
CCCCCGATGGGGGAGAGGGGACAATGCGTCGCGGCCGGATGTTTTGGTCCGCTGGCGCAGGGAAGCGGACGGTGGCTTCATCTTTTCCCGCCCACGCCGCCCATCCGACCTTGGGCATTGATTGGACATTGAGCCCTGAGCATTGGACATTCTCCCCACATGTTTGACGACCTTAACGACCTTTACCAGGAGGTGATCCTGGAGCACGCGAAAAGCCCGCGGAACTTCAAGGTGCTGCCCGACGCGAACCGCGTGGCCAACGGCACCAACCCGCTGTGCGGCGACAACTACACCGTCTATCTGGTGATGGACGGCGATGTGGTGAAGGACGCGAGCTTCCAAGGCTCCGGCTGCGCCATCTCGAAGGCGTCGGCGTCGCTGCTCACCAGCACCATCAAGGGCAAGACGCGCGCGGAGGTGGAGACGCTCTTCGGCAAGGTGCATGACATGGTCACCACCGGCCACGCGGACGAGAGCATGGGCAAGCTCGCGGCGTTCGCGGGCGTGCACAAGTTCCCGGCGCGCGTGAAGTGCGCCATCCTCTCCTGGCACGCGGCCAAGGCGGCGGTGGAAGGCGGGGGAACGGTGAGCACGGAAGGCGAGGAGCCGAAGCCCGCAACAACCTGATCCAAATGCAAACGTCCAACGCTCAACTTTCAACGCTAAACGTCCAAAGCGGACGCGGTTCGATGCCGCCGGTTGAAAATTGGATGTTGAGCGTTGGACGTTGAAAGTTTTTCCATTCCCATCATGCACTCCTACGAAACCGTCACTCTCACCCGCGACGTGGATGCCACGCGCATTCCGTCCGGCGACAAGGGCTTCATCCCCAAGGACACCGAGGTCACCATCACGCAGGTGCTCGGCGGCGCTTACACCGTGCAGTTCATCGGCGGCCTCGCGCGCATCGAGGGCAAGGATGCCGACGCGCTCGGCAAGGTGCCCGAGGCCAAGCCGGTGCCCAGCGCCACGCCCGCGCCGTCCGGCCCGGTCACCAAGGACACGCTGAACACCCAGGTCTGGTCCGCGCTCCGCACCTGCTATGACCCGGAAATCCCGGTCAACATCGCCGACCTGGGCCTCATCTATAACTGCGACCTCTCGGAGCTGGGCACGAACAGCTACAAGGCCGACGTGAAGATGACGCTCACCGCGCCCGGTTGCGGCATGGGCCCGGTGCTGGTGCAGGATGTTCAGAACAAGCTCCTCTGCCTCGAAGGCATTGACGATGTGAACGTGGAGTTGGTCTGGGACCCGCCCTGGAACCAGGGGATGATGACGGAAGCGGCGAAGCTGCAACTGGGGCTGATGTGAGGGGAAACCACGAATGGACATGAATGAACACTAATTTGAAGGCAAATCGCTGCGATCAACCGCAGGTTGATTTTTCATTAAGAGGTGAGGCCTCGGCGTGCGTCTCCCTCTCCGCCATTGGGGGAGAGGGCCGGGGTAAGGGGGATTGGCGCACAGCAGTCCGAGATGGCGCAGAAGTCCCAAGCGACCATCACCTTGATCTTGAATCCGGCCCCGCTTTTCACTTCCACGCGCGCCCCCTCACCCTGCCCTCTCCCCCGATGGGGGAGAGGGAAATTACCATTGTTCGCCGCTCGCCGGCCTCATTCGTGTCTCTTCGTGTTCATTAGTGGTTTATGTCTTCCTCGACTCCAGACTGGTCCGCGCTGCGCCGCGACTTTCCCATCCTCGACCAAAGCGTCCACGGGCATCCGCTCGTTTACTTGGACAACGCCGCCACGTCGCAGAAGCCGCGGGCGGTGATTGAGGCGCTGGTGCGCTATTACGAGCGGGACAATGCGAACGTCCACCGCGGCATCCACGAGCTGAGCAACCGTTCGACCAACGCCTTCGAGGCGGCGCGCACGCGGGTGGCGAAGTTCATCAATGCCAAGGACGCGCACGAGATTGTGTTCACACGCGGCACCACGGAGAGCATCAACCTCGTGGCGCAGGCGTGGGGCAGCAAGTTCATCAAGGCGGGCGATGTGATCCTGCTCACCGAGATGGAGCATCACAGCAACATCGTGCCGTGGCATCTGCTGGCGGCGCGCACGGGGGCGAAGCTGCGCTTCCTGCCCATCCGCGCCGATGACCACACTCTCGACCTCGCGCGCCTCGACGAGTTCCTCACGCGCGACGTGAAACTGTTCTCGATGGTGCATATCTCGAATGCTCTCGGGGCCATCAACCCCGTGGCCGAACTCTGCGCCCGGGCGCGGCAGCTTGGCGTCACCACGCTGGTGGACGGGGCGCAGAGCGCGGGGCATCTGGTGGTGGACGTGCAAGCGATGGGGTGCGATTTCTTCGCGTTCAGCGGCCACAAGATGTGCGGGCCCACGGGCAGCGGCGTGCTCTACGGGCGCAAGGAAATCCTCGAAGCCACGCCGCCGTATCAGGGCGGGGGCGAGATGATCTCCACCGTGGACTACGACCACAGCACCTGGAACACCATTCCGCACAAGTTCGAGGCGGGCACGCCGGACATCTCCGCACCCATCGCGCTCCACGCGGCGATGGACTACCTCGACGCCATCGGTCGCGAGAACATTTTCAAGCATGACCAGGAACTGGCGGAGTATTGCCATGACCGGCTGGCGTCATTGAACGGCGTGCGGCTGTTCGGTCCGGCGAAGGGCCGCGCGGGGCTGGTGAGCTTCCTCCTGAACGATGTCCATGCGCATGACGTGGTGACCATCGCCGACCGCTTTGGCGTGGCCTTGCGCGGCGGGCACCACTGCACGCAGCCGCTGATGAAGAAGCTCGGCGTGCCGTCAACGGCGCGGGCCAGCTTCTACTTCTACAACACCAAAGCGGAGGTGGACCGGTTCATTGAGGTGGTGAAGGAG
>CAZCBE010000214.1:2961-4543 GCA_964496695.1 uncultured Klebsiella sp.
GCGGAGGTGGACCGGTTCATTGAGGTGGTGAAGGAGGTCCGAACGTTTTTTGGGGCGTGACGAACAAGGGCAAGCCCACCGCCGGAGAGCGGAGAAGCACGGCGGCGGCTTCCGATGCGTTCTTGTCAGGCACTGTCCTCATGGGCCATCGCTTCAGCTAGCGACCGGGCTATCTTCCTGATGCTCGAGGTCGAAGTGCTGACGGCAACCTTATCGGAAAGCGGAGCACTAAAATGCTCCACCTCCTTCTTCGTTACTCCGTGCCACACTGGGAGAAGAACCTTCTTTCCATCCATCTCTCTTGAGACGAGGCCATTCAACTCATACTGCGGCCAATTCTTTGCGAAAAAATCCTTGGAGAGAATCAACACTCCAAACCGCGAAAGTCGTAGTCCTTGGTCTATGGTGCGTCGAAGACTGTCGCCGACCTTCAAGGAGAACTCGTCATACCAGACGCTAAAGCCGAGCTTTCCCAATTCTCGCGCGAGTGGTCTTGCCACTTCGGACTTATCCTCGCCAGCATGGCTGATAAAAGCATCATACCCGACATCTTCAGGAGGCTTCTTCGAGGTGCGGAAATCGTTCGCCATCATCCGCATCATCAATCCGGTATGCATTGAGAATGCTTCATCAGCCGAACGGAACACCCGCTTACTGTAGAGATTCATTGGTGTGCCTCCCCCTACGACCCACCAATCCGCGTCTTCTTTGTCTGTAGTCCGAACCGTAACTACAACATCGGTGCGGCCCAGAAGTGTGAATCGTTCAGCGAAGCGCACTGATTTCACTTTCGTGCGCGCCTCCCTTTCCACGTATTCTTTGGCGCGCCGGATGAACGTCTTCAGGTGGATGCCCATGCTCGCGTTTCGATAGGTGGCTAAGCAGAGTTCGCCCGGCGCAGCTTCTGCCAATTCACGAGTGAGTTCACGCCGTTGATTCTCCGCCTTTGGGCCGTGCTGTCAACTCGCTGACAGGGGTTCTCGCTCCCACTGCGGCTCGCCTCGCGCAGCGAGGGGTTGATGGTAGCCGTGGGTTTCAACCCGCGGTCAAAGTGGCAGAGGAACGGCGTCACGTAGCGACGCTTGAACTGCGGGACTGCCATGTCGCTCGGCGTTGTCTGCGTTCAGGCGTCGCTACGCGACGCGTGTTGTTGCATGGGGGTCCGTGGGTTGAAACCCGCGGCCACCATCGGGTCGTCGCTACGCGACTTGGGAGGTCGAGATGCTCGCTGCGCTCGCGCCTCCTGCGTCGGCAGATGGGGTTCGACGGAGTCTCACCCTACCGGGCTTGGGTGATGTCCGCCCATTTTCAGAACCGAGATGTCAAACGAATGGGGTCAAACGAATTTAAGATGGGGATTCGCCTGGCTCCAATCTATCCGGTTCGTCCCCTCGCGTGGCGAAGTGGATCGTAGCGATGGTTGAACTGTTGGTGCTTCCATGCCGCTCGGCGTTGTCGGCGTTCAAGCGTCGCTACGCGACGCGCCATAACTACGAGGCGGTCTGTGGGCTGAAACCCACGGCTACCGTCGGGTTGTCGCTACGCGACTTGAGGAGGTCGAGACGCTCGCTGCGCTCGCGCC
>CAZCBE010000215.1:0-4250 GCA_964496695.1 uncultured Klebsiella sp.
AATTTTCTTCGCCATGCCGGCTATGCGACAACTTAAACAGAAAGTGCTCTAGCGAGGCCTGGGCGAGTTATCGCCGGTTACGCCAAATTCCTTCGGAGTCGGGAAACTGGTGTCCGTTTTGGTGTCCGTAGTGGACCCTCATCCTCCTAAACCACTGTCGCACACGCGGTTAGATTTGGAGGCGGAGGTCGGAATCGAACCGACGGATGGGGCTTTTGCAGAGCCCTGCCTTACCACTTGGCTACTCCGCCCCGATGAAGGGCGCCCGGACTGTAGGTAAGCTCGCGCCAGCCAAGCAAGCTTGTTTGCTGCTTGTTTGCTGCGGCTTGCTCACCCCTCACGCCCGGTTCAGCGCGCTCAGCACGGCTTTGATCGAGGCGCGTTCGATGTTGGTGTCCACCGCCGCGCCCCAGCGGATCTTGCCGTCGGCGAGCTTGATCTGGATGTAGGAGATCGCGCTGGCGCCTTCGCCGGCGCTCAGGGCGTGCTCACGGTAGTTGATCACCTCGAACTTCGGCGCGCCGCCCGCCTGCAGGGCGTGGACGAAGGCGGCGATGGGGCCGTTGCCGCGGCCATGCACCAGTTTGACTTCGTCGTGGAAGGCCACCTTGGCGACACACCCGTATTCGTTGAGGATGTTGGCGGGCGCGATGTCCAGCAGCGACCAGGGGGAATTGCGCTCGATGTATTCCTTCCAGAACATCGCCTTGAGTTCCTCGCCCTTCACCTCGCGGCCGAGCGCATCCACCAGGTCGTTGGCGATGGGGCCGAACTCGCGCTGCATGTCCTTGGGCAGTTCGATGCCGAACTCGCTCTCGAGTAGGTAGGCGACGCCACCCTTGCCGGACTGGCTGTTCACGCGGATGACTTCGCGGTATTCGCGCCCGATGTCGCGCGGGTCAATCGTGAGGTAGGGGACATCCCAGTGTTTTTGGTTGCCCGCATCCCATTCACCGAGTCCTTGCTTGATGGAGTGCGCGGGCTCGGTGTGGCAGATGGCCGTCAGCTTCTCCCACTCGGCCAGGCCCTTCTTGATGGCGTCCTGATGCGAGCCGCTGAAGGCGGTGAAGACCAACTCGCCCGCGTAAGGCTGGCGCGGCGGGATGGTCATGCCCGTGCAGCGCTCATAGACTTCGCGCACGGCGTTCAGGTCGCTGAAGTCGAGGCGCGGATCAATGCCGTGCATGTAGAGGTTCAGCGCCACGGTGACGATGTCCAGGTTGCCGGTGCGTTCGCCGTTGCCGAAGAGCGTGCCCTCGACACGGTCCGCGCCGGCGAGCAGGCCCAGTTCCGTGGCGGCGGTGCCGGTGTTCCGGTCGTTGTGCGTGTGCAGGCTGATGATGAGCGAATCACGGTTCTTGATGTTCGTGCAGATCCACTCGATCTGGTCGGCATAGACATTGGGCATCGCGACCTCGACCGTGTCGGGCAGGTTCAAGATCATCTTCCGCTGGGGCGTCGGCTGCCACACGTCCATCACGGCTTCGGAGACTTCCTTCGCGTATTCCACTTCGGTGGCGGAGAAGCTCTCGGGCGAATACTGGAGCGTCACGTCCGTGCCCGCGAGGCGGTGGAGCCGGTCCTTGATGAGCTTGGCGCCCTGGACGGCGATGGCCTTGATCTCGTCCTTCGACTTGCCGAACACGACGCGGCGCTGCGCGGGCGAGGTCGAGTTATACATGTGGATGACCACGCGCTTCGCGCCGACGAGCGACTGGAAGGTCTTCTCGATCAAGTCCTCGCGCGCCTGGACGAGCACCTGGATGGTGACGTCATCCGGGATGAAGTTCTTCTCAATGAGCAGGCGGTTGAAGGCGAACTCGGTGTTCGAGGCGGACGGGAAGCCGACCTCGATCTCCTTGAAGCCGCACTTCACCAGGGCCTGAAACAGCTCGAGCTTCTGCGCCACGTTCATGGGCACGGCGAGGGCCTGGTTGCCGTCGCGGAGGTCCACGCTGCACCACAGGGGCGCGCGGGTGAGCGTGCGGGACGGCCACTGGCGGTTGGGCAGGTGGACGCCGGGGAACGGGCGGTATTTGGCGACGGTGTCTTTCAGCATGGGCATGAGGCGTTGAGTGAAACCACGAATAGACACGAATGGACACGAAGCGGGGGACGCGACGCTCGCGTCAGTCCGGCTCCCGATTCGTGTTCATGCGTGTTCATTCGTGGTTGAGAAACAAAAACCCCACCGCCAGCGTGGCAGTGGGGTTCTCGAAATCGTTGCGTGTGAGTTCAGAACCCGGCTGCCGCACCGGCCAGCGGCGCGCAAAGCGAAAGTCGAAGGTTCAGAATGTCAGTCACGATGTAAGTTGTAGGCTGGCCCGTGCGCCGGGTCAATTCGTTTGTCGGCCTAGGCAAGGCGCGGGGCGCATCTTGACACTGCCCCCGAAACCGAGCCGGCGCGGACGCCGGCGACACGGCCCGCGGGACGCGGGCGCTACGTGGAGCCGGCGTTCTGCGCCGGCTCGGCTTCGGGGCCGCATAGGAAGCGGCACCCCGGCTCATCCGCCCAGACCAGCCGCCAGTTGACAGCTTTCTGCAAAAGGAGCACGGTGCGCCAAGCTCAACACATCCAGACATGAAAACGTCGCATCTTGCCCTCGCCCTCGCCTTGTTCTGCACGGCTTCCAGCGCCTTCGGCCAGGCGGCCGCTGTCATCATCAAGCAGCGGGCCAAGGAAGCCGCCGGCCGGCCGCTCAACCTGCCGCCCCAAGGCGGAGCCCAGCCCGCCGCCGGCGCGCCCGCGGCCCCGGCGGTGGCGCAGCCCAATCTCTCCAAAATCCTCGCTGACCTCGCCGTCATCAAGTCCCGTCCGCAGGCCACGCAGGAGCAGAAGGACAAGCTCGCCGTGGATCTCGCAGGCGTCGTCCTCGGGGCCAGCAAGCCTTCCACCCAGGCCCTGCAGGCGGTGGCCAACGCCGTTGGGGATGCCATCGCGGGCAAGAAGATCGCCGCCGCCGACCAGGCAGCCCTGGCCCGCGACCTCGCCGCCGCCCTCAACGCCGCCGGCCTGCCCCAGCTCAACGCCGCCATCCAAGGCGTGAAGGATGCGCTCACGCTCGCCGGCGCGGAGGACGCGGCCATTCAGTTGGTGGCCAAGGCGCTGGCCGGCCTGACCACGAAGGCGGGCTGAACGCCGCTGTTCCGCTTGAGCGATTCTTCCCGGCACCCCAGCGGCGTCTCGCGTGAGGACCTGATCCGCCTGCTGCGGGTGCTCTCGCTGCCGTTCTCGGTCTGTCTGCTGTTTTTCTTCGTCACGCCCACCAGCGTCCAGCCCTTGCATCCCAGCACGGGCGAGGTGCGGCGGCAGGTGGTTGCCGTGGTGGAATCCCAGTTCACCGCCTTCCGTGACGGGGACTATGCGCGGGCCTATTCCTTCGCCGCGACCGGGCTTCAGCAGCAGTTTTCGGTGGAGGCCTTTGAGCGGATGGTGAAGGACGGGTATCCGGTCATCGCCTATTGGCGGTCGGTGAGGTTCGGCGACGCCGAGGACAACGGGCGCGAGGCGGTGGTGCTGGTCTCGGTGCAGGGGCGGGGTGGTCGCACCCGGCTCTTCCGCTACCTGCTCATCCGTGAGGGTGCCACCTGGCGCATCAGCGGTGTGCTGGAAATCAACCTCTCGCCGGCGGCGCAGGGGCAGATGGTCTAAGGGGGGATGTTTGCTGCTGTTTGGGCTGGGCAAAGCTCCCAATCCCCAATCCCAAGTTCCGGGCAAGCTCCAAGCTTCAAACTTCAAAGCCAGTCACTGTCCTGGGCAGTCCAGCAGCCGTTGGTCACCGACTGGACACGCCGCCTGGGAATTTGAAGCTGCTTTGGATTTCCGGATTTGAAACTTGGAATTTTCCACCCTCCCTAGGGGCATCCCTGAGCCTCCAATCGGATTTGACGCCCGATACCGCTGCGCGCGCCCGCGCGTAATCTGAGGCCATGAAAAGTGCATTGAGCTCTCCGCGTGGCAGCGAGGAAGCCCTGTGCATCGCGAACCACACACAGCCCGACGTCATGAGCAACAAACCCTCCCTCCGCACGACCCAAACCATCCGGGTCAGCTTCCCCCAGAAGCCCGTCGTATTCCTTGACGTCGTGGTGAAACGCTTTACGCGCAGTGTGGCCGTGAGCCGTCCGGGCTTGCTGGCCAAGCTCGACCGCCCCGCCAACGCCATCCTGGCCCTCCTGCTGGGCCTGTTGCTGCTCGGCGCACCGGTGAAGCCCGCGCAGGCCGCGCTCACGAATGCCTCGACCGACCT
>CAZCBE010000216.1:0-4043 GCA_964496695.1 uncultured Klebsiella sp.
AGTCGCCTGCGGAAAGCGGCGAGAACTCGCCGCACTCCATAGCGGTGCGCCGAACGGTTCGGCGCATTAACGCGTGGCCCAATGCCGGAGTTGCCCTCGACTGCGGCCCCTCGCTAGTCTCGCCGCACGATGGCTCACGCAACCGCCTCCACGCCCGCGTCCCTCGGCTGGCACATGCCCGCCGAGTGGGCGCCGCACGTCTCCACCTGGCTCACCTGGCCGCGCCCCGAGGGCATCAGCTTCCCGGACAAATACGACACCGTGCCGGATGTCTATGCCGACTTCATCCGCCACCTCATCACGGTCGAAGAGGTGAACATCAACGTGTGGAATGCCGAGAAGGAGGCCTGGGTGCGCGGGCTGCTCACCGACCGCAAGGTGCCGCTGGACCGCGTGCGCTTCCACCACTTCCCCGCCTACGAACCATGGTGCCGCGATCACGGCCCCATCTTCCTCACCCGCGCGCGCGACGGACGGCACGAGCGCGCCATCGTGGACTGGGGCTACAACGCCTGGGGCAACAAGTATCCGCCCTACGATCTCGACGACGCAGTCCCGCAGCACGTCGCGAAGCTGCGCGGCCTGCCGCTCTTCTCTCCGGGCATCGTAATGGAAGGTGGTTCGCTCGAAGTGAACGGCTGCGGCACGCTGCTCACGACGGAGGCCTGCCTGCTCAATCCGAACCGCAACCCGCACCTGACCAAAGCGCAGATCGAGCAGCACCTGAAGGACTTCCTCGGCGTCACGCACATCCTCTGGCTCGGCGACGGCATCGTGGGCGATGACACGGACGGGCACATTGACGACCTCACGCGCTTCGTCAGCCCGACGGCAGTTGTGACCGTCGTGGAGGAAGACCCGGCGGATGAGAACTACGGGCTGCTCCAGGAGAACCTTCATCGGCTGCGCACCATGAAGGACCAGGACGGCCGGCCGCTGCGCGTGGTGGAGCTGCCCATGCCAGGCCGGGTGGAATACGACGGCCAGCGCCTGCCCGCGAGCTACGCAAACTTCTACATCGCCAACGGCCTCGTGCTGCTGCCCACCTATCGCCACGCGAACGACCAGCGCGCGCTGGATATCCTGCAACGCGAGTTTCCGCAGCACCGCGTGGTGGGCGTGGACTCGACAGAACTGATCTGGGGTCTGGGCAGTTTCCACTGCATCAGCCAGCAGGAGCCGGCCTGAGCAGGGCGCGCGGCATTCATGCCGCTTCCTCCATCGAACTCCGTCGAACGTGGGCTTTGCCAGAGCGGGGCGCACGCTGAAGCGGCCTGAAGGCCGCGCTCCAAAAAGACAGAACGGCTTTCCTCGCTTGCGCGTTTTGGAAAGCCGTCCCGGTTGTTTTGAGCTGCGAGGACTACTTCTTGCCCTTCGTCGCTGGTTTTTTAACTGCTTTTTTCTTGGCTGCCATTGGTCACTCACCCCCTTTCAATCCGCGCGAGCGCGGCTGGACTTCATTGCAGAAAGAGTTCGGATGCACAGTGTGGTTTGAGGCTGGTGCGTGTTGAAGTAGCGGATTCGCCCCCGTCTCGTCACGACAAAGTTTCACTTCGCGTCATTTTTTTTTGCCGGTATCCTCGCCCGCGCGATGTCCACCGCCGCTCCAGAACCACAGCTCACGCCCATGATGGCGCAGTATCGGCGCATCAAAAGCGAGCTGCCCAAGGACGCGCTGCTGCTCTTCCGCCTCGGTGATTTCTACGAAATGTTTTTCGAGGACGCCATCGCCGGCGCGCAGCTTTTAAACGTCGCGCTCACCAAGCGCGGGACGATCCCGATGTGCGGCATCCCGTTCCACGCGTTCAATGGCTACGTCGCGCGCATCCTGCGCGCGGGGCGCAAGGTGGCGGTGTGCGACCAGATGGAGGAGGCGCGCCCGGGCCAGCTCGTCAAACGCGAGGTCACGCAAATCCTCTCGCCCGGCACGCACTTCGACGAGCGGCTGCTCACGGCGGAGCGGAACAACTTCCTCGCCGCGGTTTATCCGGCGGGCAAGACCACCGGCATCGCCGTGGTGGACCTGACCACCGGCGATTTCCGCACGACGGAAGCAGAAAGCGACGCGGAACTGATCACCGAACTGGAGCGGCTGCGGCCGGCGGAGGTGATCTATCCCGGTGAGCTGTCCTCGCTTCGCACGTTGCTGCAAGGGACGCCGGGCATCCTCATCGGGCACGACGACTGGGTGTTCGCGCCGGAGACGGCCGTCTTCACCGTGCGCGAGCACTTCAAGGTGGCCGCGCTGGATGGCTACGGGCTGAAGGGGCGCATCGCCGCCACGGGCGCGGCGGGCGCGGTGCTGCACTACCTCGCGCAGCACCTGCGCCGCGACGTGAAGCACCTGACGCGCATCACCTTCTACCAGTGCCGCGACTACCTGGTGCTCGACAGCACCACGCTGCGGAACCTGGAGATCCTCGAGCCGCTGCACCGCGACGCGCCCAAAAACACGGCGCTCTACGGCGCGCTGAACCGCACGGTCACTCCGATGGGCGCGCGGCTGCTGCGCAACTGGCTCACGCAGCCGCTCTCGGCCGTCGGGCCGATCCAGCGCCGGCAAGCCGCCGTGCAGGCCTGGCTGGGCGGCGGGGCCTCGCTCGAAGCCTTCCGCACGAAACTCGGCGAGGTGCGTGACTTGGAGCGCACGGTGAGCCGGCTCTCCGTGGGCACCGGCAACGCGCGGGATTTGCACGCGCTGCGGCTGGCGATTGAGCAGGTGCCGGGGCTGAAAGCGGTCCTGCGCGAACTGTTCGGCCACACGCCCCCCGGAGACGGATTGCTGCGCGAGGGCGAGGACGATTTGTCCGCGCATCCACCGGTTGGGGATGGCTGTTTCGGTCCGGTCTTCGACCAGTTCAAGGGCCGGCCGGACGAAGCGATCGCCTGGCTGTTGAAAGTGCGGCGGGGCGAGGCGTTGGGTGCGCTGTTCCACCCGGAGGTGGGTGAGGTTGATCTGGTCTGGGGTGAGGCGGCGGTGAAAGGCAGCGGCTACGGGCTGGCGAAGATTGAACAGTGGCATCCCGAGCTGCTGGCCGGCCTGCCCGCGCGCATCGCCGCGATGCACACGCTGCGCGTGAACGAAAACACCGTCATCCTCGGCGCGGCCGACGGCGAGGCGGTGGTAAAGCTGAATGCGTTTGGCACGCCCAAACGCTGGCTGCTCACGGCCTATGAAAAGTTGAAGCCCGCCTCCGCCGGGAGGACGATTGACGTTCCCAGCCAGTCAGGGGTGCCACGACAAGCTCCGACACCCGGGGGCGAGCTTGGCGGCAACCTAGACGCATTGCGCGAGCCGGTCAACGCCTACGGTGGACTGGACGAGGCCGCCTTGCCGCTGCTCATGGAGCTGTTCGCCCAGCTCACCGAACTTCCCGCGCTCGTCGAGCTGGTGGCCCGCGCCATCGTGGACGAACCGCCGCTGGCCATCAAGGAGGGTGGTCTCATCCGCGATGGGTTCGATGCGAACCTGGACGAACTGCGCGCCGCCTCGCGCGGGGGCAAAGACTGGATTGCGCAGCTCAAGCAGAAGGAGGTCGAGCGCACCGGCATCGCCTCGCTGAAGGTGGGGTTTAACTCCGTCTTCGGCTACTACATCGAAATCACCAAGGCGAACCTCGACAAGGTGCCTGCCGACTACATCCGCAAGCAGACCATCGCCAATGGCGAGCGGTTCATCACGCCGGAGCTGAAGGCGATGGAGGGCAAGATCCTGGGCGCGGAGGAGCGGGCGATGAAGCTGGAATACGAATTGTTCCTCCGCGTGCGTGAGGAAGTCATCGGCAGCCTTGCGGCCATCCAGCAGACCGCCGCCGCGCTGGCGAACCTGGATGTGCTGGCGTGCTTCGCCGAGACGGCGCGGCTGTTCAGCTACACGCGGCCGGAAGTCGGCGACGCGGGAGAGCTGCAGATTCGCGATGGCCGGCACCCGGTGCTCGACCAGGCGCTGACGGAGGAGCGTTTCGTGCCGAATGACACGGAACTCGGCGTGGCGGCAGGCATCCTGCCTGCCGTAGAGCCGGGCGTCCCGCCCGGCGGAGAGG
>CAZCBE010000217.1:0-4012 GCA_964496695.1 uncultured Klebsiella sp.
CCCATGCCCACAACCCTTTCCGCAAAGCGACCCTTTTTCCATTTCGGAGTTCGGGTTAAAATAAATAGACACAAAATTGACAGGTTATTGAACACAAGTTAAACAGTAAGGGTCGAAACAACTACGATGAATGCCATGAACGACTTGACGCAGAACCGAAATATCGGCCCCGTCCACCCGCGCGTCGCCGCCTTGGGAAGGTCCAAGCGTGCCACGTTGACGGCTGGGCGGGGCAAACGCGCAACCCGGGCGGTCCGTCTGCCGAGCGTGGTCCGCCGGGCCGCCTCCAGGCTGGTGCCAGCGCCGCCGGTGTCGGCCGCGCCGGTGGTGGCGTGGGTGCCCCGGGATGCCGATGCCCACCAGGCCAACCCGCACTATCAGGATTGGGAAGCGCCCACCAGCCTGTCGCGCTACATGCGGGACGCGGTCCAGGAGCCTTTGCTGACGGCCCAAGAGGAGGTCGAACTCGCCGCGCGCATCAAGGCGGGGGATGAGGCGGCGCGGGACCGGATGATCCGGGCCAACCTGCGGCTCGTGGTCAAGATCGCCCGGGAGTATGACGGCATCGGGCTGCCACTGCTGGACCTCATCAACGAGGGGAACATCGGCCTGATGAAGGCGGTTGAGCGCTTCGACCCGGCCAAGGGTGGCAAGCTCTCCACTTACGCGGCCTGGTGGATCAAGCAGTCCATCCGCCGGGCGCTGACCAACCAGTCCAAGACCATCCGCCTGCCGGTCCACGCGATGGAGCGGCTATGGGAGATTCGTAAGGTGAGCCTGCGCTTCGAGGCGGAGCTGGGTCGTGAGCCAACCAACGCCGAACTGGCGGCGGAACTGGGCACGACGGTCAAACGCATTGCCGTGATCCGGGAGGCGAATCTGCGGCCGGCGTCCCTCGATGCGCCGCTGGGCACGGATTCGGATTCCAGCCGGCTGGGCGAGATCATCGAGGACGAGCGCGCCCTGACGCCGTATGAGGATTTGGAGAAACAGACGATGCGCGAGACCATGAACGAGCTGCTGCAAAAGC
Source organism: uncultured Klebsiella sp. (assembly GCA_964496695.1). Taxonomy (GTDB): domain Bacteria; phylum Verrucomicrobiota; class Verrucomicrobiia; order Limisphaerales; family SXTU01; genus SXTU01. The sequence continues at coordinate 1,031 of CAZCBE010000217.1, forward strand.
TGCCGGAGCGCGAAGTGGTGATCCTGAAGCAGCGGTTTGGGCTGGATGACTCGGACCGGAAAACCACGCTGGCGCAGATTGGCCGGCGGTTTGGGGTGACACGGGAGCGCATCCGGCAGTTGCAGAATCTGGCGCTGCAGAAGCTGCGCACGATGATGGCGCAGCGGGAGGCGCTGCCGGAGGCGGCGTAAGCCCGGAGGTTAATCAGTGATGGACATGGGTGGGGACGGGGCAGGCGGAAGGGCGCCGTGCCAGTGACCTAAACTGGTTAAATTCCGTTAGAAATTCGGCTTGAAACCAAAGTTTCAGGGAATACAAAGAACCCGGATTTGAATCTTGGGCGGCAGCGAAGCTGGGGGCCGTAGTGGTGGGGGATGTGCCGGAGGGTGCCCACCTTGTCGCATCTCCTGAATTGTGTTCGTTCGCGTCCACTCCTGGTTTTCCCATCCCTTTCGCCCCCGCGCAATTGCGTCACGCAAATAGCCCGGTCCTCCCGCGCGTTGACGTCCGCCCCCGTTTCCTTTACTGCCAGCGCGTGCCGATGACCGCCACCAACCCCGTCCCCATCGAGATTTGCCCCGGGTTCGCTCCCCGTCCCGGCCTGACCCACGCGGTCTTTGACTTCGACGGCACCCTGTCGCTGCTTCGCCACGGCTGGCCTGACACGATGCTGGACATGTTCCTGGAAATCCTCCCGCGCCGGGCGGGTGAGGATGAAGCCGCCCTCCGCGCCGAACTCCACGACGAAGTCCTCGCCTTCAACGGTCGCCAGACCATCCACCAGATGGTGCGTTTCGCCGAGCGCGTGACCGAGCGGGGCGGACCGCTCCGCGAGCCGCAGTTCTACCTCGCCGAATACACCCTCCGCCTCGAACGCGCCATCGCCACCCGCTCCCAGCGCATCCGCGATGGCGCGGGCCCGGACACCTACGTCGTCCCCGGTGCGCGCGCCTTGCTGCAACGCCTCCATGATCGCGGCATAAAACTCTATATTCTCAGCGGCACTCTGGAGCCCTACGTGAAGCAGGAAGCCGAGTTGCTTGACCTCGCCAAGTTCTTCGCCGGCCGCATCCACGGTGGCCACGAAGACCCCACGCGCTTCTCCAAGCAGATGGTGTTCGACCGCATCCTCCGTGAAGAAGGCATCTCCGGCACCCGCCTGCTCTCCTTCGGCGACGGCCCCGTGGAAATCCGCCACACCAAGGAACTCGGCGGCCTCGCCGTCGCCGTGGCCAGCGACGAAACCGAACTCGGTTCCGGCAAGGTCCACGCCCTCAAGCGCACGCAGCTCATCGCCATGGGCGCGGACCTGGTGATCCCTGACTACCAATGCCATGAGCAGTTGGTGGCGCTCTTGTTGAATTCCCAATGACCAATTTCCCGATGTCCAATGAACGCCCAATGACGAATGCCCAATGCCCTTCGTCGCGGCCGGGACTCCGGCCCGCAGCGGCTGCCTTGGCGCAGGACGGCTTGGAGAATCGGTTCGTTATCCGGCGCAAGTTGCCGCTGCGGCCTGGAAGGCCGCGCTCAGAAACACACGCTCGGCCCCACGCCAACGACTCTCGCCCGCCCATTGGAAATTGGCCATTGATTGGTCATTGAACATTGGTCATTGGACATTCTTCTCATGCTAAACCCTCCCGTCCCCCTCGACCTCTCCAAGGTCCGCGTCTTCCCGCTCGCCCAGCGCAAGAGCATGAGCACCGTGGACGAGGTGCTCATCGAGCCCACCACCACTCCGCCGCCCGTCACCGACTTCAACGCCGCCCTCATTGACCGCTGCGCCCGCGACATCAAGGCCGCCCTCGAACGCAACGCCTCGGTCATGTTCATCTACGGCGCGCACCTCGTGAAGAACGGCGGCCAGCTCCTCCTCGGCCAGATGCTCGACCGCGGCTTCCTCACCCACCTCGCCACCAACGGTGCCGGCACCATCCACGACTGGGAGTTCTCCTGGCTGGGCCGCTCCACCGAGAGCGTCCGCGACAACGTCGCCACCGGCAGCTTCGGCACCTGGGACGAGACGGGGCGCTACATCCACCTCGCGCTGCTCACCGGCGGCGTGCGCGGTTTCGGCTACGGCAAGTCCCTCGGCAAGTTCATCTACGAAGACGGTGCCTTCATCCCCGCCGAGGCCGAGCTGACCAAACTCATTCAAACCGAACCCGGCCACCCGCTCACCTCCGCCCGCGCCGACATGCTCCAGGCCATCCAGCGCTTCGGCCTCAAGCCCGGCCAGCACATCGTCCCGCACCCCCACCGTAACTCCAGCGTCCTCGCGCAGGCCGCGCGCCACGAAGTGCCCTTCACCGTCCACCCCGGCATCGGCTATGACATCATCTCGAATCATCCTTGGTTCAACGGCGGCGTCATCGGCCGCGCCGCTGGCGTGGACTTCGCGCTGTTCGGCGGCTCGGTGGAGCGACTCGATGGCGGCGTGGTGCTGAGCGTCGGCTCCGCCATCATGGGCCCGCAGGTCTTTGAGAAGAGCATCAGTTGCGTGAACAACCTCCGCCTGCAAGCGGGCCGCCCTGTCGTGAACGGCCACAGCATCTACGTGGTGGACCTACAGGACGGCGGGAACTGGGACTGGACCCAGGGCGAGCCTCCACGCGACAATCCCGCCTACTACCTCCGCTTCTGCAAGAGCTTCTCCCGCATGGGCGGCGCGATGCACTACGCCCAGTGCGACAACGTCGCCTTCCTCCACCACCTCTTCCACAAGCTGGAAATCCTCCACGGCCGCACCGCCACCAAGGCCATCCCCGACATCGGCGACCCCAACCCCGAACCGCGCTACAAGTGGTGAACCGCGACCAGGTTTTGCCACAAAGAGGCACAAAAGGCGCAAAAGGAGAATGACTCGAACCTCCAAAAGTCGGCGGCCCCTCTACGACTTCAAAAGCCACCGTTCTTCTCCCTCGCCCCCCCGGGGGGAGAGGGCCGGGGTGAGGGGGTTCCGCGCCCGGAGTCGAAGGT
>CAZCBE010000218.1:0-3829 GCA_964496695.1 uncultured Klebsiella sp.
AGCCGAGACGTGCAGCTCTTGAGACAGGGGGACTGCGTTGGGAGTCGGCTGCGCGTCGCGCGAAGCCCCCTCACCCCGGCCCTCTCCCCCGATGGGGGCGAGGGAGGGGAGAGCGCCGAGCGCAGTCGCCGTGTCGGCTGCCAGTGCCGTGGTCAGTTCACGGGTCAGCGCTTGGATTTCCGCCACGACGCGGCGGCATTCGGGTGAGCGGGAGAGGGTGGCCCCGATGGCGGCGCGTTCGGTCGCGTCGAGTTCGCCGAGGGCGTAGGCGGTCAGTTTCGGGTCGTCAGGCGTGAGGGTCATGGGTGGTGGGGGAAACCACGAATGGACACGAATGAACACGAATGAGATGTGCTGCGTGTTGCGTGTTGCGTGATGGCCATGAGCGGCCCTGGTAATTCACGCGGCACGCAACACGCAGCACGTTTCCCTCGTATCCCTTCGTGTTCATTCGTGCTCATTCGCGGTTTCCCTTGTTGTCTTCGCGTTGCATTTGCTGCCGCAGGGTCTTGAGCGCCGTGTGCAGGAGGAAGCCGACGTTGCTGACGGAGTGGCCGGTCACGCGGCCGATCTCCGCGTAGCTCAGGCCGGCCTGGAACTTCAGGCGCACCACCTCGCGCTGGTGCTCGGGCAGCGCGTCCAGCAGGCGCAATGCGCGCCCGGCGGTTTCGCTCTGCTCGGCCTGCGCGTCCGGCCCGGGGCCGGCGGCGGGGCGCGTGTCCAGTTCCACTTCGGTCAACGCCGTCATGCGATGTTCCTTCCGCTGCACGTCCAGCGCGCGATGGCGGCAGACGGTGAAGAGCCACTCGACCAGACAGCCGTTGAGCCGGGCGGGATCTTCCCGCCAGAGGCGCAGGAAGACATCCTGCACCACGTCCCGGGCGCGGTCCGCGTCGCCGACGATGCTGGCGGCGTAGCGGGACAAGGCGGGGGCGTGCCGTGTGTGGGCGGCGTGCCACCATTCCGCATTGTCAGCACCCGGTTCGTTCATTGAGTCCGACTGGGTCGGGCCTTCAAGGGGGATAACGTGTGAGCGGAGGTTTTCTTAGAAACTATTTTCTGGCGATGAAGAACGGGGGGGGGGGAATTCCAAATCCCAAGCTCCAAAACCCAAAGAAATTCCAAGCTCCAAGGGTCGCCGTTGGACCACTCGGGGACCTTCACACCGATTGGAACTTGGAATTTGGAGCTTTTTTGGAGTTTGGAATTTGGAGTTTGGAATTCTCTACCGCCTCCCACGCCGTCTCAGCAAATACACCAGCAGCGAACCCAGCCCGGAAAACTTGCAGCCCGGGTCCACATAGCGTTCGAGGACGTAGAAGGCGAAGTAGTAGGCGCGGCAGAAGGACCACACGGTGAGGGCGAGCAGCAAGGCAACCTTGAGCGATGGGGCTTCGAGGAGCAGCAGCACTGCGGAGGCGAGCCCGAGGAAGAGGAACAGCCAGCCCTTGAGCCAGATCAGCCGGGAGCTTTGCAGATCGCGCATGGCATCAACGCCCGAAAGGCGGCTGACTACTTCTTCGCCGGCGCAGTCGGCTCCGCTGCCGGGGCCTCCGACACCGGGGTGGTCGCCGGCGCGACGCGCTTGAAGCTGGAGGCATCCTCGCGGTAGCGGAGGCGCTTGTTGGCAAGCAGTTCACGGCCGCTCATCTCGAAATCCACCATGGAAGGCAGCCACGCGTCGGCCTCGATCCGGGTGCGTTCGAGCGTCAGTTGAAACGTCTTCAGCACGCCCACCATGCCGCCAATGAGGTTCACCTCGCCGGTGAGCCAGAAATTCATGCGCGCCAGCTCCCAGTCCTCCGTGTCCACCCAGAGCTTGCCGGCGACCTTGTTGGCGACGCGCTCGGGGATCGTCTTGGGCTGCAAGTTTTTGTCCTTCGGCTCAAATTCCACCACCCAGGCGGGCCGGCCGCGCACCACTTCCTGCCCGGTGATCTTGAAGGTGTAGCGCGCCATCATCTCGTCGGTGAACTGCCAGTGCTTGTCGCGCTTGGAGACCTCGGGGCTGCGCACCGTGCTCGTGCCAGCCCGCACGGCGGCCTCGCGTTCGGCCTCGGCCTTGCGCTCCTTCTCCGTCAGCGGCCTTCCTTCCTTTTCCGTGAGCCGGGCAAAGGGGATGCCGTTGATGGGAAACCAATCCTGCCGTGACTGCTTGCGCTGGGTCACCTTCCCGTTCCCGTCGAACTCGATCATGTCCCGCGCCTTGCTGAACGTGAACTGCGCGGTGGTGTTCTGCGTGCGCTCCCACTTCGAGCGCGCCAGGACGTTGGACGAAAGCTGGGCGAAGGTCGGCGGCGTGGGGGCATTGGTCGCGGCAACGGCGGCAAAAGGACTGAGAAAAATGACCAGCATCCAATGCCCGATGACCAATGAATGACGAATGCCCAAAGACCGTTGACCGCCGCGCACGTCCGGCCGCCCATTCGTCATTGGGCATTCGATGGTCATTGGAGATTGGGCATTGGACATTTTCCGTCGCCGGCATCACGGCTTGATGACTCGCACCCGATGCGTCTCGCTGTCTCCGATGAATATACTCCCATCCGGGTCCACCCACAACCCATGCAGGCGGGCGAGCTGGCACTTGAGGGGATCGCCCTCGGGGCCGTCGCCTTTCTCGCCGGTGCCCGCGATGAGTTCGAGCGTGCCCTTCTTCACGTCCACCATGCGCACGCTGTGGCTCTCGGTGTCGGCCAGATAGACGTTTCCGTTCGGGGCGACGGCGATGCCCTTGGGGCCGGAGAGCGTGGCCGCTTTCGCCGGACCGCCATGGCCGGTGAAGCCTTTCTTCCCCGTGCCAGCAACGTGGTGGATCTTCCCGGCCTTGAGGTCGAACTTGAACACCTGGTTGCCCTCGCGCGTGGCCAGCCAGAGGTTGCCCGCCGCGTCGAAGTCCAGCGAGCGCGGCCCGTTGAGCGGGGTGCCGGCGATGGGCGCGCCATCGGGCGTGGGCCCGGCCCGGCCCGTGCCGGCGAAGGTGCTGATGACGCCCGACTTCATGTCCACCTTGCGCAGGACGTGGTTGCCGATGTCGCAGATGAAGAGGTCGCCGGCGGGGTCGAACTGGATGCTGTGCGGCTGCTTGAACTGGGCGTCCTTCGCCGCCCCCCCGTCGCCGGAGTAACCGGGCTTGCCCGTGCCCGCGAAGGTGGTGATGAGGCCGGTCTTGAGGTCCACCTTGCGCACGGCGTTGTTCCCCATGTCCACGATGTAGAGGTGGCCGGCCTTGTCGAAGCGGATCTCATGCGGAAGGTTGAACGTGGCCTTGAGCGCGGGCCCGCCATCGCCGGTGTAGCCCTTCTGGCCGCTGCCCGCGACGACGTGCAGCTTGCCGTCGGGCGTGACCTTGCACACCCGCTGACCGGTATATTCGCAGAACCAGATGTTGCCATCCGGCCCGCGCACCACGCCGAAGGGATTGTCGATCTGGGCCTGCTTGGCCGGGCCGCCATCACCGGCGGAGCCCTTGGTGCCGGTGCCGGCAAAGGTGGAAATGGTGGCGGCCGAAACGGCTGGAAGTGCCATCAAGGTGACACCCATGAACGCAATGATTGCCCGGTATGAAATCGTCATGCTGGCGGAAGATAGCATAACCGCCCGGCGAACCAAGGAGAGACGTGTGGCCGCCTGGCGCGGGGTGTTCACGGCCTTCACGAAAGCGGCTCAATTTGAAATCTGACCCGCGCGTTTGAACTCGAACTCCCTGCTGTCCCCACACTTGATGGCGGCGTTACGGAAGCCTTGCGCGAGCTTAACCCGAACTCCGAAGTTGGAATGGGTGGCACAGGCTACCAGCCTGTGCCGTCCGGCCACTGGCCGGACGGAA
>CAZCBE010000219.1:0-3697 GCA_964496695.1 uncultured Klebsiella sp.
GCCAATTTTCTTCGCCATGCCGGCTATGCGACAACTTAAACAGAAAGTGCTCTAACATCCGCCGCAGAAGCCAGTTCCATTCGTGTTCATTCGTGCTCATTCGTGGTTTCCCTCCCCCTCCACGCTCTCGAATTGGCTTCGTTTCGCTAAAACCCGCCCTGCTCCAACACCCGCTCCCTTCATCGGATTTCCCCATTTTTCTGACCCCATCTTTCTGACCTTCCCCGGTTCATAGGGGGCTTCCCAATGGGTTCGTTTGGCAAAACAACCTTCATCAGGGTGTGACCTCCCGGCCCCGGGCCGCTCGGCTCTGACCGTCACCCTCCCCGCGCATGACGCCGCCCTTGTTCCGCCTGCGCCGGAGTCACTTCGGACCTTTGAAATCTCAATTCTCAAATCTGAAATTGCTCTCATCTCCCCCAATCCTCGCACTTCCTCCCTCCTCCCGCATTTGCGTGACGCCACTGGAATGCCGCACCGGCCGAAACTGTCGGCTGCCACCCGCTGCATTCCGTCATAGATGGGCCTTCTACCCCAAGGGCTTCCTCAGATGGTCTTCTTTGTGCCCTCTGCGCCCTTTCGCGGCCAATTCAATAGGCCTACTTCTCCAGCAGATACTCCGGCACCTTGATGTCCTTGCTCTTCAGCGCCGCCTCGTTGCCGCGCCAGACGAAGCCCGCCTGCTCGAACTCCCCCCGGTTGGCCTTCAGCAGGTCCAGCAGCCGCCGCGCAAGCTGCCGGTTCGGCGACCGCTCGCGCACGGCGAAGGGCTGGATCGCCTTCGCGCCCTCGTGCTTGATCGGGAAGAACTCGATGTGCTCGGACTGCGGCGCGGCATTCACGCGATAGACGATGGCCGCCTCCAGCGCCCCCGCCCGCATCTGGTTGATGAGGAAATCCGCCGTGGGCACCTCCACGACCACGTTCTTGCGCACCGATTCCAGCAGGCCCGTCTGCTTGAGCATCCCGCGCGTCATGAAGCCGAGCGTGCTTTGCTCGGCGTTGCACAGGCCGAGCTTGAGGCCGGGCTGCGCGAGGTCCGCGAGGGTCTTCACGTTCTTCGGGTTGCCCTTGCGCACGGCGATCACAATGTCCGTCTCCGTCAGCAGGAAGGCCTCGGGAAACTGCGCGGCCACGGGCGGCACAAAGCACAGGTCGCACGCATAATAGGCGTCCGGGAAACGCGGCGCGGTGGCGGAGTCCATCGTCTTCATCGTGGCGCAAAGCACGCCGCAGCCGTTGAAGACCGTGGTAACGGTGACGCCCTCGCGGTCGGCGAACTGCTTAAGCAGCTTCTCCACCGCCAGCCGGTTCACGCCGCCGCTGTAGAGGATCAACTCCGGCTTCTCCGCCCACTTGTCCCCCTCCGCAAGCTGGAAGCCGTGCGACTGGAACACCGCGCCGCCCTTTTCCGGCGCGGCGAGGTAGCGTGCGAACTTGAGCGCGGCCACGGACTGCGTGCAGGCCGCCAGCACGGCGGCGCTGGCGTTCTCGACCCGGTCCTTCAGCTCGGGCACCTCCACCGCAACGATGCCTTTGAACTGTGGCACCGTGGCATTCCAGACAATCGCGGCGTCCACCGTGCCCAGCGAAAGATCGGCGGCAATCTCGGTGACGGTGGGCTTCATCACCGCAGCCCGGGCGGCGAGTTGCTCCCAAACCACGACCGGCCTCCCGCCTGCGATCAGGCTGTTTTCTGCCAGTGCCGCCTTGGTCACCCGTGAGATGCTCGCCGCGTCGGGATTGGTCAGCGCAAGCTTCACGTCCTCGCGCAGCAGGTCAGCAAGCGTGCGGATGTTCTTCGGATTCCCCGTGCGCACCGCGATGACCGGATGCTGCCGCACCAGCGGCAGGACTTCGCGCACCAGCTCGAACTTCCGCGCATCCGCAATCGAACCATCGTCGGCTGCGATGAGCAGGTCGCCCTGCTTGGCCACGCGGAGGTTGCTCAGCAGCGCCCCGGTGGGCCCATACTGCAGCCGCACCTCCACGCCAAACTCCTCCCGATACTTCGTGGCAATGGCCTCGACCGGCTGCTTCAGCCCGGCCGCGCAATAGACCGTGAGCGCGTTGGCGGCGGCCGAACCCTTGCCCGGCGCCGGGGCGGTGCCCCGGCGCTGGAAGACCGCGAGCGCCACGAACAGCGCGGCGATGGCGAACAGCAGGGCGGCGAGTTTTTTCATGCTTGTCTAAGACGCTTTCCAACGTGCCCGCCATTGACGTTTCCCGCCAATCTTTTTGACCCATCCGCCGTGGCGAAACCAGTCGGCTCGTTCAACCTCGGTCAAATGGGTGGCTGCAACTGTTTGTTGATGGCTCAGACAGGCCATTTGCTCGCCGCAATGTTCTGGCGAACTGGTTTCTGAAGCAGCGTAGATGCTGGGCGCGCGACGCAGGCACCCGCATAGACGGCAAAGGAAGTTGCGGTTTGGCGAGGGTTGCCCCCCCGTAGGTTGCGTGGGTGTTCAGGTATTCCGTCGTGTCCATGGGAGTCCTGTGGCTAGCTCCGTCGGAAGAATAGCATCAGACCCAAGACTAACGACGCCCCCGCTCCCACCCAAAGCAGCGTCGGCGCAGCCGTCTTGGGTGTCGGCGGAGTTTGTGGAGAGGCGCTCGTGATGGTCACGGTCTGCGCTGCGTTCGTGTGGTTGTCGCCGGTGTCGGGGGCTTGGGCGGTCGCAGTGGCAATGGTCGTAGTCGCCGTGGCCCCGGCCACTTTCTCCGCAACGGCTCGCAGTTCCTCCGCCCAGTTCACGTTCATCAGCATGTCCCAGCCGGGGTTCTGCCGCTTCACCTGGCAGGAGCACGCGCCGAGCAGAAAGAGGCTGGCCTCCTCGATCTCCGCGTCCCCAAAGTCGGCGGCCGGCCACGCTCCGAGAACCCGGCCGCGGCCGAAGACAGCGGCAATCCATGCGCCGGTCGCGAGTTCCGGCGACGGCTTCGGCCCCGCGAGCATCTTGAGCAGGAGCGCCTCCGCCGGAGCGCCGGTCTCCGACCCGGCGTTGACCTGCGTGGCTTTGCTTCGCGCCGGGTCGGAGACCGGCGCTCCGGGGACGCGCAGCAACGAGAACTTCACCCGCAGCACCGGCCCCGGTCCGATCTTGCTCGTCGGATCGTTGGGATCAATCTTGGGGAGGATGGCCACCTGCTCCAGATACCGCAGCCGCTTCTCGACGCGCGCCGCAACGGCATCGTCCTCGGCTTTGTCGCCCGATTCCACCAGCACCCACACCACCGATTCACCCGCCAGAATGCGGCGGGCGATCTCCTTGCGCGCGGGCGAGTCCGTCAGCATGGCGAGGTTCGCGGGCGTGAGCACACCGGTCCAGACCACGGGCGAGGCGGCCTCCTCGGGATGCGGAAACAGGAGGCGCGCCTCCGTCCCGGTGCCAGCCTTGGCCTCCAGGTTCACCGGCAGTGCCGTGCCGAGGTTGCGGAAGAAATCGGCGAGCTTGCCGTCCTGCATCGCGGCGGCCGGAAACTCCAACCGGAAAGCATCCGCCGGCCAGTTGTCCAGGCCGTAGCGGAAGACCGGCACCGTGCAGGCCGGACACTGCGCCGCGTGTGCGAAGCTGAGGGTGAAGAGGAGGACCAAGAACCAGCGATGCAGCAGGCCCCCGAAGCTGCGGGCGGAGTCCCGCAGCGTCTTGGACTGCGGTGGCAGAGCGCAGCGGCGACACCGCTTTGGCTTCCCGCG
>CAZCBE010000220.1:0-3644 GCA_964496695.1 uncultured Klebsiella sp.
GCCGGACGGCACAGGCTGGTAGCCTGTGCTACCCATTCCCACTTCGGAGTTCGGGTTGAATGGTGCGTCCAAAATCCTGCCCTGCGCAGGGCTTCTGAACTCCGCTGGGGGTAAGCCGGCTGGGAAGCCGGCGCTCCGTCAACTGCATCGTCCCGGTTCAGACAAAGATAGCGGCGACAGGAGTGTCCCCTTCACGTGGGCTCACAGCTTCGCCATCGCAGAATCCAGCGCCGCGTAAAGCTGGCTCATCGTCGCCGGTGTTTCGTCGCCCATGTTCGAGAGACGGAAGGTCGTGCCCTTGATCTTCCCGTAGCCGCCGTCAATCAGGAACCCCTGCTCCTTGACCAGCTTCTGGAGCTTCGCCGCGTCCACGACGCGTCCGCCCGGCTTCGCCCCGTTGTTCACGCAGCAGAGCGTGATGGACTCGAAGCCCGCCTCAGGGAACAGCGTGAAGCCGTGCTTCGCCGCCCAGTCACGGGTCATCTGGTTCGTCTGCGCGTGGCGCGCGTAGCGGGCGTCCAGGCCCTCGGCGAAGAACTCGTCCAGCTTGCTCGCGAGCGCATACACATGCGGGATGCTCGGCGTGCTGGGCGTCATGCTGTCCTTCGCGTTCTTCTCGAACTCCACGAAGTCGAAGTAGTAGCCGCGGTCCTTCGCCGTCGCCGCCTTGGCCAGTGCGGCGGGCGAGCAGGTGAAGACCGTCAGGCCCGGCGGCAGCGCGAAGGCCTTCTGTGTGCCGGCCAGCAGCACGTCAATCCCGAGCGCCTCGAAGTTCAGCGGCACGGCGGTCATCGAGCTGACGGCGTCCACGATGAACATCACGTCGGGATACTTCGCCTTGAGCGCGGCGATCTCCGCGACCGGCGACATCGTGCCCGTGCTGGTCTCGTTGTGGATCAGCGTGAGCGAGTCGAACTGTCCGGTGGCGAGCTTCGCATCAATGGCCTCGGCGCGGATGGGCGAGCCCCACGGGACCTGCAGACCGTCCGCTTCCTTCCCGCAGCGCTTGGCCACATCGAGCCACTTGTCCGAGAACGCGCCCTTCATGCAGCAGAGCACCTTCTTCTGCGTGAGGTTGCGGAGCGCGCCCTCCATCACGCCCCAGGCGCTGGAGGTGGAGAGATACACGAGCTGCTTTGTGCCCAGCAGGGTCTGGAGCTGCGGCTGCATTTTTGCGACCAGGTCTTTGAAGCCCTGGCCGCGATGGCCGATCATTGGCGAGCAGAGCGCCTTGAAGGTTTTCTCGCTGACCTCGACCGGACCCGGGATGTGGAGTTTGACGTGCGCCATAAACAGGCGGTGAAAATTTCACAGGTGCGACGGCGAGGCAAGGTTCTTCCCCAGACTTTCGTCACGACAAAAGCTCATGGGCTGCATGACCGAAATGCTGTTGCCGGGGCCGAAACCGGGGCGGTATGGTCCCTCCCGATGAAACGCGGCCGCCTCGCTTCTGCCAATTGTGGACCTCGCCGGGGAGGTTTCACCCTGATTGAACTGCTCGTGGTCATCGCCATCATCGCCATCCTGGCCGGCATGCTCCTGCCCGCGCTGGCCAAGGCAAAAGAAAAGGCCAATGCCACGAAGTGCCTGAACAACCTCCGGCAAATCGGCCTGGCGATCGGCCTCTACTCGGACGATGCGGATGGTTTCCTGCCCGGTCCGGTGCTGCGCGGCATTCGCCATCCGGCGGCGAATCCGAGCAACCTGTATCTGAGCAATGCGGGCTACCTGGGCACCTATGTCGGCTCCGGCAACACCAACAGCACGGTCTGGGCCTGCCCCAGCAACCGTGGTGCGATGGAGCGTGTGAACGTCAGCGGCAATGCTCCCCGCATGTCCTTCGTCCTGAACAACCGCGGCGCCGTCGGCCAGGTAACCAACCCCAGCCTGATGTTTGGCGATCCCAACGGCACGCCCGTCGTGCCCGTCAAACGGCTCGTTCAATTGCTCGCGGCCGGAACCACCGCGGCCACCGGCCAGGACATCACCTCGCCCTCGGAGATCTGGATGATCAGCGACATTGACGGCGTGAACTATTCGGACGCCTCCGCCGCCAACGGCACCTTCGCCGTGGCCGCCGCCGTCCCCATGCCCCACTCCCTCGGCCGCAACTACAACTACTTCGACGGCCACTCCGACTACCGCAAGGCCAGCAACCTGCCGATCAACCCGTAAGCGCAAGGCTGAGAAAGCAGTTGGAAGAGCGCATCTGCGCCCAGCCCCGGAGCGCGGCCTCCCAGGCCGCAGCGGCAACCATGCGAAACAATGCTGCGGGCATTCCTATGTCGTTCCCTGCTGCCAAGTTCCCAACCAGCGCACGGGACGGGAAGCAACACTTCCGCCCTCATCTGTGGTCGTCCTGAATCGGTGGGAAACGGGCGTATCTCGACCCTGCTCCCGGGGCGCGGCTGTGTCCCGCTCGGCGCGGGATCAGCCGCAGCAACGTTGGCGGGTCGAACGGGGTCAGAACACCGTAGCACCTCCGGCCAGGCGCAGCCGCTTGTCTCCGCGACACAGCCGCGCTCCGGGGGAGCTTGTTCCTCGGGGGCAGTGTCGAGATGCGCCCCGACTAACCACTAAGCACTAATTACTAATTACTTCCCCCTCGTCCTCATGCACCCTTCGCGGGCTCAAGGAGTGGCCAGCGGCGCACGAGGCGCCTCCGAATTCGTCTGCGGCAGGTCATCCGCACGGGGACGCAGCACGCCATTGATCACCACCACCCGGCCATCCTCCTCCTGCCGCAGCGCCGGCCGCGGGCCCGACGATTCAAACGTCTCCCGCCGCAGCAGGTCGCCGTCTGGATTGAGGACCGTGTGGGTGAAGAGCCGCGCATCCGACTGGTGGAGCACATGCAGGTAGCTGAGCCGGTCCAGCTTCGCCAGCGGCTTGTCATTCGCCGCCGTGCGGCCGAGCCGGACCTGCCGCAGGATGTTCTCCTCCCCCGCATCCGTGACCGTGGCATAGAGGCGCATGTCCTTCAGGTTCGTGAGCCGCTGGATCTGATACTTCCGGGTCTCGGGCGGCCGCTCCGAATCCGGCACCCGCACCCCAAACTCCTGCTCCCACAGCTTCGCCCCGGAAGTCACCTGGATGATGACCGGCTCGGCCTCTGCGGGCGACCGGACGCCCCGGTAGCTGGCCGCCGCGCTGATCTTGTAGCGACCGGGCCGGCTGAAGTCGAAGCTCTGGGAAATTTCCACTCGCGACTTGGCGGCCAGCGCGTTCCCGAGGATGAAGGATTCATTGACGATCACGGGCTTGAGCCGGGCCATGGCCACGCCTTCCCCGGACTGCTTGACCACGCTCACCACGCTGATATCCAGCCAGTCGTCATTCGGGCTGAAGACCAGCGGCCCGCCGGACAAATTCCGGATCGCGATGTCCAGTTCCAAAACCTCCCCGGGGAGGATGAGGGTGTTGACCGCAGAAATCTGCAGTTCCACGGGCGGCTTGAGCCCCACGCGGGGAGCCGCCTGGGCCAGCGCGTCCAGCGCACCGAAACAAGCAAGAGCAAGGGCCAGGAAACAACGCATGGTGGCAGTGTAGGCCATCCCCCGCCGGAGGCAAGCCGGGGTTTGGCCTGCCGAGGGCGCATCCGCGCACTGCCCCCGGAGCGCGGCACTCCGGGCCGCAGCGGCCAC
>CAZCBE010000221.1:0-3514 GCA_964496695.1 uncultured Klebsiella sp.
ACCCCAGCCCTCTCCCCCGATGGGGGAGAGGGAGAAGAGGGCGCGACCGTGCCGTGCAGGCGGTTAGCCAGCCACTGAATCGGCGACCTGACGGCTGTCAACGACATGACACTGACCGTCAACCGATCAGTGAGCAGCGACCTGCAACTACTTCTCCGACGCCACTTCCACCGGCAGGCCGAGGCCCTTGGGGGCGGGGGCTTGGATTTCGGCGACGAGTTCGTCGAAGTTCAAGCCTTGCGGGCCTTTCTTGCCGGCGGTCACGGCGAGCGGTTCGAAGAAGAGCACGAATTCACCGCGGCCCTTGTTCTTCAGTTCGGCGCGCACCTGGCTCTTGTGCTTGGCCAGCACGGCGTCCACCTTGGCGGCGTTGTCGCCCTTGGAGTAGGCAGGGATGCTGAATTTCATCGTGGCGACGTAAGCATCGCCATGGACGGGTGCGGCGGCGAAGACGGCCTGGGCGACCTGATGGTAGCTCACGGCCTGCGGGTCGAAAGTGACCACGGCAAAGCCGGTGCTTTCGCTGAGCTGGTCGATCTTGGTGACGGTGGGGAGCTTGCGCAGGGACTCGTCAATCGAACTGGCGCAACTGCTGCACTTCACCTCGGTGATGTAGAAGGTGGCGGAGACGGGGGCGGCTTTCTTCGCCGGTTCAGCGGCGACGAGGGGCAGGGCGAGGGTAGCGAGCAGGGCAGGGAGCAGGTTTCGTTTCATGGCCCGGAGGCTGCCTCTGCGGGGAACGGGCGTCAAGGAGATGCAAGGTGAGGCAAGGCTGCTTCCTGTTGGATTGGATGGGGTGACTGTGGTGGCGTGCGTGGTCGGGCATTCGCGCAGCCGATTAAGTATTTCGTGTCGCCACTGAATCCGCTACGCTGCCAGCATGAACCTCAAGCAGCTTGCCCGGCTCGTCCGCTCCGGTTCCGTTGACACCGTTCTCGTCGCGTTCCCTGATCCGTTTGGCCGCCTCGTGGGCAAGCGCTTCCGCGCGGACTTCTTCCTCGACTCGGTGGTGAAGCACGGCACGCACGGGTGCAACTACCTGCTCACCGTGAACCTGGACATGGACCCGCTCGATGGCTTCAAGGTGGCGAGCTGGGACACGGGGTTCGGAGACTTTGGCTTCCGGCCGGACATGGACACGATTCGTCTGCTGCCGTGGCAGGCGGGCGCGGCGATGGTATTGTGCGATTTCGTGCGCGAGAGCGGCGAGCGGGTGGCGGAGGCTCCGCGCTCGGTCCTGCGGCGGCAGTTGGACTTGCTGGCGGAGCAAGGGCTGACCTGCCTGTGCGCGAGCGAGCTGGAGTTTTATCTGTTCAACCAGACCTACCACGCGGCGCACACCAGCAGCTATCGCGACCTCCAGCCGGCGAGCGACTACCGGATTGATTACCACCTCATGCAGCCCACGCGCGAGGAGCCGCTCATGCGCGCCATCCGCAACGGCATGTGCGCGGCGCGCGTGCCGGTGGAGAGCAGCAAGGGCGAGTGGAGCCGCGGCCAGCACGAGATCAACTTCACCTGCGCCGCTCCGCTCCCGATGGCGGACATGCATGTGCTCTTCAAGCAGGGCGTGCGCGAGCTGGCCGAGCAGCACGGCAAGGCCGTCACCTTCATGGCCAAGTATGCGCCGTCCGAGGCGGGCAGCTCGTGCCACATCCACATGAGCTTGTGGAAGGGCGCACAAAACCTCTTCTGGGAGGAAAGTGGAAAGCGGAAGGCGGAAAGCAAAAAGCAGGATCACGCACCACGCACCACGCACCACGGCTCGCCGCTGTTTCGTCAGTTCCTTGGCGGGCTGATGAAATACTCGCCGGAGCTGTGCTTGTTCTTCGGGCCGACCATC
Source organism: uncultured Klebsiella sp. (assembly GCA_964496695.1). Classification (GTDB taxonomy): domain Bacteria; phylum Verrucomicrobiota; class Verrucomicrobiia; order Limisphaerales; family SXTU01; genus SXTU01. The sequence continues at coordinate 1,844 of CAZCBE010000221.1, forward strand.
AACAGCTACAAGCGCTACCAGGCGGGGAGTTGGGCGCCGACGCGCATGGCGTGGGCGGTGGACAATCGCACCACCGGCTTCCGCGTGGTGGGCCACGGCAGTTCGTTCCGCGTCGAGAACCGGATGCCCGGCGCGGATGCGAATCCCTACCTCGCCTTCGCCGCGATGCTCGCCGCCGGCATGGCGGGCGTGCGCGAGGGGCTGGACTGCGGCGCGGAATACATCGGCAACGCCTACGTGGACCCCAAGCTCACGCGCCTCCCCAGCTCCCTGCGCGACGCAACCGATCTGTTCGAGAAATCCGCGCTCGCCCGCACCGCCTTCGGTGACGACGTGGTGGACTTCTACACGCACCACGCCCGCCTGGAGCACCAGGCCTTCGGCGACGCGGTGACAGACTGGGAGAAGCAGCGTTACTTCGAGCAGATTTGAATGGTCGCCCAACCACGCAATCAGCATGAGCTTAATCACTCACCTCACCATGGGGCTCGGCTTCCTCGTTCTGATGGCTTTGTTTGTGTTCCTGTTCTTGGAACGACGAGGGGCTCGTCCGACGCTCACAACGGAGCAGCAGGAGACGGCGGATGGACTGCGAGAGATCGGCACTCGAACGGGAGTTCGCCGAGGGATGGGCGCGAACATGGATGATGAGTCCCTGGGGCATTCTAATGTCGGGGATAGCGCGGGAGGCGGTTCGGGCGACTCGGGAGGAGGCGGCGACCATTGAAAGGTGCGCGTCAGGCCAGGCTGGCCTTGGGGCCGGAAGCGGCACCCCGTTATGCCGGCGGCAATTTCCTGCGTGACCTTCGGCTGAAACGAGAGGCGGTGCCTTCCTTTGCGGAGTATCCGTTCAACATCCCCGCTGTCCGCGCGCTCGACCGTTTGGCGCTGCACCCGGCGGTCACGTTCTTTGTCGGCGAGAACGGTTCGGGCAAGTCCACGCTCCTCGAAGCCATCGCCGTCCACCTTGGCTTCAACGCCGAAGGCGGCAGCCGGGATCACCGGGGCAGCACTTACGCCACGCACTCACCATTGCACGAGTTCATCACGACGGAGCGCGTGTTTGGCCGGCGGGCGACTGACGGCTGGTTCCTCCGGGCCGAGAGCTTTTACAACCTTGCGACCGAAGTTGAACTGGCGGAAAAGGAAGATGGGGCTGGACCACCGTTCCGCGCTTACGGAGGCCGTTCTTTGCACGCGCAATCCCACGGCGAGTCGTTTCTGGCTCTGTTGTCGAACCGGCTTCAAGGAGGCGGCATCTACCTCTTTGACGAACCGGAGGCCGCGCTTTCGCCCCAGCGCCAGTTGAGTGTCCTGACGCTCCTGCACCGATTGGTCTATCACCAGAGCCAGTTGGTCATCGCCACCCATTCGCCGATCCTGCTCGCCTACCCGCACGCACGCATCTACGAGTTTGGCGAGCAGGGAATCCGCGAAATCGCCTACACGGACACGGAGCATTACCGCATCACCAAGGACTTCCTGAACCGACACGAGCGGATGCTGGAAATCCTGCTGGAGGAGGAGGAGTTGGATTTGAAGGCGAAGGAGCGGTGAATGACCGGGTGGTGATGCCTCCGGAAGGTCTGATACCAACTTCCGGTATTAGCGGGTAGAAAGGGCGTGGTGTTCGTGTGCGCGCTTTCCCCTCACCCCGGCCCTCTCCCTTGG
>CAZCBE010000222.1:0-3401 GCA_964496695.1 uncultured Klebsiella sp.
TTCTGCAGGGTTGCCGCTGCGGCCCGGAGTGCCGCGCTCCGGGGGCAGTGCGCGGTTGCTCCCGTTCCAGCGGAGAAGGATTGAATTTTCGCCGCGCCGGTTCACCCTCGCCGCCATATGGACGATCTGAACCAACTGGACGAACTGATGGCGTGCCGCCTCGACGACGGGCGCAAGGCCGTGTCCCCTTGCACCATCGTCATCTTTGGCGCGAGCGGCGATCTCACCATCCGCAAGCTCATCCCCGCGCTCTACCATCTCTTCAGCGAGAAGGCGCTGCCCAACCCGGTGCGCATCGTTGGCTTCGCGCGGCGCGAGAAGGACGACGCGGCTTGGCGTGACGAGCTGAAGGCGGGGGTGGAGCAGTTCAGCCGCAGCAAAAAGGTGGATGACGCAGTCTGGGCTGAGTTCGCCACGAACGTCTCCTACTGCCAGGGCGACCTGACCGATCCGGCGGCCTACCAGCGGCTGACGGAGCGGTTGAACAGCTTCGGGGTGCCGCAACTGCGGAACAATCTCCTCTTCTATCTCGCCATTTCGCCGAGCCAGTTCGGGGCCGTGGTGGAGCAGCTCTGCAATGCGACCCTGCTCAAGAAAGACGAGACGCCGGGCGAGTGGCAGCGGGTGGTGGTGGAGAAGCCCTTCGGCACGGACCTGCCCAGCGCGCTCAAGCTCAACAACGAACTGACCAAGTTCGCGCATGAGAAGCAGATCTTCCGCATTGACCACTACCTCGGCAAGGAGACGGTGCAGAACATCCTGATGTTCCGCTTCTCGAACGCCATCTTCGAGCAGCTCTGGAACCGCACCTCGGTGGACCACGTGCAGATCACCGTTTCTGAGAAGGTCGGTGTGGGCGGGCGCGGCGGCTATTACGAGGAGTCCGGCGCGATGCGCGACATGGTGCAGAACCATTTGCTGCAGGTGCTCTCGCTCATCGCCATGGAGCCTCCCGTGTCGCTGGAGGCGGAGGCGGTGCGCGACGAGAAGGTGAAGCTGCTCAAGTCCATCCGTCCGGTGCGCGACGTGGCCAAACAGGTCGTGCGCGGGCAATACTTCGCGGGCATGGTGGACGGCAAGCTGCGCAATGGCTATCGCCAGGAGGAGAAGGTGAAGACCGATTCCAACACCGAGACCTATCTCGCGCTGAAGCTGTTCATTGATAACTGGCGCTGGAGCGGCGTGCCGTTCTTCCTGCGCACGGGCAAGTCGCTCCCGCACTCCGCGAGCGAAGTCCGCATCCAGTTCCGCCCGACGCCCAACGTGCTCTTCGCCGCCAAGTGCGGCCTGAAGCTGGACCCGAACGCCATCACGCTGCGCCTCCAGCCGAACGAGGGCATCACGCTGCGTTTCAACGGCAAGGTGCCTGGTGCGAGCCTGCAGGTGCGCCCGGTGCGGATGCACTTCAGCTACGATTCCGAGTTTGGCGCTTACACGCCGGAGGCTTACGAGCGGCTGCTGCTCGAAGCGGTGGCGGGGGATGCGACACTCTTCATCCGCCGCGATGAGGTCGAGACGGCGTGGGGCATCGTGGACCCGATCCGCGCGGGCTGGGGTGACAGGCCGCTGACGAACCGCGAGTTTTACTCGGCGGGGACGTGGGGGCCAGTCGCCGCCGAAGACCTGCTCGCACCGACCGGTCATGTGTGGCGCGATCCGCAGCCGACGAAGTGAGGTGACCTTGAACCGGTTCCGTAACCTGATACCTTCCAACATCATGACAGTGACGCTGACCCCGAAACTGGAACAGCTCGTGCAAGAACTGGTAGCCAGCGGTCGTTTCAACGACGAACGTGCGGTCATCCGGGCTGGACTACAATTGTTGCGCCATCAGGAAACCGTCCGCCTCGCCGACCTGCCTGACGGACATGGGAATGCCACTGTGGCCGAACTGCTGGCCGAGGCAGACGGCGATACGTATCATCCTTGGAACCCGGAGAAGGACCTGGCGGAAGTCCGCGCTGAATTGCGTTCCCGGCTCGCGTTGCGCAAGCGGAAAGTGAAATGAAGGTGGTCCGTGGCAGCCGTTTCCTGCAGGACGTGACGCAAATTGTCCGTGGGATGGAAGACCCCGCAGTCGGACTGCGATTCTCCGATGCCGTGGAGAAGCTTGCCATCCAGCTCGGTCGGCATCCTTTCCTCGGCCGGGAACGACCGGAATTTGGAGCTGGGCGGCGCTCCTGGGGCGTGCCGGGTTTCCGGAACTGGCTGGTGTTCTACCGAATCCACGGCGGCTCAGTCCAACTGCAACGAGTGATGCACGGAGCGCGCGATCTGTCCCAGGCCTTGCGCTCGGATTAGCCAATCAGGTTTGTGATCACTGCCTTTCCTTCCGCCACCCAACTGGCAGCCAGCACAGCCCGTCAATTTCTGGGGCAACTGCCGGCGTCGGGTGGGTTTTCCATCGCCCTCTCCGGCGGGCGCATTGCGCAGGACTTTTTTCGTGCCGTGGCCCGGCAATCCCAAGAGCGCGGACAATCGCTCACGCACATCCACTTCTTCTGGGCCGATGAGCGCTGCGTGCCGCCGGACCACGCGGACAGCAACTACCGCAGCGCGGCGGAACTGCTCATCACGCCGCTGGGGCTGCCGCCGCACAACATCCATCGCCTGCGGGGCGAGGATGAGCCGGAGCACGCGGCGGCCGAGGCAGAGAAGGAACTGCGTCAGTTCACCCTGGCCAGCCCCGGCGGCCAGCCTGTGCTCGATTTGGTCCTGCTCGGAATGGGTGAGGACGGTCACGTCGCCTCGCTCTTTCCCGGTGAAGCGGAGGCGGTGATGACTTCCCCCGCAGTCTATCGCGCCGTGACCGCCAGCAAGCCGCCACCGCGCCGCATCACGCTGGGCTACGGGGCGATTGCCGCCGCGACCGAAGTCTGGGTGCTGGCTTCCGGGGCGGGGAAGGAGGCGGCCTTGCGGGAGTCGCTTTCACCCGCGGGGGTGACGCCCTTGGCACGGGTGCTGCGCACGCGGGAGCACACGAGAACCTTCACTGACATCGTTCTTTGACCGGGCAAAGAACAGGCCTCAACCTTTGAACTCCGGGCAGAGGCCTTGGCGAACGCCTTTGCTGGCGGAGATGAAACCCAGCGTCAGCGCGCAGGGCTGGCCGTCCCGCAGGGAGAAGACGACCACCCGCTCCAAGGTCAGGCCAGGCCGCGGCTCGGAGCAGACCTGCACCAGTTCCTGCAAGGTCTGGAAGGGGACGTTGACCTCCGCGTATTCCATCACATCCGTGCGGATGAACACCGCCTGACCGATGGCATGTGCGGGGGGATTCATTGATCTCCTGCAACTTACGCCTCCGGCTTGGTGAGGCAAGCGGTAACTCTGTGCCGCCGCATGCGACGAGTTGACTCAAATTAAAAGACGACGCAGGGGACGCGCTGGGTTGGGGCAGA
>CAZCBE010000223.1:0-3318 GCA_964496695.1 uncultured Klebsiella sp.
CTGCCCCGGAGCGCGGCTGTGTCCCGCTCGGCGCGGGATCAGCCGCAGCAACGTGAGAGGGTCGAACGGGGTCGGAATACCGTAGCGCCTCCGGCTAGACGCAGCCGCTGCGGCTGGTCGCCGCGACCCAGCCGCGCTCCGGGGGATTCACTTCTTCGGGGACGGTGTCGAGATGCGCCCAAAGGGCGCGAAACGCAGGGAGGCTAGCCCGCGAATCACGCGAATGAACGCGAATCAAGACCGGCGGCTTCCAGATTAACATGCCATGCATCGCGTATCGCCAATCCGGGCTTCGGCTCATTCGTGTCCATTGGTGTTCATTCGTGGTTTCCCCTGCTCGCGCACTTTGCACTTTGAACCGCAACGCGCCGACGTATCATCCGCCGCCGTGAATCGGAACCTGCTCATACCAGCCTTGCTGCTGGCCGCCTTTGCGCTCACGCGCTGGCCGGGGATGATGCCGCTGAATTTCAGCGTCGCCTACGGGCTGGTGTTTTGCGCCGGGGCCTTCCCGCGCCGGCTGCCGTGGTGGGCCGTCTTCGGCACGATGCTGGTGACGGATCTGGGGCTGAACCTGTTCTACTATCAGACGGTGCCGTTCAGCGACTACCAGTTGGTGAACTACCTTGCCTACGCAGGAATCTTCGCGCTGGGCCGGCTGTTCTCGCGCAAGGCTTCCGTGCTCAAACACATCCTCGGCGGGCTGCTGGGGGCGGTGCTCTTCTACCTGGTCACAAACACCGCCGCGTGGATGCAGAATCCCGAGTATGCCAAGACGCTGGGCGAGTGGTTCCGCGCGTTGACAACTGGCACCAGCGGCTGGCCGGAGACATGGACGTTCTTCCGCAACACGCTGCTGAGCGGCGGGCTCTTCGCCGGGTTGATCAGCGCGGTGCTGCAGGCCAGCGAGGCGAAGGAACCCGAGCCGGAGGAGGAAGCGGAGACCGAGCCCGTCCCTGAAGGCAAGCCGGAGGAGGCCAAATGAACATCCGCCCCGCGACCCGAGCCGACTGCCCCGGCATCCTGGCGATCTACAATGACGCGGTGCTCACGACGACGGCAACCTACGACTACGAGCCGCGCACGCTGGAGCAGCGGCAGGCGTGGTTCGATGACCACGAGCGCGGCGGCTTCGCGGTGTTTGTGGCGGAGGATGCGAGCGGACGGATCGTGGGCTGGAGCGCGTTGAACCGGTATCACGACCGGCCGGGCTACCGGTTCACGACGGAGAACTCGATTTACATCGCCGCGGACTCGCGTGGGCAGGGGCTGGGCAAGCTGCTGCTGGCACCGCTCATCGAGGCCGCGCGCGCGAAGGGCCTGCACGCCATCATCGCGGCGATTGACGCGACAAACGAAGCGAGCGTGCGGCTGCATGCGCGGTTTGGCTTTGTGACCGTGGGGCAGTTCAAGCAGGTGGGCTACAAGTTCGACCGCTGGCTGGATGTGAAGTATATGGAGTTGGTGTTGGGCTGAGGGAGCGGTAGCACAGGCCACCGGCCTGTGCCGTCCGGCCACTGGCCGGACGGAACGGCGAGGTGGCCACCCTGGCCCACCACGCTCCGAAGCAATGCGCACGCCTTCGACATTCCGAGCGGCTGGTAGCCGCTCGGCACAGGCCGGTGGCCTGTGCTACCCCACGAGTTCCCAGCCGCTACTGCGGAGTTCGGGCTAACTGCCATTCGACAGTTCATGGATTGAATCCCGACGGGATTGGAAGCGGTCCGGCGGGTCGCGTTCCGGTCACGGTTGCGGTGGGTTTGCGGGCCATGCCTTGGTGGTGTGGGTGCGGAGGATCCTGCCTTCGCGCACGATGAAATAGACGGCGAGGTGTTCGCGCTCGGCCAGGGCCAGAGCCTGATCAAAACCCAGCACGGTGAGGCCGGTGCCCAGCGCGTCGGCGTGCATGGTCTTGGCATGCAGGACACTGACGGAGGCGATGGAGGATTCGGTGGGCCGGCCGGTGCGCGGATCGAGGTGATGGGAGTAACGACGGCCGGCGAGAGTGAAGAAGTTGCGGTAGTCGCCGGCGGTGGCGAGGGATTGGTTGGTGAGGTGGAGAGTGGTGGCGAGGGAGGGGGATGATGGCTGGCCGTTGCTCGTCTGTCTCCCAGCGATGGCAACGGACGGCGGCTGCAAGCCGCCGGCACCAGGCACGGGGCGCTCGATGCCGACGCGCCAGCCGGGGCCGAGGGTGCCGTGGCCGCGCGCTTTCAGTTCGCCGCCGACATCCACGAGGAAGTCTTTGATTCCCTGAGCGGAGAGGATTTCACCGAGGCAATCGCTCGCGTAGCCGGGGCAGAGGGCGGAGAGGTCCACGGCAACGTCGGGCTGGGACTTGCGGAGGGCGGGCGGGTCGAGGCGGGCTTCGAGTCTGCGCCAGCCGACGCGTTTCAGCGCGGCAGCGATTTCGGCGTCCGTCGGCACGCGGCCTTTCCTCCCGCCCGGTCCGAAGCCCCAGAGTTGCACGAGGGGGAACACCGTCACATCGAACGCGCCGCCGGTGAGCTGGCTGACTGCCAACGCCTCACGCACGACCACGGCCGTGTCACGCGGGACGGAAAACCAGTTGGTGTCACGGGACGTGTTGAAGCGGGAGAGCACGGAGTCCGTGCGCCAGGTGGACATCTGGTGCTCCAGGTCGTCGAGGCGGGATTGCAGCAGTCGTTCCACCCTTCGCCGCTCAGCCATCACCAATTCTGGCCGGCATTTCACCGACCAGGTGGAGCCCATCGTGAAGCCTCCCAACGCTTCGCTGGCACCGACGGAAGCGGCCTCGCCGGCGGGAAGCCTGACGAACAAACTAAGCAGCGCGAGAACGAAGCACTTCCAAACCCGCGACGGCGTCTTGGACTGCGGTGGCAGAGCACAGCGGCGACACCGCTTTTTCCTCCCGCGGAGCGGCCCGCGCCGTGATGGGGACGCGCTTGTCTTCTGGTTTACCTCCGCCACCGCACCGGGGTCGGCGGACAGGAGTGTCCGCCCCACGACCGCTTCGCGGGACGCCAAAGCGGCGTGGCGCTGCGCTTCCCGCCGCAGTCCAAGACGCGGCGGGCCACTGGCCGACTTGGAAGAATGACACCCAAAGATTTGGGAAAGACAAAGATGAAGACAGAACTCAGTTCCCGATCTGTGGCTTCCCGGAATCTTTGAGTCCTCCGACTTCACCGTGAGCACTATGGAGTGCGGCGAGTTCTCGCCGCTTTCCGCAGGCGACTTGTCGCCGTCGGAGGCTTGAACGGCTGATTGAGACTGGACGGCTTCGTGCTGGCGCAAGCCGGAAGCGCCCTGGGAAAACGTGGCTCGGACTGAATTTGA
>CAZCBE010000224.1:0-3177 GCA_964496695.1 uncultured Klebsiella sp.
AATGCGGGAAACTGCATCATCTATGCGCGTTCAACTGCATCGTTCCGGCTTAGGCTGCAACGCTGCAACGAATCGCACAACGGGCCGGGCTTGTCAAATGGGGCGGGCCCGACGCGGCGGCGCCGGAGACGCCGGCGCTACGTAGCGCCGGCCTCCGGCCGGTCGTGCCGCAAGCGTCCTCGCTTGCCCGAAGTGCGGAGGCACCGGGATGCCTCAATCGGTGAGTAGCGCCTCATCCCCACAATTTGATTTTCGCCGGTGTGGCTCAGCAGCGACAGCAGCAGTTTTGTAAACTGCCGGGCATCCGCCCCACGGGAGTGCAAGTCTCTCCGCCGGCCCCAGTTTGAAATGCGGAAGGTGGAATTCGGAATGGCGAAGCGCACCGCAACTGCGTTCCGCACTCCGCACTCCGAGTTCCGCATTTCCCCGCTCCCGTAGCTCAATTACCAGAGTGCGACGCTTCGAACGTCGGCGATGCAGGTGAGAGTCCTGCCGGGAGCACCATCATTTGCAGTTGAGAGTTGAAGATTGAGGGTTGAGAGGCTCCGAATGCGAGCCTTGCCGGTCTCTCAACTCTCAACCACCCACTCTCAACTTTCTTCCGCCGCGTTGGCCCAATTGGCAGAGGCGTCCCGCTCAGAACGGGAAGGTTGCAGGTTCGAATCCTGCACGCGGCACCATTTTCGTGAAGTGACAGGTGACACGTGGCAAGGGGCACGGAGCGTTCGAGCACACCGCTCCTTGTCACTCGCCACCTGTCACTTCCTTCGGAGGGTCAACCGGACCAGCGGGCCGGGCTGGTTTGCTAAACCATGCGTGCCATGTGGCATGTGGTGCGAGTCCACGACCTTCCGCCATCCCTTTTCGCATCTCTGAGCGCGAAGCAGCTCGAGCGATCCCTCACGGGCCATGAGCCGGTGGAAGAGACCGGCCGGAGATGCGTTTCGCTCGCGTAGCCCAACGCAGAGGCACGACGTCGAGAGCGTCGCCAGTGTCAGTGCAAGTCTGACCGCGAGCACCAATTTGGCCTGCAAGCATTAAAGTGATGCAACGGACTTTTAATCCGTAGAACAGGGTGCGTTACCCTGGCGGGCCACCAATTCACTGCCTCGTGGTGTAACCGCAGCATACCGGGCTTTGACCCCGACGGTCCTGGTGCGAATCCAGGCGAGGCAGCCATTCTCCAATGCGGAAGGGCGAAGGCGGAGTGCGGAATCAATGCTGCGGACGCGTGCCGCCTTCATTCCGCATTCCAAAATCCGCGTTCCGCATTTTTCCCGCCCGGTGGTGAAACAGTATCGCGGCCGGCCTACACCCGGCAGTCGAGGGTGCGACTCCTTCCCGGGCGACCACTTTCAAATGCGGAATGCGGAGTGCCGAGTGCGGAATCCCGGGCCGCGCGTGTCCGCATTCCGCATTCTCCATTCCACATTTCCCTTGCCTCGTCGCATAACCAGCAGTGCGCCGGTCTCTGACACCGGAGGTCCGGGTGCGATTCCCGGCGAAGCGGCCAGCTTCCCGTAGCCGCCGAGGTGACGAGGCGGAGCCAAGCAACCAGTATCCAGTATTCAGTTGGTGGCCTCGTCAGCCTGCTCCCACTGAATACTGATTACTGCTTCTCCTCAGTGCCGGAACTGCGCCTGCTTGCTCACCCGCGCGAGCTGCTTCTCCCACTTGCCCTTGTTCGCCAGCGGGTCGGCGTCCGTGCCCCAGAGCTTCTTCACCATCTCGCGCTGCGGGACAAACGGGCACTTCGCCTTCGGGTTCTTGTGCGTGTCGTCGATCTGCCGCAGCGCGAGCTGCGCGCCCGTCATCAGCGCGGGCTTGTCCGGCTGGCCGAACTGCGTGTTGAGCTGGTGCGCGGCCTCGTCCAGTGCGCCCCAGCGCTCGGCGTGCGTGGTGCCCCAGAGTGTCGGCTGCGTGTCGAGCCGCTCCAGATTCCAGAAGGCCAGGCGGATCTGCCGCACCGGCTTCCACTCGCGGCTCATCAGCTCTCGGAACAGCTCCTCCACCGCGCGGTTCATCACCGAGTTTTGAAACTGCGGATGCTGGAAGCGGTGGCTGCTGCCCGTCTCCGTGAAGTCGCAGAAGCGGATCGTCAGCGCCAGCTCGCGCGCCTGGAGCTGCTCACGCCGGAGCTGCCCACCAGCCGCGTCGCCTCGCTCAACGTGAAGGTCAGCGCCGCCTCGTAATCCGTTTCGTCGTAGGGCAGCGTCGTGTTGCTGGAGATCGTCGTGCGATCCTTCACCTCGAGCAGCAGCGGCTCGTTCCACTGGCCGTTGGCGAAGAGCCAGAGCTGCTGGCCCCAGATGCCGAATTTTTGTTTCAACAGCATGGACTGCAGCTTCGCCACGTCGCCAAACGTCTTCGCCCCGAGCGCGGACAAGGCGCGTTCGCGGCGCTTCGCGATGCCCGACATCTCGCGCACCGGCCGGTCCTTGAGGAATTCCTTCTCCGTCCCGGGCGCGACCTCGAGGAAGCCCGGCTTGCCCGCGTCCGTCGCGAGCTTCGCCAGCCGTGCCGAGTTCGCCAGCCCGCCGGACACCGGCAGTTTCACCTCGCGCCGGATGCGTTCGCCGATGCCGCGGATGTAATCCATCGGCGTCGTGTCACGCCAGACGTGCTGGTCCATCGTGGTGAAGTCGAGGAACCCCTCGTCAATCGAGACCGGCACCAGCACGGGCGCATACTGCTCCAAGATGTGGAACATCTCGGTGGAGAGCCGCCGATACTCGTCGTAATGCGGCCGGCACAGCACGCCCTTGGGGCAGCGCGCCTTCGCCTCGAAGCACGCCATGCCCGTCTCGATCCCGAACTTCTTCGCCAGCCGGTTCGCCGCGATCACGATGCCGTCGCCGCGCCGCCCGCCGCCCACCCACACGGGCCGCCCCTCCAGCTTCGGATCGAGCGCGATCTCGCAACTGGCGAAGAAACTGTCGCCGTCCATGTGCAGGATGCGGTTGAGCCGGTTCATCACGCATCCGCCAGCCTAGCCCCGCGCCGGGCGAGGCCAAGCGACAAAGTTGGGAAAAGTTATTCACCGGGACCGGCAATGTCCGGGAGCGCCGGTCTCCGGCCCGGCGTGAAGGTTGCCCGCGAATCACGCGAATGAACGCGAATCAAAAACGCGGCGGAATCGCTGGCTTGGGCCCGTCCTCATTCGCGTTCATCCGCGTG
>CAZCBE010000225.1:0-2888 GCA_964496695.1 uncultured Klebsiella sp.
GCAACCTTACCTTCGACCGGACCTTGCGACAACTTAAACAGAAAGTGCTCTAAGAGCCTGTTTGAAAAAGAAAAGCGCACAAATCGCTTGATTTGACGGGCTGTTTTCGCGGCTTTCATTCGCGGCAGCGCTCTTCAGGCGATGAAAATCGCCACTTACGACACCGACCTCACCCACGACCAATGGCATTTGCTTCGCCGCTTCCTGCCCGCGGCCAAAAAACGCGGCCGCCCGCGCACCGCGCTGCGGGCGGTCATCAACGCCATCCTCTATCTGGTCAAGACCGGTGCCCAATGGCGGCTCCTGCCCAAAAACTTTCCGCCGTGGCAGACCGTCTATCATCATTTCAGCCAGTGGACCCGCAACGGCCTGCTGGCCCGGCTCAACCACCGCCTCCGCACCAAGGTGCGGCAGGCCGCTGGCAAGCACAGGCAACCCACCGCTGCCAGTCTCGACAGCCAGACCGTGCGCGCCAGCGCCCACGGCGGGGAAGTCGGCTACGATGCCGCCAAGAAAACCAAGGGCCGCAAGCGGTTCCTGCTGGTGGACACCCTGGGGTTGCTGCTGGGCGTCACGCTCGAACCCGCCGACTGCCCCGAACGCAAAGGCGCCCGCACCTTGCTGGCCACCGTCCTGGCCGACTATCCCGCCCTGCTCAAACTGTGGGTGGACGGTGGCTTCAATGGCCCCGAGTTCGCCGCCTGGGTTCAGACGCAGCACCCCACGCTGGTGGTGGAAGTGGTCCAACGACTCGCCGACGTGCCCGGCTTCCAGGTGTTGCCCAAACGCTGGGTGGTCGAACGCACCTTCGGCTGGCTCATGCACTGTCGCCGCCTCGTGCGCGATCATGAACAGACCGCCGCTTCCGCCGCCGGCTGGATTTACCTCGCCATGACCCGCCTCATGCTCCGCCGACTCGCATGAACATTGGCTCTCCTTGATTTTTCAGACAGGCTCTAAGCCACGACCGACAACCCATTCGCGCGCAGGCCCGGCAGCAATGCCGGGCCTGCGCCTTTGGGAGGGCTGGCTTTTCACGGACGGGCTGCAGTCTCCACCACCCGGCTAGTCGGCACCGCATCAGGTAGGGCGCATCTCAGTTTCTTGCAGACTTGCCGGCGCAGACTTCAACCACCCCGGAGGGGTGTCACATGAATAGCCGTGGGTGAAACCCACGGTGAGCGAGTCCAGGGGCACAACCCCGGGAGGGGTTGAACGCAACGCCAGCCGATGAGCGAGTTCGACCCTTTCAGGGTCGAGCCGGAAAACCGCTCCCCGTGGGTTTCACCCACGGCTATTCACCTTGAAACCCTCCGGGTTTCTCCACTTGGCCGGAGACGCCTGGCAAGAAACTGAGATGCACCCCCTACCCGGGGCGCATCTCGACACTGCCCCCGGGGCGCGGGTCTGCGACCCGCCGCGGCCACGCTTGTCCCTTGCGGTTCGTGTAGTCCAGCGGGACGGGGGGATCGGACGTTGCTGCGGGTCACAGACCCGCGCTCCGTCGGCTTTCGGGGGCAGTGTCCAGATGCGCCCCCTCCCCGCCACCTTACTGAAATTCCGTGCAGCCCCGTCCCCGGTTTGCTACCAATCGGCCACCTTCTCCCATGCGCATCCTCATCGCGACCGTCACAGCCGGAGCCGGACACCTGCAGGCCGCCGCCGCGCTCGAAGAGGCCTGGCGTGCCGCCCGCCCCGCCGACACGGTCGAGCGCGTGGACGTGCTGGACTTCGTCTCGAAGCTCTCGCGCAAGCTCTACTCCGAGGGCTATGTGAAGGTCATTGACCACGCGCCGGAACTTTACGCGCACCTCTTCAAGAAGACCGACAGCCCCGCGCTCATGCGCAAGCTCACGCGCGTCCGCCGCACCTTCGCCAGCCGGGCGAACGCGAAGTTCGTGAAGCATGTAAAAGCCTTCCGGCCCGACGTCATGCTCTGCACGCACTTCCTCCCGCTGGAGATCACGGGCGCGATGCTGGCCAAGGACCCGGACTTCCGCCCGTTCACCGCCTGCGTGGTCACGGACTTCGAAGCGCACGCGCTCTGGATGGAGCCGTCCGTAAATCTCTACTGCGTCGCCGCCGAGGAAACGAAGGCCCGGCTCGTCGCGCGTGGTGTGAAGACCGAGGACGTGGTGGTCACCGGCATTCCCGTGGCTGCCCGTTTCTCCCAGCCCGTGGATGCCGCCGCTGTGCGCAAGGCCTACGGCCTGCGCGATGACCTGCCCACGCTCCTCGTCCTGAGCGGCGGCTTCGGCATGGGACCGGTCGCGGAAATCCTCGCCGAACTCGACAAGGTGCCGACGCCCTTCCAGACGCTCGTGGTCGCCGGTCGCAACGAGGAACTGCGCCGCGAACTCGCCGCGCAGGACCGTAAACACCCCACGCACGTCCTCGGCTTCGTCCGCAACATGCACGAATTGATGACCATCGCCGCCCTGCTCATCACCAAGCCCGGCGGCCTCACCACCTCCGAGGCGCTCGCGCTGGGCCGCCCGCTCTTCATCCTCAATCCCATCCCCGGCCAGGAGGCGGCGAACAGCGACTTCCTCCTCCAGCACGGCGCGGCGGAAAAGGCCAACCGCGTCGAAGACCTGCCCTACCGCATCGGCCAGTTGCTCGGCTCGAAGAAGCTCACCGAGATGGGCAGCGCGGCGAAGGAACTCGGCAAACCTGGAGCGGCAGCAGCCGTGTGCCGGGAAGTTGTCGCCCGAACCAAGGACCGAAAATGAAAGCACCTGGAGCACCCTGCTTCGCGCCAGCGTCTTGGACTGCGGCGGCCCTCCGCCGCCGCTTTTGGAACCGTCCGACCTCAATAGAAAGCGTAGAAGGAAACGGCGATGCGCAGCGGGCGACGCGCCTCCCCTCCCTCTCCCCCATCGGGGGAG
>CAZCBE010000226.1:0-2842 GCA_964496695.1 uncultured Klebsiella sp.
CCGGCCAGTGGCCGGACGGCACAGGCTGGTAGCCTGTGCCACCCATTCCGACTTCCGAGTTCGGGTTCAACCGACCACGCCACCACCCCGCCCTCGCCAACGCCTCCCCCACGCGCTACAACCCTCCCGTGATTACCGTCGTCGGCAGTTTCAACATGGACTTGTTCATCGAAGCGCCGCGCTTCCCGGCTCCGGGCGAGGCGATCCTCGGGAAGAACTTCCGCCGCGCCCCCGGTGGCAAGGGCGCGAACCAGGCCTACGCCATCGCCCGCATGGGCATGCCCGCCGCCATCATCGGTGCGGTGGGCCAGGATGCGTTTGGGGATGAGATGGTCGCGAACCTGATGGAGGTGGGCGTGAGCACGCGCGGCGTCGCGCGCCGTGAAACCGTCGCCAGCGGCACGGCCATGATCGTGCTGGATGCCACCGGGCAGAACCAGATCGTCGTGGCCAACGGCGCGAACGACACGCTCACGCCCGCCGACGTGGAGGCGCACCGTGACTTGTTCGCCCAGTCGAAGGCCGTGGTCGTGCAGTTGGAAACTCCCCTGCCCTCCGTGGAAGCGACCTTGCGCCTGGCCCGCGAGGCGCGCGTCCCGGCCATTCTCAACCCCGCGCCCTTTGCGCCTGTCGGCGACTCCTTGCTGCATCTCTGCGACTGGATCATCCCCAACGAAAACGAGGCCGCCAAGCTCAGCGGCTCCGAGGTGCGCGACGCGGGCAGCGCCGCCGGTGCCGCCGTGGCCATCAAGATGCGCTCCGCCTGCCCGCGCGTGCTCGTGACGCTCGGTGCGAACGGCGTCTGGCTGGACACGCCGGAATTCACCGGCCACGTCCCCGGCTTCAAGGTCACCGCCGTGGACACCGTGGGCGCGGGCGACACCTTCATCGGCGCGTTCGTCACGCGGCTCGTGGACGGGGCCGGACCGCGTGAGGCAGCCCGCTTCGGCTGCGCCGCCGCCGCCATTGCGGTGACCCGGCGCGGCGCGCAGGCAAGCATCCCGACCCGCCGTGAAGTGGAGGCGTGGATGAAGGGTGCAGGCGCGACCGCATGACGCTGATTCGAAATGGCCCCCGCTCGAATCGCTGTTCGGCCGCGGCGCTCTCCGGCTCCCTCTCCCTTCATCGGATGAGGGGAGAGGGTTGGAGTGAGGGGTTCAGGCGTCGGCGTTGGTGGCCTACCCCTCATCCGGCCTTCCGCCTTCGCCAAGGCTGCGGCAGACCAGCCGGCCACCTTCTCCCCTCGCTCCGCGAAGGGAGAAGGCTCGTAGCGTGGCCCGCCAGTGGGCACTCACGGCCTCTGACAGAACATTGATATGAGCCCCATCACGCACTTCCTCGCCGGCTGGGCGCTGGCGAATACGGCGGACCTCAAGCCGCGCGACCGAATGCTGGTGAGCGTGGCGGGCATCATCCCTGACTTGGACGGATTCGGCATCGTGGTGGATTTCGCCACCCGCGGCGCGACCGACTGGTGGGGAAAGTTTCACCACGAGCTGGGGCACAACCTCGGCTTCTGCCTGATCGTGACGGTAGTCTTCGCCTGCTTCGCCAAGCGCAAGGGCATGACCGCGCTGCTCGTGTTCCTGAGCTTCCATCTCCACCTGCTTTGCGACCTCATCGGAGCGCGCGGGCCGGATGGCGATCAATGGCCCATCCCCTACCTCGCACCCTTCTCCGCCGTTCCACGCCTGATCTGGAGCGGCCAGTGGGCGCTCAACGCCTGGCCGAACATGCTGCTCACCGCCCTCCTGCTCGCACTCGCGTTGCGCTGGGCCTGGCAGCGCGGCTACTCCCCCCTGGAGGTGATCAACGCCCGCGCGGATGCGGCCGTGGTGCAGGCCCTGCGGCGGCGGTTTCCCGTTCCAGAACAGAAGACAAAGTAACCGGTCGAGAATGGGAACAGTTCTTGACGCTAACTTCGGAGCGACCCGACGGGCGGAGGCGGAGGGCCAAAGGCCCGCTTCATCCCAGCCTGGGGCAACGCCCCAGGAAAAGCACCCCACACAGAGCCAAGGGCTGAAAGCCCGTCCCATCCATTCTCGGAAGTGATGCGTCGTCCTGCACGCGGTGGATTCCACGGGCGTTGATGGGGCGGGCTTTCAGCCCTCGTGGAATTTTGGCGGTGAGTCCTGGGGCGTTGCCCCAGGCTGGGATAGCCCGCGCCGTTGGCGCTGTAACTCAGTGCCCTTGTGCACCGCCACGTTGTTGGGGCGGCGGTTACGGCCTCACACTCACCTTCCACGTCTCGACCCGAAGGACCCGAGAGCGAAAACGACGGCGCACCAGCCCAAGCGCCACCACAGCCAACAGCCAGCCTCCGGCGACAAGTGAGAGGCGCAATTTGAATTCGGCGACGCACCAGGGCAACAGAACCTCGTTCTCCGGAATTCCGATCGTGGCGGGGTTAACGAGGTAGGAAGGGAAACGGGCATAAATCCGTTCCAATTCTGAATCGTTGCCCAGGCCGCTGAAATCGGTAAAGGCTGGCTGGAAAGCCCAATACAAGCCGAAAAAGACCCAGAGCAACGTCAAACCCAGAAGGCAGGCGATGCACCACCAGTCGTTTCGGTTCCGGCGAAGCTTCATACTTGCGGGTGGTCTGGTGCTTGCTCAAGAGAGCGCGACCGGCGAAGGGAGCTGTTCCCGTGCTTTCCGTATCCGAATCAGACGCCGGAGCAGCCAGAAGGCCGCCGCGGCGGCTACGAAGGGGACGAACGGCTCCACCCTTTCCCAAGTCTGCGCCCGAAGTCCGCGCTGCTCACCAATCTGCTGTGCCCGCGCATCCACTACGCCGGGTTCAGGACTATGCCGGGTTGGATGGACTTCGTGCTGAACCGCA
>CAZCBE010000227.1:0-2661 GCA_964496695.1 uncultured Klebsiella sp.
CTCACCCCGGCCCTCTCCCCCGATGGGGGAGAGGGAGCAGAAGTGCGCCGCGCTCAAGATAATCTGAATCGAATCGGACGCCTTGGCAGGCCCCACCCCATTCCCAACGAGATTGCGTCCTTCAGCCCAGGGTTGGCGGAGCAACGCGACGCCTACCCTGGGTCACCCGTCCCAAAATTGACGAACCCTGAAGGGGTTCCGGCCCGGCGGATGAGCACCGAGGTTCACAAAATCATGGGGCACAGAATCATTCTGCCTCATGATTCTGTTGAACATGATTCTGTGAATGACTCCCCGGCTGGATTGGGGGGAATCGGAACGGTTCCAGCAGCCCGAATCGCGATCTCAGCGGTGCTTGTGCGTCAGATTGTCGCTGGATTCGCTGTCAGCGCAACTGTGTGTGCCATCAGCGTCACTCAAATCGTAACCAGCGCGACTGTGTTGCTTGTCCGCTTCGCTGCTATCGTCACACGCTCACACTGGATCCACATAAGCGAGGCCGGATGCTGCGCCAGCGCGCCTGCATGTTCCATCAGCGTGAGTGGGTTCAGGAGTTTGAGCTGCCAGAGATGGTTTGACGGTCGAGCACCGGCTCTCACGCAGTGCCCGGCCTCAGCCCCGCCAGGATTTCCTCCCGCATGGGCGCGAGGTCGGGATCGGCGAGGGCCATGAGCTTGATGGCCTCGCGGGCCTTGGACTTGCCCGCCGCCTCGTAGGCCCGGCCCAGCCAGTGCCGCGCGGCGTCCAGCCGGCCCATCTGGCACGCGTAGCACGCGAGGTTGTAGGGGACGAGGAACTCCGCGCGGAACAGGTCGGCCGCCGGACGCAACGCATCCCAGGCGACCTGCAGCCCGCCGCCCTCCATGCGGCGCGCGGCGTAGGCCCGATGAATCCAGCCGCTGATGTTCCCGGGGTCCACGCTCACCAGCAGTTCGGCCACGGTGTGCGCCAGCCCCCATTCCTTCCGGTGCGCGTGAATCTGCCAGCACAGGTCCAGCGTGTGCGGATGGGCTTTCGCGGCGGAAGAGAGCTGGTCCAGTTCGGCCTCCGCCTCATCCGGCAGGCCCAGTTCCAGCCAGCCCTCGACCGCCCGGGCCAGATGGCTGTCCGGCGGTTCGAGCGGCGGAAAGGCGGGCGTGCTCACTCGCGGAGGCTGACCTTGTCGGCTCCCGGGAAGTCGGCGGGAACCTTCTGCGTCACCTTGCCGGTGACGGCCCACTCGGCCCCGCGCTGGAAAGTGACGATGAAGCCGACGCATTGCTGCGCGGTGCGCTTGCCGCCACCGGCATGGCCGAGCGCGGTGTGGAAGACGCGGCCCTTGCCAAACGTCGTGGTCATCAGCATCGGCTCGTGGCGGCCAGTGCCGCTCTTCGCCGAGTCGGAAAAGGCGGTGGCGAGCACGGTCAGGTTCTCCGCCGGGCCGCGCAGGCGGTCGTAAAGCTCGTCCTGCGCGTGCATCCACTTCATCGGCAGGCCGGCCATGATCGGGTGCTGCGCTTCACGGGTTTCGACTACAAAAGCGTGCTGCGGTCCATGGCTGCCGCCGCGGCCGGGTGCGACGTCCTTGATGACCTTGGCCGCCTTCTCCTCCCAATACACATACGGGCCGGACTTCTCGCTGCGCCCGCCCCAGCCGCCCAGGCCGATCATCTGGTTGTAGGCCGGCCAGCTCGGGAAGGAGTTGTTCGCCGCATGGACGCTGACAAACGCGCCGCCGCCCCGCACAAACTCCTCGAAGGCCGCCTGCGTCTCCTTGGACCAGTCCGCGCCGTTGTAATTGGAGACGACCAGTTTGTATTTCTTGAACTCCGGCTTGAAGGTGGACATGTCGCCCTTGCCGTCGGGCGTGGTGGCCACGTCCACCTCGAAGAGGCCGGTCTCCTCCAGATACTTCTTCAGGTGTGGTGTGGTGCCCTTCCAGTCGTGGTTGTTCTGGCCGTCCACGATGAGCGCCTTCACGGCGGCGGCCTGGGTGGAGGCAGTCAGCAGCAGGCAGGCACAAAGGACAGCGCAGGTGCGCAGGAGTGTTTTCATGGCGGAAGTCTGACGGGAAAGCACTTCGGCTGCAACTCTCCGCATGACGGGCTGCTCCACGACTCCCCCGGAGCGCGGCACTCCGGGCCGCTTTGCGGGTCGTGCATCCGGGACGGTGCGCACCGTTTCGGCGACCCAGCGCGCAAAGCGGGCGAGGCCGTCCGCACTCCGGGGAGAAACCCTTCCACCGTGCGCGGCTGATCGCCACTTCACCGTCCGAATCGACCAGGGTGAACCGATTGTCCCGCAGCCCTCCGTCTCCCTCGCCCCGCGACGCAGGAGTGGGGAGAGGGGCGCTCCGACAAAAGGGTGTGCGC
This sequence comes from uncultured Klebsiella sp., assembly GCA_964496695.1. Taxonomy (GTDB): domain Bacteria; phylum Verrucomicrobiota; class Verrucomicrobiia; order Limisphaerales; family SXTU01; genus SXTU01. Next base: position 2,352 of record CAZCBE010000227.1, read on the forward strand.
CTTCGACATGACGCCCCTCCTCTCCCCTGCCCTCTCCTCCATTCCATGGAGGAGAGGGAGTGGCATTGTCGCCATCGGATGATGCAGTTGCCAAGTTGCGCCCCCGAGCTGACGTATCTTGACACTGCCCCGAAGCGGAGCCGGCGAGGACGCCGGCGCTACGTAGCGCCGGCCTCCGTCCGGCCGTGCCGCAAGCGTCCTCGCTTGCCCGGCTGCGCGAGACCGGGACAGTGCGCGGTTGTGCCCCGCCCGCGCTGGGCGCATCTCAGTTTCTTGCACCCGGGATGCCACGTTCTGCGCCTTCTCCCTT
>CAZCBE010000228.1:0-2554 GCA_964496695.1 uncultured Klebsiella sp.
CTCTCCCCCGGTGGGGGCGAGGGAGGTCCGATTCGGACACCCGTCGCCACCACAGCCTCTCAACCCTCAACTCTCAACTCTCAACCCGTTTCCATCAGCGGCCGCGACTTCCGCTTCCGCCCCGACACCGGCGAGTTCGAGGCCATCGAAGGCCAGACGCAGTTTGGCCGCCGGCGCGACGACTGGGGCAACTGGTTCGGCAACAACAACCCCAACTGGCTCTGGCACTACTGGCTGCCCGACCGTTACCTCCGCCGCAACCCGCACCTCGCCGTGAAATCCAGCCGGCAGATGCTCGCCAACTACCCTGACTCCACGCGCTGCTACCCCATCAGCGTGCCGCCCATCCGCTTCAATCAGCCGCAGTCCGTCAATCACGTCACCTCCGGCTGCTCGCCCGCGCCCTACCGCGACGACCTCTTCGGCCCCGGCTTCGCCACCAGCGTCTTCATCAGCGAGCCGGTGCACAACCTCGTCCACCGCGAAGTCCTCGTGCCCGACGGCGTGAGCTTCACCAGCCGCCGCGCGCCCGACGAGCTGGACCGTGAATTCCTCGCCAGCACCGACAACTGGTTCCGCCCCACGATGCTCAAGACCGGTCCCGACGGCGCGCTCTACATCGCGGACTTCTACCGCTTCGTCCTGGAACACCCCGAGTGGATTGCGCCCGAGACCCAGGCCCGCCTCGACCTCCGCGCCGGCGCGGACAAAGGGCGAATCTGGCGCGTCGTGCCCGTGGACCAGCCGCGCCGCAAAATCCCGAACCTTGCCAAGCTGAACACGGCCCAACTCGTCGCCGCCCTCGACTCCCCGAGCGGCTGGCAACGCGACACGGTGCAACGGCTGCTGGTGGAACGGCAGGACAAGGGGGCGGTTGAAGGGTTGGAGCGTTTAACGGTTGAAGCGAAGGAGCCGAAGGTGCGGGTGCAAGCGCTATCCGTTCTTGATGGATTCGGTGCTCTGACCGAAACCGGTTTGGCCTCTGCCTCAAAAGACCCACACCATGCCGTCCGTGAACACGCGATCCGCGCAGGGGAATCGTTGCTTCTCCGCCCACCGGGAGAAAGCTTTCGCAGTGTTCTGGGACTGTTTGAAAAGATGGCGACTGATGCGATGCCTCGGGTCCGCCAGCAATTGGCATACAGCCTTGGATATTCGTCCGAGGCAGAAAGCTTAAAAACTCTGAACCAACTGGCCGCTGGCTACTGGTTTACGGAACCTCAGTTAAGGGTCGCGCTACTCAGTTCCATCTCAGGGAAGGAGGAGCCGCTGCTTGGTATGGCCGTGCAGCGTAAATACTGGGGACATCTGCCGAGCGAGCTGGCAGGACAACTTGTTGCCAATCTGGTTGGGGCTGGAAAGACAGCGCAAGTCGCGAGGCTTGTCTGCCTGGCCGAAACGAATACTGGAGCCAGTTGGGGCGATATTCCGGTTCTTGTCTCGTTTACCGATGCCGTCGAACGAACCGGTTCATCTTTGGCAAAGCTTGCAGCGAGCCCCAACCCAGACGTTATCCACGCAATACAAGAAGCAGACCGATGGATTGAATGGTTGCGCAAGGTCGCAGTGGCTCCGGACGCGTTGATTGTGCGTGCGGCTCCTCCCATCACACAGACAGAGATTATCAGCACACGACTTGCAGCGATGCCGCTGCTCGGACGCGGTCCGACCAAACGCACCGAAGACCTCGCCACCCTCGCCACGCTCCTCAAGCCCCAGCAGCCCGCCGAAATCCAGACCGCCGTCGTCGCGCAGTTCGCCAAGCTCGGTGGCTCCGATTCCGCCAGCGCTCTGCTCGACGATTGGAAGGCGCACAGCCCCGCGCTCCGCGAGGCCGTCCTCGGCGCACTCCTCTCGCGTCCAGCGTGGATTGACACGCTCCTCGCCGCCATCGAGCGCGGACAGGTTGCGCCCACGCAAATCAGCCCCGCCCAGCGCCAGAAGCTCACCACGCATCCGCAGGCCGCCCTCCGCGACCGCGCCACGAAGCTCTTCGCCGCCACCAGCGCCGACCGCGCGAAGGTCATCAAGGACTACGCCGTCGTCGCCACGCTCGCCGGCAGCGAGACGCGCGGACGCGAGCTGTTCACCAAGCAGTGCGGCGTCTGCCACAAACTCAAGGGCGAGGGCCGCGAAATTGGCCCCGACCTCGGCCAGGTCACCACGCGCGACACGGACTGGCTGCTCACCGCCATCCTCGATCCCAACGCCGCCGTTGAGGCCCGCTACCTTGGCTACACCGCCGAGACGAAGTCGGGCCGCGAGTTCACCGGCATCATCACCGCCGAGACGCCGAACAACCTCGTGATGCGCGGCGCGGACGGCACCGAGGAAACCATCCTCCGCACCGATCTGAAACAGCTCCACGGCTCCGGCCTCTCGCTGATGCCCGAAGGCATGGAAGCCGCCCTGAAGCCGCAGGACATGGCCGACCTCCTCGCCTTCATCCGGGCCAGGTAGCAGCCCAAGTCGCGCCCCGGCAAAACCAATGCCATGCCCTATGATACCAACTACGAGAATAGTTTGGTAAAACGAACGCGCCCCTGACTTCACG
>CAZCBE010000229.1:0-2455 GCA_964496695.1 uncultured Klebsiella sp.
TCTCCCCGGCCCTCTCCTCCATTCCATGGAGGAGAGGGAGACCCGAGCACGCCAGAGGTTCGGCGAGGCCGTATCCCTTCGCGCCGGGGCAAGGGTGCGCGCCGGGAGGTTCATGAGTAGGGCTGGGGTGAGGGAGAGCGGCTACGAAGTGCAGAGATGCGCCCTCCCGCTGTGCCCTTCGGATTCACTGCTCAAAACCTGATCTGCGCCCCATCTGCTGGGCGCATCTCGACACTGCCCCCGACAGCCGATGGAGCGCGGGTCTGTGACCCGCAGCAACGTTCGAACGTCCGTCCCGCTGGCCTACACGAATGGCATCAGCCGAGGGTGGCCGCTGCGGGTCGCAGACCCGCGCTCCGGGGGCGTGTCGAGATACGCCCGAGAGCGACGGGCGCTACGTAGCGCCGGCCTCCGGCCGGCCGTGTCGCAAGCGTCCTCGCTTGCCCGGCGGGACGAGGTCGGGGCAGTGTCGAGATACGCCCCATCTGCTGGTCTGCCAAAGCCAGACTTGCCGCACAGCGGCCTCTCCTTCAAAACTTGGCCGTGACTGACCGCCTATCCCACCCGCGCCTGCGCCGCTGGCTGCTGGTGCTGGCGGCGGCGCTGCTGCTGCCGTGGCTCGAGGGCTGTCTTTGTCCGATCAAGCCGGGCGCGCTGCTGAAGCGCCAGGGCGATGAGATCATCGTGGCCGGTCAGCTCTTTCACACCGGCACCCGCGTGGTGACGTGGATGGACCCCAACGGCTACGATGCCTACCGGGTGGAACGGCGGTTCGCCGCGTTTGACCAGTCCTCATGGGAGACTTCAAAGGTGGCCGTTGCCGCGCTCACGACGCCCAACCGCTATGGCCTGCGCAAGCAAGGCCTCACCCCGGCGCAGGTGGAGCGCGTGCGGGGCGGCGGCTGGGATCTGCCGCTGCTGCGCGAGCAGGTGGACCAGTTTGTCCTGCACTTCGACGCGGCGGGCACAAGCCGGCAATGCTTTCGCGTGCTGCATGACCACCGCTGCCTGAGCGTCCACTTCATGCTGGATCTGGACGGGACGATCTACCAGACGCTCGACCTCAAGGAGCGCGCGTGGCACGCCACCACGTCGAACACCCGGAGCATCGGCATCGAGATCGCCAACATCGGCGCGTTCGCCCCGGGCCAGCAGCGGATGTTCGAGGAGTGGTATCAGCGCGACGACACTGGCTGGCCGCGCGTGGTGATCCCCGCCCGCGCCGGTGACACGGGCCTGCTCACGCCGAACTTCATCGCGCGTCCGGCGCGCCGGGAGCCGGTGCTTGGTCCCGTGCAGGGCCGGCCGCTGCAGCAATACGATTTCACCCCGGAGCAGTATGCCGCGCTCGTCAAACTTACGGCCGCGCTCTGCAAGGTGTTTCCCAAACTCCACTGCGATTATCCCAAGGGCAAGGACGGGAACCTCATCACTCACAAGCTGCCGGACGAGGAGTTGGACAAGTATCAGGGCATTCTCGGCCACTACCATATTCAGTCGAACAAGGTGGACCCCGGTCCGGCATTCCAGTGGGAGCACGTCATCGGTGGCGCGAGGAAGTTGTTGAAATGAGGGAGAGCGTGTTACGTGGCGCGTGGGGCGTGGGGCGTGAACGCCCGGTAGGGCGAGATTCTGTCGAGCCCTCGATACCGCCGGAGGCGGTGCGAGCGCAGCGAGCATCTTGGATAGGACGGGCGAATATGGAGATGCTCGCTCCACTCGCCTCGCTGCGCTCGAGATGGGGTTCGACGGAGTCTCACCCTACCAGTGTGGGGTCCGCCTCCTCACGTCGGTGGCTACAAGTGCGCGCATGAAACACTTCCAGGCCATTGCGGCGATGTCGCTGAACCGCGTCATCGGGGACGGGAACAAGATTCCGTGGCATCTGCCGGAGGACTTCAAGTGGTTCAAGGCCACGACGCTGGGGCATGTGCTGGTGATGGGGCGCAAGACCTTCGAGTCCATCGGCCGGCCGCTGCCTGGTCGTGAGACTATCGTGCTGAGCCGGACGGGCTGGACGCATCCCGGCGTGCGGACCGCCGCCACGCTGGACGAGGCGCGCTCGCTGGCGGGTGAGCGGCAGGTCTTCATCTGCGGGGGCGCGCAAATCTATGAGCAGGCCCTCCCGCTCTGCTCCGACCTGTTCCTCACGCTGGTGAAGCGCGAGGTGCCGGGCGATGCGTTCTTCCCTGTCTTTGAAGACCGGTTTGAACTGGTCGCGGAACTGCGCGACACGCCGGAGTTCAAGATTCTCCACTACCGGAACCGTGCTTTGGCTGGGTGAGGGGCGAGCGTGAGGATCGCCGGCGAAGCCTGGCTTGGAATGTCGCGTGGCGACTCGCCGATGGTAGCCGTGGGTTTCAACCCACGGACCGGACCGGGTGCGTCGCGTAGCGACGCTTGAACCCGAACTCCGAAGTCGGAATGGGTAGCACAGGCTACCAGCCTGTGCCGT
>CAZCBE010000230.1:0-2190 GCA_964496695.1 uncultured Klebsiella sp.
CCTGCGGAAAGCGGTGACAAGTCACCGCACTCCATAGGTGTCGCAGGCAGTTTGGGCACCGCAGTATGGCGCAACGCAAGTGGACGCACGCAGAGACGCGATGCTCCGCCGCGCCGTGTCACCGCATTGGAGTGCAAGCCTTGTCCAATGCACCGCTCCAGCTTACTGCTTCAGCGCCTTGGCCTTGGCGAGGAGGTTGAGGAACTCGGCGCGGTAGCCATGGGTGTCGTTGCCCTTGCCCTCCTGCGCGAGTTCCTGCGCGCTCTCGATCGTGGCGGTGCCCTTGAACGGAGAATCCTTGAGCACCATCCCGAAGGACGCGACGGCGCTGGCGAACTTGAAGTCCGCGCTGGCTCGCGCAAGGTGCGCACCACGGTCCGTCACGGGGATTTCCATGAGCGTGCTCTTGTCACCGTCAGGGGCCTTGTAGCGGAGTTTCAGGGTGAGGAGTTCCTTGCTCATCGCGGCACCCTTCGCTGGAGCCGGTGACGCAAGAGGCGTCTGATACTTCAACGGGTCCACTTCCCCGCGCACCATCACCCCCGGCGGCACGACCTCATACAAGGCCGTCACCGTGTGCCCCGCCCCGATCTCCCCCGCGTCCTTGGCGTCATTGTTGAAATCCTGCTTGGCCATGATCCGCTTCTCGTAGCCGATGAGGCGATACGCGCTGGCCTGGGCCGGGTTGAACTCGATCTGGATCTTCACGTCCTTGGCGATGGTCACAAGCGTGGCGTTCATCTGCTCGACCAGCACCTTGTGACCCTCCTCCACGCTGTCGAGGTAGTGGTAGTTGCCGTTGCCCTTGTCGGCGAGCTGCTGGAGCGTGGCGTCTTTGAAGTTGTCGTCGCCCACGCCCAGCGTGGTGAGGAAGACGCCGCTCTTGGCCTTCTCCTCGATGAGCCGCAGCAACTGCCCGCGGTCGGTGATGCCCACGTTGAAGTCGCCGTCGGTGCAGAGCAGCACGCGGTTGACGCCGCCCTTGATGAAGTTCGCCACCGCGAGATCGTAGGCGCGCTGGATGCCCTCGCCGCCGTTGGTCGAGCCGCCCGCCTCCAGCCGGTCAATCGCCGCCAGGATCAGCTCCTTGTTCACCGCCGAGGTGGACTCCAGCACCGTGCCGCTGCTGCTGGCATAGACCACCATGGCCACGCGGTCGTTCTCGGTCATGCGCTTCACGAGCGCCCGGAGCGACTGCTTGATGAGGGGGAGCCGCGTGGCCGGCGACATCGAGCCGCTCACGTCAATGAGGAAGACGAAGTTGCTGGGCGGGCGCTTGTCCGCCTTCAGCTCGCGGCCCTTGAGGCCCACGCGCACCAGCCGGTGCTCCGGCGCCCACGGGCAGCCGGCGATCTCGATGTGCGCGGCGAAGGGATGCTCGCCGGTGGGCGGCGCGTAGTCGTAGGTGAAGTAGTTGAGCAGCTCCTCGATGCGCACGGCGTCGCGCGGCGGGAGCTGGTTCTGGTTCAAGAACCGCCGGACGTTCGCATACGATGCCGTGTCCACGTCCGTGGAGAAGGTGGACAGCGGCTCGCTCGCGACGAGGGTGAAGGGGTTTTCAACGTAGCGCGGGTAGGCGGCGGTGGTGCGGGTGTCGGGCTGGAAGGCCCAGTGCTTATTGGAGGCGGTGGGAGGAGCTGAACCGGGAGGCAGGCCGGCAATGACGAGGCCAACATCAGCGGGACGAGGCACAACCATCCGGTAATACACGTTCTGCCCAGATGGACCTGCGGATGCGACGGGAATCGAATAAGTCGTAAGCCTCTCTCCCTCGGCGAAGGTCAACACGCCATTCTGGGCAATGTAGTCTGCTCCAGCTACCGCAGTGCCATCGACGGTGGCGAACTGGACCGTCACCGCCCCTGAAAAACCATTCGTGCGTATGACTGTGATTATCCCGTTTGTGGCCGATTCCTGCACGGTCAGAGTCGCCGCCTGAGCCGCTTGATTCGTTGGCCGCTGGGACCAGTCGGAGACGGCCTTGGCTCTGGCTGCTGGCAGGCTCATGTCCTCCTTTGCCATCTGCTCCGGCTGCTTCGGAAGCCAAGCTTTCGCCACGAAGAACCCAACCGCCAGCGCGGCTGCCGCAGCCATTCCCAGCGTCTGCCAATGCCGCCACGGGAGGGAGAGGACCTTGCGTTCGCCCGGCGCGTCCGCACTGCTCTGCTCCCTCGCCCCCACTGGGGGAGA
>CAZCBE010000231.1:0-2016 GCA_964496695.1 uncultured Klebsiella sp.
CGGCCGTGAAGTCAGGGGCGCGTTCGTTTTACCAAACTATTCTCGTAGTTGGTATTACCCGTGGGACCGATGGCAAGTCCGCAGCCTCCTCGTGCGCTCCACCGAAAGCGGCGGTGAAACACGCCGCACTCCAGACGCTTCGCGACTTCCAATGGTTCGGCGAAGATGCGCAGGCCTTTGTTAACTCGGACGTTGAAGCGGCGTGAACGCCGCGCGCCACGCACGTTGCAGCCCTCCGCTGACTGCCCCTCTCGAATCATAGCCATCCCTGCCTCGTCTGAACTGCCGATGCCTGAGTGTCTTTCTCGACGTTCCGCGCGCCGTGCTTTCGCCGGCTTCGTGGCCATCGGGCTGTCGGCCTGGCTGGGCGTGGCGGCGCAGGCGGCGGCTCCGCCGCTGCGGCAGGTGATTGACACTCAGGTGCAGGCGGCCTGGCAGAAGGAGAAGCTCAAGCCCGCCCCGGCGGCAGATGACGCCACGTTCCTCCGGCGCGTGCATCTCGATCTGCTCGGCACCATCCCCACGCACGACGAGGCGCGACAGTTCCTCGACGACTCGGACCAGCAGAAGCGCGACAAGCTGATCACGCGGCTGCTGGCGGACCCGCGTTTCGCCCGCCACCAGGCCACGGTGTGGGACCTCACGGTGTTCGGACGCCACCCGCCCAATCCCGACGCGACCCGGAACCGCACCTTCTTCAAAAACTGGCTGACCGAAAAATTCGAGCGCAACGAGCCCTTCGACCGCTGGGTGCGCGCGCTGCTGCTGGCGGAAGAGGAGGGTTCGGAGCTGTTCTACGTTGCGTTTAACAACCGGCCGGAGGATCTGACCGAGGCCTTCAGCCGCATCTTTCTCGGCACGCAAATCCAGTGTGCGCGTTGTCACGATCATCCTTACACCGATTTGTCGCAGAAAGATTTCTACGGCATGGCGGGCTTCTTCGTCCGGCTCGTCGTGCTGGATCAGGGGAACTCCGGCAGCGGCGAGAAGCAGGTGAAGAAATACAAGATCGGCGAGAAAGGCAGCGGCGACGTGCTCTTCGCCGGCAACATGAAGGAGGCGAAGCCCGGCAAGAAGGGCGAACCGGTGAAGCCAGCCTTCCTGCGGGGCGGGCCGCTCACGGAGCCGCCGTTGCCGGCGGGATTCAAGGACCCGGAGATGAAGACGGGCTTGAAGTCCCTTCCCAAGCCCGAATTCTCCCGCAAGGAAAAGCTCGCCGAATGGGCGACGGCCCCGGCGAACCCTTTCTTCGCGCGCGCGGCGGTGAACCGCGTGTGGGGGCAGTTCATGGGGCGCGGCATCGTCCATCCCGTGGACGACTTCGAGGCGAACAACAAGCCCGCGCTGCCGGCCCTGCTCGACACGCTCACGCAGCAGTTCATCGAGCATCAGTTCGACCTGAAATGGCTCATCGGGGAACTCGTCAGCAGCCAGACCTACCAGCTCGCCAGCACCGGCGCGGCGAAAGGCGCCCTGCCGCAGCACCACGAGCGGGGCCGTCTCCGACCGCTGTCGGCGGAGGAGATCATCGCGGCGCTGACGGTCGCCGGTGGTGATCCGGCCCCGAAGCACGAGGGCGTCACAACGGAGTATTTCAACCGCTTCTTCGGCGAGCCGACCAACGGCCAGGGCGATTTCCAAGGCCGGCTGAGCGAGCATCTGTTCCTGAACAACAGCAGCAACGTCCGCGCGTTCATCAGCCGCAAGAAGGGCAGCCTGGCCGATTCGATCATCCTCTCCACCGAGCCATGGGAGCGACGCGTGGACCGGATGTTCCTCGCCGTCCTCACGCGATTGCCATCGGAGGCCGAGCGCGCGAAGTTCGTGGCGTATTTGCAGAGCGATCCGAAAACCGACGCGCTGGTGGAAGAGGCGATCTGGGTGCTGGTGAACCTGGGCGAATTCCGCTTCAATCATTGATCGCATGAGAGCATTTCTCATTGCCAACCAAACGCCGCGAAGCGCGCCTTCTCCCTTCCTCGGAGGAGGGGAGAAGGTGGCCGCAGGCCGGATGAG
>CAZCBE010000232.1:0-1862 GCA_964496695.1 uncultured Klebsiella sp.
ATGAAGGGAGAGGGAGTCAAAGCAAGTCGTGGTTCCCAGCGATTCCACCGAATCCTGTTCCGAAATGGAACAAGTCCTCGGCGGTGCGGCGGGGACACCGCGCCCTATCGAGGGAACGGCGGCGACCGAGGCCTGTTGGGCACGCGAGGACATGAGGCAGCGCGGTTCGGAGACTATTGGTTGTTGCCGGTCTTGGCGCTAGGGGCGGGGGCTTCGGCGGCGGGGCGTTCGTCTTTGCGAAGCTCCACGACGCGGGCCAGCAGCTTCTCCAGTTCCGCGACCTTGCGCTCCAGCGCGGCCAGGTGGGAGGTCTTTTGCTCCAGCTCGGCGATGCGCGCCTCGCTCTTGCGCAGGGCTTCCACCTGCCGGGCCAGTTCCTGCGTGGCGGAGAGGTTCAGCATCGCGAGGGCCTCGTAGTCCACGGCGCGAAAATCTTTCACCTCGCGGCCATAAACGAACACCTTGCTGACGGACGGTGGCAGGGCCACGCGGAAGGCCCCGTCGCGCACTTGCAGAACATCGTGAGTGCCGTCGCCCGTTTCGGAGCTGAGGTTGACCTTTTCGCCCGCCTTCAGGTCAGTAGCCAACTGGACCCAGCCATCCTTGACGCTCGCATGCTTGTAGATGTCTGGCACTGGTCCGCTCGATTTGTTGACCGCTTGCGGATAAATCTTCTCCACCTGCTGGGCGATAACCTTCTTGTGTTTTCCGGCCCCCTTCTGGATGACATCTTTGTGGGTGTAATCGGTGACTTCGATGCCCATGAGTGTGGCCAAGTCTGTCACTCCATCCGAACGTCCTACCACGTTCTTGATGCGGGCATCGGAGAAAACAACGTAGCTTGCAGCAAACATAGAACCCTCTGAATATACTCCGATTGAATGGCCGACAGCCGTCGCCGCCGGGTTACTTAACGGAGCGTTTCCTCCTACACCGGTATAAAAAATATTCTGATAATTAAACGGCGCGAGACTCGTAGCAATGCCTCCCCTCACGTCCAGTCTTCCCCTTGTTGCGTTTGTGACGCCGACACCCAACGAATTCGTCGCGCCAATGTTGCCGGTAATGAAATCACCACCCGCCTTCAAAACGCCTGTGAGTTGGGAACCATTCCCAATGAAGTCAGTGGCAGTGACGTTGCCATTGACCGTCAGCGCCCCGGTGCTCGGGGCGCTGATCAGGGTGGAGCCGTCCGGGTTGACCAGCTTCGTGGCACTGGTGGCGAGCAGGGCATACGGCGCGGCCACGAGCCGCAGGCGCGGGGCAATCGTCACCGGCGCACCGCCGATGGTGACGGTGATTTCAAGGTAGCGGTCCGAGGCCGAGCCGGAGGTAAACACGCTGCTCAAGGCCCCGTGGGCTTCAGCCCCGAATTGCAGCCCATCCCCGAGGATCACGCTGAAGTTGCCCTTGTCCATGGTCACGGTCTGCACCTCGCTCCACAGGGCGGTGCCGGCCGCGCCGCCGGTGTCCGCCGGCCAGATGCGGAACACGGTGACGTAGTTCGCCGGATTGGCATTGCCCAGCGGCACGCCGGTCCCGTCGGCGAGAAAGCCCTGATACGTCATCTTGTCTGGTGGCGTGCCCGTGGCCGCGTGCGCGCCGCCCAGGCCGACGACGAACGCCAGCGCGAGGAGCAGGAGGTGAACCGCCCGGCGCACGGCCGGACGCGAGGGGGTGGAGTGCAGGCTGGTTTTCATTGATTTCAGATGACTGTTGAGATGGGAGAGTCGGGAAAGGATTGAGTGACTGGCAGCACTGGTAGGGCGCGGTGTCCTCACCGCGCCGCCGAGGTCTCGTGGCGTCCGGGTGTTCGGCGGCGGGCTGAGGACAGCCCGCCCTACCCACCGCCGGCTCAAAGC
>CAZCBE010000233.1:0-1638 GCA_964496695.1 uncultured Klebsiella sp.
CTTCTGCCCCAACCCAGCGCGTCCCCTGCGTCGTCTTTTAATTTGAGTCAACTCGAGCACGCAACCGGGTGAAAACGGCGCTTGCCAAGTGGCGGGTCGTTTGTATGCTGCCCGCCCTTTGACATGAAAACGGAACTGCATCCGAAATACGAAGCCGCCGAATTCCGCTGCGCCTGTGGCAACGTGGTTCTCACCCGCTCCACCCGCAAGACCGCCCTGCTGGGCATCTGCAACGTCTGCCACCCGTTTTACACGGGCCAGCAGAAGTTCGTGGATACCGCCGGACGCGTGGACAAGTTCCAGCAGCGCGCCGCCAAGACGCTGGCCGCGCAGACCGCCGTGGCCGACGCCGCCGCGAAGAAGAAGAAGAAGTAGCTTTCCGATTCGCCATCGCCCGCCGGGTCCGCGCCCGGCGGGCGATTGCTTTTCCCGCAATGCTTCCGCCGCCTCGGGGAGCCACGTTGCGGACTTAGGAAGGCCGCGCCCCATGGAACTCCGCCCCCACATCGAGAAGTTTAACCGCCGGTTCGCGGAGGTGGAGGCGTCGTTGAGTGACCCGAAGGTCTTCGACAACCCGGCGCGGGCGCAGGACCTCGGGCGGGAATACGCCCGGCTCAAGGACCTCGTGGCCACCGGGGCGGCGTTCCTGAAGGCCGAGCGGGACCTGGCGGAGAACCGGGCGCTGCTCGCCAGCGAGCCCGCCGAATCCGAACTGGGTGCGATGGCCAAGGAGGAGATTGCGCGCCTGGAAGCCGAGGTGCATCGCCTCACGCTCGAAGTCCAACGCGGCATTCTGCCGCCTGAGCCCACCGATTCGCGCAACACCATCGTTGAAATCCGCGCCGGGGCAGGGGGGGCGGAGTCCGCGCTCTTCGCCGCCGACCTTTACCGGATGTTCACCCGCTATGCCGAAACCCACGGCTGGAAGGTGGACCCGATGAATTCCAGCCCGTCGGACTTGGGCGGGATGAAGGAGGTCATCTTCGGCGTGATAGGCCAGGACGTTTACAAGCGCCTCAAATACGAAAGCGGCGTGCATCGCGTGCAGCGCGTGCCGGCCACCGAGGCGCAGGGCCGCATCCACACCAGCACTTGCACGGTGGCGGTGCTGCCGGAGGCCGAGGAAGTGGACGTGGAGATCCGCCCCGAAGATCTCGACATCCAGGTCTGCCGCGCGGGCGGCCATGGCGGCCAGGGGGTGAACACGACCGACTCCGCTGTCCGCATCTTCCACAAGCCGACCGGCACCGAGGTGCGCTGCCAGGACGAGCGCTCCCAGCTCAAGAACAAGGCCAAGGCGATGAAAGTGCTCCGCTCCCGCCTGCTGGAGCGCAAGATCGCCGACGAGAAGGCCAAGTATGACGCCCAGCGCAGCTCGCAGGTCGGCACGGGCGAACGCAGCGAGAAGATCCGCACCTACAACTTCCCGCAGAACCGCGTGACCGACCACCGGATTGAACTGACCCTCTACAACCTCTCCAACGTGATCGAAGGCGATCTGGACGGGGTGATCGAGCCGTTGATGAACCACGATCTCGAACAGAAGCTGGCTGCGTTACAGACCTGAGCCGAGAGTAATTAGTGCTTAGCCGGAACGATGCAGTTGAACGCGCATAGATGATGCAGTTTCCCGCATTC